>CAIXED010000061.1 GCA_903918375.1 uncultured Pseudomonadota bacterium | reverse complement strand
TCTTCGGGTTTTTTATAACCTGACAATAAGGCATCTATCAGGTCGGTCGGGATTGATTTTGTGTCGGTCATTTCTATTCCTCGCAAAGTAACGACAGTTTCCTGCCAAGTGACCGTTTACACAAAATTATTTATACCCTCTGAGAATCTGCAATTTTGCATCAGCCCAATCAATAAAATGATCCTGTTGATTTTTCAAAGCCTTGTCTCGCTCTAGTAATAAATCTTGATGCCAATCTGGTGAAGCGATTTTTTGATTTTGCGGGGTTAAATTTTTTAAAACTGTATCAATCATTCGCGGTTTCCTCGTCCTAAGTCTGTCAAAACAATCTCCCCTGTCATTCTACTGTCACAAATCCAAACGACAATCTGCTGGTCTTAAAAATACCCGCAATTAGCGTTTATTGATGAATAGCAATCTTTACCGAACTATCTGGATTTCCGATTTACACATCGGTTCTACCCAATGCCAAGCCGATGTGTTGCTGGATTTTCTAAAGCATAACGACAGCGAAACCTTGTATTTGGTTGGCGATATTATTGATTTTTGGTCGTTGTCGAAAAAGATGTATTGGCCGCGCGATCACAATACCGTGATTCAAAAAATTCTCCGTAAAGCTCGTCATGGCACCCAGATTTTTTATATTCCTGGTAACCATGATGAAAACGTCAGGGATTATGACCACTATGTGTTTGGTGATATTGAGGTTAGAAACTCGGCAATTCACACCACAGCGGAAGGCAAACGGTTTTTGGTAGTGCATGGTGATGAATACGATGCGATTGCCAGACATCATCAATGGGTGGCGAAAGTCGGCAGTGTCGGTTACGACTGGCTGATTGAAATCAATCGCTTTTTAAGGCCGATTCGGCGTTGGATTGGCTTGCAGTCGCAGTTTTCCTTGGCGGCTTATATCAAATACAAAGTTAAAAACGTGGTGCAGTTTATTTCTGATTATGAAGAAAATATTGTTCACACCCTAAGACACGAAGGTTTAGATGGAGTGATTTGTGGTCATATTCATCATGCGGAAATTAAAACCATCGACCAGTTTTTGTACGTCAACACTGGTGATTTTGTCGAAAGCTGCACCGCAATTGTCGAGCATCACGACGGGCGGTTGGAGTTAATCAATTGGCTTGATCGCTCTTCACCGCTGGCGCTACCTGCGGCCTAACAACGCTAGTCAAAAATAAATAAGCACTACAACAAAAGTAAATCGGCAATTACGCAAATAAAATCTTGATCGTTTGGCAAGTAAGTTAAGGCTATCCCAACCATCGCCGCTCATGCTTCGCAGGCTCAGCACGAACGGCTTAAGTGGCAAGCAAGATTTATACGCTGACATTTCTGTTTACTTTTATTTAACTACTTACTATTAAAGGACCCAAGATGGCTAATCAAAATGCAAAAGGCTTAAAGCGTTTAATCAACGCCTGTATTTTTTCAATCGCAGGTTTTAAAGCTACTTGGCAGCATGAGGAAGCGTTTCGGCAAGAAGTGCTTTTGTTACTGGTCAGTACGCCACTGGCTTTTTATTTCGACACTAGTGCGATTGAAAAAGTGTTGTTGATTGGCAGCGTGGTACTGGTGTTAGTGGTTGAGTTGTTGAATTCAGCCGTGGAAGCGGTGGTTGATCGGGTTGGATTGGAGCATCACGAATTGTCGGGTCGTGCCAAAGATATTGGTTCTGCAGCGGTGATGTTGTCGCTAATCTGGGCGGCGGCGACTTGGGCTTTGATTTTGTTATAAATGGCCAGCGTTAGGCGGCAGATTAAACTTTGCCGCCTTTGCCCAGTTTGGTTTAAATCGGAGGATTTTGATCCGATATTTCTGCTTTTAAATTCGGTTCTTCTATACCTTTGATTGTCGCCAAATCAACAATTTGATTGTTAATGGTCTCATTCGATAGCGTTATATCGGTCATTGCGGCAATCAGGTGTCTTAGTTTTAAACCCTTGTGTCTTGAAAAATTTTTCAGGGTTTCGTAAACATCTAAATCCAACGCGACTTTCTTTCTGTCGTCTTTTTTTGCTGACTTTGCCATAAATAATCTCTCCTTATTTTGCTAAGTTAATTTAAGTTTAGATTAATAACATAATGATTTTTTTGGCGCTACCTTGTCGATGGCTAGATTGATTTTTGCTGTCATATTTTTGTCACAGAACGCTTGTAATCTAAAGGCTCAAATAAGTGAAAATATGAGAGAAGATGATGGAAGTAATTACTAGAAAACCCAAAGAGCTTTTAGAAATCGAACGAGTCATTAGTGATTTGGCCGAAGATTTAAGTCACCCTTTACACAACACCAGACACCCTTATCATCGCGATAGCGTTCAGGCGTTCAATGATTTGATGGCTCATGCCGACATGATGCGTCAAAGCTGGGCGTCACATTAAGTCCGGTTAGCAACATTTACTAATCTTCAACGGCACTTTGCCGACCATTTTTGCCCTAAACCAAGATTTTGAGGCTTGTTAAAGCAGCAATGACTTGGCTTGGGTAGCACTTCCACTGATTATCAATGAAAACTTACACCATCCGTCCTTTAGATAACACGCCGGAGGCATTAGCTGCTGCCGTCAATTTGCTGAGCTCTAATTGCCCCAGTGAATCTGAACGCTATGAGAGAGCTCGATTGGTGACTGAGATAAACTCGGTTGAGGAACAACCGTTTTATAAAAAGTTTTTCGCAGCTTATGATCTTGAAGGTTCGTTGATTGCAGTGGGTGGTATTAAAGCCGCTGATTGGGCTTCGGATACCCATATACTTTATATGATGGCGGTCGAGGTAGAGCATCGCGGCAAAGGCGTCGGCTCTGGTTTGGAAGCGGCGCGGATTCAATGGATGCGGGATCATTTTTCTCATGGACGGTGTCTGGTTAGCACCAAACATAAAAAGCGTTTTGAGCGTTGGGATTTTAAAATTGTCAGTGAAATAAATGACAGATATTTAATGATTTTGGAGTTTTAGGCTATTTATTATTTTAATTGGCTTAAGTAGTTAAATAAAAGTAAACAGGAATTTCAGCTCATCAATCTTGCTTGCCACTTAAGCCGTTCGTGCTGAGCTTGTCGAAGCATGAGCGGCGATGAATTCGGCTTTTCCGTTCATCCTTCGACAGGCTCAGGACGAACGGAAAAGCCTTAACTGGTTGGTAAACTAACCAAAAACACCGTTTAAATTATCCATTTATTTTGGTTCAAGTATTAATTATGAAATACCGTCGATTTATCTCTGCTTTCTTACTCATCTCTGCCACCTCTTCTTGGGCAGATAACACCATTGAAACTACCGAATTCTGGCTACAAAACGGCCAACTGGCGATTGCCGATAGCGAGCAGTTAAAGCCGCAAAAGGGCGTGGCTAAAAATGTGATTTTGTTTGTCGGCGATGGCATGGGGATTTCGACGATTACCGCCGCGCGGATTTTAGAAGGTCAGGCGCAAGCGAATAATCGTGGTGGCGAAGAGCATTCATTGAGTTTTGAAAAGCTGCCGTATCTGGCCTTATCGAAAACCTATAGCGTAAATCAACAAACTTCGGATTCAGCACCGACCATGACTGCGATTATCAGCGGGGTTAAAACCAATGATGGTCAGTTATCAGTTAGCAGTGCCGTCAATCGCAAAGAGAAAAACGCTGACATCGTTAACGCCCAACAAGTCAAAACCATCATCGAGCAAGCTGAACAACACGGTTTATCAACTGGGATTATTTCCACCGCCAGAATTACCCACGCCACCCCCGCCGCTTGTTATGCCCATACTTCCGAGCGTGATTGGGAATCCGATGCACAAATCCCAGCCGATGCCACTGTCACCGATATTGCCAAGCAACTCATCAATTTTAGCTATGGCAATGGCTTGGAAGTGGCATTAGGTGGTGGTCGCAGTATGTTTTTACCTAGCACTATGCCTGATCCAGAAGATGCCGGTAAGTTTGGTAGCCGCAAAGATGGTCAGGATTTAACCCAACAATGGTTAACCAATTATCCGAAAGCAGCTTATGTCTATGATCGCGCGGGTTTTGACGCGATTGACCCTAAACAAACTGATCACTTACTCGGTTTGTTCGAGCGTTCGCACCTGGAATATGAACATGACCGCCCTAACGACACAGCCGGTGAGCCATCGCTGACCGAGATGACCGCCAAAGCGATTGATTTGTTATCGAAAAATAAAAAAGGCTATGTGTTGGTAGTGGAAGCGGGACGGATTGACCAAGCCCATCATGCTGGCAATGCCTTTCGTGCTTTGACCGATACCATAGAATTATCCAATGCGGTTCGCCAAGCCCAGCAAAAGACTAATCCTAAAGACACGCTGCTGATTGTCACTGCTGATCACAGTCATACTTTTACCATTGCTGGCTATCCGCAACGTGGCAATCCGATTTTGGGTTTAGTGAAAGAAACCGGTAAAGCTACGCCATCCACTGATAAAAATGGCTTGCCCTATACCACTTTAGGTTATGCCAATGGTCCAGGTTATCGCGGTGCAACGGGGCGTCAGGATTTGAGCCATGTTGACACATCCCATCCTGATTTTTTACAAGAAGCCATGGTGCCTTTAGAAAGCGAAACCCATGCCGCCGAAGATGTAGCGATTTTTGCTAGTGGTCCAAAAGCGCATTTATTTCACGGTATCCAAGAGCAAAGCTATATCTATCAAGTGATGGCGAAAGCTTTAAATTTTAAAGCTGGGCAATGATGTCATTACGGTGGTGTTATTGGTTGTTGGTAATGGTGTTTTATACGCCAGTGTTAGTTGCAGAAGCGCAGTTACCAAAGATTGCCGCTGATTTTGAAACCGTGGTTATCACGGGCAATCAGCAACAAACTTATCAATGGCATTTTTGGCGCGGTGATAATTTCGTTGAAACTGAGAATTTGAACGAGCATAGTGGCGAAGCGTGGACAAAGTCGGCTAATGGCTTGATTAGTTACCAGCAAATTTCTCATTCATCACAACAAATACTCGATTACTTACCCGCTGATTTGGATGCCATTGGCCTTACGCTGAATTGGCGAGGCATTGCCTGTTTAATTGATATGCAAGCTTTTCAGGTAACTGGCGAACAAATGCTGTTCAAGCAAAAAGCCATTGATTATCAGCAACAAAGCGCTGATGGTTTGCTGGAAATGACTTGGTTAAGTAATGATCAGATTCCGGCCTTCATCAAACGCAGCCAGCAAAACTATACTCAGACGACTCGTTTGACTGCTTTGTATCCCTTAGCTGAATCGCCCTGGCCGTATCAACGCAGTCGAAATTATCAGGTGATTGATTTTGCCGATATTGGCGATAAAGAAGACGATGAATTTATCAAAACCATGGCGCATAAAATTAAAGGCATTCATCGTCATTAATCAAACACTATTCGTGGAACTCGCCGTATTCATCCTGATAATCGGCCAAGGCTAAATTGATGACTCTGTGGGCTTCTTCGCGGCCATAGACTTCGGTGATTTTGCAGACGCTTTCCTCATGTGGCAGATTTTTGTAAGTCAAAAAGTAGTGTTTTAAGCGGTTGATATAGGATTCGGGGCAATCGCTAATGTCGCGCCATTGATGATAAAACTCATCGCCTTTCATTACAGCGATGATTTTGTCATCAGCCTCATCACCGTCTAACAGCCGAAAGCCACCGACGGGTATCGCTTGTAAAAGAATATCGCCATGGGTCACGCTGCGTTCACACAACACGCAAATATCGAGTGGGTCGCCATCACCGCGTATTACTTTGCCGTCGGATTTTGACGTAGCATTATTGGCTATTTTTTCGCCGCACAGGGTTTGCGGGATAAAACCGTAAAGGGTTGGAATCATGTTGGAAAACTTTTGCGGCCTATCAATTTTCAAATAGCCGGTTTCTTTGTCTATTTCATATTTGACGGTATCGGAAGGCACAATCTCGATAAAGGCAGTCACGGTTTCTGGTGCTTTGGGGCCGGGAAATATGCCATGCCAAGGATGGACTTTGTATTTTAGATTCATCAGAAATTAGCGGGTAGTTTCGGGATTATTAACGCCGTTCTAAGGCGCGATCATGCCATTGTGCAAACAGGCTTCTTCGTAATTAAAAACAATTTGGGTATCGGGTAAAACCAAGCTGTGATCTTTATCTTTGTAATCCAATCGCAACAGCATGTCTTTAATGACATTGATATGGGTAGCGGGTTTGTCATCGGCTCTAACCACAGTCCACGGTGCGACTAGATGATGGGTTCTGGCCAACATGATATTTCGCGCTTCACTGTATTGATGCCATTGTTTTTGAGCCGCTTTATCAATCGGACTGATTTTCCACTGTTTTAATGGATTTTCTTTGCGCTCTTTTAAGCGTTTTTTCTGTTCATCTTTACTAATATCTAAATAATATTTCAGCAGTTTAATACCTGAGCGTACCAATAATTGCTCGTAATCAACCACGGTTTCCATAAATTCTTGATATTCAGCATCGCTGCAAAATCCCATCACTCGTTCAACGCCAGCTCGGTTATACCAACTGCGATTGAAAAGTACCATTTCTTGACTAGCGGGTAAATGTGCCGTGTAACGCTGAAAATACCAAGAACTTAAATCACGAGTAGATGGTTTACCTAAAGCAACTACTCGCACTTCGCGAGGGCTTAAATGTTGAATAATCCGCTTGATAGTACCGTCTTTGCCGCCGGTATCACGACCTTCAAAGACGATTAGAATTTTGTCATTATGCTTAATAATATGTTTCTGCAATTTAACCAATTCAATTTGTAGCAATTTAAGGTTTTCTTTATAAGCGTGTTTGGTTTCTTTATCGGAATTATTTTTGCTCATGTTTCACCTTGTGTAATCCATTGAATTAACGATTATCGGTGATTCTACCGTTCATTACTGGTTAGTGTGATTTAACTGATGTTACGCAGGAGTTTCAGTCATTCTCGGATATAGCCGTCATTCCCGCGAAGGCGGGAATCCAGACCTCGAAGCCAACCACCTAGATTCCCGCCTTCGCGGGAATGACGAAGCCAATAGTCAATCATGTTGAAGGTAAAGCCTATGGCTTTATAGATGACTATTTTGGTTTAAAACCATAGGGCTTTAAAAAATCAGTCTTTTATTTAATTGCCCCACCTGTGTCACGCTTGTCACTAGGCTTTGTTATTAATCAATAAATCCAGTTATGCGAAGTTTTGTTGAATATAGGTGCTTGAAACATCATCATCTTTCAATAACACACCTGAGTATCCTTTCAATCGCGCTTGCGAGGTTAAATAAGCCAGTTTTTGCGCGGCTAAGCTGTAACTTAAACCGTCTGGCGAGTGAATGTTGGAAATACAATTGCGTTCGGCATCAGTATTGCCAAGCTTGGGGGCATAGGTTAAATAAGCGCCAATACTATCTGCCACACTGAGTCCTGGGCGTTCGCCGACTAAAATCACGGCGGATTTAGCGCCTAGTAAAGAACCAATTTCATCAGCCAAGGCCACTCTAGCGTTTGCGACCAAGCAAATCGGAGCCAGTTTTAACGGGCTATTTTGAAAAGCGAGATCAATGCTTTTCAGCAAGTTAAGACCATGTTGATCGATGGCTAACGACGATAAACCATTGCTGACAATCATCACCAGATCGTAATTACTGTCTGAATAAGACTGAAGCAGGTCTTTAGAACTTTGATCGAGTTGGCGGCCTAAGTCAGGCCGTTGTAAATATTGGACGCGATTGCTGACTAATGTGTTGAGTTGAATGGTTTCAAAGCCCGACGCTATTAAGCTTTGATTAAATTGCTCGACTTGCCAGTTTTGCTGAACAGCGTCGCGAGCGGCAGCGTGGGCGAGTTGGAACTCAAGGATTGCTTCGGTCGGTAAGCTAAATCCTGCTCTACCTTGAGCAATTCTAGCGGGAGTAAATTCAGTTAAGCTGTGCCAGGCGTCTTTCATGGTTAAAACTGCGGTAGTGATTTAAATTGATTTAAAAATCGTTGCTTAGATTGGTCATTGGCTAAGCAATTATGGCCATTAAAAATCCCCATCTTATTCAACCATGCTTCAAATTCAGGGGCGGGGCGTAGATTCAATAATTGCCGCAAATACAGCGCATCATGAAATGATGTGCTTTGGTAAGCCAGCATAATGTCGTCTGAGCCGGGAATGCCCATGATGTAATTGCAACCTGCCACGCCTAACAGGGTCAGCAAATTATCCATATCGTTTTGATCGGCTTCGGCATGATTGGTATAGCAAATATCACAGCCCATCGGTAAGCCTAAAAGCTTGCCACAAAAATGATCTTCTAAACCAGCGCGAATGATTTGTTTGGCATCGTATAAATATTCGGGGCCGATGAAACCAACCACGCTATTGACCAGTAACGGCGAAAAAGCGCGGGCGACGGCATAAGCTCTGGCCTCACAAGTTTGAGCATCAATGCCATGATGCGCGTTGGCCGATAGCGCACTGCCTTGGCCGGTTTCAAAGTACATTACTTGTTGGCCAACACTGCCGCGCCCTAAATCTTCTGCCATCGCTTTCGCTTCGGCTAGCATGGCTAAATCAATCCCAAAGCTACGATTTGCAGCTTCTGTGCCAGCAATCGACTGAAACACCAAATCAATCGGAGCGCCTCTTTGCATCAGTTCCATGCTGGTGGTGACGTGTGACAAAACACAGGATTGAGTGGGAATCTGATGTTGATTGATCACTTCATCGAGTAAATTCAATAAAGTGTGAACGTTGTCGAGATTATCCGTGGCGGGATTGATGCCGATCACCGCATCACCGGAGCCATAAAGCAAACCATCCAGAATACTGGCGGCAATTGCGCGAGGATTATCGGTAGGGTGGTTGGGTTGTAAGCGGGTTGAAAGCCGCCCCGGTAAACCGATAGTGTTACGGAATTGGCTAATCACTTGGCAACGACTGGCAACGGCAATCAATTCTTGATTGCGCATGATTTTGCTCACCGCAGCCACCATTTCTGGGGTAAAGGCAAAAGCCATTGCTGATAAATCGTGTTCGCCAGCCAATAACCATTCTCTGAATTCACCAACGGTTAATGATTGGATAGCGGTAAATGCTTGGGCGTCGTGTTGCTCTAAAATTAATTTCGAGACTTCATCAACTTCAGGCGCAATCAGTGGTTGATCAAGAAAGTGTTGGAGGGGCACATCAGCGAGGATTTTTTGGGCGACTGCTCGCTCAAGTTCCGATTCAGCAGCAATCCCAGCCAGTTCATCCGCTGAACGACGCGGCGATGCCTTAGCTAATAAAGTCGCTAAGTCTGGAAAGCGGTAGTTTTTGCCTTTGATGAATGCGGTGTAAATCATATTGAAGTTTAAAATGCGACAAAACCCGATTACTTTACGGCAGACTTATTAAGCTTCTGTGACAAAGGTTTAATCCTGTAGGCGTTCAATATGAATTAGGGTGGCTTTTAATGACACCAAGACATCGCGAAACAAAAACACCATTGAGCTGAAAATAAATAAAACGCTGAAAATTAAACAGCTTAAAAGGATTTCAGGGCCTATGTAACTAAGGAATTTTGAAAAAATCGAACACAGTAAAAAAGTCCCGCTACTGATGGCGCTAGATAAAAGCAGCGCAAAACTCCATTTCAATAAATGGCAGCGAAATACCATTAAATCCAGTTCTTTTTCGAGTTTTTCAGCATCCTGATGCCCCGCTTTTATTTCATCATAAAGCTCTCTAACTCTGGCTATGGCATGGGTGTAACGGGCGTTTAAGGTTAAAACAAAAATCCCGATACTGGAAAACAGAACCAAGGAACCAGTAACTAAATTTAAGATACCTTCCAATTGTGCTATCACGTTTAATCCTTTTTAAATCTTAATTAGTTGGTTTAAGTAACAAAATTAGTTAATCACCGATGTTACCCCGCCCTAAAACTCCAGTCACCAAAGCTACAGGGAGTTAGCTTCAATATCATTGACTTGGTTATTATTGTTAGCTTCGTCATTCCCGCCTTCTTTAACGCTAATTCGCTGTTGAACATACAAGCGCTGCGTAAAACCAGTTAATAACATAAGGCGTTTTTTCTAGCTACCTTGCTGATATGAATGGTTAATAATCATCCGTTAGATTGAATGCTGTCACACGTTTGTCACTCGGCTTTGGTAATAATAAGAAGATGAAGAAGAACAAATTAAAAAAACACAAACTGCTTTTAAGGCATCTTGGCTTAGATGATTATCAACAAATCGCTGAGTTGATGGGGCATGTCTACGATAACTTGGGCGGTGCTTGGAAACAAGATCAATACATTTCACAAATCACTCGCTTTCCAAAAGGTCAAATCGGCATTGAAGATAACGGCCTGTTAGTAGCGGCCTCTTTCAGTATGGTGGTTGATTACAACCGCTTTGGTGATGTTCATACCTATAATCAAATCACTGGTGACGGTTATCTAACTCATCACACGGATGATGGCGACACCCTGTATGGTGTCGATATTTTTGTTCACCCAAAATTTCGCGGCCTGCGCTTAGGACGACGACTTTATGACGCGCGAAAAGAATTGTGTCAAAACCTCAATCTTAAACGCTTCATTGCGGGTGGTCGTATTCCCGGTTACACCCGCTATGCCAATACCCTAACGCCGGTTAAATATATTGAAGAGGTTAAAAATCGTGAGATTTTTGATCCCGTCTTGTCATTTCAATTAGCCAATGGTTTTCATGTTCGCAAACTTTTGACGGGATACTTGCCGGGTGATGCTGACTCACACGGTTACGCAACGCTGCTGGAATGGGTCAACTTGGATTATGTTGATACCTTGCCCTCCCTCGGCAGTCCGAAAAACGTGATTCGTTTGGGCGTGGTGCAATGGCAGATGCGGACTTTAAAAAGTGTTGAAGAATTACTACAGCACGCCGAATTTTTTATCGACGCCGTGGCCGGTTATCACGCTGATTTCGTGCTGTTCCCCGAATACATGAGCGCACCGTTAATGGGCTTGTTCAACGACAAAAGTCCAGCGGACGCGATTCGGATGTTGGCTGGCTATAGCAGTGAAATTCGAAATGGCTTGTTACAAATGGCGATGTCTTACAACATCAATATTATCGCTGGTTCAATGCCGGAATACAGCGCTCATGAACTTTACAATGTGTCTTGGTTATTACGCCGTGACGGCACTTTTGAAGCCCAATACAAAATCCATGTCACCCCAGACGAAGTGAGTTATTGGGGGGTTAAAGGTGGCGATGCGCTGAAAGTATTTGATACCGACTGCGGCAAAATAGCGGTGCTGATTTGTTACGACTCCGAATTTCCAGAATTGGCGCGACTCGCGGCGATGGAAGGTGCGCAAATCATGTTTGTGCCATTTTGGACTGATACCAAAAATGCTTATCAACGGGTGCGTTATTGTTCACACGCTCGGGCAATTGAAAATGAATGTTTTGTGGCGATAGCCGGCAGTGTTGGCAATTTGCCGGACGCCGAGAATATGGATATTCAATATGCGCAAGCCGCTATTTTTAGCCCGAGTGATTTCTCGTTTCCACACGATGCTATCTTGGCGGAAGCGACGCCGAATACAGAAATGACCTTAATTGCTGATGTGAATTTGGAGCTATTGCGACAAGTCAGAACCCGTGGCGCAACTCGCAATCTGGCTAATCGACGCAATGATATTTATCGGCTGGAATGGTCATAGTTTTTGATTATTGATTTTTAAAGCCTCTCAATTGATGGAGATTCGAGGATGGCGAGTGAGAATTTAACCCAGACTGGTCAAGATTTTTATTTAGATATATTGGAACAGCTGCGCTTAGATGTTAGTGACATCCGAGTTCAAGTGATTAGTCACGCTGAGCTTAGGCTAAAACAATATACGCCCTATTTTCCGGCTGGGGTTTTCACCAAAAGCGCCATCAATCTCGCCGCCTATCTTGCCTTAAGACAGTTTGACCTTAGACATTTGCAACTGCGTTTGGCGCAAGCGGGTTTGTCATCCTTGGGGCGAGCTGAATCCTCAGTGTTATCAACGCTGGATGCGGTGTTGGATGTTTTGAATCGAGCAACCAATAATAGTTGTAACATCGAAGCCAAAAATCCCAGCGAAAACGGCTTTAATCGCGGCCACCAGTTGCTAGAACAGCACACGATTCAGTTATTTGGTCAGCATTTCCAAGATAAAAAAGGCCATGTCATGGTGACTTTGGCTACTGATGCCGCTTGGGATTATGAGTTAATCAACGCATTGCTTAATAAAGGCATGACTTGTGCGAGGATTAATTGTGCTCATGACAATCCTAATTTGTGGCGAGCCATGATTCGTAATATTCGTCGTGCAGAAGCTGAAACCGGTTTCAATTGTCGGATTTTGATGGACTTGGCTGGGCATAAAATTAGAACCGGTGATATTGAGCTAGGTCCTGCCATTTATCATTTAAAAGTGAAGCGTGATGAATTCGGTCATTGCGTCACGCCGGGGCGATTGGTTTTGTTTGATGCGAGTGTGCCTGACGAGGCTTTAACTCAGGATCAATCCGGCTTGTTCTCTATACCTGTCGCTCATGAGTTTTTTAAAAGCTTAACTGAAGGCAGTGAAATCAAGTTTATCGATACTCGCGACAAAGCCAGAACACTGATCGTTGAAAAAGTATTATCAGCTCATCAATGGCAAGTTAAATGCGATAAAAGCAGTTATATCGCCGCTGGCTGTGACTTAAGCTTGATGCAGAATGGCGACGAGCTATTAAGCAGTCAATTGGGTCGATTTACTGGTAAGCCGAAAAAGATAATGTTGTTTAAGGGCGATCAGTTATTGCTTACTGATCATGCCATTCTCGGCGCACCCGCGGTTTGCGATGACAATGGCAAGCCAATCAAACCCGCGCAAATTGGGTGTACCTTGGCAGATGCAATCAACAAGCTTAAAGTCGGCGATCCAGTATGGCTTGATGACGGCAAGATAGGCGCCGAAGTCGAGTCGATTAGTGATCAAGGTGCGTTGTTAAAAGTCACCAAAGTTCGTAGCAATGGCGTTTCTTTATTAAACGATAAAGGTATTAATTTTCCTGAAACCGATTTAGAGCTGTCACCACTGAGCAAAAAAGATTTCCAAGATTTAGATTTTGCCTGTACTCACGCTGATTTAATCGGTTTTTCTTTTGTCGAGTCGTTAGCCGACATGGAATGTTTGATGCAAGAATTGGCGGCTCGCGATGCCGGTGATTTACCGATCATCGCCAAAATTGAAACTAACCGAGCGGTTAAAAACTTACCGGAAATTATCTTAGGCACTATAGGACGCCATAGCTTAGGGATTATGATCGCTCGTGGCGATTTGGCGGTTGAATTAGGCAGTGCGCGTTTAGCTGAAATCCAGGAAGAATTGTTGTGGTTATGTGAAGCCGCTCATGTGCCGGTGATTTGGGCTACGCAGGTACTGGAATCTATCGCAAAAAAAGGGACTAAATCCCTAGCGGAATTTACTGATGCAGCAATGGCAGTTAGAGCCGAATGTGTGATGTTGAATAAAGGCCCTTATATCGTTGATGCACTTGAGGCTTTGCTGAATGTTATGACGCGAATGGAAGAGCATCAATATAAAAAATTTCCGAGGTTACGGGCGTTGCATTGGTAGTGATAAAAAAGAATATCGGATTAGCCAATATGCTCATCTGCAATATCCCCCGCCAAAAACTCACTAATCGCCTGCGAAGTATTGAAGTTGCTATAAGCCAGTAATAGCTTGGCGTAAGCGGCTTCTAGTGACAAATTCCAAATCATTTCGCCGCCGTGGGCGAGTAGTTCGCGGGTGGAGCTGTAGGCACTGTCGGAATGAATCGCTGGCGCTAGATAGATATTTATATTTTGTTGGCGGCAGCGTTTAATGAAAGCCACTAAATCATGTTGTTGACCATACGCGTCGCTGCTGCAAGCGGTGCCGGAGTGGTACAAATCATGCAAAACCGCATCGGCTTGATCGAGATTAAATTGATCGTAATTCAAGCCGGGGTAAGGTTTGATTAGCAAAATGCGTGCTGAAAAGTCGGCTTTTAGTTTTATCGGCTTAAGCGTGGTTGCCGCCTTATCGGATAAGCGTTGAAAACCTTGCTCGGTAAAATTCATATAGGCTTTTGATTGGGCGCTGATGAAATCGCTGCTGAGCGCTAAGCATTGCGCCAAGCGAGTGGCTTGGTGGATTTGTAGGATTTGTTGTGGGTTTTGATAGGCGACAAACACGCCCGCTTCGGCAATTTGGCGAATAAATTCGACGGCGCCGATCAGATTAGGAATGCCGTTGGCTTGCGGATTATCGAGCGGTAAATCGCTGGATACCATTAATAAAGGTATCGATAGTTGATTGAAGTACAAGCCTAAAGCCGAGGCGCTGAACGCCAAGGTATCGGTGCCGTGAGTGACGATAATGCCGTCGAATTGGCTTAAATCTTCGGCTTCGATGGCGTTGATGATGGTTGTCCAATGCTGCGGATGCAGGTTTTCGCTGAGAATTTGCAGCGGCTGTAAAGTTTTAAAACTGATTTGTTCGGCGGTGGCAAAACGCTGCTTGAATAATTGCAGTAATTTAAAACCGGCATTGGGATTGAGGTCGATGTTGCCGTTTTCGGCTTGGGAGCCAATGGTGCCACCAGTAAAAACCAGTAAAATCGATGTCTTCATATATCATGTGCCGCAAATTTAGAATCTTGGCATCTTAAACATAAACCATGAAAATTTCATTGATCGTAGCAATGGCAAGTAATCGGGCGATTGGCTTGGATGGGCAGATGCCTTGGCATTTGTCGGCTGATTTAAAGCATTTTAAGAAAATTACCATGGGTGCGCCGATTGTTATGGGTAGAAAAACCTTTGATGCGATTGGGCGGCCTTTGCCTGGGCGGCGGAATTTGGTGATCAGTCGTAATCCTGATTATCAACCAATGGGTTGTGAGGTGTTTGCCGATATCAATAGTACCTTACAAGCTTGTGGCGATGTGTCCGAGGTGTTTATTATTGGTGGTGCGACTTTGTATCAGGCTTTGTTGCCTCATGCCGATTACCTGTATCTGACCGAAATTCATCAAGCATTCGAGGCGGATACTTTGTTCCCTGATTTTGATCGTCAAGCTTGGCAAGAGTTGGAGCGTATCGATATCAATAATGATGCTAGCGTTGACTTTTGTTACAGCTTTTTGAAACTAGCCCAGCAACAACCGACGCCTATCAAATAGTGAATAATGGTAAAAACCATAAGCCGCGCTTACAATCTTGCCGTTGTCACAAAACTGTCATAAAAGGTTCATACTATTGTCACGCCTAACTGGCAGTATAGAATCCAGTTTTAACACTCGAAATGAGAAAAAATATGAAAAATACCTTTCAACTGAAATCATTGATTTTGGGATTTGGCTTTGCTTCTGCTGCATTGTTCAGCGGACAAGCGGCTGCAGCGCCTGCTGCTGTTGATCCTGCTCTTCCAGAATACGCACAAGCAAGCGGCGTTTCAGGCAACATTTCTAGTGTTGGTTCTGATACCTTGGCTAACTTGATGACCTTGTGGGCAGAAGAGTTTGGCAAAATTTATCCAAACGTAAATATTCAAATTCAAGCGGCTGGTTCATCAACTGCGCCACCAGCATTGACCGAAGGTACTGCTAACTTAGGTCCAATGAGCCGTGAAATGAAAGACAACGAAATCGACGATTTCGAAAGCAAATACGGTTACAAACCTACCAAGATTCCAGTTGCGATTGACGCTTTGGCGGTATTTGTTAACAAAGACAACCCAGTTAAAGGCTTAAGCATTTCACAAGTAGATGCGATCATGTCTTCTACTCGTAAATGTGGTCACGCTTCTGACATCACCACTTGGGGTGAAGCGGGCTTAACCGGCGGTTGGGCAGGTAAATCAATCCAGCTTTACGGTCGTAACTCAGTATCGGGTACTTATGGCTTCTTCAAAGACGAAGCATTGTGCAAAGGCGATTTCAAAAGCAACGTCAACGAACAACCAGGTTCAGCGTCAGTTGTACAGTCTGTAACAACTTCTGCTAACGGTATCGGTTACTCAGGTATCGGTTATTCAACTTCTGGCGTTAAAGCAGTGCCTTTAACTAAGAAAGATGGCGGTGCGTTTGTTGATCCAACACCTGAAAACGCAATTTCTGGTGCTTATCCTTTGACTCGTTTCTTGTACATCTACGTGAACAAAAAACCTAATGAGCCATTGGCACCATTAGAAAGAGAGTTCATCAAAATGGTTTTATCTAAATCTGGTCAACAAGTTGTTGTGAAAGATGGTTACATTCCATTGCCAGCTAAAGCAGCAGAAAAAGCTTTAGGTTTAGTGAAATAAGATTGTCATGGAAGTCTAAAAATGGATGATGGCGCAAGGATGCGGCTATGGATGGCAGAGCAAAATTGGGTCTAAATCTTAATGGTTCGGATTTTGCGTGCTTATTTAGAGCCGATGATTGCTAAAGCAGTTGTCGGCTTTTCTATTTAAAACGGTCGTGCTATGTCAAAATGGCAGGATGTTTACTACTGATACTTGGTTATGTCTGAAGTTAATTCAACCCAGCCCCACTCTTCCCAGCTAGATATGATGGCTAGTGATCGTTATCAACGCTGGAGACTCGTTAAAGATAAATTAGTTGCCCGTGCGGTGGTTGTTGGTGGTTTAAGTATTATTGCCGCAATCGTCCTGATCTTTTTTTACTTGCTGTATGTGGTGTTTCCACTATTGCTATCCTCTCATGCCGAGTCCGTTGCTCAATATGACACGCCAGAACCTGCTTTAGGTGCGACGCTGTTGTTAGCGATGGAAGAGCAAAATGAAGTAGCGGTGCGATTTACCGAAACTGGCAAAGCGATTTTCTTTAAGGTGGCCGATGGTACAACCATTGCCACTGAAAATTTACCGATACCTGAAAAAGTCACTGTTACCAGTTTTGCACATGGTGATTTTGATAAAGCCGAAGTGATTTACGGCTTATCGGATGGTCGTGCGTTAATTGTTAAGCATGATTACAAACTCAGCTATCCCGATGGCAAACGTGTCATCACGCCATCGATTCAATATCCATTAGGCAATCAACCGGTTGTGGTTGATAGTAATGGCCAAGCGTTAAGCCAGGTTGCTTTTAAAGTCGATGACGAAAGTGGCACTTTGGTGGCAAAAACCGCTGATAATCGAATGGTGTTGGCAGGTTTAACTCAGAAAAAATCCTTATTTGATGAAGAAATCACCCTAGAACGTAGCGATGTGTTGTTAGAAACCGTTGGTAGTGACGTTGATTTTATGTTGTTGGATAAAGAACAACGTAATCTTTATCTAGCTAATCGCAAAGGCGATTTGACGATTTTTGATGTTAGCGATAAAACTCAGCCAACCATTAAGCACAAGCTTAATGTGATGAATCAAGGCATCGAGATTAGCAGTATCGAATTTTTAAATGGTGATATTTCCTTATTGATTGGCGATACCCAAGGCGAGTTATCGCAATGGAGTATGGTCCGCGACCAGAAAAATCATTTCAGTGTCGAAAAGCTGCGTTCATTTAAAGTCTCGAAAGCACCGTTGATTGCAATCAACGCTGAGCAACGTCGTAAAGGGATGTTGGTCGCCGATGCTAATGGCGCGGTCGGTATTTACAATTCGACCTCTGAACGTGAATTGGTTAAACAGCCGGTTTCTAATAACAAACCAGCGGCAGTAGCTTTATCGCCTCGTGCCAATGCCTTCTTATTACAAGGTGCTGATAGCAAAATTCATTTCTGGCATATCGATAACGAGCATCCAGAAGTGTCATTTTCATCACTCTGGCAAAAAGTCTGGTACGAAAGCTATCCAAAACCTGATTACATTTGGCAATCATCTTCAGCCAGCAACGATTTCGAGCCAAAAATGAGCTTGATTCCGTTGGTGTTTGGTACCTTAAAAGCCTCATTTTATGCGATGTTGGTGGCAATTCCTTTGTCATTATTTGGTGCGATTTACACCGGCTACTTTATGACCCCAAGAGTGCGTCAATACGTCAAACCTGGGATTGAAATCATGGGCGCTTTGCCGACGGTGATTTTAGGTTTCTTGGCTGGTCTTTGGTTAGCGCCTTTTGTGGAAATGCATTTAGCAGGGATTTTTGCCTTACTAATGATTGTGCCTTTAGGGGTGATGGTTTTCGCTTTCTTCTGGCAAAAAGTACCTGAATCAGTTCGTCATACCATTCCCGAAGGTTGGGATGCGATTGTGCTGATTCCAGTGATTTTGTTCAGTGCTTGGTTTGCATTTGCTATTAGTCCAACTATCGAAGCGATTTGCTTTAATGGCGATTTGCGGACTTGGATGAGCAGTGAATTTGGCATCGGTTATGACCAACGTAATACCTTAGTGGTTGGTTTGGCGATGGGTTTTGCGGTAATTCCGATGATTTTCTCGATTGCCGAAGATGCGATTTTCAGCGTGCCAAAACACTTAACCACAGGCTCATTAGCGTTAGGTGCGACGACTTGGCAAACCATGACCAAGGTTGTTTTACTAACAGCCAGTCCTGGGATTTTCTCCGCAATCATGATTGGCTTTGGCCGCGCAGTCGGTGAAACCATGATTGTGTTGATGGCAACCGGTAATACACCGGTGATGGATTTAAGTATTTTCCAAGGTCTTCGTACCCTATCAGCAAACATCGCGGTAGAGATGCCAGAGTCTGAGGTTAACAGTACCCATTATCGAGTGTTGTTCTTAGCGGCCTTGGTGCTGTTTATGTTTACCTTTATCGTCAATACCTTGGCGGAAATGATTCGTCAAAATCTAAGACAAAAATACAGTTCATTATGATGAAAGCATGGTTTAAAAGCGGTTCTCCGTGGATATGGCTGACAGCGGGTGCAGTGAGCATCAATCTGATTTTGGTTGTCGGACTGTTAGCCTTGATTGCGGTAAGGGGTTTGGGGCATTTTTGGCCGGCGGATATTGTCGAATATCGCTATCAAGACCAAACAGGCCAAGCCAGTGTGATTATTGGTGAAGAAGTCGCCTCCTCGTTATTGCCGGAAGCGCAAGCGAAAGCAGCGGGACACGAAGTTCTCAATAACGCCGAATATTTGGTGCAATTTCTGGTTAAAACCGGTAATCGCGATATTTTGGGTGGCGATTTTCGTTGGATACAGGAGCAATACATCCAGCAAAAATCCGAGCCACAAGATCTGATTAGCATTGAGCGTCGCGAATGGGGTAATTTCTATGGCCGTTTAGTCTCGGTTAAAGAAAGCGGTTCGGTGATTGCAGAAGGCGATCAAGCTTGGGCGGTTGCACAAGAGAAATTGGCAAAAACCTTGGATTTGCGCGATGAAATTGATGATTTACAAGATCACGATGTCGGTGCGATTAACTACAGCTTAGAGCGTTTACGCCTTAAACAACGTAGTTTGGAATTAAAAAAACAATGGAACGAATCAACTCGCTTGGATTTTGCTAATCAAAAGCAAGAGCTTGAAAAACAATATCAAGCTATTCAGCAAAAACTAGGTGAGTTAAATCGCGAAATTAAAAAAGCGACCTTGGTTGTGGCTGATGCCAATCAAAAACAAATTAACATTCCGTTGAACCGGATTGTGAAGTTGACTCGACCTAATTCGATGGGGCTGTTTGATAAAAGCATCGAATATATCAGTACCTTTATCACCTTCATTACCGATGAGCCGCGCGAAGCTAATACCGAAGGCGGTATTTTTCCTGCGATTTTCGGTACCGTGTTGATGGTGTTATTGATGGCAATCGTGGTAACGCCCTTTGGTGTGATCGCGGCGGTTTATCTGCGCGAATATGCGAAACAAGGTTTTATTACTCGCATTATTCGTATCGCGGTTAATAACTTGGCCGGTGTACCGTCGATTGTTTATGGGGTATTTGGTTTAGGCTTTTTTGTTTACATTTTAGGCGGCAGTATCGACCGAATCTTTTTCCCAGAAGCGGCACCTGCGCCAGTTTTTGGTACGCCGGGTTTATTGTGGGCTTCACTAACCTTGGCTTTGTTGACCTTGCCAGTGGTGATTGTCGCGACCGAAGAAGGTTTATCGCGGATTCCTAAATCAATTCGTGAAGGCAGCTTGGCTTTAGGTGCGACCAAAGCTGAAACTTTATGGCGTACCGTGTTACCGATGGCCAGCCCTGCCATTATGACCGGTTTAATTTTGGCGGTAGCGCGGGCTGCTGGCGAAGTAGCGCCGTTGATGTTGGTGGGCGTGGTTAAGCTGGCGCCAACTTTGCCGTTGGATGGTAACTTTCCTTATCTGCATTTAGATAGAAAGTTTATGCATTTAGGCTTCCATATTTACGATGTTGGCTTCCAAAGCCCGAACGTCGAAGCGGCTCGACCTTTAGTTTATGCAACCTCGTTATTATTGGTGATGGTGATTGTTGGCTTGAATATGTTTGCCATCGCTATCCGTAATAACCTGCGCGAAAAATACCGAGCTTTAGAAAATTAATAGTGCAATCACTTTCAAGACGATTGGATCAAAGACAATGACAACAGAACAAAGACGCAGTCACGGCATCGACATTAGTGCTTTAAACCGAGACGATAAAAATCAAGGTCAAATTGAGACTTGTATCAAAGTAGAAAATCTCGATCTTTTCTATGGCCAAAAACAAGCCCTGTTTGGCGTTAACATGGAAATGCCTCGCAAAAAAGTGACTGCTTATATCGGTCCTAGTGGTTGCGGTAAATCGACTTTATTGCGCTGTATTAATCGCATGAATGACTTGGTGGATGGTGTATCGATTAAAGGCAAAATTTTGCTGGATAACGAAGATATTTATGACAAATCCGTCAACGTTGCGGCTTTACGTCGTCGAGTTGGGATGGTGTTTCAAAAGCCAAATCCATTTCCAAAAACCATTTATGAAAATGTTGCTTACGGTTTAAGAATCCAAGGCATTAACGACCGCCATATTCTCGATGAAGTGGTGGAAAAATCATTGCGTGGTGCCGCGTTGTGGGAAGAGGTTAAAAATCGTTTGAATGACAACGCTTTGGGGATGTCAGGTGGTCAGCAACAGCGTTTGGTGATTGCGCGTGCTATCGCGATTGAGCCAGAAGTGATTTTGTTGGACGAACCGGCTTCGGCTTTAGACCCGATTTCAACCTTGAAAATCGAAGAGCTGATTAACGAACTGAAAGAAAAATACACCATCGTTATCGTTACCCACAATATGCAACAGGCGGCGCGGGTTTCTGATTACACCGCTTTTATGTACATGGGTGAATTGATTGAGTTTGGTGAAACCAGCGAGCTGTTCACCAACCCAGCCAAAAAACAAACAGAAGACTATATTACTGGTCGATACGGTTAAGGAGCTAAGGCGATGGATAACAATAAAATCAAACAGCACATTTCTCGTCAATTCAACGAGGAAATGGAAGACATTCGCAACAAAGTGTTGGCGATGGGTGGCTTGGTCGAACAACAAGTGGATTTGGCGACCAAAGCCTTCATGAGTTTTGACATGGAAAGCGCCGAAAAAGTGGTGCAACAAGACCAGCTAGTCAATGATTTGGAAAAAAACATTGACCATGACTGTACCGAGATTATGGCGAAACGTCAGCCAGCGGCATTTGATTTACGGATGCTAATCGCCACCATCAAAATCATTACCGATTTAGAGCGTATTGGTGATGAAGCGGCACGAATCGCCAAAATGACCATGCGTTTAGAAGGTGCGGATTTTTACCAAGACAAATACTACGAAATCGAGCATTTGTTGGAAATGGTTAAAGAAATGCTCAACGGCGCTTTGGATGCTTACGCGCGGACTGACATTGACGAAGTGATTGCGATTACCGGCCAAGATGCCAAAGTTGATCGTGAATACACCAGCATCACCCGTCAATTGATTACCCAAATGATGGAAAACCCAAGAAACATCACCCGCGCTTTGGATATGTTGTGGACAGCAAGAGCTTTGGAACGTATCGGCGACCATAGCTGTAATGTTTGTGAGCACGTTATTTACATGGTCAAAGGCAAAGACGTTCGTCACCTTAGCCGTGAAGAATTAGAACAAACTGTTAACGCTAGTCGTTAAATGATTTAGCCATCTTCACATCCGGTGAAGATGGCTGTTCTCAAATCCCCGCGTGAATCCCTTTTCTGCCCCGCTTGATTTAATCAACGGCAAAGTCGATCTCAGCCACGGTGGTGGCGGACGAGCGATGGCGCAATTGATTGATGCCCTGTTCATCAAACATTTCGACAATCAGCTGCTTAATCAGCGCAACGACCAAGCCTTATTCACCCCGCCTGCTGGTCGCTTAGTTATTAGCACCGATGGTCATGTCATTTCACCGCTATTTTTTCCTGGTGGTGATATTGGTTCATTAGCGGTCCACGGCACTATCAACGATGTCGCCATGTCTGGCGCCAAACCTTTGTATTTAGCTGCCGGTTTTATTCTCGAAGAAGGTTTACCGCTGGCTGATTTAGAAAAAATCGTTATCAGTATGGCTCAAGCCTCGAATAAAGCCTGTGTGCCCATCATTACTGGCGATACCAAAGTGGTTGAACGCGGCAAAGGCGATGGCGTGTTTATCACTACTACCGGTATTGGTGTGGTGGCTGATGACATAGATATTTCTTCCGAACGTGCCGAAGCCGGCTGTAAGATTTTAGTCAGCGGCAGTTTGGGCGATCATGGCATTGCCATCATGGCTGGACGGGAAAACCTGCAATTTGAAACCGCGATTGTTTCCGACTCTGCAGCCTTGCATGGTTTAGTTGCCGATATGCTGGCAGTCGCTCCCAATGCCATCCGCTGTTTACGCGATCCAACCCGAGGTGGTTTGGCGACCGTGTTAAACGAACTAGCGCAACAATCCGGTGTTGGCATGGTGATTGAGGAAGCCAAAATCCCCGTGAAAGCCGAAGTCAAAGCCGCCTGTGAAATTCTTGGGCTTGATCCTTTATTTGTCGCCAATGAAGGTAAATTGGTTTGTATTTGCGAAGCTGCGGCGGCTGAGCGATTGCTGAATGCGATGCGCCAACATCCTTTAGGTCAAGATGCCGCGATGATTGGCGAAGTCATCACCGACACACTTTGTTTCGTGCAAATGACCACCGCGTTTGGCGGCCGGCGGATGGTGGATTGGCCGGTTGGCGAGCAGTTGCCGAGGATTTGTTGAGTTGGTGTTAAGAAATTTTGGTAATTGCTATTTTTTAGGGTGAGGACATGTCGATCTCAAACCATCGATATGCTCAAATAAATCGCTAGGAATACTTTGCCACATCGGGTCCAAAATAAAATCAATCCCTTCCCTTCGAGCAAACTTTGCTGCAGGTACAAAATCAGAATCGCCAGAGATTAAGACAATTCGCTCAGCCTGTTTTTTAAGGGCGATCGATGTAATATCTAAACCAATTCGCATATCAACGCCTTTTTGTCTAAAGTTCGGTACAACATCGTCAGGTGTTAACTCGGCTATGGTCAATTGTCCTTTTAGAAGTTTTTCGGTGATTGCTGGTTTAAAACCCCATGCCACATCAGGCGCAATGCGGCCAAGTCGTAAAGCAACTTTGCGCTTTTTTCGCAATTCATTATGTAATTCATGCCTAAACAAGGCTTCATCTGACTTTGAAAAATCGACACATTTTTTATCAATCGGATTGTGCATTTTCTTTTCTAGCGGTGGGCAGTCGTAGAAAAATATCCGATAGAGTTCGTTATCATGTTTGCTGTTGTTGCGACTTTTTTCTCGTAAATGAAGTAACGCAAATCGACAAGCAAGTTGGGCGGCTCTTTTAGCATCAGTCGCGTGCAAAGGATTGAATTTTCGGAAGCGTTTTATAAAGAACGCTCCATCAATCAGGATGACGGTTTTCATGTTTGATATTAAACAAAAGGCAAAAAAAAGCCCAGAGGGTCGGCATATCATGGATTATTCGATAGGCTTACTGCTAAGGGCTGGATGTGGTAAGTGTAAACTAAAAAATAATTTTTAAAAACTTTTAAAAGTCTTACTTTGGCTTTTGATCCATTAATGATTCTCGTATCCTACCAACCATTCCCCAAATTTCGGCTCACCCCCCTTCTGCTCCCCATCCGTAAACTCAAACGGCACCGATACCAACTCCATCCCTTGATTAATCTGTACCGCAAAATGTAAATGTGGGCCGGAGCTGTAGCCGGTGTTACCGGAATAAGCGATCAATTGTCCCGCTGCGACCGACATACCCGCTTTAACTTGGGCTTTTTCAAGCGCCAAATGGGCATAGACCGCCATAGAGCTGTCATCATGCAAAATGCGAATGCTGTTGGCTTTGCTGGCGAGTTCGGTTTGTTTGCCGTGATCGCTGTAGCTGTCTTTGACATCAATCACAATCCCAGCTCGTGCGGCATAAACTGGCGTATCTAAAGGCATGGATATATCCACGGCATAGCGATTTTGGGCATCGGTATGGCTGAATTTGCCATCGAAGGCTTGGGAAATGCGAAATCTGGCTTTAGGTGGGATGGGTGGTTGGTAACGATAACTGCTTTGATAATCGGTTAATGGTCTGCCAAAAATATAGCGATAGCTCAGGCTGAATTGGGTGCTTTTGCGGGGGTGATCGGGGCTGACTTTAAATAAGGCTGGCGAATCGCCGCTTGCGACGACAAAGCGATTAGGTAGGTCTGGGTTGGCGGTGACATTATCGTGTTTGCCCCAATCAATCGCGACTTCCAGTGGACAAGGATAAAGATTGCGAACGAAAAATTCGGGTCGGGTTTTATCGCCAGTTTGCAGCAATAAAACTTGTTTAGGTTGGACTGGATTTTCTGGTGGTGTTTTCGCTGTTACGGTGTAGCTAACCAGTAACAGCGAAATGAATAGCGTTGAACGCACAACAGGCAAATCGTCTGTTATTTACGAGTTGAGTTAAAAGTATAAGAACGAACTACGCCTTGTGGGTCGAAACGAATCAATAAATCTTGTGAGTCGTTGCCGCCAAATAATGCGTATTTGTAAATGCCGTAAGTCCATGTTGGGCGGCCGTCTTCTATTCCTGTGCGCCAAGGAGTGCCAAATAATTCGCTAATATCTTGGCGTTTGGTTTGGCCGATTTTGATTTCTGTAACGCGATGAGCGGCAAATTCTTGTCCAACGGTGAAACAGCCAGTTAATTGGCTGGCAGCGATACTGCCAAATAGCAAAAATGCACTGAGTTTTGTTGCTTTTAAGGCAGATTGAGTAATCGATTTTTTCATTGATAAACCTGTTGGGAAATTGTTTGTGACATAGTTGCTTAAAGTTAGCTATCTTAGCCGCTTATAAGCACTAATCCAAACCTGATTTTATGTCATCCATGCCTAGTATTCATTCTCTCGAACAATTGCATTTTGATAATCGATTTATCCAGCAATTACCCGCTGATAAAGAAACCGAAAATTATCGTCGGCAAGTTTATAAGGCTTGTTATTCATTGGTATCGCCAACGCTAGTAAAAGCACCGCAGTTAGTCGCTTATTCGCAGGAAGTCGCCGAGCAATTGGGGCTGTCGAGCGAGGTTTGTGAATCGGATGATTTTCAGCAGGTGTTTGTCGGCAATCGTTTGGCAAAAGGGATGCAGCCTTATGCCATGTGTTACGGCGGTCATCAGTTTGGGCAATGGGCTGGGCAATTAGGCGATGGGCGAGCGATTAATTTGGGCGAGGTGCTTGGTCAACATGGTCAGCGTTTGGCTTTGCAGTTAAAGGGCGCGGGTGCAACGCCCTATTCTCGGGGTGCTGATGGTTTGGCGGTATTGCGTTCCTCGGTGCGGGAATTTTTGTGTAGCGAGGCGATGCATCATTTAGGTGTGCCGACCACTCGGGCTTTAAGTTTGGTGTTGACCGGTGAACAGGTGTTGCGGGATATGTTTTATGACGGTAATCCGCAGTTGGAGCCGGGTGCGGTAGTTTGTCGGGTTGCGCCATCGTTTGTGCGTTTTGGTAGTTTTCAGATTTTTAGTTCGCGACAAGATTTGGCAACTTTAAAAACCTTGGTTGATTTCACGATACGCAACGACTTTCCGCACTTGGGTGAACCGTCAATTGAGGTTTATGGCCAGTGGTTTGAAGATGTTTGTCGCAAAACCGCAGAAATGGTCGCTCATTGGCAGCGTGTTGGCTTCGTGCATGGGGTGATGAATACTGACAATATGTCGATTTTGGGCTTAACCATTGATTATGGCCCGTATGGCTGGTTGGAAAATTATGATCCTGATTGGACGCCCAACACCACCGATGCCAATGGTCGCCGCTATCGTTTTGGCAATCAACCGCAGATTGCTTATTGGAATTTAGTGCAATTGGCGAATGCGATTTATCCTTTGATTGAGCAAGTCGAGCCTTTGCAGCAGGCGTTGCAGGTTTATAGCAAACAGTTTGAGCAAGCGTGGCAGACCAATATGGCCAATAAATTGGGTTTGCTGAGTTTTAATCCTCAAACTGACGATAGCTTGGTGGCGGATTTGTTGAGTCTGTTAAAAGCGGCTGAAACCGATATGACGTTGTTTTATCGCGGTTTAGCTGATTTGGATTTGAATGATGCTGAGGCAAGTTTTCAGACGCTTTTGCACGCCAGTAGCTATGCACCGCTAAATGATGAGGTCAAAAAAATGGCTGAATCTTGGCTCAGTGATTATCTACAGCGGCTTAAAGTCGATGCTCGACCTAATCAACAGCGACGGGCGGCAATGAATGCGGTCAATCCGAAATTTGTATTACGAAACTATTTAGCACAACAGGCGATTGATAAAGCTGAGCAAGGCGATTTTAGTGGTGTGGGTGAATTATTAGAGGTATTGCGGCGGCCTTATGATGAACAGCAAGGCAAGCAACAATTTGCTGAAAAACGTCCTGATTGGGCTAAACAGCGGGCGGGATGTTCGATGTTGTCTTGCAGTTCGTAGCGTTGTTGATCAATCAATTGGTGATTGTTACTTAATGAAAGCGGTGTAAAACGGAAAAAAACATGCTGAAAGCGGGCTTTTCGGGTATCCTTTTTAGGGATAGTCCAACGATTTTTCCCAGGCCTCGTAATGAATAACAGCTTAAACACCGACGTTAACGGATTACACGATATTGACCCTGAAGAAACCCGCGAGTGGATGGAAGCACTCGAATCGGTTATCGAAAAAGAAGGCAGCGATCGCGCTAGCTTTCTGATTGAAAAGTTAGTGAGCACTGCCAGACAATCTGGCTTAGACATTCCTTTCAGTGCCACCACCCCTTACGTCAATAGCGTTACCATCGATAAACAGCCAAAATTCCCTGGCAATACCGATTTGGAACGCACCGTTCGCTCTTATGTACGCTGGAATGCCATGATGATGGTGTTGCGTGCGAATAAATACACCAACGTTGGTGGCCACATCGCCAGTTTCGCCTCTGCGGTTACTTTGTACGATGTTGGTCAAAATCATTTCTGGAGCGCCCCTTCTGAAAAACACGGTGGCGATTTAATTTTCTCGCAAGGCCATTCTTCGCCAGGTATTTATGCTCACGCCTTTTTATTAGGCCGTTTGAGCGATGATCAAATGGATAGCTTCCGCCAAGAAGTGGGTGGTAAAGGCTTATCGTCTTATCCGCATCCTTGGTTGATGCCTGATTTCTGGCAGTTCCCAACCGTTTCTATGGGTTTAGGCCCAATCATGGCGATTTACCAAGCCCGTTTCATGCGTTATATGCAAGATCGTGGCTTCGCTAATACCGATGGCCGTAAAGTTTGGGCGTTTTTGGGTGACGGTGAAACCGATGAGCCAGAAACCTTGGGCGCGATTGGTATGGCCGGTCGTGAGAAATTAGATAATCTGATTTTCGTGGTTAACTGCAACTTACAGCGTTTAGATGGCCCTGTTCGCGGTAACGGCAAAATCATTCAAGAATTAGAAGGCAACTTCCGCGGTGCTAACTGGAACGTCATCAAAGTGATTTGGGGTCGTCGTTGGGATGCACTGTTAGCTCGTGATAAAAACGGCTTGGTCGTTAAGCGTATGATGGAATGCGTTGACGGTGATTATCAAACTTTCAAATCTAAAGATGGCGCGTATGTTCGCGAGCATTTCTTTAATACCCCTGAGTTGCAAGAGTTAGTTAAAGACTATACCGACCGTGATATTTGGGAATTGAACCGTGGCGGCCATGACCCGATTAAAGTTTTTGCGGCGTTTAATGCAGCGGTAAATCATAAAAATCAACCGACCGTAGTTTTGGCGAAAACCATTAAAGGTTACGGCATGGGCGATTCCGGCCAAGCGCAAAACACCAGTCACCAACAGAAAAAAATGAGCATGGAATCAATCAAATTGATTCGTGATCGTTATCAGTTGCCTGTGACTGACGAAGAATTGGTTAACTTGCCTTATATTCGTTTCCCAGAAGATTCAGAAGAATTGAAATACATGCGTCAGCGTCGTGTTGATTTGGGTGGTTATTTGCCAGCCAGACGCGCTAAGTCTTACCCATTAGAAATCCCTGCTTTGACAGCGTTTAAAGCGATGTTGGAAGGCACTGGCGAAGGTCATGAAATCTCCACCACCATGGCGTTCGTGCGGATTTTGAACATTCTGGTTAAAGACAAACAAATCGGTAAACGCATTGTGCCGATTGTGCCTGATGAATCGCGTACTTTTGGTATGGAAGGCATGTTCAGACAGCTGGGTATCTGGTCGCAAGTCGGTCAGCTTTATACCCCGCAAGACGCTGAACAGTTGATGTTCTACAAAGAAGACAAGCACGGTCAGGTTTTACAAGAAGGGATTAACGAAGCAGGTGGTTTGTGTGACTGGATTGCCGCTGGTACAGCCTATTCAACACACGGCGTACCGATGATTCCGTTCTTCATCTATTACTCAATGTTTGGTTTCCAACGGGTTGGTGATTTGATTTGGGCTGCGGCTGATCAACGTACTCGCGGCTTCTTGTTGGGCGGTACAGCCGGCAGAACCACATTGAATGGCGAAGGTTTGCAACATGAAGATGGTCATAGCCATTTGATGTCAGCAACCGTGCCAAACTGCTATTCCTACGATCCAACTTTTGCAGGTGAATTAGCGGTTATTATCCATGACGGTTTACGCCGCATGTATGTTGAGCAGGAAGATATTTTCTATTACATCACTCTGATGAATGAAAACTACGAACAACCTGCAACCCCAGAAGGCGTCAATGACGACATTCTGAAAGGTATGTATTTGTTCAAAAAAGGCCCGAACAGCAAAAAACCAAGAGTTCAATTGTTGGGTTCTGGCACCATCTTTATCGAAGTCATCGAAGCTGCGAAATTGTTGCGTGATGATTGGGGTGTTGATGCCGATTTGTGGAGCTGCCCAAGCTTTACCGAGCTAGGTCGTGACGGCCAAAGCTGTGAGCGTTGGAATCGTTTACATCCAACCGAAACCGCTCGTATTTCCCATGTTGAGCGTTGCCTAGCCGATACCAAAGGCCCTGTGATTGCCGCAACCGACTATATGCGTGCTTTTGCTGAACAGATTCGTCCTTACATCAAACAGTCTTATACCGTATTAGGTACTGATGGTTTCGGTCGTTCCGATACCCGCGCTAAATTGCGTAGCTTCTTTGAAGTCGATCGTTACCATGTCACTGTGGCAGCCTTGCATAGCTTGGTATTAAGCGGTGAATTTGATGCGGCAAAAGTCGAAGTGGCGATTGCTAAATACAACATCAACCCAGAAACAACCGCACCTTGGTTGATTTAACGGAAGCTGCGAAATGAGTTCTGTAATCGAAATTAAAGTCCCAGATTTGGGCAATGTCGCTGATATCGACATTATCGAAGTCTTAGTTAACGTTGGCGACCAAGTTGCAGTTGAGCAAACTTTGGCTGTGATGGAAACCGACAAAGCGACGATGGATTTACCCTCTAGTGCGGCCGGTAAAATTACCCAGGTGCATATCAAAGTTGGCGATAAAGTCACCGAAGGTACTTTGATTGCTACTTTGGAAGTCGGTGATGCGGCACCAGCAGCTGCGGTTGCAGAGCCAGCAGCAGCTCCGGCCCCTGTTGCTGAACCTGCTCCTGTTGTAGAAGCACCGAAAGTTGAGGCAGCTAAACCAGCGGTAGCACCGGCACAGGTTGCTGCAGTGGTTGTTAATAACAATGGCCAAAAACCTCATGCAACGCCGAGTGTGCGTTTATTTGCGCGTGAATTAGGGGTTGATTTAAGCAAAATCCCAGCTGGCAGTGGCCCTAAAGGCCGTTATTTAAAAGACGATGTCAAAAACTTCGTTAAACAAGTGATGGCCTCCCCTGCTACAGCAACTGGTTCTGGTATTCCATCAATTCCGGCTGTCGATTTCACTCAATTTGGTGAAGTCGAAGAAAAACAATTAAGCAAAATCAAACGCTTAACTGGTCAAAATTTAACCCGGGTTTGGTTGAATTTGCCATTAGTCACTTATCACGATGAAGTTGATATTGGCGCGATGGAAGATTTCCGTAAAGCGGTGAACGCTGGCTTAGCGAAAGATGCGGTTAAAGTCACCGGTTTGATCTTCATCATGAAAGCGTTGGTTGCAGCGATGCAAAAATACCCTGCTTTCAACAGCTCATTGTCAGCCGATGGCGAGAAACTAATTTACAAAAAATACTTCCATATCGGCATTGCGGTGGATACCCCGAATGGCTTGGTTGTGCCTGTAATTCGCGATGTTGATAAAAAAGGCATTTTCCAATTGTCAGCTGAATTAGCCGAAAAGAGCGAATTGGCAAGACAAGGCAAGTTAAAACCAGCCGATATGCAAGGCGGTTGTATGACCATTTCCAGCTTGGGCGGGATTGGTGGAACTGCCTTTACCCCAATTGTGAATGCCCCTGAAGTGGCGATTTTAGGCGTGACTCGCGCCAAAATGCAGCCGGTTTGGAACGGCACGGGTTTTGATCCTAAATTGATGTTGCCTTTAGATATTAGCTACGATCATCGTGTGATTGATGGTGCTGAAGGTGCGCGGTTTATGGAAGCCTTGAAGAGCTATCTCGGCGATATTCGTCGCTTATTGCTGTAGGAGAAGCGAATGACAAACAATGCAGAGATTCATGCTGAAGTTTTAGTATTGGGCGGTGGTCCAGGCGGCTATACCGCTGCGTTTCGCGCCGCTGATTTAGGCAAGAAAGTGGTTTTGGTTGAGCGTTATCCGGTTTTAGGTGGCGTTTGTCTAAATGTCGGATGTATTCCGTCGAAAGCTTTATTGCACGTCGCACAAATTTTGCACGAATCTGAAGCGCTGGCTGAGCACGGCGTCAGTTTTGGTAAACCAAGTATTGATTTGGATAAAGTCAGAGCGTGGAAACAAAGTGTTAGCCAAGGTTTAAATCAAGGTTTGGCGCGTTTGGTCAAACAGCGCAACATTACTTTAATTCAAGGTGTTGGCAAGTTTTCTTCTGCTAATAGTTTGGTGGTTGAAGGCGCAAATGGCACTCAAACCGTCAGTTTTGATAATGCGATTATTGCGGCGGGTTCTCATCCAACCAAAATCCCAAGCTTCCCTAATGACGATCCACGCTTGTGGAATTCGACCGATGCTTTGGAATTAAAATCAATTCCTGAGAAATTGTTGATTGTCGGTGGTGGCATTATCGGCTTGGAAATGGCGACGGTTTATCACGCTTTGGGTTCTAAAATCAGCGTGGTGGAATTACAAGATCAAATCATTCCAGGTTGCGATAAAGATTTAGTTACGCCATTACAACGCCGAATCAAAAAACAATACGATAACCTTTGGTTGCAAACCAGTGTGAAAGCGATTGAAGCCACTAATGACGGTTTGAAAGTCGCTCTGGAAGGCAAAAATGCACCGGAATCAGAATTATTTGATGCGGTTTTAGTCGCGGTTGGTCGTAGACCGAATGGTAAGTTGATTGATGCTGATAAAGCGGGCGTAAATGTTGATGACGCTGGTTTTATTGCGGTTGATAAACAACAGCGTACCAATGTTGCTCATATTTTTGCGATTGGTGACATTGTTGGCAATCCGATGTTGGCACATAAAGCCAGTTATGAAGGCAAAATTGCTGCCGAAGTGATCAGCGGTCATAAAGCCGGTTTTGATGCTTTAACCATTCCTTCGGTTGCTTATACAGATCCCGAAGTCGCTTGGATGGGCTTGTCAGAAACTCAAGCTCAACAACAAGGCGTTGACTACGAAAAAGCAGTATTCCCTTGGGCTGCCAGTGGGCGTTCTTTGGCGCTGGGTCGTAATGAAGGTTTGACGAAAATTATTACTGATAAAAGCAGTGGTCGTTTATTAGGCGCAGGTTTTGTTGGGCCTGGTGCTGGCGAGTTAATTGCTGAAGCGGTGTTGGCTTTGGAAATGGGCGCTGATGCTCAAGATATTAGCTTAACTATTCATGCCCACCCTACCTTGTCAGAAAGCTTCGCTTTTGCGGCGGAGATGATTGAAGGCACTATTACTGATTTGTATATCAAAAAATAAAGCTTCAAGTTTAAAGGCGGGGCTGTATTAATAGGCCCCGCTCTTTACGTTTGTTTTAAGCCGCTTTCATGTAAGTGCGGCCCCTTCCAAGAAATCCATCACGACCCGCCTCTGCTAGTGTTAATAGTTGGCTTTTTAAATCTGCGGCGACATTCAGTTGTGTCAATGTGTCGGTTAAATGTTCGATAAACACATCGTAATGATCGTCATCAGGTAATAACTTCATCAAAAACGAGTGGCTTTTGCACAATAGCGTAATTGGGCGAATTTCTTGGCCGCCGACAATATCCAATAAAAAACCAAAATCAGAGCCAGTGACTAAGCTGGGTTTGCTGTTATTGCGAGCAAATGACGCTGAAAAATAGGCATTGAGTAATTCAAGGGTTTCATCTTCATTCAATTTTGATTTGCTAATCAGTGCCTTAACGTAATTTTTAAGAGGTGCTGTTTGATCGGTTAATGGTCTGGCATTAAAAAAACGGTTAACTCGGTGGTCATCAATCATTTTTTCGTAGCAAGTATCAATTATTTGGTCGATTAATGCGTTGGAGTTTATTGCTAGTAGTGAGTTCATTGGTTTTCTCCAATAGGAAAGTCAAGTAAGGGCTATCAGTTTTCCAGTCAATGTTTGATTGTCAAAAAAAATGCGATAAAGGGGTTTTTTATAAAAATTTACAAAATTTAGTCATATTTTGCATTTTAATGCCGAATGTTTTTATTGCGTTGGAAAAGTGATATTTCACCTCAATAAAGAGCATTAACGTTTTGATAAAAATAAAGTTTATTTTTAATCGATCTTATTTTTCTCTAAAGATGGTCAAAAAACTCTAAGTCATTGTAGAAAAAGAAAGAATTTAGATTGTGCAGCCGCTTGACTCAAGGCATTTTGAAAACTATAGTGGCGTCAAAATGATGTGAAGTGGATAAAAATGGAAAATTTTGACTAGCGGGGTTTATTTTGTTTCGAGGTATAAGTTCAATCAGTCTGGACGTTAAGGGACGCGTTGCAATTCCTACCCGTTATAGGGAGGAATTACAGGAGTGCTGTGACCGTCAATTGGTTGTGACAGTTGCTGTTGATGATCGTTGCGTCGGTGAACCAGGTTGTTTATGGCTTTATCCCTTACCTGAGTGGGAAAAATTAGAGCAAACCATTAGCAAGTTACCCACTTTAAACAAAATGGCTGGGAAATTAAGGCGATTTGTTATCGGCAATGCCTCTGAATGTGAAATGGATAGTCAAGGTCGCTTGTTATTACCTGAGAAATTACGCGAATTTGCAGGAATGGAAAAACATATCGTTTTAGTTGGTCAATTGAATAAATTTGAAATTTGGAATGAAGCGGCTTGGCAAGCTAAAGAGCAAGATTGGCTTGATGGTAGTGATAACGAGGGCTTAGAAGAGCTTGGCTCTTTATCATTTTGATGGTGACAAATGAGCATCAATCAGTTCTGTATCAAGAGTCATTACAGGCGCTGAATATAAAAGAAGACGGTATCTATATCGATTGTACCTTCGGTCGCGGTGGGCACAGTGGTGGCATTCTTAAGCAGTTAGGGCAGAACGGCAAATTATTGGCATTTGATCGCGATATTGACGCGATAAATAGTCGTGAAGCTCAGCAGTTACGTCAAGACAGTCGCTTTCATTTGCATCATGGCTGTTTTGATGAATTGGCTAGTGTTTCTCAACAGCTAGGTTATCTAGGCAAAGTTGACGGGATATTGATGGACTTAGGGGTTTCGTCACCGCAATTGGATGTTGCTGAGCGTGGCTTTAGCTTTATGCGTGATGGGCCTTTGGATATGCGAATGGATACTACTCGCGGTGTTTCCGCAGCTGAGTATTTAGCTCAAGTAGATGAACAAGCATTAGTCAAGGTTCTGTTTGATTATGGTGATGAGCGGTTTGCTCGACGAATAGCAAGGGCAATTATCGAGCAACGACAAACTGCACCGGTACAAACAACTTTACAGCTAGCTAAGTTAATCGATAACGCAGTGCCGTTTCGGGATAAACATAAACATCCTGCAACTCGCTCTTTTCAAGCGATCAGAATTGAAGTTAATCAAGAGCTTGAGCAAGTTAAGGCTGGCTTAAGCCAATCCCTCGATGTTATGCGGTCTCATGGGCGATTGGTGGTGATTTCTTTTCATTCCTTGGAAGATCGAATCGTAAAACGCTTTATCCGCGATGAGTCTGGGCAAAAATTTAACCCGGGTAAATTGCCAATTAAAGAACAGGATATTGAGCGAGGACTGTTAAAAAAAATGGGGCAGTCAATTAAGGCTCAAGCGGATGAGTTAAAGCAAAATCCGCGTGCGCGAAGTGCTGTGATGCGGGTGGCGGAGAGGATTTAGTGGCTGCTGTTAGAAATGTTTTATTGGTTTTGTTGGTGATTATGTTGCTGTTGTCGGCTATTGCCGTGATTTATAGCAAATATCAATTTCGCCAAGTATTTATGGAAATCCAGAAAAAAGAAAAAGAACTGGATGATTACGAGGTTGAATGGGGGCGGTTGCAGTTGGAACTAACCACCCTAACAGAAGAAAATCGCATTGAAATTGAAGCAAGACATCGGTTGATGCTGACTTTACCTGCACAAGACAAAATTATTTATATCAAGCCTTAATGCGAATTTCGAGTCGATCCAATAGAGGTGCTAAATACGCTTCTGATTTTGCAACTAGACGTTATTTGTTGCTAGGGACAATGATGCTCGCTATGTCTATTTTGGTTGGGCGAGCGTTTTATTTGCAAATTTTCAACAAGGATTTTTTGCAAGATAAAGGCGATATGCAGCATGTTGGTGTGGTACCAGTGCCGGCTTATCGTGGGCAAATTAAAGATAGGAACGGTGAACCATTGGCGATTAGTACGCCAGTGCAGTCAATTTGGGTGAATGCGCGTCAGTTGAAAGACGCGGAATCAGAAAAAATTGGCCAAATGGCAAAGATTTTGTCTATGTCAGAAAAGGAATTGCGAGAGGTTTTGACGAAAGACGCTGACAAGCGGTTTATTTATTTAAAACGCCAAATTAATCCAGCGATTGCAGAGAAGGTTAAAGCTTTAGAAATTACCGGCGTTTATTTTGAAAAAGAATTTAAACGTTATTACCCCGCAGGTGCTGTGTCAGGTCATTTATTGGGATTTACCAATATTGATGATATTGGTCAAGAAGGCATGGAGCACGGTTACGAGCATATTTTGCGCGGCAAAATCGGCAAAAAACGGGTGATAAAAGATGGTAAGGGCCACATTATTAAAGATGTGGAAAATATTGAACCAGCTGAGGCTGGTCGTGATTTGGTATTAACGATTGATCAACGAATTCAATATTTAGCGTATAGAGAATTGCAAAATGTGTTGATTGAAAATAAAGCACATTCAGCTTCTTTAGTGGTTTTAGATGCAAAAAATGGCGATGTTTTGGCTGCGGTTACCCAGCCGGGATTTAATCCGAATAACCGTAAAGAATTGAATAGTAGTCGTTATCGCAATCGAGCCATGGTTGATAGTTTTGAGCCCGGTTCAACGGTTAAGCCCTTTGTGGTTGCGGCTGCGTTAGATGGTGGTTACGTTGATCCCAATGTGATGATTGAAACGCATGGGGTTTACCAATTTGGTAGTCATATTGTTAAAGATGTTCACAATTATGGCACCTTGGATTTAGCGCATGTATTGCAAAAGTCTAGCAATATTGGTGTGGTCAAAATCAGTATGACAATGCCGCCAGAATATTTTTGGAATGTGTATAGCAAATTAGGTTTTGGTACTTCAGCTGGAGTGGGTTTTCCAGGTGAAGCTAGTGGCTCTTTGTTGGATTATCAAGGTTGGCATGAGTTTGATCAGGCGACTTTGTCATACGGCTACGGGGTATCGACATCGGTATTGCAATTAGCTCGGGCATGGACAGCACTGGCTGATGATGGCGTTATACATTCAGTGACTTTGCTAAAGCGCGACGAAGACCCTGATACTCAACGAGTGTTTAAGCCTGAAACGGCTAGAAAAGTTAGAGAAATGCTGGAGCGCGTGATCAGCAAAGAAGGTACGGCTTATCAAGCGCGAGTTGAAGGTTATCGGGTAGCCGGTAAAACTGGCACGGTAAGAAAAGCCGGTGTCGGTGGTTATACCGAAGATAAGTATTTTTCAGTGTTTGTCGGTTTGGCTCCTGCGAGTAATCCGCGATTCATTATCGCGATTATGGTTGATGATCCTAGCTCGGGTCAGTATTACGGTGGTTTGGTTGCTGCCCCTGCTTTTTCTAAAGTCATGGCTGGTGCGCTAAGAATTTACGGTGTTGAGCCTGATGGTGTTGAAAACATGCATTTGTTATTGAGTCGCTAATGACACTTGCCGAATTGCTTGCTGACATAGTTGCTGTTGATCGCGACCTAGCCATTTCAGGTTTAACGCTGGATAGTCGCTATATCAATGCTGGCGATCTGTTTATTGCCTTAAATGGTGCGCAACAACACGGACTTGAACACACAGCAAAGGCAGTTGAACAAGGTGCGATTGCGGTTATTTATGATCCAAAAGGGATTGTGGAACTGCCAGAAATAGCCGTTGAGTGTGTTCCGGTGCCGCAATTAGCTGAACTGTTGGGCGCGATAGCTGCCAAATTTTATGGCAAGCCATCAGAAAAATTAGCAGTCATTGGTATTACAGGTACGAATGGCAAAACCACTTGTAGTCAGTTAATTGCACAAGCATTGCCTGATTGTGGAGTGATTGGGACATTGGGTTGGGGCGAGTTTGGGCGATTACTGCCTACTGCCAATACCACACCGGATGCTTTGGCCATGCAATCAATGTTGCAGCAGTTTGTGCAGCAGAATAAACAAGCGGTTGCTATAGAAGTTTCGTCGCACGGTTTGCAGCAAGGTCGAGTTAATGCCGTTGAGTTTACTGGCGCGGTATTCACCAATATCAGTCGTGACCATTTGGACTATCACGGCAGTATGGAGGAATACCTAAAAGCCAAACTCGCGTTGTTTAAATTGCCCAGCTTGCAGTTTGCAGTGGTTAATTTAGATGATGCTAAAAGTTTTGATGTGCTGCAAGCTTTGGATGAATCAGTTAATTGCTGGACGTTTAGTACACAAGGCAAAAGCCTAGCCAATGCTCAAAGCTTGATTGCCGAGAACATTCGCTATAGCAATAACGGGATAGATTTTGAGGTTCGGCTTGGTGAGATAACAGCCTCTGCTCATACACCGATTATTGGTGCCTTTAATCTCGAAAATGTCTTGGCGGTGTTAGCGGTTTTATTGGCGATGAATATACCGTTGCAAGCAGCAATAGCAAGCTTAGCCAAGCTCAAAGCGATTGCCGGACGGATGGAAAAATTCGGTGGCGGAGACAAACCAACAGTTTTAGTCGATTACGCCCACACCCCCGATGCACTGGAAAAAGTGCTGAAGGTTGTCAAAACCGATCAGCGTTTATCAGTGGTATTTGGTTGTGGTGGTAATCGTGATCAAGGCAAGCGGCCAGAAATGGGGCGAATTGCTGAAACATGGGCGGATCAAGTGATTGTTACTGATGACAACCCACGTTATGAAGCGGCTGAGCAGATTATTGAGCAGATTTTGTCGGGTTGTCAGACTGACAAAATCACAGTGATTAATGATAGAGCAACGGCGATCACCACAGCGATTCGACAAGCGAAGCAAGGTGATTGCGTTGTGATAGCGGGTAAAGGCCATGAAGACTATCAAGAAATCAACGGCGTTAAATGGCCGTTTAGTGATCAAACAATCGTTGAACAAGCTTTAGCAACTTGGGGACAACAGTGAAACTGCAATTAAGCGACATCGCAACCGCGGTTCAAGGCAAGCTAATCGGTACTGATATTGCCGTGAATGGTGTTGGTATTGATACCCGTACTTTACAAGCCGGTAATCTGTATGTCGCGATTAAAGGTAAACAGTTTGACGGTCATGATTTTGTTGATAAGGCCCAGCAAGCTGGAGCCATTGCCATTTTGGTTGAGCAACGAATTAACACAAAGTTGCCGCAAATTGTTGTTAAGGACAGCCATTTGGCATTAGCCGAATTAGCTGGATTTTGGCGTAAACAATTAGCTGTGAAAGTGGTCGGCGTTACAGGAAGTAACGGTAAAACCACGGTTAAAGAAATGATTGCGGCGATTTTAGCTACCCAAGGCGAAACGCTGTTTACCCAAGGCAATCTGAATAACGACATTGGCGTGCCCTTAACCTTATTAAAGTTGAATGCCACCCATCGCTACGCAGTGATTGAAATGGGTGCCAATCATCCGAGGGAAATTGCTTACACCAGCCAATATGCTCAGCCACAGGTTAGTGTGATTACCAATGTTGGCGCGGCACATATTGAAGGTTTTGGTGACATTCAAGGTGTGGCAAAAACCAAAGGTGAAATTATTGAAAATCTTGCTGCCGATGGTGTAGCGGTGATTAATCGTGATGATGCGTTTTACGGCTTTTGGTGTGATTTAGCTAAATCGCGCAAAACGGTTGCTTTTGGCTTTAGTGAACAAGCTGATTTACGGGCTGAAAACATTAGTACAGAACTGCAAAGCAACGGTTATGTGACTGAATTTGATTTAAAAATTGTTGGTCGTGAAGGTGTGGCGATCAAGCTGAATTTAGCCGGTGAGCACAATGTAAAAAATGCTTTGGCTGCGATTGCCGCAACTTTGCAATTTGATGTGGATTTGCAGGATATAAAACGTGGTTTGGAAACTGTAAAACCAGTTACCGGCAGAATGCAGCCTCTTCGTGGCAGAAAAGGCAATCTGATTATCGATGACACTTACAACGCCAACCCCTCGTCACTAAATGCGGCTTTGGCAGTGTTGGAGCCTAAGCAAACCAATTGGTTGATATTGGGGGCTTTCGGTGAATTGGGTGCTGATAGTGCCGATATACATCGACAAATGGGTGACAGTATTAAAGCGATGCCGGTGCAGCGTTTATTTGCTACGGGTGTATTAGCAAAATATAGCGTTGAAGCATTTGGCGACGGTGGGCACTATTTTGAAACACAACAGGAATTAATTGCCGCTTTAGATGAAGCGGTCACAGGTCAGGAAACCTTATTGGTGAAAGGCTCGCGATCACAAAAAATGGAAAATGTGGTGGCGGCCATGGTTGACAATTTTAGAGCAGCATAATGTTACTTTTACTTGCAGATTTTTTATCAAACATCGACAGCGGATTCAGGGTTTTACATTACCTGACCTTTAGAGCGATTTTAGGCGTGTTAATCGCGCTGGTCGTTTCGTTGCTAATTGGGCCGATGGTGATTAGAAAATTAACCCGCAACAAAATTGGCCAAAGCGTCCGTGATGATGGTCCGAAAAGCCATTTTTCAAAATCAGGCACCCCAACTATGGGTGGCAGCATGATTTTATTTGCGGTGGCAATTAGTACCTTATTGTGCGCTGATTTGAACAATCGTTATATCTGGGTCGTGTTATTAGTGACATTAGCGCATGGTGTGATTGGTTTTGTTGATGATTATAAAAAGGTCTTGTTAGGCAATAGCGATGGCCTATCAGCAAAAGCTAAATATTTTTGGCAATCAGTAGTTGCGGCTAGTGCCGCTGTTTATTTATTCAACACAGCTCAAGTGCCCGCTGAAACTCAGCTAATTGTGCCGTTCTTTAAAAACGTCACATTTAATTTAGGTTGGGGTTATGTGGTTCTGACTTATTTTGTGATTGTTGGCACCAGTAATGCGGTCAATCTAACCGATGGTTTAGATGGTTTGGCGATTATGCCAACGGTACTGATTGCAGCCGCCTTGGCGATTTTTGCTTATCTATCAGGCCACGTTAATTTCTCGCAATACCTACAAATTCCCTTTATCCCAAAATCGGGTGAGCTAGTTGTATTTTGTGCGGCTCTAGTTGGAGCGGGATTAGGCTTTTTATGGTTTAACACCTACCCTGCCATGGTCTTTATGGGCGATGTTGGCGCATTGGCTTTGGGTGCCGCTTTAGGGATTGTGGCCGTGCTAGTCAGACAAGAGATTGTCTTGGTCGTCATGGGCGGTGTATTTGTAATGGAAACCATTTCGGTGATTATTCAGGTCGCTTCTTACAAGATACGCAAAAAACGTGTGTTTTTAATGGCACCGATTCATCATCATTTTGAATTAAAAGGCTGGCCGGAGCCGCGAGTGATTGTGCGGTTTTGGATTATTTCGGTGATTTTAGTGCTAATTGGTCTATCGACCTTAAAGCTGAGATAACTATGAATACCAACGCACTGCTCAGTTCTCTGGATACCCATTTCAAGCTGAACCCAGCTGACGCTCGACTATTGATTGTCGGTTTGGGCGCGACTGGCTATTCAGCAGCGCAGTTTCTTCAGAAAACACCAATTAAGTTTGCGGTGATTGATAGTCGTAGCCATCCGCCATTAATTGATAGCTTGCGTGAGCAAATGCCTGATGTCGCAGTATTTTGTGGTGGTTTCGATCAATCGGCATTTGATGTAGCAACCCATTTATTGGTTAGCCCAGGTGTTTCGTTAAACGAAAAAGCCATTCATAAAGCCATGCAGGCCGGCGTTACTGTGATGAGCGATATTGATTTATTCGCTTGTGCGACTGATAAACCGATTATTGCGATTACCGGTTCCAATGGCAAAAGCACTGTTACCACTATGTTGGGCGATATGGGTCAAGCGGCAGGCGTTAAAACCGCGATTGGCGGTAATTTGGGCACGCCCGCCTTAGATTTGCTCCAGCAAGAGGCTGATTTATATGTGCTGGAGTTATCCAGTTTCCAGTTAGAAAGAACCACCGCTTTAAATGCCAAAGCCGCAACCGTGTTAAACGTCACGCCTGATCACCTTGATCGTCATGATGGCATGGAAGGCTACGCTCAAGAAAAGCAACGGATTTTCCGTGGCGATGGCGCAATGATTTTAAATGCCGATGATCCGCTCGTGATGGTTATGCAAGCTGAACATCGAACCACTTACAGTTTCTCAACCGAGCAAAACGCTGATTTTTATCTGCACCGCGGTGAACAAGATCAGCTGATGTTTGGCCAACAAGCCTTAATGAATGCGAGTGAACTGCGGCTTGAAGGCACACATAATATTGCCAATGCCTTAGCTGCTTTAGCTTTAGGTCATGCGGTTGGTTTAGATTTAACCGCTATGTGCAAAGCGCTTGCTAAATTCAAAGGCTTGGCGCATCGGATGCAAAAGGTAGCAGAAGTTAAAGGTGTGTCTTGGGTTAATGATTCTAAAGCTACCAATATTGGTGCTTGCGTCGCGGCTTTACAGGGTTATCAACACAAAGTGATTTTGATTGCTGGTGGCGATAGTAAAGGCGCTGATATGCAAGAGTTAGTGCCAGCGGTTCAAGCTAAAACCAAAGCCGTAATTGTGATGGGTAAAGATGCTGAGTTAATTAGCGCTGCCATTGATGGCTGTGTCCCTGTCTATTTTGCTGACAATATGAAGCAAGCGGTTGCGATTGCTGCTGAACACGCGATTGCTGGCGATAGTGTTTTGTTGTCACCCGCTTGTGCCAGCTTGGACCAATACAAAAGCTATGCTGATCGCGGCAATAAATTTGCTGAAGCTGTCTTGGGGTTGCCGACATGCTAAACCCGACAAAACTACTCAGCATCGAAACTCGCTCAAACGTTGATGGCTTATTGATGTTTGCCTGTTTTAGTTTGTTGATTATTGGTTTTGTCATGGTTATCTCGGCCTCTTTGCATTTAGGCGTGAAAATGGCTAATGACACTTCGCATTATCCCTTTAAGCAATTTTTTCATATTGTTTTGGGGTTAGTGGTTTCAGGTGTTGTGATGAAAACCCCGATTCAAGCTTGGGAGAAATGGGGCAAGCCTTTGTTCATTGTCGGTGTGATTTTATTGTTGATTGTTTTGATTCCTGGCGTTGGCATCAAAGTTAATGGCAGTATTCGCTGGCTATCTATTTTGGGGTTAAGAGTTCAGGTTTCTGAAGTAATGAAACTGATTTCTGTGGTCTACATGGCGGGATATATCACTCGACATAGCGATCATGTTCGACACTCTGGGATTGGTTTGATCAGACCTATGGGCTGGCTTTCTTTGGCTTGTGGCTTGTTATTGTTAGAACCGGATTTTGGTTCGGTCGTCGTGATTGTGGTGATTGCGATGGGCATGATGTTTTTAGCAGGTGCTCGTCTTTACCAATTCTTAGTATTGACCCTGTTATTAAGCTTCGCAGCGATATTTTTAGTTTATTGGTCTCCATATCGATTGGCTCGCGTGCTTAGCTTTAGCGACCCTTGGGCAGATGCTAGAAACACTGGTTTTCAGTTAACTCAAGCTTTGATTTCTTTTGGTCGTGGTGAATTTCTGGGTGTTGGTTTAGGTAATGGAATTCAAAAATTATTCTATTTGCCGGAAGCGCATACTGATTTTCTATTTTCAGTGCTGGGCGAAGAATTAGGTTTAGTCGGAGTAATGACCATCGTTGGTTTGTTTAGCATTTTGGTTTTACGCGCGTTTGCGATTGGTGAATTAGCCGAAAAACGCGACGAAACATTTTCCGCTTTAGTGGCCTATGGTTTAGGTATTTGGTTTGGATTTCAAGCCTTTATCAACATGGGGGTCAACATGGGCATGTTACCCACCAAGGGATTAACCTTGCCGCTTATGAGCTATGGCGGTGGCAGTATGATTGTGATGTGTGGCGCTATGGCTTTGTTGTTTCGGATTCAGTATGAATTGAATGCTAACAATAGAAGCTCATCAGTCGTTGGGAGTGAAGCATGAGTCAGCGTATCGTGATTATGGCTGGCGGCACCGGTGGTCATGTATTCCCTGCTTTGGCGGTTGCTCAAGAATTGCAAGGTCGCGGTTGGCAGGTCAGTTGGTTAGGCACTCACAATGGCTTAGAGAGTCGTGTAGTTCCCGCTAATGGTATCGAGATTGATTGGCTGGCGGTGGCAGGCATTCGCGGTAAAGGCTTGATGTCGAAATTAACTGCCGGTTTCAAATTGCTACAAGCTTGTTTGCAAGCTAGAAAAATCCTCAAGCAAAGAAAACCTGATGTGGTTTTAGGCATGGGGGGATTTGTCGCTGGCCCAGGTGGCTTGATGGCCAAATGGTTGGGGATTCCGGTGGTGATTCACGAACAAAATCGCGTGCCTGGGACAACCAATCGTTTATTGGTCAAATTAGCGGCCAGCAAAGTATTGGAAGCTTTTCCTGCCAGTTTTGCTAAACAAATTAATGCAGTAGCCACCGGTAATCCGCTTCGTAAAGCCTTGCAGAATTTGCCAGAAAAATCGGCATGGACAGCTGAGCGCGAATTGAGAGTTTTAGTGGTGGGTGGCAGTCAAGGTGCGAAAGTATTGAATGACAACGTACCAGCTGCATTAGCCGGACTGAATAATCTCAGCATCAAACACCAAACCGGTGCGGCGATGCAGGCCGAAGTTTTAGAACGCTATCAAGCGCTGGGACAAACCGCTGAGGTTTTAGCTTTTATTGAGGATATGGCCGCAGCTTATAACTGGGCCGATTTGATTATCTGTCGCGCTGGTGCAATGACAGTCAGCGAAGTAGCCGTGGCCGGTTTACCAGCGATTTTTGTGCCATTACAAAACGCGATTGATGATCACCAAACCGCCAACGCGCGTTATTTAGCCGATGCTGGCGCTGCATTGTTATTGCCACAAAACCAATTAAATGCTGACAGCTTACGCCAAGCTGTTCAACAAACTATGAATTCACTAAGCACTATGAGTTACGCAGCAAAAACCATGTCAAAACCTGAAGCAACCCAAGTGGTTGCTGAAATTTGTATTGCCGAGGCGACACGATGAATCGGCCTAATACTCAAATCGCCAATCAAGCCTTGGGTGACATAGACAAAATCCATTTTGTCGGGGTTGGTGGCACCGGCATGAGCGGGATTGCTGAAGTGTTGTCTAACTTGGGCTATAGCGTGTCAGGTTCTGATATTAAAGCTTCGCCGGTAACCGATAGATTGCAAGCAATGGGTGTCAAAGTCTTTTTTGGACACCATGCTGAAAATGTTGTTGATGTTGACGTGGTGGTTACTTCAACTGCGGTTGATAGAACTAACCCAGAAATTACTACCGCTTATGAAAACCGGATTCCCGTGATTCCTCGTGCCGAAATGTTGGCGGAATTAATGCGGTTTCGTTTTGGTATTGCAGTTGCCGGAACGCACGGCAAAACCACGACCACCAGTTTAACCACCATGATGTTAGCTGAAGGTGGTTTAGATCCGACTTTCGTGATTGGTGGTCGTTTAAATAGTGCGGGTGCTAATGCCAAACTGGGCTTAGGCAAATATCTGGTCGCTGAGGCTGACGAGAGTGATGCCTCATTTTTGTATTTACAACCGATGATGGCGATTGTCACCAACATCGACCAAGACCACATGGAAACCTACGGTGGCAGTTACAACCGCTTGAAAGAGACCTTTATTAAGTTCCTTCATCAATTGCCATTCTATGGTTTGGCGGTGATGTGTATTGATGATGCTGGGGTTTGTGAAGTGTTACCGGACATTTCCAAGCCGGTTAAAACTTATGGTGTCAGCGAAGCTGCTGACGTTCGGGCGATTAATATCCAACAAGACGGTTTATGCACCCATTTCACTGTTTTGCGTTGGGGCGCTTTGCCAGCTTTACAAGTGACTTTGAATTTACCGGGTTGGCACAACATGCTCAATGCCTTGGCGGCGATTACTATTGCAACCACTTTGGGTGTTGATGATGCCGCGATTATTAAAAGCTTGGCTGAATTTAAAGGTGTTGGCCGTCGTTTCCAAATTAACGGTGATGTGGCATTTGATGGCGGCAAATTAACTTTGGTTGATGATTATGGTCATCATCCTCGTGAATTAGCGGCAACTTTAGAAGCTTTGCGTCAAGCATGGCCTGAGCGTCGCAAAGTCGTGGTGTTTCAACCGCATCGTTATACCCGTACTCGTGATTTGTTTGAAGATTTCGTTGAAGTGCTTTCCAGCGTTGATGTCTTGATTTTGTTGGATATTTATTCAGCTGGCGAAGCACCGATTAATGGCGCTGACGGTAAAGCCTTAAGTCGTTCGATTCGAGTTCGTGGACAAGTTGATCCTGTATTTGTACAAAACCGTGACGATTTACCAACCATTTTGGCCGGAATTGTTAATAAAGACGATGTGATTCTAACGATGGGCGCTGGCAATGTTGGGCAAATAGCCGCTGAATTGCCGACTAAATTAGCGGAAGCATTAAGCCATGGCTAGTCATGCTTATAAAGGCACATTGCTGAATAACGAACCACTGGCGAAATACACCAGTTGGCGAGTTGGCGGCCCCGCTCAGCGTATGTATATACCTGAAAACAAAGCCGATTTAATCGATTTTGTTGCCGGATTACCAAACGGTGAGCCGGTTTATTGGATCGGTTTAGGCAGTAATTTATTAGTTCGTGATGGTGGGATTCGTGGCACGGTAATTAATACCCGTAACCGATTAAAAGAAATGCGCTTAATCGACACTGATCGGGTTTATGTCGAAGTCGGTGTGCCTTGCGCCCATGTTGCAAGATTTTGTAGTGATTTAGGTTTAACCGGTGCGGAATTTTTGGCTGGCATTCCTGGCACGATGGGCGGCGCATTGAAAATGAATGCCGGCGCATTTGGCGGTGAAACTTGGCAAATTGTTGATCAGTTAGAAATGCTTAATCAGCAAGGCCAAGTCCTTAATCGCAACAAGCATGAATTTGAAGTGGCTTATCGTTCGGTGAAAGGCATTGATGATGAATGGTTTTTAGCCGCGCAATTGAAGCTGGCTAAAGGTGATAGCCAAGTTAGCCAATTACAGATTAAAGCGTTATTAGAAAAAAGAAACACTAGCCAGCCAACCAACAAGCCGACTTGTGGTTCGGTATTTAAAAATCCAGCGGGTGATCATGCGGCACGTTTAATCGAAGCTTGCGGATTAAAAGGTTATCGGATCGGTGGTGCGGTGGTGTCTGAAAAGCACGCTAATTTTATTGAAAATCAGGGCAATGCCACCGCGGTGGATATTGAAACATTGATTCAACATATTCAAACCCAAGTGCAGCAACAATTTGGTATCAGTTTGCAGACTGAAGTTTGTCGGATAGGTGACGAGGCATGAAACCATTACGGATAAAAAATCCTGCTGACTTTGGCAAAGTCGCTGTATTGATGGGCGGAACTGCCGCAGAACGAGAGATTTCTTTGCGTAGCGGAAATGCGGTGTTTCAGGCCTTACAGCAACAAGATATTGATGTGGTAGCGATTGATGTAACCGCCAGTCCGATTGATGCATTAGCCAATATTAAAGTTGACCGCGTCTTTAATATTATTCATGGACGTGGCGGAGAAGACGGAGTTTTACAGGCAATTTTGGGAGTATTGCGATTGCCTTATACCGGTTCTGGTGTTTTAGCTTCGGCATTGAGCATGGATAAATTGCGAACCAAGCTCTGCTGGCAAGGTTTAGGTTTGGCAACCCCAAAATGGTTTGTCTTGCAAACTGATGATGATATTGATGTTTGCATAGCACAACTGGGTTTTCCTGTGATTGTTAAGCCAGCACAAGAAGGTTCTAGTATTGGTATGAGTAAAGCCAATAACCGCGAGGAATTGGTTGAGGCTTTACAAGTGGCTAAGCAATTTAATTGCGATGTGTATGCCGAACAATGGGTGCAAGGTCAGGAATATACGGTGGGTGTATTAGATGGTGAAGCACTGCCGGTGATTCGCTTAGAAACTCCGAATCAATTTTACGATTTCGATGCTAAATATCGTGCCAATACCACCAAGTACCATTGTCCTTGTGGTTTGAGCGCTGAACGCGAGCAACAACTGCAAGCTTTGGCCGTGCAAGCCTGTCGCGGTTTACAGGTAAAAGGTTGGGCTAGAGTCGATGTGTTTATCGATAATCAAGACCGCTCGCAGTTGATTGAAGTCAATACAGTGCCTGGCATGACCGATCATAGTTTAGTGCCGATGGCGGCTAAAGCCGCTGGCATCGAGTTTAACCAATTAGTCTGGCGAATTTTAGAAACCAGCGTGGCGGGGCAAGGTGTCGAGATTTAGCGTCATCATTGTTGGCTTGGTGTTGTTGGTTGCAGCTTGGTTTGGTTGGGCAAGGCTTAACAGTCAAGATGCGATTAGTAAACCGATTCGCTATGTGAAGATTGAAGGCGCATTTCAGTATATCGATAAAGATAAGCTGAAACAGTTGTTAACACCGGAAATGAAGCGTGGTTTTTATCATGCTGATATGAATGTTATTCATCAAATGATTAGTCATTTGGCTTTGGTTGATGATGTAGATGTAAAACGTGTTTGGCCTGATGCCGTGTATATCAAGGTGACCGAGCAAAAGCCTGTGGTGCGTTGGGGTAAAGATGCCTTGTTGAATAATGAAGGCGATGTTTTGAAACCTGACAATATTGAACCATTTAAAAATTTGCCTTTGGTGACAGGGCCAGAAGGACAAGAAAAGAAATTGCTGGAAATTATGAAGGGTGTGTACATCGTTTTAAGAGATAAATCGATGCAGTTAGCCGAGTTTCATGTCAATGAACGTCGGGCATGGCGGATTAAATTAGCGAATGGCATGGAAATGCAGTTAGGCAGAAAAGCGCCGCTAGAAAGTATGCAACGTTTTTTAAAAACCATGGATGAGTTGGGCGAGGCACAGTTGGCAGCCATAGAAACGGTCGATACCCGTTATCCCAACGGCTACGCGATTACATGGAAGCCCGGAACGAATATTGATTGGAAAGCAGTCACAGCAAAAACTAAACCTGATTTAAACGCTTATTGAGCAAAGAAATGGCCAAAAAAACAGATCGAAATTTATTAGTGGGATTGGATATAGGCACATCCAAAGTGGCGGCTATTGTCGGCGAATACCGTGGTGGCGATGAAATCGAAATTATTGGGATTGGAACCGCTCCATCCAAAGGTTTGAAAAGAGGCATTGTGGTTAATTTGGAATCTACAGTGCATTCAATTCAGCGTGCGGTAGAAGAAGCGGAATTGATGGCCGGATGCGAGATTAAGTCCGTGTTTGCCGGCATTGCTGGCAGCCATATCAAGAGCTTAAATTCTCACGGTATTGTCGCGATTAGAGAGCAAGAAGTCACTCAACACGATATTGATCGTGTGATTGATTCAGCGCGTGCCGTAGCGATTCCAGCTGATCAAAAAATTCTGCACATTTTGCCGCAAGAATTTGTGATTGATCAGCAAGAAGGTATTAAAGAGCCGATTGGTATGTCAGGTATCCGCTTAGAAGCCAAGGTTCACATGGTGACTAGTAGCGTCAGTGCTGAACAAAATATCGTCAAATGTATCCGTAAATGCGGCTTAGATGTTGATGAAATTGTTTTAGAGCAATTAGCCTCATGCTCAGCTGTTTTAACTGACGACGAAAAAGATTTAGGTGTTTGCTTAATTGATATTGGTGGCGGGACCACCGATTTAGCGATTTTTTCCGAAGGTGCAATCAAGCACACTGCGGTAATTCCCATCGCTGGTGATCAAGTGACTAATGATATTGCCGTTGCTTTGCGGACACCGACCAAAAATGCAGAGCAAATTAAACGTAGTTTTGCCTGTGCATTGACGCAAATCGCTGATACCCAGGAAATGATTGATGTGCCAAGTATTGGTGATCGTGAGCCGCGTAAGATTTCAGCTCAAAATTTAGCGGAAATCGTTGAGCCTCGTTATGAAGAATTATTGTTGTTGGTGCAAGCAGAATTAAGACGTAGTGGCTATGAAGATTTAATAGCTGCCGGCATGGTCATTACTGGTGGTAGTTCACAAGTTAAAGGTTTGGGTGAATTAGCAGAAGAAATTTTCCATATGCCTGTTCGTATGGGGGTGCCTTTGCATGTGTCGGGCTTAACTGATGTAGTGCAAAACCCAATTTATTCAACAGCTGTTGGCCTATTGTTATATGGAAAAGATCATAAAGGCCGAGGTATGAGTATTCATGAAGATGGAACGGATCTGTTTTCAAAAATCAAAAGTTGGTTTCAGGGTAATTTTTAAATCGTGTGGTGCGAGAGGGTGAGAATATGAAATTTGAATTATTGGATAATAGCGGCAATGCGGTAATTAAGGTTATTGGCGTTGGCGGTGGGGGCGGTAACGCGGTTAATCACATGGTTAATGGCGGTATTGAGGGAGTGCAATTCATTTGTGCCAATACTGACGCTCAAGCCCTTCGTCAAATGACGGTTGATACCGTTGTGCAGTTAGGGGTCGAGTTGACTAAAGGTCTGGGTGCAGGCACTCGTCCTGAAGTGGGTCGTGCGGCTGCAGAAGAAAATCGTGACCGCATTCGCGAAGTGATTGATGGCGCTGATATGGTGTTTTTAACCGCAGGTATGGGCGGTGGAACAGGTACTGGGGCGATTACTGTATTTGCTGAAGTGGCTAAAGAATTAGGTGTTTTAACGGTTGCGGTGGTTTCTAAGCCATTTGACTTCGAAGGCACAAAGAAAAAAGGTGTTGCCGAAGCGGGTCTTCGTGAATTGGAAAAATTGGTTGATTCTTTGATCATTATTCCAAATCAAAAGTTGTTGCCTACTTTGGGTAACAACCGTTCATTAGTTGAATCGTTCCGTGTTGCTAATGATGTCTTGTTGGACGCTGTCCAAGGTATTACCGAGTTAATTACTCACCCAGGTTTAATGAACGTTGACTTTGCCGACGTTAGAACCGTCATGACAAACAACGGTAGTGCGATTATGGGAACAGGCGTTGCAACTGGTGAAAACCGTGCGCGTTTAGCGGCTGAGAAAGCGATTGCTTGTCCATTGTTAGAAGATATTAACTTGCAAGGTGCGCGCGGCATTTTGGTTAATGTCACTTCAAATGGTGATTTGGGTCTTAATGAATTTGATGAAATCGGTGGCATCATGCACTCTTTTGCATCTGATGAGGCAGACATTAAGATCGGCATGGCGGTTAACCCAAATATGGGCAACGAATTAAAAGTTACTGTTGTTGCTACGGGTATAGGTGAAAAAAACAAAGTTAATGCTCCAGTTAACTTGGTAAAAAAAGTAGTTGCTGGTGAAGTGAATTACGATCAATTGGATAAACCAACTGTGATTCGTCAGCAAAAACAAGAATCAACACGCGAAACTCGCTTTGGTGCTCAGCCGAGAGGAATGGAAGTTGATTTGGATTACTTAGATGTGCCTGCATTCTTAAGACGTCAGGCCGATTAAGCTGTTAAAAGCAGGCTAAATCGCCACGGTGGGAAAGTCTATCGTTGAAATTATGATAGACTTTCCGATCTTTATTCCTATTTATCAGTATTCATGATTAAACAGAGAACCTTAAAAAACACAATTAGAGCTACAGGTGTTGGTTTGCATACCGGTGACAAAGTGTATTTAACTTTGCATCCTGCAGAACCCAATGCAGGTATCTGTTTCCGTCGTGTCGATTTGGAAACCCCCGTTACTATAGAAGCTCGTCCTGAAAATGTGGGTGAAACTAAATTATCGACAACGCTAGTTCGCGATGGCGTTAAGGTTTCTACCGTTGAACATCTTCTATCTGCACTTGCTGGTTTGGGTATTGATAATGCGATTATCGATGTCAGTGCGCCAGAGGTGCCTATCATGGATGGTAGCGCAGGTCCTTTCGTATTTTTATTACAATCGGCCGGTGTTGTTGAACAAGATGCACCTAAACATTACATTCGCATTAAACAGCCAATTCGGGTTGAAGATGGTGATAAATGGGCGGCATTTGAACCATTTGATGGTTTTAAGGTGACATTCACTATCGATTTTGAACACCCCGCATTCTCTGAGCATCTTAAAACTGCGGTGATGGATTTTTCATCGACAACCTTTGTAAAAGAAGTGAGTCGCGCCAGAACCTTCGGCTTTATGAAAGATATTGAATTCTTACGCGAGAACAATCTGGCTTTGGGCGGTAGTTTAGATAATGCTATCGTGGTTGACGAAGATCGCGTACTTAACGAAGACGGCTTGCGTTACGCTGATGAATTCGTAAAGCATAAAATTCTTGATGCGATTGGCGATCTTTATTTGCTCGGTCACAGTTTGATTGGTGAATATCAAGGTTTTAAATCCGGTCATGCACTTAACAATAAATTATTGCTAGCCTTATTAGAAAATCCAGAAGCATGGGAAAAAGTATCATTTACTGATGCTAATCAATCCCCTATTTCATTTATGCGTTCAGCGCAAAATCTGGTTTCTGCTGCATAGAACCTATCTCAAAGCGGTTATTAGCGATTAGCTTTTAACCGCTTTTCCAATGTATTGCTTAGACGCAATAAAGCCTGATTTAACTCATCCTGTTCTTGGTGTTTAACTTGCTCTTGAATCATGCGGATATTATCTGCAGAGGGTAGTTGTGCAATTCGGACTGACTTTTGCTCAAATAATTTCGGTTGAATTTTTACCTGTAAAGTCTGAATATTTTTATATTCAGTTTCGGCTAATTTGTTTAGTATGGCCTGATGGAAAAAACGAAGTTGTGATGCCCAAGATGCCGATTCGGTATACAGTAGCAAGCGTTGCTTAGAGCGGACGCAGTGATTGACTGACTTAGCAATATCGCTTGGCAAAGCCGTTTTAACAATGGCTAATAACTTATTTTGTTCGGCAATCATTGCTAAACAAACAGCCATTTGCCGACCGTCAAAATCTAAAGCGGACTTAAAAACAGATTTTTTCGAATGAGTCATAAAAGGAAGTCAACCTAAACAGGTAATGATGCGATGAAAAACTTTATGCAAGCGGCGCTAACCGAAATAGCCTATCAACCACAGAGGCTTTTAGAAATACTGCGAAAAATACAACAGCAATATCAGCATATTCCTCCTCAAGCCATTGATTATTTGGCTGATGAATTAAAAATCCCCATAACTCAAATTGTCGCTGTTGCCGAATTCTACAGTTTTTTTCATTTAACACCACAAGGCCATTATCAGATTTTACTCAGCGACTCGATTACTGATCGCATGTTGGGTAAGGCCGATTTAACCACTTATTTAGAACAAAAACTGCAGCTAAAGTTAGGCCAAGTTCGTGCCGATGGTTTAGTCAGCTTAAATAACACTTCTTGTACTGGGCTTTGTGATCAAGGCCCGGCGGCTTTAATCAATGGCTATGCCCTGCCAAATCTAAGTTATGCCAGCATTGATGCTATTACAGCGCTCATCGAAGCGCAAAAACCTATCAGCGAATGGCCGCCAGAATTATTTAGCGTTGCCGATCAAATCTGCAAAGTGGATTTATTGCTCAGTGCACCGATTGAAAAATCGACTGGCTTATACGCAATGTTCGCCAAAGGCTTAACCGCCAGTTTGGCAGAAATTGATTTATCAGATTTACGCGGTCGAGGCGGCGCGGGATTTAAAACCGCCCAAAAATGGCAGTTTTGTGCAGAAGAAACCAGTCAGCAACGCTATGTGGTTTGTAATGCCGACGAAGGCGAGCCTGGCACCTTTAAAGATCGGGTTTTATTGCATCGTTATGCCGACCAAGTATTTGAAGGCATGACGATTTGTGCAGCGATTATTGGCGCTCAACAAGGTTTTTTATATCTGCGTGGTGAATATCTGTATCTTTACCAGCAACTCAACGCGGTTTTGCAGCAACGTCGTGACGAAGGCTTATTGGGTGACAATATTGTTAATCAAGGATTGGCGTTTGATATTGAAATTCGCTTAGGTGCTGGCGCTTATATTTGTGGCGAAGAATCAGCCTTGATTGAATCCTTGGAAGGTAAACCGGGTATTCCTCGTAATCGACCACCCTATCCGGTTAGTTGCGGCTATTTGAATCAACCCACCGTAGTCAACAACGTCGAAACCTTTTTAGCCGCTGCAGCGATTGTGGTTAACGGTGGCGCATGGTTTGCTAATGTCGGCACCGAAAAATCGGCTGGTAGCAAAATTCTCAGCATTAGTGGCGATTGTGAAAAGCCGGGAATTTATGAATATCCCTTTGGTACAAGCATTGCTCAGATACTCAACGATTGCGGTGCTAAAAATGTGTTGGGCGTCCAGATTGGTGGCCCGTCGGGTTGTTTTATTTCTAATCAGGAATTTGATCGCCAAATTGCCTTTGAAGACCTAGCTACCGGTGGTTCTTTTATTGTTTTCAATCAGCAACGCAAGATTCTCGACATCGTCCAAAATTTCACCGACTTTTTTGCCCATGAAAGCTGCGGCTTTTGTACCCCATGCCGAGTCGGTACTTCCTTATTAAAAAAACAGCTGGATAAAATCGCTAATGGTCATGGTTCTGCTGGCGATGTGGTGGAATTGGATGCGATTTCGCAATTGCTGAAAAACTACAGCCATTGCGGTTTAGGTCAAACCGCCGCCAATCCGGTTTTGACGACTTTGCAGCGTTACCCCGAACTGTATCAACAGCAACTCAAGAACATTAGCTACGAGCCGGGATTTGATTTGGACGCTGCTTTAGAAACCGCTCGACAGCTGGCTCATCGCAACGATGCCGCCGCACATTTACAGCAAGTGGAGGAATGATGGCTAGTTTAACTATCGATGGTCAACGCATTGAATTTAGCGAAGGCCAAACCATTATCGAAGCCGCCACTGCTGCCGGTGTTTATATCCCTCATTTATGTCACAAACCCGGCTATACCCCGCATGGCAGCTGTAAATTGTGTACGGTGAATGTCAACGGTCGCAATTGCTCGGCTTGCACCTTTCCGGCGGCAGAAGGGCAAGCGGTTTTAAATAATACCGAACAACTTAAACAAGACCGTCGCAAGATTACCCAAATGCTGTTTGTGGAAGGCAATCATTTATGCCCTTCTTGCGAAAAAAGCGGCAATTGCCAATTACAAGCGGTTGGCTATCAGTTAAATATGCTCGACAACCATTTCCCCCACTTTTACCCGCACCGAGCCGTCGATGCCTCGCATCCCGAGATTTTGATTGATCACAATCGCTGTATTTTCTGCAATTTATGTGTGCGTGCCAGCCGAGAAAAAGACGGTAAAAATGTATTTGGCATCAGCGGGCGCGGGATTAATAAACGCTTAATTATCAATTCCGCTACTGGTCAACTGAAAGACAGTGACATTGATGTGAACGACAGTGCCGCGCATATCTGTCCTACTGGCGCTATTTTGATTAAACATACCGCTTATCAAGCCCCGATTGGCGAGCGGATTTATGATCATCACAGCATTGACGAAGTCGCTTTGGAGCAAGAACATGGCAAATAAATTAAAAGTAGCGACGACCTCATTGGCTGGATGCTTTGGTTGCCATATGTCGTTTTTGGATTTGGATGAGCGTTTGCTGGCGTTGATAGAAGTCGCCGAGTTTGATCGCTCGCCGTTAACCGATATTGAACACTGCCACCCTTGTGATATTGGCTTAATTGAAGGTGGCGTCTGTAATTCAGAAAACGTCCATGTCCTGCGCGAGTTTCGTAAAAACTGCAAAATTTTGGTGGCTGTTGGTGCTTGTGCGATTAACGGTGGCTTGCCTGCGCTGCGTAACCACATTCCCCTAGAAGAGTGTTTATTAGAAGCTTATCGTGATGGCATCGGGGTTGAGAATCCACAAATTCCTAACGATCCTGAGTTGCCATTATTGTTGGACAAAGTGCGACCGATTCATGAAGTGGTTAAAGTCGATTACTTTTTGCCCGGCTGCCCACCGTCTGCTGATGTATTTTGGGCATTTTTGACCGCTTTGTTAGACGGTCGTGAGCCGAGTTTGCCTTATGATTTAGTGCATTACGATTAAAGCCACTCCACCAGTATTTTAATTCATCCTGCTGTTCTAGGCTGGGTGCTCAAGTCTCTGAGGTCTTTGTTTTTCATGATAAATATGACGGTATTTTGATGGATTAGTATCAATCACCATAAATCTACGATTCTAGTGCTTTGGCTTTTGCTTCTAAATGCTCGCAGCATTGTTTCAAAATAGTACGAGCAAAAAGTTTATCTTCCTCATCAAGCTGGGCAATCCACGACGAAATCACCAAGGCATCATCATCCGCCAATTTAGGTTGCTCGGCCAACAACTCACTCACTGTCACTTGTAACAATCCCGCCAAACGCTCAAGCGTGGCTAAAGACGGCAAGTGCTTTCCTCGCTCAAATCGAGACAAAGTTTCAGTCTCAACCCCGAGTTTTTCTGCAAGCTGAGCTTGAGTCAAACCTAAAGCTTTCCGACGAGTTGATATGTTTCTAGCCAACCGAATCTCTAAAGAATCAACGGCTTCACTAGGAAAAACAGATTGTAAATTACTTGTATCAGCCATAAATGTTGCCTCATAAAACAACAAATATTGTTGATTCAAAGCAACAGCTGTGACAGAATCCTATGTGTCTATCTTGTTATCAACAAATTACATCAACTTTTGACATATAAATTGAAGAGGCTTTTATGAAAAACACATTATTAATCACGGCAATTGCTGCTGTATTCTCTGGGCAAGCGGTTGCTGAATCAGCGTTTGAAGGGTTTTATACGCAAATTGGTACTGGCTACGAAAGCAATCAGGCCGATTTAAAAAATGCAACCACAATTAAAAATGATGGAAAGCTTTATGGAGGTAATCAAGTTAAGGATATGTCTAATGATGGCGTGGCCTTGATTCTTGGCGCTGGCTACAATTTTTCAATTACCCCCAAATTTGTATTAGGCATTGGTGGTGATTGGTCGGCATTCAACAGAACCACTAATTCATCAACCTTTAACTGTGTCACTAGCAACGATAGTTGTTTAAAAGACGGAAGCTTAAGAACCAGTGAATTAGCAACAAAAACATCGGATAGATACAGTGTTTTTATTACGCCTAGCTATGTGATTGATGATGAGAAATTGGTTTACTTTAAGGCGGGTTACACAGGGCAAACTGTTAATTCAATAGATACACGAGATAACAATCAGTCAGTAGGAAAGGCCAACCTGAACGGATATTTGCTTGGTTTAGGCTACAAACAAATTATTACTGGTGGCTTATATGGTTTTGGCGAAGGCAACTGGTATGACTATTCCAAAAGCGCTGTTCACGCCACAACAAGTGATGGTGCCCAACATTCAGGCAATATTGGCGGATCTTCATATACATTAACCGTTGGTGTTGGTTACAAATTCTAATCAACTAGCCATTAAAAATTGGGCGGGAAAATATCCCGCCCTTCACAAAATCAAATAAAACACTAAACCCCAAACACCAAAACAAATACAAACGCTAATACCGTCCACAAGGTGATTTTGGTTTTTAACGGTGTTTCCCGCCAAATCGATTGTAAATAAGCCTTAAACGCTTGCGATTTATCATCAGCGGCTAGAATCAGTTTTAACTGGCCTTTAACCGTGTTTCGTTCTAGCTTTTGCTGCTCTTCAAACAACAATTCATCGAGCTGAGAATAAAACACATCGCAAGTTGGACATTTAAATACTTCGCCAACTCGGGCTTGGCCGCATTTTGGGCAATTTTTCATCTTCAATAAACCAGTTAATGCCACTTTCAGATTAGTGAAAGTGGCGATACAGCAAACGCTAATTAAACAGCAATCCCATTATGCCGCAATAAAGCATCAATCTTAGGCTCGCGGCCACGGAAGTTTTTAAACAAACTCATCGCTTCGCTACTGCCGCCTTGTTCCAAGACATTATGCAAAAACGCTTCGCCAGTGGCGCGGTCGAAAATGCCGTTTTCTTCGAATAAAGAAAACGCATCGGCTGATAACACTTCGGCCCATTTGTAGCTGTAATAACCAGCTGCATAGCCACCCGCAAAAATGTGCGAGAAGCTGTGGGCGAAGCGGTTGAATGCCGGTGGCTTAACCACGGCCACCCGATCACGAATGCTTTGCAAGGTTTGATAGATTCGACCGCCTTTGGCAGGGTCGTAGTCTTGGTGGATTTTGAAATCAAACAAGCTAAATTCCAGTTGTCTGACCATCATCATTCCTGCTTGAAAGTTTTTGGCGGCTAACATTTTGGCGAATAATTCATCAGGCAAGGCTTCGCCGCTTTGGTAATGATCAGAAATTAACGCCAGAGCTTCTTTTTCCCAGCACCAGTTTTCCATAAATTGACTGGGCAACTCGACCGCGTCCCATTCGACGCCGTTAATCCCCGACACACCTAAATGGTCGATTTGGGTCAACATGTGGTGCAAACCGTGTCCAAATTCATGGAACAAGGTCTCGACTTCATCATGGGTCAATAAAGCCGGTTGATCGCCGGTCGGCGGGGTGAAGTTGCAAACTAAATAAGCCACGGGATGTTGAATGCCATCGGCGGTTTTTTTCCGTCCGACGCAATCATCCATCCACGCCCCGCCACGTTTTTTGGCGCGGGCGTACAAATCCAGATAAAAACGGCCGCGAGGTTGCTGGTCTTTATCGATGATTTGGTAGAAATGGGCGTCAGGGTGCCAGCTATCAAACTGGTTGATTGGGCTGATTTGTAGGCCATAAAGCTTTTCAACAATCGCAAACAAACCTGGCAAAACTCGATTTACAGGGAAATAGGCTTTTACTTGTTCTTGCGACAGTTGGTAAAAATGTTGGCGCATTTTTTCCGAATAATAGCCAATATCCCAAGCCTGTAAATCCTCTAAACCGTGTTCGCTGGCGGCAAATTGGCGTAATTCGTCTAAATCACGTTGCGCTTGAGCTAAGGATTTTTCCGCCAAATCCTCTAAAAAGTTGACCACGGTAGCGGTGCTGTCGGCCATTTTGGTAGCCAGCGAATATTCAGCGTAGTTGTTAAACCCTAGCAATTGGGCTTTTTCATGGCGTAAGGCCAAGATTTGTTCCATCGCTTCGCTGTTATCCCATTTGTCGGCATCAGGGCTTTGGTCTGAAGCGCGGGTTGAATAGGCTTGGTAATGTTCGCGGCGCAATTCGCGATTGTCGGCATAGGTCATCACCGCTAAGTATGAAGGGAATTGCAAGCTGATTAACCAGCCGTCTTTGCCTTCCGCTTCGGCACTTTGTTTGGCTTGTGCTAAGGCTGATTCTGGCAAGCCTTGTAATTGTTCAACATCGGTAATCAGCTTTTGCCATGCGTTGGTGGCGTCCATCAGATTTTCTTCGAATTGGCTGGCAAGTTTCGATAATTGTTGGCTGATTTCCTTGTAACGGGCTTGTTTATCAGCCGGCAAATCAACACCGGACAAATGAAAATCGCGCAAAGCATTGTTGATCATTTTTTGCTGACCACGATCTAAGCTGGCAAATTCAGCGCTGTCATGGATGCTTTTATAAGCTTGATATAACTCAAGGTTTTGGCCGGTTTCGGTGGCGTATTCGCTGAGTTTAGGCAAACAAGCGTTGTAAGCTTCGCGCATATCATCGCTATTGATCACCGCATTCATGTGACTGACTGGCGACCAGGCTTTGTTTAAGCGGTCTTCGGCGGCTTCAATCGGTTCAACCAAGCTTTGCCAACTGTAAGGTGCGCCGTTTTGTAATTGTTTGGTGATAGTTTGACGCGCCTCGTCTAACAATTGCTCAATCGCCGGTACTACATGCTCGGCTTTGATTTTTGAGAATTGCGGTAATTCGGTGATTTCGAGTAAGGGATTGGTCATGGTTTTGGCCTTTTAAAAAATTAAGTTGTAGGGTGCATTCAATGCACCTACTTCTGGCGTTCGGTATCAAGCAAAGCAATCAAATCAGTTGTCGCTGGACTTACCCCTCGCCAAATAAAAAACGCTTCGGCAGCTTGTTCAACCAACATGCCTAAGCCATCCAAGCTTTGTGCTGCACCCTGCGCCAGCCCCCATTTGACAAAGGCGGTTGGTTGGTTGCCGTAGGCTAAATCGTAGCAACAGGCATTGGCGGCTAGTAAATCGGCAGGCAAGGGCGGCAATTGGTCACTAAGGCTGGCCGAAGTCGCATTTAACACCACGTCAAATTGCTGTCCTGCTAGTGCCTCAAAACCCAGCGCGGTCAGTCTACCTTGTGCTGCGAAGTCCGCAACCAAGGCTTCTGCCTTACTGACAGTACGATTGGCAATGCTGATTTGTGCTGGCTGACAATCCAGTAACGGCAAAATAATCCCGCGAGTAGCGCCACCTGCGCCCAAGATTAAAATCCGTTTGCCGGCTAGTTGAATCTGATGATTGCCGATTAAATCGTTGACCAAACCAATGCCATCGGTGTTATCACCCAAAATACTGCCATCGGCTTGTTTGGCTAAAGTATTAACGGCTTTAGCAAGCCGTGCGCGTTCGGTGAGTTGATCGGCATATTGCCAAGCCAATTCTTTCAATGGCACCGTGCAATTTAAGCCTTGGCCACCGTTGGCAAAAAAGTCGTTGGTCGCGGTTACAAAGGTTTCGGCTGGCACTTGCTGGGCGACATAATCCAAATCTTGCTGGCTTTGCTGAGCAAATAAAGTGTGAATGCGCGGTGATTTACTGTGTTTAATCGGGTCGCCAAACACGGCGTAATGGTCGGTCATCGGTAAGCTCGTTTATGGGTCCAAATTTCCCAAATAATGGTGCAGGCAATAATCACAATCGCTAATAAACCTGCGACCAACATGAATTGTTCTAAATAGGCGATTAACACGGCACAAGCGCCAAGAAAGAAACCGACCAAGCTCATTTGCCAGCCAATCCGAATCCCATCCAACATGGTCGCCAGCGCTAAAATCAATAACACCACTAAACTGGCGCTGCTTTCATCCAAGCGTCCCGATTGTTGTAGCAAAAACGCACCACCCACCACTATCAAAGTGGTTAGCCAATGTAAGGCTTGTTCTTTGACGATCGCCCCAAAATCCAAATCGGTTTTTTTAGATTTAAACCAGCTAATCAAAACCGCCATCACCGCAAATACAAACACAATCCCCAACCAATAGGCGTAACCATCGGACGGTGAAAATTCGGTGACGCTGATGCCCAATAAGGCCAAGCCTAATAAGATAATCAATAAAGCTTCTTCAATTTGAAAGCGGCGACGATGTTCGCCATATTGTTGATCTTGCATGATGAAGCACTCCGTTATTGTTGTTTAAGCCATTGTGCAGCTTGTTTAGCGAAATAAGTCAAAATTGCATCACTACCAGCGCGTTTAAAAGCTAATAATGATTCTAAAACCGTTTGTTTTTCATCCAGCCAACCATTTTCGGCGGCGGCTTTTAACATAGCGTATTCACCACTAACTTGATAAGCAAAGGTCGGCACACCAAACTGGTCTTTAGCACGACGGATAATGTCTAAATAAGGCATTCCCGGTTTGACCATAATCATGTCGGCGCCTTCTTGTAAATCTAGGGCAATTTCGCGTAAGGCTTCATCCGAATTGGCAGGGTCCATTTGATAGCTGTATTTATTGCCACCACCTAAATTCCCGGCTGAGCCCACCGCATCACGGAAAGGGCCGTAAAAGCTGGAAGCATATTTGGCTGAATAGGCCAGAATGCGGGTATTGATATGGCCATTGGCTTCCAGCGTGGCACGAATGGCTCCGATACGACCATCCATCATGTCCGATGGTGCAACAATATCAGCACCGGCTTCGGCGTGAGATAAGGCTTGTTTGCACAATACTTCCACGGTTTCATCGTTAATCACATAGCCTTGCTCATTCAATAAGCCGTCTTGACCGTGAATGGTGAACGGGTCGAGAGCAACATCGGTAATCACACCTAGTTCTGGGAAATTGCTTTTTAAGGCTCTGACGGTGCGTTGAGCCAAGCCATCGGGGTTGTAAGCTTCTTCGGCTAACAAAGACTTACCTTTAGGATGTATTACCGGAAACAATGCGATAGCTGGTACGCCTAAATTCAATAGCGTTTCGGCTTCTTTTAAAATCAAATCAATCGACATCCGCTGAACATCGGGCATAGAACCGATTGATTCTTGCCGATTGTTACCTTCAATCACAAACAAAGGGCAGATTAAGTCATCGCTGGTTAATCGATTTTCGCGCATCAAGCGACGGGAGAAATCTTGAAAACGCATACGTCTCATGCGTGTGGCGGGGAATTGATTGTTTTCCATGTTTAATCGGTGGTTATTTAAGTGATTGAAATCCGGCAAGACAAAATAATCATGGCAGACTGTCGGTGCGAGAAAATTACTATTCTACGTAACAGCTGGGAGATTTGGATATAGGCTCTTCAAGCGTTTTAATGCCAATCCAAATCACTTATCCCAGTTGCTTTATGCAGGATTAGCGTTAATCCAAAGCTATCAATGGCTTGCTTTAGTTTTTCTCGCCAACCAATCTTTGCTATTATCTGAAATCGAACCTGTAATTATTATTATAAAATCCACAACACCATTATGAATAAAAAGAAAATTATCGTGTTTGCCATTGCTTTAGCAGCGTTATTGGCAATCCAAATCAAATTTTTCCTACCTTTTATGTATGACATTGCGGCATCGGATTTGTTTTTGGTTGAAAGCAAAGATGAAGCCAATGCAATGCCAATTAGCAATGATATGACGGCTTTGGCCTTCGCCCATTGCAATAACTACATCAAAGAAGAATTAGGCGAAGAAAAATCAACCTCTTTCGCTGGCCAAGCAACCAATGCTTGGAGTCTTGGCAATTATGAATACATCGTTAATGCCGATGTTGAAATTTCTGGCAAAGATGCTCCTGGTGCGATTCATCACTATGTTTGCCGGATTCAATACAACAACGGCGACGACACATCAGGTGCTGGTAGTTTCGACAACTGGAATGTGGTCGGTTTAACAGGTATTGAGTAAGTTCTAAACCGTGCAAGTCGCCTATCAATTACAATTTGAACCCGATGCTTATTTAGCTTGGGAAGCCAGCCAAACCGAGAAACATGAGTATTGGAATGGCGAGGTGTATGCGATGGGCGGTGCACGACGTGAGCATGTTGTGGTATCCGGCAATGTGTTTGCTGCGCTAAAACAGCGACTAAGAGGCAAACCTTGCCAGCCTTATATTGCCGATATGAAATTGCGCGTTGATGAATACAACGCGTTTTTTTATCCTGATGTCATGGTGTCTTGCCACGCTGATGACCGCAAAGCCGAGCAGTTTTTATCGCATCCTAGCGTGATTATTGAAGTCTTATCAGATTCAACCGCCGCTTATGGTAGAGGTGATAAATTTCTGGCTTATCGCACCATTGAGTCGCTTCAAGAATATTTAATCGTTGATGTCGATAGCCGACGAGTTGAATGTTATCGCCGCGCGGCTAATCAAGAATGGCTGTTGCACGATTATTTTGCTGACGATAGCTGCCAATTTCACAGCTTGAGTTTTGAAATTCCATTAGCCGAGTTTTTTGAAGAACTCGACTAATTTCTAATCTATTAAAACTGCTTGGAATTTTTGCTATTGCGAAATACCAAGGGTTTTTCATCGGCTGATAAGGCTAACTCTCTAGCTGAATTAATCGCCGCATCAATTCGATGTCTTTCTGGTGATTTACTGCACACAGGATCAGTGCTAGCAGCGTCACCATTGAACAAAAACGCCTGACAGCGACATCCACCAAAGTCTTTATGCTTTTCGTCGCAACTGCGGCAAGGCTCTTGCATCCAATCGGTGCCACGGAAGAAGTTAAAGGCTTTCGATTCGTTCCAGATTTGCTCGATACTAAAATCGTTAACATTGGGACAATCTAGCCCCGGTAACTCTCTGGCTGAATGACAAGGTAAAGCGGTGCCATCCGGTGCAATCGTTAAAAACGTCGTCGCCCAGCCGTTCATACACGCTTTTGGCCTATCTTCGTAATAATCCGGCACCACGTAATAAATCTTCATTTTGCCAGCGACTTTTTCTTTAAAGGCTTGGGCAATTTTTTCCGCTTCGGCAAATTGTTCACGGGTCGGCAATAAAGCATCACGATTGATATGCGCCCAACCGTAATATTGGGTATTGGCTAGTTCCAGATAATCCGCACCTAAACTTTCCGCCATCGCCAAAATTTCTGACATTTGGTGAATGTTTTGACGATGAATCACCACACACAACACCATCGGATAACCGTGTTTTTTTACCAATCGCGCTACTTCTTGTTTATGCTGATAGGTAGTGGTGCCAGCTAAATGGTCGTTGAGTTCTTGGCTACTGGCTTGAATACTGACTTGGATATGATCCAAACCGGCTTGCTTTAACTCGATGATTTTTTCTTCGGTTAAACCATAACCTGAGGTAATCAAATTCGAGTAATAGCCTAATTCACGCGCATACCCCACTAACTCCGGCAAATCTTGACGGGTTAACGGCTCGCCGCCAGAAAAGCCCAACTGCACCGCGCCCATTTTCCGCGCTTGGCTTAATACTCGCTTCCAATCATCGGTGCTTAACTCATTGGGATACTTGGCGTAATCCAACGGGTTCGAGCAATACGGACATTGCAAGGGACATTTGTAGCTTAATTCCGCCAGCAACCAACGCGGCGAAGTGATGTTAATCGTGTTGGATCCAGCCATTTTGCAACGCTACGTTAAGAAAGTTGGTGACATCATTGGTCAAGCCGGAAGTGGCAAACTTTTGCTCTAATTCGGCAACAATCGCCGGCAAAGCACGGCTACCATCACACAGTTTGAGAATTTCAGCCGAGCTTTGGTTCAATTCGACCATGCCTTCAGGATAAAGAATCACAAATTTTTGTTGCGCTTCTTCCCATTGCAAACGGTACATGGGCGAAAAGCGAAGCGTCGTTTCAGTATTAATCATTGCTCAATATTAAAGTAAGGTGGCATTTCGTTAACATAAGCCAAATAAATCGCATCGGCCATTGACCACAACACATCCAGCTTGAATTTGAGGATTTGTAACATCCGCTCTTGTTGCTCACGGGTTTTGTACCAATCCAAAGTCAATTCCAAACCATGTTCAACATCGCGGCGTGCTTCGGTCAGACGTTTACGGAAATAGGTATAACCTTCTTGCTCAACCCAAGGATAAACATCAGGCCAGTTGTCCAAGCGTTGTTGATGAATTTTCGGGGCGAATAATTCGGTTAATGATGAACTGGCCGCCTCATGCCAATCGGCACGACGGGCAAAATTCACATAGGCATCAACCGCAAACCGCACACCCGGTAAAACATGTTTTAACGAGGTTAATTCTTCACGGCTTAAACCAACCGCAATACCTAATTGAATCCACGCCTCAATCCCACCTGGATCGCCAGGATAACCATCGTGATCCAAAATCCGTTGTACCCATTTGGCACGGGTTTCGCGGTCAGGACAGTTTGCCATGATATTGGCATCTTTAATCGGAATCATCACTTGGTAATAAAAGCGATTAGCAACCCAGCCTTGTAATTGCGCTTTGCTCAGCTTGCCTTGGTTCATTAACACATGCATCGGGTGATTGATGTGGTAATAACGCTCCATGCCTCTTAATTGGGCTTCAAACTCGTCACGAGTCCACGGTGTTTGATCCATATTGCTCATCATTTACCTTCTTATAAGTCAATTTCCAAACCATCGTAAGCCACTTCAATGCCAGCAGCATCAAGGGTTTTACGTTCTGGCGAATCTTCGTCCAAAATTGGGTTGGTGTTGTTGATATGAATCAAAATCTTCCGCGCTTTCGCCACGCCATTTAATACTTCAATCATGCCACCTTCACCTGATTGCGGTAAATGACCAATATCACGGGCTTTTTTATGGCTGATATTACGCTGACACATTTCGTCGTCAGTCCAAAAGGTACCATCAACCAACAAACAATCAACGGTCTGCATCGCATCCATCACATGCGGCTCAATCTCGCCCAAACCGGGTGAATAATAGAGTTTTTTGCCAGTAGAAATTTGCTCGACAATCACGCCAATATTATCGCCATCATGCGGATCGTGACGGTGTGGTGAATAAGGTGGCGCTTTGCTTTTTAGGGCGTGAGCATAAATTTGAATATCATCAATACCTGGAATGTTAAACGGTGTGCCATCACAAGCAATCGGATGATGATTAACGGTGCAATAGTCTTTCAACATATTAAACAGCGGAAAACCCGTGGTTAAATCTTGTCTGGCCATCTCGGTGCAGTAGACCTCTAAAGGCTTGCCTTCGCGCAACATCAACATACCGGTGGTGTGATCGATTTGGCTATCCATTAACAAAATGGCTTTGATACCAGTATCGCGAATCCCCTCTTTTGGCTGAATCGCTGGGAATGCTTCTAACTGGGCGCGAATGTCAGGCGAAGTATTAAACAACAACCAATTGCGATTATCGGTACTAATCGCAATTGACGATTGAGTACGGGCTTTGCCGTTTAATTCACCCTGCCGCAAACGGCGACAATTATCACAATTGCAATTCCACTGCGGAAAACCACCGCCAGCACCAGCACCAAGAACTCTAATTTTCATGTTTGAAATAGATTAAGTAAGTGATCGCAACATGATCAAAACACGCTGCGAAAAATAAAAATGTGTCGCAAAGCTTAGCAAGCCAAGCGCCATTTAACGAGCGGGCAATTATACCCATTGTTAAAAGAAAGAAAACGCAAGGATAGCTCGAACAGCCTAAACGCGCTTTTGTAACACTAAATACTGACAAGCTTGGCTCGATTTCACTCAAGGCAAACAATTATTTTTTAGTTCGCCTGAGACTCTAAAATCCAAAAACTGCGTGATATGCCACACTTTTAGTCGAAAAATGCGCCATATGACATAGTTTAATTAAATCAATCACTTAAATTCAAATCCGCGACAATTAGCCGCATTTATTTAATCAAAAAATCCCTTTACCCTAGCACGCAATACTTCTCAGCGAGTATTAGTTGCGTGTTCTCTTTTACCGGTCGATGACCGGTTTTTTTGACCAATTGGAATAGGTTTTCTCTCCCCCTCGAAAACCGACATGGATGTTCTTTAATTCAAATCATGACCTGATTACTTTTTAACCATCGACATAGATCTAGTTCAAGTTTCAAGATATGGAAAGCTTCCATCCCAGCACTTCATTAGATTTACAGCGATTCACCAACAAGTTGGTCGAAATTTTCCATTGCAACCATGGCTAAGTTAGACCAAACACTAATCTCACATTTATTTTTAAATCATCGCCAAGCCATTCACAGCCACTTAGTGAATAGAGTCGAATGCCCCGCGATTGCCGAAGATTTAACTCAAGAAGCCTTTTTGCGCTTGCTGAATAAAAACCACTGGGAGCATGACGAAAATCTCGCAGGTTATGTGTTTCGGATTGCCGAGCGTTTAGCGATTGATTTTATTCGTCACCAACGCCGTCACCAAACCCATCACGTTGAGTTGGATAACAGCATCCCCAGTAATGCCATCGAAACCGAGCAACTCACGATTTTGCGCCAACAATGCGAAATCCTACTATCGGCCATCGCTGAATTACCGATGCGTTGTCGCGATGTGTTTTTGCTACGAAAAATTGATGAATTGAGTTACAGCGAGATTGCCAAACAACTCGGTATTTCAGAAAAAACTGTGCAACGTGATTTAGTCAACGCCATGCTGCATTGCCACCATCGCTTACAATCTCAGCCTTTTTAGCGCGATGTATGTCTGAGTTAAATCAACAGCAACTCAAAACCGCGATTGAATGGTTTATTGCCTTACAGTCTGATCAATGTACCCCAAAACAACGCCAACAATTTCAACGCTGGCTGTCTCAAGATCACAACCACCAACACGCTTATCAGCAAGCAGAAAAACTGTGGAGCCAGTTTGACGAAATCAAAACTCAACCAATTAATGGTCTTGAGGCTGCTCGCAATGCAAACTACAAACCGCGTTTAAATCGTCAAAATGCTATTTTGGCTTTAATGCTTAGCGCTGGCTTGACGATTTTTTGCCAAGACTATTTTGCCGAAACCACTCATTACATCACTGGTATCGGCGAACAAAAACGACTGACGCTTGAAGATGGTTCACAGCTAACCGTCAACGCAGCCAGTCGTCTATCGGTTCACATCGCATGGTTTAGACGGCAGATTGACTTACACGAAGGCGAAGTATTATTCGAAGTTAGTCATCAAGCACTTAGACCCTTTACCGTCGCCACCCGATCTGTGCGAATTAAAGATATTGGCACTGTCTTTAACGTTCGCCAGCGTCCAGAAGGTGGGGCAATTTCGGTTTTAGAAGGCGAAGTGGAATTAATCACCAACAATAACTGGGCGGGCGAAAGATTAAGCGCAGGATTTGCCAGACGTATCAATAAAAACGGCGAATTACTCGCGATTGAAAAATCAAATCCCAACAGTGCAAGCAATTGGACTCGCGGTCGCTTGATGTTTGATCACACGCCATTGACCGAAGTTGCCGCCGAACTCGAACGCTATCACCCGATTCACTTTGTTTTCACCAATCCCCATTTAGCCAAGCAAACCTTAAGCGGCAACTTTGACGTCAGCGACTTAAATCCGTTTCTACAAGCCTTAGAACAGATATTGCCGATCAAAGTCAGCTATAGAAAGCAAGAAATTAGAATTTCTTCTAATTGATAACTTATCACTTCGTTATTGCCGCGAAGGCGGCGATCTAGGTGAATAGCTTCGATGTCTGGATTCCCGCTTTCGCGGGAATGACGATAATTTCTACGCACCCCGGTCTTAATTTCAAAATAATTTGTCCAGTTTCGCCCTCCTGTTGCGTTTATAGAGTTAGGCAGGCACAGACCTACCCCAATTGTATTAACAGGAGATATGAATAATGACAGGCAAACTTCCGCATCGTTATAAAAAACTACCACTGCTCTCTTTGTTGCTAGTGACTGGTTTTGATGCACTAGCGGCTGACAATGCAGCTATCAGTTTAGACATTCCCAGCCAATTACTATCGGAAACCCTAGATCAACTAGCCAAAACATCTAATACCAAATTGATTTATGCCGATAGCAGCTTAAAAGGCTTACGTTCTGAAGCGTTGAAAGGCCAATTCACCGTCCAACAAGCCTTAGATCGTTTATTGCTAAAAAACGGTCTTGAATATCAACAAACCGGTGACGGTGTGATTGCGATCAAAAAAACCGCCGCTCAAAACAACTCCAGCAAAGATAATTCGGTTTTTGAATTGGGCGCGGTTTTGGTTTCTGATAGTGAGAAAAACGGCAAATTATCCAGCCGTGACATTGCTACTTCGGTCGATGTGATGCACGCCGATAAAATTCAAGACCAAAACGTATTAAATGCTTATGACTTAATGCACAGAATGCCGGGTGTTCAAATCACCCAATTTGGCCAAGGCACTACCACTGGTAAATTTTCGTTCCGTGGTTTTAATGGTGAAGGCAGAACAAATGCAGTAAAGCTATTAATTGATGGAATTCCAAGCAATAACAATGATGGCAACATGTATTTCATGGATGCTCTTTTTCCACTCGACATCGAATCGATTGAAATTGTTCGGGGCACCAATGACCCTCGCTACGGATTACACGCCATTGCAGGTAATGCCAATATTAAAACGGCGACTGGCGGCAATTATATAAAAGGCAGAGTAAGTTACGGTAGTTTTAATACTCATGACATCCAATCTGGTTTGGGTTATGAAAAAGATGGTATTACTCAAAACTATGCAATTTCCTATCGTGCCAGCGATGGTTATCGAGATCATAGTGAATCGGATAAAAACAGCTTTTCTGGCAAATGGTCTTTTACGCCAGACAATGATAAATACAAACTGGGATTGAATGTTCGCTGGAGTGAGGCAGGTGCCGAAGAACCAGGATATTTAAGCTTTCAAGAGCAACTATCAAGTACAACTCAATCCTTAGCTAGAAACTCTACCGATGGCGGAAAACGTACTGTGGGCCAAGTAAGCACCCATTTCGACGTCAATTTGACCGACAAACTATTTTGGTCGACAAAAGCCTATGGCAATACTTATGAAGAACAACGCTTCGTAAAATTTGATCCTTGCTGCGCTCAGGTTGAGCGTGATCGTGACGAATCCCAATACGGCGCAATCACATCGCTAACCTATCACCCGCAGATTAGTTGGTTGAACGACTTTTCCATAGAATCAGGTTTTGATTTTCAACAACAAGAAAATCAATATCAACAATACAGAACAGATAATCGAATTCGTCGTCCTGCCAGTTCGACTAATATCAGAAACGACGAAGAATGGAGCTTCTTAAACTATGGTGGTTATATCCAAGCAGTTATTAAACCTACAGAATGGTTAAAAATAACACCGGGTTATCGTGCCGATAGAATTGATGGCAATTTCAACAATTTTAAACCTGGCTCAGTTGGCGCTAGTCCAGTCAATGATTATGGCACCATTTCCCAACCTAAAATTGGCGCAGTTATAACGCCTATTGATGGTTATAGCCTTTATGGAAACTGGGGAAGAACATTCCAAGTTGGACTTGGTAGCGCTACCTTTAGAAATCCACTCGCAGCGAGTTTAGCCCCGTCAATCAACGATGGCTGGGAAGTCGGTGTGAAATTTAAACCTATTGATTGGGCTGAAGGTCGTGTAGCTTACTGGACTCAAGAAGCAAGCAACGAAATGAGCCGGAACTTAGCAGCAAGTACTTCAACCTATTTAGGCGCCACAAAAAGACAAGGCGTTGATATTGAAGTGAAAATCAATCCTACCGATAAAGTAAGCGTTTGGTCTGCGTATTCATTACAAGAAGCAAAATTAAAAAGCACTGGCACATTTGTCCAATATGCTTATGAATATGTCGTTGGCAATCAAGTTGTTAATACGCCCAATTATTTATTTTCTGCGGGAATTGATTATCAAGTGACTCCAGCTTTACGTTCTTCACTATGGACAACAGGTCAAGGTAATTTTTATGTTGATCAAGCCAATAGTCGTGGAAAATTCGGGGAATACGCACTACTCAATCTTGACTTAGGTTATCAAGTTAATAAACAGGTTGATCTGCAATTCCAAGCCAAAAACTTAACCAACACCCAGCGCGAATATTTATGGTTTGACGAAACATATGGCGCAGGTGCCCAGCCCTTGTTTTCAGCTGGTGATGGCATCGCATTTTATGGTGCAGTCAACTTCAGATACGACTATTAATTAAACCCATGAAAACCACGGCCAGCAAAAAAACCACCGCACGGCAGTTTTGGCTGGCCGTTCATCTTTATTTAGGCTTAGCGTTAGGCTTGTTGATGTCGGTTGTCGGCATCACGGGCAGCTTGTTGGTGTTTTATATTGAATTAGACCAATGGCTTAATCCTGAATTGATAATCAGCGAAAGCACTCAACCTCGCCAATCTTATCAAGCCTTATGGCAATCCTTACAAGCCAGAGAACCTCATCGTCTACACGGATGGCGGCTAGAAATACCCGACGATAAAACCAGCCCGATTACCGCACGCTACTACAAACCCGAAGAAACCGAACACCACGGTTTTGCGCCGATGATGGTAGCGATCAATCCCTATACTGCAGAAATCATCAACAAACGCTTTTGGGGACAATATCTAATCACTTGGATTTACGATTTACATTACACCTTGTTATTGGATACGACTGGCAAGCTAATAATGGCCATCATTGGCTTATTACTGACGGTTTCCTTATTAAGCGGTGTTTACCTGTGGTGGCCGCCGCTGCATAAATTAAAAGCGGCATTAACCATCAAACCCGCCAGCAGTGGCCAGCGCTTCAATTACGATTTACACAAAGTTACAGGGATTTATCCGTTGGTAATTTTGCTGATGCTGACGCTAACCGGTATCGCTTTAGAAGTGCCTAACTACGTCAATCCAGCCATCCACTATTTTTTGCCGATTGATCTACAGCCAGCGAAACCACCATCAATTCCCAACTCGGCTTTATCAACCATTACAGCCGATCAAGCCGTAGCGACAGCACAGCAATTATTCCCACAAGCTCGCTTATGCTGGATAGAAACGCCGGATGGCGAAACCGGCAGTTTTCGGATTAATTTGCGTCAAGATTTTGAGCCCAGTAATCGTTTCCCGAAAACCAATATTTGGCTCGATCAATACAGCGGCAAGGTATTGTTAATCAACGACCCTAAACAGCAATCGTCCGGCACTGCGCTATTGAGCTGGCTACATCCGCTACACAATGGCGAAGTGTTTGGCCTGACTGGGCAAATCTTGGTGTTAGTGACGGGCTTTGCGTGCCCCGTGTTGTTTGTCACAGGCGTGATTCGCTGGTTACAAAAACGCAGAGCCAAAACCAAAATTCAACGCGATTTAGGCGAAAACCACATTTGATGAATACTGAGTAGGATTTGAATCCCCATCGACAGGCCCATCAACGCGCCACTCAGCACCACGACATAAGCAAAGCTGGCAACGGTTTTGGTCAAAAACCACGACAAAATATCCAGCAGCATAGCTAAGAATGGAATCACAACCGCGATGCGTTTGACGTAGATATTGATTTCACATAACAAAAATATTTTGCCAATGAAGTACAAAATAAAGGCAATCCCAAATAAATGAATATGGGAAACCCGAACTAAAGCCGGCAGGGTTGCGCCACCGGTATGAGCAACATCGGCAACGCCTTTGTAATTGGTTAAATCAGGCAAGGCGGGGTTGATTGATGGTGTATGACAAATAATACAATCGCGATTAAAAATCGGTGCAATGGTTTCTTGGTAACTGCTTTCTTCTGCGCCATTGTGTATCCATTTTAAAATCACTTCTTTATCGCTTTTGTACTTTAGATTCGGCTCCATAATTCCGCTGATTGCGGTGCCCAAGCGCGTTTGACTATCCGAACCGTGATACATAATCACAATATCTTCAATCGACAACCCTGGTCTGCCATCGCGACCTTGGTGGGTGTAATACATATTGATCAAGGCCATTAAATAACCTAAGCCAATGGTCAGCAAAAACACGGTGTTTAAGATTTTTTCGCTGGTGGAAATGTCGCTAAAACGGTTGAATCGTTTAGTCATAAATGCAGAGTCCAAAAGACGGAATACGGGAAATGGTAACTAAAAAAAACCGGCATACTCAAGTATGCCGGTAATACCTACAAGAGGCAGATCACACAGATAAATCAATGCTTAGAAACTGAGCCATGTATTGAAATACAGGGTGTTGTTATCCGATGCATTGCGACCTGATTCGCCATCATAGTTTTTAATCGCACCATCAAACTGAGTATAAGCAACATACTGTAACGATAATTTCAGATTCATATAGGTTGGCAAGCCAGTCGATGCAGTTTTACCAAACGGTACATAGTAGATTTCACTGGTGAAATATTGCGAATTTGGACGGGCATTGATTGAATAACTATTCAAAGTGCTATCGCGATTACCGTGGTTATAGTTGTAACCTAAACCCAAACCGTAAGTTTGATCGTAGGTATAAGAACCATTGACGCCAATAAAGCCTAGTTGTTGGTTTAAGCGATCCGCGCCTTCATTAGCATAAGTAGCCATTAACTGTTGCTGCTCGCGGATATAACTCGCTTTCAATTCGTAAATATGCGCTGGGTTTGCGGTGTATTGATAATTGAAGTCAACGCCTAAATCGGTATAACGATTAGTTACTGTCGATGTTGGATCTGGCTGTATATCGCTTCTAAACCCAAAATGACCTAAAGACACATAATGGCCTTTCCAATCTTTTTGCAACGCGATTCGCCAGTATGGAGCGCCACCATTCAGCTTCACAGCACCGCCATCCCATTGCCCCATGCCTTTCTGAGCATATTTAGCAAAGCTGGTGTAAGCACCGGCCTCAACCAATAGCGTGTCGTTAATCATGCTGTATAACGTTGCCCCACCCACTTGACCACCTAAATTAGCAATCATTGGGCTTGCATCCGGAGTGCGGGTTAGTGATGAACCGACATAAGGGAAACCCCACGCAGGCGTGGTGTTCCACAAATCTTGAACGGTTGGATTGTTGTTAAACGACACACCGTAAACTAAATCCTGACCTAACAATTCAGCGTCATTAGCAGCTCTAATATCGGTGTTGTCTAACGAGAACCGATTGCCGATACCATCGTAAGTAAACTGGACTAAAGCCCCTAATTTTTCCCAAACTTTACCGCCATAAAATATCGAAGCTTCATCTAAGGCGATATTGTTATTGGAATTATGGGTAGCCAAAGCCTTGCCTGTTGTTTCGGCTAAGTCGCTATCGTCTTTTTTGGTATTGGTCAAAGAACCCATTGCCATACCGCCAAAGCGACTTAAATAGGATTCGTTTTGCCCCCAAGTGTAACCATTCAATTTGAATTGTCTGCCATAAGAGGTCAAATTGGGGCCAAAGGCTTGAGTGTGGCAAGTGGTACAAGCCATGCCGGTTTGTCTAGCAAAACTCGGTAAAGCTTGGGCTTGACCGGAAAAGCTTAAGCCAATAACAACTAGGCACAAAAATGCCGTTGTTTGCTGTAAAAGCTTTAAATTTTTAAACAATTGAGTCATAAATATTTATTTGGTTATTAAAAGACCTACTCGTCAGTAGGGCCAGTGATGTCAAAATTGAAACTTAAAAAATAAAAACATCAAGCAATAACCAGCAAGAATCAAGCCAGCATGAAATTACCTTGTGAAAATAAGGTGAAAAGGCTGTTGGGAATTAAGAAAAGTAGTGTCAATGGTTTATATCCACCATCAATGACGGTTGATTTGCACCGTTTCCGAGAAAAAGTAAAAACGACAGGCAAAAAAAAGGGACATTTTCATGCCCCTTTTTCCTCTAAACCGTAAAAATTAACGGTTGTAGATGTACATGGTGACTTCAAAGCCAAAACGCATGTCGTTGTATGCAGGTGTTTCCCATTTCATTGTAATACCCTCCAGAGGTTTTTGTTGTTAGCTAGCTTGATCAAGAAAGCCGGCCGAAGTATACGATGAAGTTTTTCTTTGTGCAACTGAGCAATAACAGCTGATTAAGCATGACTTTACAAGGCAATTTAACGCCAGCAAAGCACCGAATCGATCAGTCATTTATACTGTGCCTTTAGAATTGATTGAAAAGCGAGTTTGGAAAGCATGAAAACCTATCTAGTCGGCGGTGCTGTGCGAGATCGTTTGCTGGATTATCCGGTTAGAGAACGTGATTGGCTGGTAATTGGCGAAACGCCAGAATCCATGCTGGACAAGGGGTTTCGAGCGGTCGGCAAGGATTTTCCGGTATTTCTGCATCCCAAAACCAACGAAGAATATGCACTGGCTCGCACCGAACGCAAAACCGCCCCCGGTTATAAAGGCTTTGCGGTTTACGCCGCGCCTGATGTGACTATCGAACAAGACCTACAACGCCGCGATTTAACCATTAATGCCATTGCTCAAGCCGATGATGGCAGTTTGATTGATCCCTTTAACGGCCAACAAGACCTAGAAAATCGCATTCTGCGCCACGTTTCCCCCGCATTTAGCGAAGACCCAGTCAGAATTTTGCGCGTCGCTCGCTTTGCCGCTCGTTATGCCCATTTAGGCTTTACGGTTGCCGAATCGACTCGGCAATTAATGCAAGACATGGTTGAAAATGGCGAAGCGGATCATTTAGTGGCTGAGCGAGTTTGGGCGGAATTGTATAAAGCATTAAACGACGCTACTCCATCGGCATTTTTCCAAGTCTTGCGTGATTGCGGGGCTTTGAAAGTCATTTTTCCTGAAATCGATGCCTTATTCGGCGTACCGCAACCGCCACAACATCATCCTGAAATCGACACCGGCATTCATGCTTTACTGGTTTTAAGCCAAGCCTGTCGCTTATCTGACCAAGCCGAAGTGCGCCTAGCCGCATTACTGCACGACCTTGGCAAAGCCGTCACCCCTAGCCAACACTGGCCTAGCCATCACGGTCACGAGAAAAAAGGCTTACCGATTTTAGACAAACTCTGTCAACGCCTACGGATACCGAAAACCTTTAAAACCTTAGCCAGCCATGTGATGGAATATCACACCCATTGTCACCGCGCACTTGAGCTGCGCCCAGACACTTTGGCCGATATGCTGCATAACATTGGCGGGCTTAAATCCCATCAAGCTTTAGAAAATTTTGTTTTGGCCTGCGAAGCCGATGCGCGTGGCCGCACGGGGTTTGAAAACAGAGATTATCCTCAAGCCGATTATCTCCGCGCGGCTTGTCAGGCAGCCTTAGAAATCGATACCAGCGCCATTTTAAACAGCCCGTTACAAGGTCAAGCGATTGGCGCCGCGATTATAGAATTACGGATTCAAACCCTAAAACAATTTAAACAAGATTATCTAACTGGCCAGCCATGAAGACAATTTTAATCAGTTAACCAAGGATTTATTGATGATATTTACAGGACACAACCATGCTTAGCTACCGTCACGGCTTTCATGCCGGCAATTTTGCCGATGTACTAAAACACAGCTTAACCACCTTGGTGATTAACGCGCTAAAACAAAAAGATAAGCCATTTGTTTATATCGATACTCATGCTGGCGCTGGCAAATATTCGTTTAAATCGGAATTTGCCCAAAAAACCGGCGAATATCAACAAGGCATCGCCAAAATTTGGGATACCGAGGATTGCCCCGAAGAAGCCAAAGATTATCTAGCCGCAGTCCGTGCCGAAAATACCAATAACCAACTAATCCGCTATCCCGGTTCACCGCAATTAGTCAGCCGTTTGGTTAGGTCACAAGATCGCCTAGTGCTTTCCGAATTACACAGTACCGATTACGAAAGCTTGCACCAGTTATTCGCGGGCAACAAACAAGTCAGTGCCAACAAAGAAGATGGCTTAGCCAGTTTAGAAAAGAAGCTGCCACCGATTCAAAAACGCGGTTTGATTCTGATCGACCCCAGCTACGAAGTGAAAGCCGAGTACAACCAACTGGTTAAAACCATCGCCGCTGCTCATCGTCGCTTTGCCACCGGTATTTATGGCTTGTGGTATCCGGTGATAGATCGCACCAACACCGAACGCATGTTGCAACGCTTGGCAGAAACCGGTGTTCCCAAACAACTCCGCATCGAACACTGTGTTGCCGAAGACAGCTCGGTGCGTGGCATGACCGGTTCTGGTATGCTGTTTATCAATCCGCCGTGGCAATTGGAGCAACAAGCGCAGATATTACTGCCTTGGTTAAACCAGCATCTTACGGATGGAAAAGGTCAGTGGAAAATAGAGTGGCAAGTGCCTGAGAATTAACCTAAGAATTTCATCAACCATGAGCATCATTTCAAAGAAAAATCTGGATTTATTTGTTATTGGCTTTCTGTTGCTGTCGTTATTCATGTACGACTTGACGATAGAAATCGTTGTGGAAATACTGCACCTAATCTTTGAAGTTTTTCACAATATGTTCGAATGGGTTGAACTCGGCATCGAACATACCGTGGAACATATTTTCCATACCGAACGCCACGGCAGCCAAGTCATCACTTTTTACACCCTGATGTCGATGATTGGCTTTGGCTTATACAAACTCAGATTCATCGTTCCACGCAGTTACCGTTTTTTTAGACAGTTGGCTCGCGATGCTTGGATACGCCGCAAAACCCAAGTATTAACTTTCTGGCACGCACAAAAACTGATTAATAAAATCGGCATCGCTATCGCCGCCGCTACTGTGCTGTATTTAGCTTCATTTTTTGTGATGTGATTTAACCCCAATTTGATAAACACCATGCCTTTACTAGAACAAGTCAAACACACCATCCTCGCTGCCAACGGCTTACAAACCCAAGACATCGACCGCGTGATGGCAACCCTGCTGAGCGTACCAGTAGATGCAGCTGACATTTACTTTCAATCCAGCCATTTTGAATCTTGGTCATTAGAAGGCGGAATAGTAAAAGAAGGCAGCCATTCGATTGATCATGGCGCAGGGGTTCGTGTTGTCAGTGGTGACAAAACTGGCTTTGCTTACAGCGACCGCATCGAACTACCGATTTTGTTAGAAGCCGCTAACAACGTAAAAGCGATTGTCAAACACGGTCAAAACGTTCAACACAAAATCGCCACGCCTCAAAGTTGGCCACAACTTTACCAACCGCTAAACCCGCTTAAATCCTTAGCTGATCAAGACAAAATTGATTTACTCAAACGTGTTGATGCCGCTACCCGCAAATTGGATAGCCGGATTGAAGAAGTGATGGTCAGCTTGGTGGCGGCTTATGACAACGTCTTAATTGCTAATCAAGATGGCTCTTTAGTCGCCGATGTTCGTCCTTTAGTCAGAATGAATGTCAGCGTGATCATGGTTGAAAATGGTCGCCGTGAACAAGGCAGCATGGGCGGCGGCTCGCGTAGTGATTACAGCTATTTCCTCGAAAACGACCGCGCTTTTGAATATGGCCGCGAAGCAGTACGCCAAGCGCAAGTTAATTTACAAGCCGAAGCCGCGCCAGCGGGCAATATGACCGTGGTTTTAGGCCCTGGCTGGCCGGGGATTTTGTTACACGAAGCCATCGGCCACGGTTTAGAAGGCGACTTTAACCGCAAAGGCACTTCGGCTTTCAGCGGCAGAGTCGGTGAGCGGGTGGCGTCTGATTTATGTACAGTGGTTGATGACGGCACCTTAGCGGGGCGTCGCGGCTCATTAAGTGTTGATGACGAAGGCACGCCCACTCAAAACACCGTACTGATCGAAAAAGGCATCTTAAAAGGCTATATGCAAGACAAGCTCAATGCCCGCTTGATGGGCGTTAACCCTACAGGCAATGGCCGCCGCGAATCGTATGCTCATTTACCAATGCCACGCATGACCAATACTTACATGCTGCCTGGCGAAAGCGAACCGGAAGAAATTATCCGCTCAGTCAAAAAAGGCTTATATGCCCGTAACTTTGGCGGCGGTCAGGTTGATATTACCTCCGGCAAATTTGTGTTTTCTGCCAGCGAAGCCTATTTGATTGAAGACGGCAAAATCACCCGTCCCGTCAAAGGCGCAACGTTAATCGGCAACGGCCCCGATGTTTTAACCAAAGTATCAATGGTCGGTAACGATCTACAGCTTGATAGCGGTGTCGGCACTTGCGGCAAAGATGGACAAAGCGTACCGGTCGGTGTTGGTCAACCCACTTTAAAAATCGACGGTTTAACCGTTGGTGGCACTAATATTTAGGCATCTGCTCCGTTGAGGATTTTCCGTTCGTCCTGAGCTTAGTCGAAGGATGAATGGAAAATCCGACTTTAACCTAGCCAAATCACTATTAAACCGAGAATTTCCCGTGCAAAATCAAGCCGAAATCAATCGTTTAAAAACTGTCGTGCAACAATTGCTCGACGAAGCCAAACAGCAAGGTGCTAGCGCCGCCGAAGCCGCTTTCAGTGTCGATAATGGCCTATCCGTTTCCGCCCGTTTAGGCGAAGTCGAAACTGTCGAGTTTCACTGCGACCAAGGCATAGGCGTTACCGTCTATTTTGGTCAGCAAAAAGGCACCGCCAGCACTAACGATGTTTCCCCAGAATCATTAAAGGAAACCGTACAAGCCGCTTGCAGCATCGCTCGCTACGCCAGTGCTGACGATTACGCAGGTTTACCTGATGTCAGCCAACTTGCCACCGAATTTCCAGACCTCGACCTCAATCACCCTTGGAGCGTCGATGCCGAACAAGCGATTGCTTTAGCGATTGAATGCGAAAACGCCGCCCGTGGCTATGATGCCGCTATCAGCAATTCCGAAGGCGCATCAGTCAGCAGTCATCAAGGTACGCGAGTATTTGGTAATTCATTAGGCTTTTTGCAAGGCTATCAATCCAGCCGCCATTCCATCAGTTGCTCAGTGTTAGCCGGTAGCGGTGATGCTATGCAGCGTGATTATTGGTACAGCGTGGCGCGTAACGCTGCGAATTTGCAATCAGCGCAAGCGGTGGGTGAAAAAGCCGCGCTACGGACTTTGGCAAGACTCAATGCCCGTAGCCTCAGCACTCGCCAATGTCCTGTATTGTTTGCGCCAGAAATGGCCTCGGGGTTAATTGGTGCTTTAATCGGTGCGATTAGCGGTGGCAGCTTGTACCGTAAATCATCGTTTTTACTCGACTCATTAAATACCCAAGTTTTGCCTGATTTCGTTCGCATCCACGAACAGCCGTTATTAATCGGTGCATTAGGCAGCGCTAGCTATGATGGCGAAGGCGTTGCCACCCAAACCCGCGACATCGTCAGCGAAGGGATTTTAAGAGGCTATGTGCTAAGCACTTATTCAGCCAAAAAATTGGGCATGCAAAGCACTGGCAATGCTGGCGGCGTTCACAACTTAACCGTCGAAACCGGCAGTAACGATTTTGCAGCGATGTTAAAACTGATGAACACTGGTTTATTAGTGACCGAATTAATGGGGCAAGGCGTTAATCGGGTAACTGGCGATTATTCGCGTGGTGCCTCAGGTTTTTGGGTGGAAAACGGCGTGATTCAATATCCGGTTGAAGAAATCACTATCGCGGGTAATTTGAAAACCATGCTGCGTAATATTGTCGCAATTGGCAACGATGTCGATTTGAGAGGCAATATCCGTACCGGCTCGATTTTAGTTGAACAGATGGCGATTGCTGGCGAATAATGAACTTATGACTATAATTTTTTAGCCAACCATCATAAGGAGCATAGTCATGGCTTATTCACTTCCTCACGATTTATATCTATTACTAGAATCAGCGCTTAATCAGGATAGAGAGAAAACTGATGTGGTTGCTCGTGCAATCGAATCGTCGATACGGGCTATTGATGACAAGGCTGACGATAAAAAACAGGTAATTAAAGCGGAACTTTATAACGACCTGCGTAATGAACTGGCCACCAAAGAATTTGTTAGGGCGGAGATTAATGAATTAAAAACTGAAATTTCAACCCTGAGAAGTGAATTCAAAGCCGAAATTAAACACATAGCATTTATGATGAAAGTACTAGTCGGCTGCGCTATTTTCGGTTTAACCCTGTTTAACCCAGCTTTTATGAAATTAATCGAGGTCGCTTTTAAATAGCTGCCACCTGAAAACTTGGATTTTCCGTTCGCTTTGAGCAACACGGAAAATCCAATAATCCTACCTAAATCCCCCGCAACACATCACCAATCAACTCCGGCCCTTTGTAAATCAAACCGCTATAAACCTGCACCAAGCTCGCGCCAGCCTGGATTTTTTCCTGCGCATCTTCACCGCTCAAAATCCCGCCAGCGGCAATAATCGGCAATTTACCTTGCAACTCCGCAGCCAAACCTTTCACAACCCGTGTCGAAGCGGTCTTAACTGGCGCACCGCTTAAACCACCCGCTTCATTAGCGTATTGATGACCTTGCACCGCATCACGGGCAATCGTGGTATTGGTGGCAATCACGCCATCCATTTCAAACGCCAACAACAAGTCAGCAATATGACGAATCGCTTCATCAGTTAAATCCGGGGCGATTTTCACCGCAATCGGCGTGTATTTGCCATGCTCCGCTTGCAGCTTTAATTGCTCGGTTTTTAAGGCTTGCAACAAATGTTTAATCTCATCGCCTTCCTGTAACTGGCGCAGGTTTTTGGTATTCGGTGAGGAAATATTGATGGTGATGTAACTGGCCGCCGCATAGCTTTTGCGTAAACCAATCAAATAATCTTCCGTTGCATTTTCAATCGCGGTGTTAGCATTTTTGCCGATATTAATCCCTAAAATGCCTTGATAAGCGCTACGCTCAACTTGTTGTAACAGATGATCAATACCGAAATTATTAAACCCCATTCGATTAATAATCGCTTGATGCTCTGGCAAACGGAATAAACGCGGTTTTGGATTACCGGGCTGAGGACGAGGCGTCACGGTGCCGATTTCGATAAAACCAAATCCCAAAGCCGCCAAAGCATCAATGTAATCACCGTTTTTATCCAAACCCGCAGCCAAACCGAGTGGATTTTTAAATTCCAAACCCATTACCGTGACGGGCTTGTTAACCACTTTAGGCGCAGTTAATCCTGACAAACCGGTTTGATGCGCCAGCTTTAATAACGCCAAAGTAAGGTGATGCGCGGTTTCTGGGTCCAATGAAAACAATAATGGCCGCAGTAAAGGATAGCTATTCATTAAATAAACCTAATCAGTAGGGTGCATTTTATGCACCACGAGTTTTTGGGGGCAATTGATGCTGAGAATCTGTTTAATCCGCTAAGGACGAATATTTTCCATCATCGCCGTCCTTAGAATTTTGTTTAACCGACTTTGGTAACCTTTACCCTGGCTTTTAAGCCACTCCAAAACATCAGAATCAATACGAACGGTTAACTGTTTCTTAATTGGCCGATAAAATTGGCCTCGCGAAGCATCTAGCCATTGTTGTGGCGTGGTTTCTGGAATGTCACTCAAGTCGATGTCGTTGTCAGGCATTGCTGATAAAGCGACTAATTGTTGAAGAAGATTTTCAGGAATTTTGTTCATAAATTTTCCTTTCCAATTTGGTAGCGCGTCGCGCTGAAATGATGCGAATTTGGTCGGGTTCGTACCATGTAAGTAGTCAAACAAAAGTAAACAGGAAATCAGCTCAGAAATCTTGCTTGCCACTTAAGCCGTTCGTGCTGAGCTTGTCGAAGCATGAACGGCGATGGCTGGCGATGACCTCGGCTTTCCCGCTCATCCTTCGACAAGCTCAGGACGAACGGAAAAGCCTTAACTTGCTTGCTAAACCAATTCCACTATTGCCGATTGACTTTTGTTCTAGTACTTATGTGCAACTAACACTAATAAAACATCACCAATTAACCCCATGGTTTGCCAACGTAACTCACCGTTTTCAATTCGATCTTGGCGAGTTAAATGTAATGGGTCATCAAAAACCAGTTTAGCTATCTCAAAACTAATACCGTGTTTAATCTGATTGCTGATATTTTTCTTTTCGTCCCAAGAAAACAAGAAAGAACTCCAGTTTTGTAGTTACAAAAGTATAACGTAATAAACCTAATCAGTAGGGTGCATTTTATGCACCACAAGCTTTTGAAATACATAGGTGCATAAAATGCACCCCCACAGATGTTTGTTAAACCAAAGCATAAACCGCCGGATCTAACTCAGTCGGTCTTTGTAAAAGTAAATCCGCCAGCAACTTAGCCGAGGCCGGCCCCATCACCAAACCGTTTCTAAAATGACCGACATTAATCGCCAAATTGGCAATCTGTGGATGCAAGCCAATATAAGGAATACCTTGTGGCGAACCGGGACGTAAGCCTGCCCAATGATGACAAACTGGATAGCGTTTTAAATCGGGCATTAGCTCGGTAGCGAATTGATACAACTGCTGTTTGGCTTGTCGGTTAGTGGTTTTATCAAAACCGACCTCTTCCACCGTACTACCGGCCAAAATTTTGCCATCACGGCGCGGAATTAAATACCGATCACCATCCAATACCATTTTGTCCAAAGTCTCAGGCAAAGCATCAAACAACAACATTTGCCCTTTCACTGGCTTAATCGGCAAATTTAAACCCGCTTGCGGTAACAAATCCTGTAAAAAACCCGCCATCCAAGCACCGGTAGTCACCACTAATTGCTTCACATTAAAGACTTGGTCAACAGTTTCCACTCGCTCAACCTGATGATTGTTAATCACAACCCGCTGAACATCGGCATTTTCGACAAACTTAACCCCTAATTGCCGCAAATAGGCGATTAAAGACTTTAATAAACGTGGATTACGAATTTGGGCAATTTCCGGCAACCACAATGGCTGTTGCCAATCGCTGTTCAAACCATCGCACTCTACCGATGAAGCGGCTTGATAAGCTACGCCACGCTGCTGACACCATGCAACCGCCTGATCAAAATCGGGATTTTGGCAAATCAACATCCCGCAAGCGCGCCATTCGGGATCAATCCCTGTTGCCGCCAGTAATTCACTATTTAATAGCGGATACTGTTTGATACTGTGAACCACCAAATCCGAAATCGCCGCCGCTTGTCGCCACGGATAAATCGGCAACAAAATGCCGCCACCCGCCCACGACGATTCTTGGCCAATGTTGGATTTATCGATAACAGTGACCTCGCGCCCCGCCAAAATTAACTCGCGCGCCGTCAACAAACCGCTAATGCCGCCACCAATAATCAGTATTTCTGTGTTTACCGTCATGAAATCCAAAAGGCCTTAATTAAGTCTGCGCAAACTACCACAAAGCCAGAAAAACCGCCCAGTAGCGCATATCGTTGTCTAGGTGCAAATTTTAAACTAAATGTTGTTTTTTTCTGACAATTGACTATTCAACATTACAATTATTTTACAGGTTATTGATATACATCAATTTTTTCAAAATAAAAAAATACCCCCAAAACTTGAATGGCTCTGGTTTTGCTGTTAGTATCCGCACCGTAAACCAATTCTGTGTTGCTATAAAGCAAAAATCAGTTTTTACAATAATAACCCTTGGGGGGAAACACACAATGACATTCAATAAAAACAAATTGGCTCTGGGCGTTGCTGCAGCAGCTTTATCAGCGGCATTCATTGCTCCACAAGCACAAGCAGCGGATCGTTCAGCTGACGCATCAGCTAGAAAAACCGAAGCTTTAGAAATGAAAATGCAAGAAATGGCAGCTACTATGGCCGCTATGCAAGCAGAATTAAGCCGCGTTAAAGCCGCTTCAACCGAAGCAACAACTGCAAGCGCTAAAGTTCAAGAGTTGGATCAATGGATGTCATCTGTGAAATCAACGCCAGAAGCAGCGTCTGCGAAAGATAACTTGGTTTTCGTTCGCAGCGGTTTTGCTAATCTTGATCATGCCAGAGGCTCATCATCTGCAGCACATAGCGGTGCGGCACTAAGTAACAATCCTAGCAATCAAGGTTTCTATGTTGGTGGTGCATTTGACTTGAACGTCAATAATGACTTATTTGGCTTAGTGGATGACACTGCTTTTGCGGTTGAGATTGGCTTTGAATACAGTCAATTCGGTAAAGGTGATAACGCCGTTTCTGCCGACTATGGGTTAGATGACAAAAAAGCAACTGACGCTCGCCTTAGAATCAACGCTTCTCCAAAAATCAAATTCATGCACGGTAGCAAATTCCGTCCTTGGTTGATTCCTGCTGGCTTTGAAATCAATGTATTAGGCGTTCCATCTAACGCTGTTTCTGTAATGAACTCTGGCATGCAATTCGGTGCTGGTGCTGAATATGACTTGTTCAGAGGCATCGTATTAGGTGCTGACGCTCGTTACCACTACTCAACCAGCAAACTTGACGGTACACCAACCGACGGTTTCACAACGGGTGGTTATGTCGGTTTCAAATTCTAATTTGTAACCCTCATCGCTCGACAAAAAGGGAAGGCCAAAAGCCTTCCCTTTTTTTATGTTTAAAATCAGATGGCATATTGCTTTTTCGCAGAAAAATAAACCAGACTTAGTCCAGTTTAACAAGGAGAAGGCGATGCAAACTATCAATATCCATGAAGCCAAAACTCAATTTTCACGTTTTATAGATCAAGCGGCCGCTGGCGAAGATATTATTATCGCTCGTGCTGGCAAACCAATTGCCCGTTTAACATCTCTCGAAGCTCAATCACTGCAACCTCGCAAACTAGGCTTAGGTAAAACTCGCTTCACCATGCCTCAAGATTTTGATCATCTCTATGCCGATGAGATTCAAAATATGTTTGAGCTTAGCTAAAAGCATTCTTCATTGACCCCACTCTGCGCGTCGTTGCCTTAAACCCTAACGATTTTGAGCCGCATGTTGAATACGCAGTATCTGTAATTGATCATTTTGCACTCGATAAATGACAATGTAGTTTTTATGTAAAACGTATTCTTTTGTGCCAAAGACACGACCAGCTCGTCCAATCTGAAAATCCTGTAAAGATTCGACTTTTTCTTTAAGTTCACGAACAAAACATTGCGCGCGAATCGGGTTGTCGAGCGCTATATATGAGGCAATACTGTCAAGATTTTGAAGTGCGCCTCGAGTCCATTTAAGCTCCATATTTAGCAAAAACAGCCTTTACTTCTTCATCGGTTGCGAATTCGCCGCTGTCGGCTTCAGCAATACCCGCTTCAATATCGCGAATTTGCCAACTTTGCTCTTGCAGATAACTATTAAGTGCGGTGAGAGCAATAAAACTTCTTGTTCGTTCTGTTGCTTTGGCGATCTCATCAAGTTGCTGAAAAACGGCTTCTGGCACACGAACATTGATTGTTCGCATCGGTGACTTGTTAGTAGTGATAGCCATAAAATACTCTTTTATTACAAAGTGATACCTTGCATTGTAGGTGTTGGCTTCATTCTGTCAATTGGCTTATTGGTTTCGCTTTTATGCTCCCTGCTTAACCAGTGCTATACTTAGTACCTAATTTAGACCTTTGGGGCATGTTATGAACTTCTCGACCGATATAAAACCGATTAGCTATCTAAAATCTCGCCCTGCTGAATTGTTATTACAAATTAATGAAACCCATCGACCGATTGTGATTACTCAAAATGGCGAACCGAAAGCTGTATTACAAGACGCCGAAAGCTATGAAAATATGCGTAATGCTTTGGGCTTATTAAAACTCATCGCACAAAGCGAAGAGCAAATCCGTAGAGGCGAGCTTGTTAGCCAAGAACAAGTATTTGCAGACCTCGACAAGCTACTTGCTCAACCATGAACCAAACTCAGGCCGTTATCTGGACTCAACAAGCCCGACACGATTTATTAGGGATTGTGCAATACATAAAAAACCACAACCCCCAAAATGCTGCCGCTATTGCTGAGCAAATTAAAAATAAAACCCTTGAATTAAACTTGCTTCCCGAAAGAGGGCGGATTATTCCTGAATTACAGACTCAGGGGATTTTTCATTATCGTGAATTAATTGCAGCACCTTGGCGGATACTTTACAAACACGTAGGCAATGAAGTTTTTATTCTTGGCGTTATTGATTTACGCCGAAACCTAGAAGACTTGCTTTTGGATCGTTTAATTGCTCACCCTTAGCACTATGAACCCCCTTTACCCCGAAATCACCCCATTCCACAGCTTCTTTTTAACCACGACCAGCAATCACCGCGTTTACGTCGAACAATCCGGCAATCCAGCCGGCATTCCGGTGATTTTTCTGCATGGTGGCCCGTGTTCTGGCACTAAGCCTGACCATCGCCGTTTCTTTAACCCTGAGCGTTATCAGATTATTTTGATGGATCAACGCGGTTGTGGTTTATCGACACCCTTTGGCGAGCTGCAACACAACACCACCCAAGATTTAATCGCCGATATGGAGCAAATTCGTCAGCAATTAGGGATTCAGCAATGGCTGTTGTTTGGCGGTTCGTGGGGTGGGAGTTTGGCTTTGTTATATGCACAACAATATCCACAAACTGTTTCAGCAATGATTCTGCGCGGGGTATTTTTGGCGCGACAAGCGGATATGGATTGGTTTTTGCACCCAGATAACGGTGTTAGCCGGATTTATCCGCAACGCTGGCAGGCGTTACGGGCTTGTTTAGCCGATACTGCAGAAAATGTTTTAACGCGGCTCTGTGAGCGTGTATTTGGCGACAATCGTGCTTTAGCCGAACAAGCGGCTCAGCAATGGCAGGCTTGGGGTGGTCAAGTGGCGCTGGGCAATGATTTTCAATATAGCGAACAGCCAGTGAGCGAGCGCGATTTGTTACAAGTACAAATGGAGCTGCATTATGCCAAGCAGCGTTATTTCATCAATGAAAACCAAATTCTCGAAAATTGCGGCATATTGCAAACCATTCCGACCATTATTATCCACGGCCAACAAGATTTGACCTGTCCATTGGAAGCCGGTTGGCGTTTGCATCAGGCTTTGCCGCAAGCGGAATATGTGGTGTTGCCTAATTCGGGGCATATTGCCAAGGGTGAGGAGATGATTGATGCCTTGGTCGCTGCGACCGATAAAATGGCTTTAATTTTGTAGGTCGATACCTGCATCGTACTGTTTTCAAGGATTATTATGAACACCAAAAAACGCTTAATTATCGCCATGACCGGTGCCACCGGTGCGATTTACGGCGTGCGTATGCTACAAATTTTGCAAACCTTGCCGGATTGGGAGTCGCATTTAGTGATTTCCAGCGCAGGCTTGGTGAATCTGAAATACGAACTAGAGATGGATAAAGCTGAGCTGTATGCCTTGGCGGATGTCACCCACGGTATTAATGACATTGCTTCGCCAATTGCTAGTGGTTCGTTTAAAACCGAAGGTGTGGTGGTTGCGCCTTGTTCGATGAAAACCTTGGCAGCGATTGCTCATGGTTTTGGCGATAATCTCATCTCTCGCTCGGCTGACGTCGCTTTAAAAGAACGCCGCAAAACCGTCCTAATTCCCCGCGAAACACCGCTAAATCTGGCGCATATCCGCAATATGGCCGCTGTTACCGAAATGGGCGGGATTATTTATCCGCCTATGCCCGCGTTTTATAACAAAACCGATTCGATGCGAGCGATGGTCGATGAAGGTGTTGGTCGGATTTTAGATATGTATGGGATTAGTGTTGAGGGGCTTTATAAGCCTTGGACTGGATTGGGTAATAATGAAATTTAGTCTGTTAATAAAGCGTTAAGTTTTAATCCCTATTCTTGTATCCGCAGTCTAATTATTTATTTGAGGAATTATCAAAATGTTAAACAAAACTATTATTTTAAGTACCTTGTTAATCGCTTCTAGCGCTGTTATGGCTGAAAACTCTTTATTGGAAGCAGCTGGCAAACAATTGGTTAAAGATGCTGCTACAACAGCGGCTCCTGGTGCTGTAAAAAGCGCTGAAGCGGCTAGTCAAGCAGTTGATACTGCAAAAGGTGTTACTAGTGCACCTGCTTCCGTAAAAACACAAGCAACTGACGCACTAAAAAATGCCGCTGAAGATAAATTGAAACAAGCTGCGCCACAAGAAGTAAAACAAAGTGTAGAAGCATTAAAAACCACAAAACAGCTAAAAGATACGCCAAAATCGACCGAAGAAGTCGTAAAAACTGTCAAAGCAAAAACCAAACAAAAAGCGGCTGAAAAAGCAGTCGATTTATTGCGTTAATTCTAACGTTAATCCCAGTGCTGGCGGGGCCTAAAGCAAGCCCCGCTACTCTTCAAAAAAACTGAAAACTGATATAAATCAAGCCCTTGCAATTTGACAAAATCTGCAAAAAAGCCAGTTTTTAGTTGCCTACTCCAAATTTCTGGGGTAACCTTCAGCCTTCACAGCCAAGAGACATTAACCAATAATGGGAGGTAGCTGATGAAAAAAAGCCAATGGTTGGCGCAAATTTTGTTAACGATTTTGTTAACTTTATTTGGTTCCGAGACCTTTGCAAAAACGGCGAAGCACGATGCGATAGAGAAAAAAATCGGTGTTGCTTCTTATTTTAACGATAAATTTCATGGGCAACGCACAGCAAGTGGCGAACCCTATGATAAAAACGCTTTAACTGCTGCTCATGCTAATTTGCCATTTGGTACCATGATCAAAGTAGTTAATTTGGAAAATAATCAATCAGTCAATTTACGTATAAACTCAAGATCACATCCTAAAAACAGACGTTTGCTGGATGTTTCAAAACAAGCCGCTAAAGAACTGGGTTTTCTCAGATCTGGTCTCGCCAAAGTTCAAATCACTGTTCTACAATCCGGCGAAGCTTAATGGTGGCGTTGATGCCCTTAGCGACGACTTTTGTGGTTTCGTCGCTAAGGCCATCGACGATTATGCGATTAATTTAAGATACTTCTGATACAAGCTGTCTTTATCTTCTTCGATTGCAGCGTTTTTACTAATGCAATCAACCGGACACACTTCCATACACTGCGGTTTGTCATGATGCCCTACGCACTCGGTGCATAGTTCTGGGTTAATTACATAAATATCGTCACCTTGGCTAATTGCGCCATTTGGACATTCTGGTTCGCAGACATCACAATTGATGCATTCGTCACTAATTATCAGCGCCATGTTTACTCCGTTGTAAATTTTTCGATTAAGTGTTGTTTAACTGAATCAGGCACAAAACTCGAAACATCACCTTTTAATTGGGCAATTTCGCGAATCATGCTTGAAGAAATAAATTCGTATTGTTCAGCGGGGGTTAGAAACACGGTTTCAATCTCAGGCGATAAACGACGGTTCATGCCGGCTAATTGAAATTCGTATTCAAAGTCAGACACCGCTCGTAAGCCACGAATAATGACCGATGCTTGATGTTGTTTGGCACAATCGACCAGTAAGGTATTAAAGCCAATCACTTCGACATTCGGCAAATCGCTGACCACCTCTTTAATCAATGCCACACGCTCTTCTAAGCCGAATAAAGGCTTTTTGCCCAAACTGGTGGCAGCAGCAACAATCACTCGACCATATAGCTTTGAGGCGCGGCAAATTAAATCTAAATGCCCGTTAGTAATCGGGTCAAAGGTGCCGGGATAAATGGCGGTGATATTCATTAATTGAAGGGAGTTGCTTGAAAAGCAGCGATTCTAGCAGATTAAGCCTGCGCTTATCGTCTCAGTCGCCCATAAGACCAATAAGCAGCACAAGCGCCTTCTGATGAAACCATGCAAGAACCCATCGGATTATCGGGTGTGCAAACCGTACCGAGCAATTTGCAGTCTTGCGGCTTTTTTGCACCACGCAAAATCGCTGGACACTCACAGCCTTTGACTTCTTTGGTGGCTTGGGTACTTAAACTAAAGCGTTGTTCGGCATCAAATTCGGCAAACTCGGCTTTCAGTTTTAAAGCGCTGTTAGCAATCTCACCCAAACCACGCCATTCAAAGCTCGCTCTTAATTCAAATGTCGCTGCCATTAACGCTTGGGCTTTACGATTGCCTTGCTCGGTGACAGCGCGGCTGTATTGGTTTTCAACTTGGTGCTGGCTAGCATTTAGCTGGCGAATCAGCATTAAAGTCGATTGCATCACATCCAGCGGTTCAAAGCCGGCAATCACAATTGGCTTTTGATATTGCTCGGCAAAGCGTTGATAGGGTTGAGTACCAATAATGGTGCTGACATGCGAAGGCCCCAGAAAACCATCAACTACAATCGGTTCCGGTGCATCCAATAAAGCCTGCATCGCCGCCGGGGTTAAGACATGGTTACAAAACACCGAAAAATTATTGAGTTGCTCGGTTTGCGCTTGCTGCAAAATCACCGCTGTCGGTGGCGTCGTGGTTTCAAAGCCAATCGCGAAAAACACCACTTGTCGCTCAGGATTTTGACGGGCGATTTTTAACGCTTCTTGGCTGGAATAAATCATCCGAATATCGCCGCCATTGGCTTTAGCCTTTAGCAAGCTGTTGCGCTCCGAGGCTGGCACTCGCATCAAATCGGCATAAGTACAGAGAATGACATCGTATTTTTCGACCAGCTCAATCGCGTTATCAATTCGGTTGGTTGGCAACACACAAACCGGACAACCGGGGCCATGAATAAACTCGACATTGGCGGGAATTAAATCTTGTAGCCCATAACGGAAAATCGCGTGCGTGTGGCCGCCGCAAAATTCCATCAAGCGGTAATGACGTTGTGGCTCGACGGCTTGAGCAATGCTGGTTGCCAGTTGTTTGGCTAAATCAGGCTGGCGAAATTCATCAATGTATTTCATGCCGTGGCAGTTAATCCCGCTTCAGCAAATAAGGCCAAGGTCGCCAATGCTTCCTGATCATCGATTTTTTGCAAAGCAAACCCGACATGCACCAAGACATAATCGCCAAGCACCACGTCATCGACCAATGCCAGCGACACTTCGACTTTGACTTGATTGACTGAGGCAGTTGCCATGTTGGTTTCAGTATCAATGGCGATGATTTGTGCGGGAAGGGCTAAACACATCGATTTAAGCCTGTAATGCCTGTTGGTTTTTAATCCAAGTCTGCCACTCTTCAAGACCTTGACCCGATTTAGCCGAGAGCTGGATGATCTCGATATTGGGATTCACTTGTTTGGCATAAGCCAGACATTGCTCAACATCGAAATCAAGGTAAGGCAGCAGGTCGATTTTGTTGAGTAGCATTAAATTAGCGGCATGAAACATATCGGGGTATTTAATTGGCTTATCTTCGCCTTCAGTGACCGACAAAATTACCACTTTATGCGCCTCGCCTAAATCAAATCCTGATGGGCAAACTAAATTGCCGACATTTTCGATAAACAAGACGCTTTGGGCTTTGGGTTGCAAACTGTCTAAGGCCAGCCCAATGCGCTGCGCTTCTAAATGACAACCTTTGCCGGTATTGATTTGCAAAGCCGGAACACCAGTTGCGCTAATTCGCTCGGCATCGCGGCTGGTTTGTTGGTCGCCTTCTATCACCGCGATTTCGGTATCCGCTTTTAGTCGTTCAATGGTTTCAGTCAGCAAGGTGGTTTTGCCAGAGCCGGGGCTAGATACCAGATTTAAAACCAACATCTGCCGTTCGGTAAAATAGCGACGATTTTCAGCAGCGTAATGGTTATTTTTCGCCAAAATATCCTGCTCGATTTTCACCATCCGCGTTGGACTTAAACCGAGAATATGGCTGTGTTTTGGACTATGTTGATGCTGATCGCCACAACCGCAAACCCCACACATTACGCCACCTCTAATTGTTTGATTCGCATTTGATCGCCGTCGTTGATTTGTAAGGGATAACTGCCGCAGTTTGGGCAACTCTCATAGCGTTGCTCAACCAACACATTGGCATTGCAAGCTGAACACCAAGCTTGGCCGGCAATTTCGATAATCTCTAATCGCGCCTTTTCAGCCAAAGAGCCTTGTACCACACTATCAAAACAAAAGCGCATAGCCTCAGGATCAACCCCAGACAAAGCACCGATTTCTAAATAAACAGCGGTGACGGTTTGATAGTTTTCAATTTGGGCTTGTTGCTCTAAAACTTGCAACACGCTTTCGCACAATGACAGTTCGTGCATGTGTTTGGGGATTAGTGCCGCAGCCTTTTAGATAAAGACCACGGCAAGATGAGTTTAGTTAATGACGTTATGGCCGCGCTGTCTCATGCAGCTGGTGTAAGCACGTTTGTATTGTTCGTCAGAGCTGATGCCTTTAGATGCACCGCCGCCAATACCACCAGCCGCTGCACCAATCGCAGCGCCAGTGCCAGGACTACCAACAATTGCACCAAGAGCCGCACCGCCAGCAGCACCAATTAAACCGCCAACACCAGCACCAATAGCAGTCTCTTTAGCAGTACCACCTGACGCATGAGAGGCTAGTTTTTCACACTCTTGCATATCCAGATTAATACGGTGGGCATTTTGATCATTGTATGGATCAACAGTCGGTGTCCAGCCAGTTTGTGAGGCGCAGCCAGTTAATAATAAGCCTATGGCCATCAACGATGTAACGCTAATTTTTTTCATAAACATCTCCCATTAAATTAAAAAGAAACTGAGTTCAGCGACCAGATTAGCTGATTTTTTTTCGATTGGAAATAGTTGTTTCAGCAAAATTAAAACTTGTCGGCACAAAAACAATATTTATCAAATTTGGGCAGCTTGTCGTTGAACAAGCTGCCACAAGGTAGATGTGTAAATTAGGCTTTAGTTGCTTTATGCGCCCAGAATGGCAAAGCCAAAATCAGCAACCAAACCAACCAAAGCACTAATTGGTGATTATTAAAGGTATAGCCTAAAGCGAATGGCAAACCTTCTGAAAAAGTCGGATGCGCCAAAATAAAATCTCGACCGTCTAAAAAGGCTTTTGTTTCGCCAAAAATTAAGCCGAAAATGCCAAAAATTAAGGCATAAGCCATTAATCGATCCGATTTACCTTGTTCGCTACCGCCACTCAACTGGCTAAAGGCCAAACTAAAACCTTGTGGGCTCAAAGCTTGGCAAATCATTAATCCAATCAAACCCAAAGCGGGAATCGCAAATTGCTCGGTTGGGAAGCTTAAATAGCGACCGTTAAACGCTAGACCAAAGCTTTTATACAAAGCTAATGCAATAAAGAACACATACAGTTTTCTGATGCCATCTGCGACTATTAATTGGCTAGTTTGTTTAGCCAAACCATCGAAGAAACGTTGATTTAATAACTGAATTAACGCGCCATTCATTAACACCATGAACACGGTATAAGCCCGTTGCGGCAAGCTGTAGCTGGTGTACCATTCTAACTCCGCCAAGCTGACCAAGTTAATGGCTAACAATTGGCTTAAGCCTAAAAACACTAATTGACGACTAAACGATAAGCCTTTCAGTTTGCCGAAAAAGCCAGTAATTAACATCAGCCATAATAATGTTGCAGCAGCATAATCCAGCAACCAGCCAGCGTTTTCATAGACCTTGCCAGTCAACGGAAATACTGGTTTGCGATCAGCAGAAATCAAGCCCCAATTCGCACCAACCACACCTTCTAAGTTGCTTTTCCAAGGTTGGTTAAAGGCTTCGACGATGTTGTAATCAAAACCATGACGGTTAGCGACTTGGATCATGCCGCGAATAAATTTGGCTTCATTGACCACGCTCGGTTCAGCCATGCCTCGTTGACGTCCTGCACTTGGCCAGCCAGATTCACCAATTAAAATCTGTTTGCCCGGCGCAACGCCACGGGCTTCGTCTTCCACTTGTTTAACGATTTTTTCTAAATGTTCCGGCGCGTTTTCAACCGCAATCGGCTCATCTTCCCAATACGGCAAAATATGGATGGTAATAAAATCGACTTCGGCAAACAGTTTGGGATGTTTCATGTACATCGACCAAACATCGGCATAAGAAACCGGTTGTTTAACGGCTTTTTTAACTTCGCGGATGTATTCAATCAAACGGTCAACATCTAACTCACCGCGCAACAATACTTCGTTACCGACGATGACCCGCTTCACCACATCAGGATTGGCGTTGGCGGATTGAATTAAGGCATCAATTTCTTTTTTGTTTTCTTTAGGGCCGTCACCAATCCAAGCCCCTTGAATCATTTTTAGGCCGTATTTGCGCGACAATTCTGGCGTGGGTTCCATGCCGCCAAGGCTAGAGTAGGTACGAATAGTTTCGGTTTTATCTGCCAGTAAGCGTAAATCTTCATCAACATGCTCTGGTAATGGGTATTTCTTTTCTAAAGGACTAAAACCTTCGCGGAACGGCGCAAATGACAAGCTCATCAGCTTGCCAGATGGCACATCAATGCCAGCATCTTGCGGTTGGTTGCTATACCAATCATAAGCGCCATGCGCCAACACTATAAAAAACAAACAAAGCAGTAATCGGATAGATTGCATATCGTTAGGTAGGTGGGTGAGAAATTGAAGAATTTTGTTGCTAATTGAAATATTAGCGGCAAATTATAACAGCCTCCCTATAAAGCCAGTGATTGTTAGCGAACCAATCGAGTAACTGTTATGTTTCTAGGGCTTTACGCAAATAATTTCTGTACTTTACCTATGGGTTCTGGTTACAGTAGGAGGCTTTTTTTGGTATTGGATTCTTGCAATTTCGCCATCCAATAACGCTTTGTGTATTTTTATGAGGCTTTGTATGCATAAAAAAATTCTTCCCCTTCTGTGTGGCGCTTTGTTGCTGCCTATGTCGCCAATGGTTTTGGCCGCAGCTAACAAATTGCCGGAGAGCACCACTGTCAAATTGGGTGCGGCAGAGGAAGTCTGTTCGGAATTTACAGATCCTAAGTGGCGGGATGCTCAAGTAGTGGATGGCGTGACAATTGATGAGTCGCGCTTATGTAATCCTGATAACCCAGCCGATGTTGCGGCTTTTGTTAAAGGCACTAACAACATTTCCATGGCTACTTTAATGGAAACCCAGTTAGCCGCTGATGCGATTACTGCAACCAATGATATGGACGGTGACGGCGACCCTGATCACTACATCATCAAACTGGAAATTGCCGAATTAAACGGTCATTCGCCGGATATGCGCGAACCGACGACGACTTTCGACATCGCGCCAGGCATTCAGCCGACTTTTTGGGTATACGCGCCAAAAACTCGAGATATGTCGACTTTAAGTTTGTACGAACCTATTGCTAATCCTTTGCTCCGCGCACCGTCTCCGGTGATTCGTGTTGAGCAAGGTGACATTATCTGGATTGTGTTGGAAAACAACCATTACATGCCGCATTCAATCCATTTACATGGTATTGATCATCCTTATATGGATCATAGCGGCGAAGGTAATGACGGTGTTGGTCAAACCGGCCAAATGGACGTTATGCCTGGTAGCAGCAAAACCTATGTGATTAAGCCGCGCCAACCTGGCACCATGTATTACCACTGCCATGTTCAGCCGCACACTCATATCCCAATGGGCTTACAAGGCATCTTTGTGGTTGAAGAAAATCGCCCTAACAACTGGGTGCAAACCTTTAACGTGGGCGCTGGCCAAGTCCGTCATCCTTCGGTTGCGGTAAAAGAAAAATACAGCGCCGAATATGATTTGCACTATCAATCAGCAGATAAAGAACTGCACGAATTAGTTCGTTCAGCTAACGATCCTCGCTTAGTCGCTAAGCGTATGAATCAAGAGTACGACATTACCGATGCTCAAGACGATTACTTCATGCTGAATGGTCGCTCTTTCCCTTACACCATCCGCGAATCCTTGATTCTGATGGAAGAAAACAAAAAGGTGAAATTAAGGGTTCTGAACGGTCATACCGATTCATTTGCGTTACATATCCACGGCCATAAACCGATGGTGACCCACTATGACGGTGTTGATAACGGCCCAGCAACCTACATCAAGCGCGACGTTCACGCCATGGTTCCAGCACAACGCTTAGATTTAGAATTAAGCGGTGTTGATGATGGCTTAAACAGCTTTGGTCAAGGCGTGTGGATGTTCCATGATCACGTTGAGAAATCGTTTACCACCAATGGCATTGGCGAAGGTGGTGACATTAGCTTAGTGGTTTATAAAGGCTTTGCCGATGAGCGTGGGATTCCACAATTACACGGTGCCAGCTTAGCGCCTTATTTCACCAAAGAGTTTTGGCAAGGCAAATACCCAATCTGGCAAGATTACGACGCTTGGAAAAGCTTAGGTTTACCAGAAATCAAAGCCACCAAAGATAAAGCCTTTGTCGTAGTGCCACCCAAAAATCCAACATCACCGAAAGATGCCGAAGCTGCTGCTAATGCAGGCGAAGAAGATTCAATCTTAGGTCAGTTGATTTATGGTTTAGTGTTAGGTTTGATGGCGTATTTTGTGTACAGCAAACGCGAAAAAATCTTAGCTTGGGCTAAAAAGTAACAGGCAAAAAAATGGACATACTCGGCAACCGAGTATGTCCAACATTTTTCAATCAAATCATTCAGAAACTACTTCGGCACATAGCCTTCCGGCATTTCAAAGCCACCCGCAAATAAAAACTTCTCTCTTTCTTCTTCCAAAATCTTTTTAGACGCTGGATCAAAACTCGCCAAGCGACGCTCGTTAATAATCATCGTCTGCATCGCTAACCAGTCTTTCCAAGCCTGTTTAGAAATGTGATCAAAAATCCGTTGACCATTAACGCCAGGAAACGGCGGATTATCCAAACCTTCTGCTTCTACGCCCAACTTTAGGCATTTAACCATTCTCGTCATAATTATCCTCTGGGTAATATTGTCAGCAAACGCTTAATCGGCGTCGGCAAACCTAATAAATCAATGTCGCTGGCTTTATACCAAAGCGCGGAACCTGCTTCCATCACATTGTTTATAGGGTTTTCCAGTTTTGCCAGAATCGGTGTATAGCTGAGGTGATAATGCGAAAAGCTGTGTCGCTCAGCTGGCAAAATTTGTTGATGACTAATTCGATAGCCATATTGAACAGACCAAGCGTCTAAAGCCGGCAAATCAGCAAATTCAGGCAAACTCCACAGCCCGCCCCAAATCCCAGTTGGCGGTCGTTTTTCCAGCAACACCTGATTTTGTTCATCGACTAACATCAAAAAATAAATCGCTTTAGTCGGTAAAGACTTTTTCGGTTTAGATTGAGGTAACTGAGCAACCAAGCCTTGTTGCTTTGCTAAACACCCATCAGCCACCGGACAAATTTCGCACTTAGGTTTGCTGCGCGTACAGAGTGTCGCGCCTAAATCCATCATTGCTTGGGTGTAATCGCCAGTTCTGTGTTGCGGCGTATAACGCTGACTAATCTCCCAAAGCAGAGTCGCTACTTTAGTTTCCCCCGGCCACCCCATCACGGCTTGAAATCGCGCCAACACCCGTTTCACATTGCCATCTAAAATGGGTTGGCTTTGACCGCAAGCGATACTCAAAATCGCCCCTGCGGTTGAACGGCCAATTCCTGGCAAATCACTCAAACCTTCAACTGTTTGCGGAAACTGACCGTCATTAGCTGCGATGATTTGCGCGGTTTTATGCAAATTTCTAGCTCGAGCGTAATAACCCAATCCCGACCAATGCTGTAAAACCTCGTCAACATCAGCCTCAGCCAAGCTTTGTACGGTTGGAAATCGGTCAATAAATCGATTGAAATAAGCGATAACGCTCACAACTTGGGTTTGTTGTAGCATCACTTCGGACAGCCAAACCCGATATGGGTTTATCTCTTGCTGCCAAGGCAGGTCTTTACGACCGTGTTGATCAAACCACGCGAAAATCTGGTGTTGGAATTGTTGGGGGGACATAAGCTAGTTATTGTTTCTAATCGTAATATATTCAACTTGGTTCATTAGCAATCTCATTGATACTTGGAAAAATTATTACTATCTTGACTTAACAAGCTCATCAGCTTTGGATGCACAAAAATCTTTTCTTTTTCGACCGGCATTTCTAACAAAACTCCGATTTCAACCAGTTTCTTTAAATATTCCGATGCGGTTTGACGTTTAGCAATATTAGCCTCGGTCACACTGCTAATCCGGCAATAAGGCAATTCAAAAATCAAACTCACCAACTCATAGCTATACACTTTAGGTGATTTCGCCTTCACATACTCAGTTGTATGTTCAGACAAACTGCGGATTGCGGCAATTTTAGCCGTTGTCCAAATCGCTGTTTCCTCAACACCTTTTAGTAAAAACAAAATCCATGCTTCCCAATCGTAATCACGGGTTACACCAAGCAATAAATGATAATAATCTGTTTTATTTTGAATAATAAACCGACTTAAATACAAGATAGGCAATGACAACAAACCTTCTTGAATCAAAAATAAGCTATTAAGCACGCGCCCAGTTCTGCCGTTGCCATCCGTGAAAGGGTGAATCGCTTCAAATTGATAATGGCCAATCGCCATTCTGATTAAAGGATCAATCTCGGTTTCATTGTGTAAAAAACGTTCCCAATTCGCCAACATCGACCGTAATACATCCTCACCGACAGGCGGTGTATAAATCACCTCGCCGCTTGCTTGATTGCCCAAAGCAGTACCAGAAATCTTCCGAACATCCATCTGCACGCCTTTAATTTGTGTACAAATTTCTTCTGCAGTTCTTGTATTCAGTGGCCTTGCGCTTAAAGCCTTAAACCCCTCAAACAACGCTCTGCTATAACGCAAAGCCTCTTTGGTTGCAGGGTCAGCATGAGCCTCATTGTTGACATGCTTAAATAGCTTGTCGGTGGTAGTTACAATGTTTTCAATCTCAGAACTCGCCCCCGCCTCAAGTAAAGGCAAGGTGTTAATCAGTACCGACTGATTAGGAATTAACTCAGCTGCTTGTTTCAACTCAGCAATCGCCGCCCGCGACTTAATACACTGTTTCAATATCGCTTTAGACTCAAAATCCACACAAGGTGGCAAAGCAGGCAATTCTAAAAATGGTTGCTCAGGATTCCAGTTTTCCGCTTTCATGTTTAAATTTTCCTGTATTTTCGACATGTCTTGATGATATGTCGATAGCATCGACACGTCAATCAGTTATGTCGAAATTTATGCTATTTTTCGACACATATTGAGAGTCTGTCGATGGCATCGACATATCATCAAGCGTCTGTTCATGGTCCTGCTTGGTTGTCCTCATCAATTAACTTGTGCTCATTGATTTCTAACTCGTCATTCCTGCGAAATCAGGAATCTATGTGTGGGCTTCGGGGTTGGATTCCCTTTTTCATTCTTGCATTCCCATATCCCCACGCACATACAACACTTTGCCCACCCTCTCGATGTGTTCACACAGTTCGGGGTTGTTGATTTGTGTGAAAACAGATAAATCTACGCTGTAGGGCAAAAGCAGATCGTCTATTTCGTCCAAGAGATCGGATAACTCGCGATATTCAATGTTTAAGCCTTGGACGGCATACAAAGTAATATCAATATCCGAGCCAGGTTTGTAGTTGCCTTTGGCGCGTCAACCATAAATCACAGCGCGTTCAATGTGCGGATGTTGCGCCAATGTCTGACGGATCTTTTGCAGTGTGGTATGGCTAAGGCCAAATTCCATATCGGCGTTCATGACTGATTATTTTTCAGTTGGCTGAAAGTGGTAACTAACTCGACAAAGGCAGGATAAAAACGCAGCAAAATGTCTTGAGCAATACTCTCAGCCACGTCTAGGTTGTAAGTGTGCGAGCTCTGATTTCCGGCTTTGATCATGTCCATCCACGCATCACCATCGGCAATCAATTGGTTTTTAAATGCAGTGCGAGTGGCATCGCGCGAGCCAATCAAGCCAGTGTAGCCCTTGCTCTCCAAATAGTCTTTGAGCACGTTCCAGCCAAGTTCGTGCGTGAACTCAAAACCTTGGATAAGGCCTTGTTTTTCCAGTTTGCTTAGTGGGCGTTGTTGACCCAATTCGATAGCATCAGTCAGATATCCCAAGGCATTTTTGTAGTTATGAAAACAATGCTGCCAGAGCGTATCTTCAGTCATGGTGCGTTCCTGTTAAATAATCATTCAATAAAAAAAGCGGCTTTAAAAACCGCTTTTTTCATGGTCTACAAGCTATCAAAGCTTAGATTATTCCCACTCAATAGTTACGTAGGTTTAAAACCCATTATTTAAGGGGCTTACAGCGCACCAAATCTTCTGTGTGTAAGTTTTGCGTGACTTTTTTGTTCGTTTTTGTAGCAGCGTATTCTGACGTAACCCATTGTGTTTGTTGGATTTTACACGCTTATGGTTACACGTTGCGCAACAAAACGCAAAAACATTTCCAATCACCACTACTCACAAGTAGAATGACTACATCAACATCAATCTAACAGAAAGAGATGAAATGATTTCTTCACTAAAGAAGAGGCTACGTAAAGAGGCATTCATTACCTCCCCCTCTCAATAATCATCAACCCAGTTTATATTATTAGAAACGGGCTCTATAAATCCATTTCCAGCATAGCCCCAAATATTAAAGGTGCTGTTTTGGATTTTGGCTGCGGGAGTAAGCCATACGAATCTTTATTTGTAAATGCTAAAAGTTATGTTGGCGTTGATATAGAAGTGTCGGGGCATAATCACAAAGATAGTAAAGTTGAGTATTTTTACGATGGAAAGAAACTACCGTTTAATGACGCAAGTTTTGATGCGATAGTTTGTTTTGAAGTTTTTGAACACGTTTTTAATATTGAAGAAGTCCTTGCCGAGATATATAGAGTTTTAAAACCAAATGGGCAGCTTCTCATATCCATTCCTTTTGCTTGGGACGAACACGAAATACCATATGATTTTGCGAGATACACAAGCTTTGGAATAACTCACATTCTAAACATAAATAACTTTGAAGTTGTTAAACTAATAAAAACAACTACATATATTTTGGCTGTATTTCAAATGCTCATAGCATACCTTTGTCAATATGCTTTGCCAAAAGGACGTTTGACTGGAAGGATTTCTCAACTGCTTGTTATTTTTCCTTTAAACATATTAGCACTTTTGTTTAATACTTTACTTCCTAAACGATATGAGTATTTTTGTAACAATGTCGTCCTCGCAACAAAGGCTGAGATCACACCATCTCAACAGCCGCTTTAATAACAGCTGGACGCAAATCAATATAGCGTTGTGTAGTAGCCATATTGCTGTGTCCAGCTAATGCCATTAGCGTTCTTACGCCAGCCCCGCGTTCAGCTAATGTGCGACGTTGCGCTACTAATGCCACACCCTTGTAAATGCCATTCACAATGTGCGTCAATGTATTTGCTGTAAAGCCGTAAAACAGGCAATATTCTCCTTGCTCTACGCTCATAAAAGCTAATAACTGAGAACTTGCCCGCGTCTAGTTCAGCAAGAATAATAGTGGTGATTAAGTAGCCACTTATAACAAAAAAACATCAACGCCAACAAAACCGCCACTAAAGATATTAAATCCAGCATGAAAAAGAATGACTGATAATACAACTAAAGCTCTTAGTCCATCTATTTCACGTCTATATTTCATTGTTAATTTATATTCTCAAGTTTGCCCAAAAAAGCGGCGAAACAACCGTTTCCCATCAATTACTTATGAATTGGCGGTTTCGTTTATCATTCCCACTCAATCGTCGCAGGTGGCTTGCCTGAAATATCGTAGGTAACGCGAGAAATGCCGGCTACTTCGTTGATAATTCGCCGTGAAATCAAATCCAAAAACTCATAAGGCAAATGCGCCCAGCGAGCGGTCATGAAATCAATGGTTTCAACGGCACGAATCGCGATGACGTAATCGTATTTACGACCATCACCCATCACACCAACTGATTTAACCGGTAAAAATACCGCGAAGGCTTGGCTGACTTTGTCGTACAAATCGTGGCGATATAGCTCTTCGATGAAAATCGCATCGGCTTGGCGTAGTAAATCGGCATATTGCTTTTTCACTTCACCCAAAATTCGCACCCCTAAACCTGGGCCTGGGAATGGATGACGGAATATCATGTCGGCGGGTAAGCCGAGTTCTAAACCTAGTTTACGCACTTCGTCTTTAAACAATTCGCGTAATGGCTCGACCAATTTCAAGGTCATGTTTTCTGGCAAGCCGCCGACGTTGTGATGCGATTTAATCAAATGCGCTTTGCCGCTTTTTGCACCAGCAGATTCGATGACATCAGGATAAATGGTGCCTTGCGCTAACCATTTTGCGTCAGTCAGTTTGCCGGCTTCTTCGTCAAAAATATCAATAAACAAGCCGCCGATAATTTTACGTTTTTGCTCTGGGTCGTTAACGCCAGCTAATGCGGCTAAATAACGCTGTTCAGCATCAACACGAATCACTTTAATGCCCATGTGTTGGGCAAACATCGCCATCACTTGGTCGCCTTCATTTAAACGCAGCAAGCCGGTGTCAACGAATACGCAAGTCAGTTGTTTGCCAATGGCTTTATGCAACAAGGCGGCCACTACAGAGGAATCAACCCCGCCTGATAAGCCTAAAATCACTTGGTCGGTGCCGACTTTTTCGCGTACTGATTGGATGCTGTCTTCGATGATGTTGCTAGCGTTCCATAAGGCTTGGCAGTCACAAATTTCCAAGACAAAACGGCTTAAAATCCGGCCACCTTGTTTGGTGTGGGTGACTTCTGGATGGAATTGCAGGGCGTAGAAATTTTTATCTTCGTCAGCGATACCGGCAATCGGTGCACCGTCTGAGCTGGCAATCAGTTTAAAACCAGTGGGTAATTCAACCACTCGGTCACCGTGGCTCATCCAAACATCTAATAAACCAAAACCTTCGGGTGAAGTGTGGTCTTCGATGTTCAATAACAACTTGGAATGACCGCGAGCGCGAATTTGCGCGTAGCCGAATTCGCGATGATCGGATGATTCCACTTTGCCGCCTAATTGCTCGGCCATGGTTTGCATACCGTAGCAAATGCCTAAAACCGGAATACCGAGTTCAAAGACAATTTGCGGTGCTCTTGGGGTGTCGCTGCTGGTGACTGTTTCAGGGCCACCGGACAAAATCACGCCTTTAGGGGCGAAGTTTTGGATTTCCTCAGCGCTGCAATCGCAAGAATAAATTTCGCAATAAACGCCAATTTCGCGAATCCGGCGGGCAATCAACTGAGTGTATTGCGAGCCGAAATCGAGGATAAGGATTTTGTCGGAATGGATATTGGTTGATGTTGATTGTGTCACGCGGCAAGCCTTATGTTT
>CAIXED010000060.1 GCA_903918375.1 uncultured Pseudomonadota bacterium | reverse complement strand
GTAAGAAATGGACTATGCCATTGCGTGACTGGAAAGCCGCTCTAAATCGGTTTACTATTCAATTTGAGGATCGGATGGTGAGCCGATAATTTAAATCCCGTTTACACAAAATCTAGGACACCCTCCGGGAATCCAGACCTCGAAGCCAACCACCTAGATTCCCGCCTTCGCGAGAATGACGAAGCCAATAAAATAACCAAGTCGATGATGTTGAAGATAAACCTTGGCTTTCTAGCTGACCACTATTCAGACATGTCGAGTTTTGCCAGCATATCAACTCAAAACCAAGGCCATCATGCTGAGCATTCCGACAAATTGCATCAGGATCACTTGGATTTTATGTCGAGTGGGCAATAGCTGCCATCGGTTGATCAAGTCAGCTCGCAACTGAGCGTAGCTTTCTGTGGTTCTTGTCCGAGTATATGCAAGCATAGACGGAAGGCGACGAATCAAGATTATGGTTACCATGCCAGCGATGGCTAAGCTGCCATAAAACACGATCATTTGTGCATAGAATTTACTCAAGCCCAGGCCATGAATTAACACTTCTTCAATCGCAAAAGCGATAGTTTCATAAACCGTATGAGCTATCACCGCTAGTAAATGAATGATGGTTTCCGGGATCAGGATGATTGATGCAATGATAGCAATCAATACTAGCTTTTTGATCTTGAATCGATCGTTGTCTGTCGTCTGTTGCAAACGTTTAATCATGACTAACTCCTGTTGCTAATGACAAAGGCGTTGCCAAAGTGGCCTGATAATCTGCTTCTGCTTTGAATAAGCTGCTACTCGCATCAGCAGCTTGTAACATTGCATCACCGGTGGCAATTTCCCGAAGATTGACAAATAACAGCGTGGTGTCGCCCAGTTCGAAGCGGGTTTTTTCTCCCTCTTCTAATTGTTGGGCGGCTTGTTGCTGTTGCTGACTGAGGGTAATCCGTTGTCGAGCAGCATTGAGTGCCGATAACACATCTTTGACTTCAGCTGTAACACGATCTTCGATCGCGTTGCGTTCCCATTTCAAGCGTTGCAAATTAGCTGAAGCGACTTGAGCGCGACCACCCGCGACACGCTGTTGAAGTGGAATCTCGACATTTAGGCCTAAGTAGAGTTCGTTGCGATTGAGTTTGTCTTTACCATAGCCAATGTCTTTGGCACCCATGACCTGAAAATCGAGTGCCGGATTGCGTTGGTTTTCTTGGAAAGCCAGCTCGGTTTCGGTTTGTTGGCTTTGAAGCGCTAGGCGTTTTAGTTCGGGGCGTTGTAACCGTGCAGTGGTTATAGCGTCGTCGATGTTTAAGCCAATCTTGGCTTGTTGCGTTGGGAATCCTGTTGGCAATTGTTCCGAGCTAGGTAATTGTGGCTGTCCTTCGGCATCTCGCCAGTAGAGCGATAATTGGATCGCGCTTTGTTCTAATAAGCGCTGGGCAAGCACTCGACGTTCACGACGTTCGATAATCGCTCTTTGATTATCTAGCGCTTCAAACTCAGGAATATCGCCTGCGCTGACACGTTGCAAGATACCTTGGTTGCGCTGTTCAGCAACTTGCAACAAGCGTTCGCTGATTCTCAGTCTTACCCCTGCTAAAACCCAATCCCAGTAACGATGGCTAGCTTGGCGTCGGACTTCCAGTAGCGTTTGGTCAAATTCGTGGTTGGCTATCAATTGGCCTAACTCAGCTTGTTGTAAACTGGCTCGACGGCGGTCGATTTCCCGATTGCGCCATAGCGGCATATTCAAACCCACTCTGGCCTCGCCATCGTCAGCAGTCAGACTTTTACCATCGTAAATTGGATAATCACCAGAACCTTTACGCCAACCACCGAAGAAGGTTGTGCCCCATAAGTTGGTGGGCTGTTCGATGACAACATCATAATTATTGTTTTCGTATAAACCGCTTACCGACCAACGGTTTTGGGATTTAAGTAGAGTATCAAAACCACCTTGAGCGGTTTGTAATTCGCCCTCCGATACCTGTTTACGTTGTTCGGCAGCCAGCAAACCTGGAAAGGCCCGTAATGAAGCATCAACCACTTCGGTTAGGCTTAATTCCTGAGCAGGAAGACTGGCTTCAGCATGGACTAAGCTCGGTAACAACGTCACTATTAACAAGACAATCTTGTGAATGATCATTTTTTATCCTCGCTGTCGGTTTTTTTGCCTTCAACACTGCTAGTTTCCTTAACTTGTGGTTCGGGTAAAACCAGCGCAGGAAAGCCATTGAAGATCCGCCACATTTCGTAGCCTAGTGAAACTCTACCTAATAAAATCCAGCCATTAACTCTGACCCCTTGGCGCAAGAAACGGACATCAGGCCAAGCAATATCGCTTGGGTCAGGACTCACTAAGATTCGAAAATGGCCTTTGCCGTCGTCGGTTGCATCAATCAAACTAACTTGACCACCAAAAGATCCGACAGAAAATTCTGGCCAGCCACCAAATTGAACCGATGGATAACCCTCGAATTGCAAGCGGACATGGCTGCCAGTGACAATTAAAGGCAGATCATTACCATCAACCCACAGTTCGACCGCCCGTTGTTCTGTGTCCGGCACCAGAATGGCTAAGGCTTGGCCGGCTTTAAGCTGTTCGGCATTGGGGTTTGCCAATAGTCGTAATAGGGTTCCATCGCGTGGGGCTTTAATGGCTTGGGTTTGCTGACGGGCTAGGCGTGTTTCCAGTTTTAGTAAATCAGCACGCACATAATTTTGATCCTCAATGGCTTTATTTAATTCTGCGCGGGTTTTTTCTACGCTGGCCGTGGTGTCGGCACTGAGTTTTAACCAATCGGCATTTAAGGCATCGACTTCGCTTTTTGCTGCATTCAAACTGGCTTGGGCGCGTTCGCTTTCCGCATCGCGCTGATTCATCTCTAATTCCGCTAATTCGAGTGTGCGCCGAGAAGCCAAGCCTTTTTGTTGCAATTGTTGTTGTCGGCTTAAATTTAATGAAGCAGTTTGTTTGGCTGCACGGGCAGCATCTAGCGTTTGTACGGCGGCTTTTTGGCGTTGCTTGCCCATTTCCAAACGTGCTTCCGAGGCTGTCAGGGCTTGCGGTCTCGATAGCTCAGCCATTCGCAATTGTTGGCGAAAGGTTTCGACCCGATTTTCGACCGCGCTTTGACGATCCAGTAACACTTGATGTTCGTTATTAAGCCGTTGCAGAAGTAAAGGATCGTTATCTTGTAATTCCGCTATGACCTCGCCTTGCTTAACGCGACTGCCTTCTTTGACAAACCAGCGTGAAATCCGGCCTTCTACTGGCGCACCGATAGTTTGTTGACGATCAGCGGGGGTATAAGCAACCACCCGACCATGACCTTGGACATTTTGTTGCCAAGGCGTCATTGCCAAAAATACCAATAGCGCTAGAAAAAGGCTAATCAGAGATCGAGCAAAGCGCGCCGTAATCGGGGCAGTCTGAGCGGCTTTTAAATCCTCTAGCCAGCTTAAGGAGGATAGATCATCAAGTTTGCTGTTCATTGTGCTACCTCGCTATTGGCAATCATTTTTTGCAGTTGGCCATTCACAATACGGGCATGATGTTGACAGCGTTGAATGACCTCGGATTGTTGGCTAATGATGATTAGCGTCCAGCTTGCGTCTGGGGCAAGTAAAACCTCTAAAATACCGCTTAAGTGGCCGGCGTCGATATGATCAAGGGCTTTATCAATCATCAATAGCTTAGGCGATCCGGCAATGGCTCTGGCCAAGGTGAGGCGTAATTGTTGTTCAGCATTTAATGGTTCCCCATTGTGTAGCAATAGCGTTTGTAGACCATCGGGTAAGGTCGAAATTAACTCAAGTAAGCCCACTTGCTTAAGCGCATTTCTAATTTGATTGAATGATAAATCTCGGCCAATGCTGACATTGTCAGCGATTGAAACGTTGAGGATTTCTGCCTCACGAACCAAGCTGATGTTATCGCGCAGTGAGCCAAGGTTTAAATCGCGAAGATCATCGCCGTCGAAGTAAATACTACCCGCTTGGTATGGACGCAAACCATAAAGAATATCTAGCAGCGTGCCTCGTTCAGCGCCTTCGCTGATTACCCAGCTTTCTCCGCTGGCAATGGTTAAATCAAGCTGGTTTATCTGATCGGTTTGTGAGCCTTTAAGCACCGATAAGTTTTCAATTTTGATTTGATAAGTAGATTTAGCTGTTTTAGGCGATTCACCTTGAGTGCTTTCTTGTGGTAAATCCAATAGGTAGCCGATCTTATCGACACTGGCGACTAATTCATAGAAATTGTCCAAGGTTTTACCCAGTCGAGTGAGACCGTAAATCATCGCATTAACCACCAGTTCGGCAGCGATAAGTTGGCCTAAACTCAATTGCCGCTCAATCACCATCCAGCCACCCAGCGCCAGCAACGAGGTATTAGCTAAGGTATGCAGTAGCAAAGCACCAATATGTTGTCGAGACAGGATTCGGAAATGATTAACGCAGGCGGTTAGGTAGTTTTCAGCAATCTGTTTTGATTGCGCCTCAATAAACGCCTCGCCTTGGTGACTTTTACTAAGTAAGGGATTGGCCGCTATGGTTTCTAGCCAAGCGGCTACCAGATATTTGGCTTTTGATTGTTCGATAGCGGTTTCAATCCCATTGCGCCCCATAACAAACAGCACTAAATACAGCGAGGCAATTAATAACAAATCGAAAGCCAGCAGCATCGGGTGGTAAAACGCCAACAGAATCATGCCAATCAAGGTTTGTAACAAGTAACCCAGCGTTTCTAGTAAAAGTGATGCGGCGGTTTTTTGTAGCGAAACGACGTCAAAAAATCGGTTCACTAATTCCGGTAGATATTGGCTGTCATGAGCGCTAATCAGTGCACGTTGCAGCCGATTGGCTGTTTCGCCGAACAGTCGAACAAACAGCCGCCGTTGTAGCATTTCCACCACGTAAAACTGCAGGGCAACTAAGGTATTACTACAAGACACTAATACCAGCAGAATCAGCGTCAACACGAATAGTGGTTGCAATAAGGCGCCGAAGGCAATGGTATTAACCAGTGCCTGTACTGCGATTGGCGTGGCTAGCGACAATAAACCGATACCTACGCCATAGGCAATGAGGGTGCCTATATCCTGCCGCTCGATATAGATTAGTTGTTGCAAGCGTAGTAGTGGGTTGTGTCCAGACATGATTTATCTTCCTTCCTGATGTTACGTAACGCTATCAGCATTGAGTACATTTTTTAGTTGTCGATAAAAAAGGATTCGCGTTGCGAAGCCATTTTGAATGTCGGTTCTCGCACCGACAAGCGAGTTACTTTTCTTTGTTTGGGCAAAGAAAAGTAACCAAAAGAAAGCCCACCCGACCGCCGCTTGAATCCTGCGCTCCGAAGCTTTTGCTGGGGGTTGGCAAAAGGGACTTCCTGTCCCTTTGCCAACTTGCCGCATCCATGCGGCAACCCTAACGGGCTATT
>CAIXED010000059.1 GCA_903918375.1 uncultured Pseudomonadota bacterium | reverse complement strand
TCTTCGGGTTTTTTATAACCTGACAATAAGGCATCTATCAGGTCGGTCGGGATTGATTTTGTGTCGGTCATTTCTATTCCTCGCAAAGTAACGACAGTTTCCTGCCAAGTGACCGTTTACACAAAATTATTTATACCCTCAAACTTCGAGTAGTTGCTTATTTGCCAAAGAGTTAAATTATCTTCATCATTAATCTTGGTTTTATCTAAAATAACAAAGAAATTATTTAATTGCTTTACATGAGGATGGCTTTTTGACTTTCTATCATCAAACTTATCTAAATTTATTGGTATGTGCGTTAGCTGAAAAAAACCTGATTGATTGTCATACATGCCAAAAGCGTTATGCCCACGAAATAATAAATAAGGTATGTTATCGACTTTTATACAGGCATACTCAGAAATTTCACCCTTAACGCCGCCTTCTGCCCCCAACTCGAATTTTCTAGCTGTTTTATCGGATATTATTGAAAACCACAGACCTGTTCCAGTATCAGATAAAAATGTATAGCCACTAGAGTCACAATCTACATTTATTCGCCATTCATCTTCCGCAAAAATACTTTTATTTAAAAAAAAGCTAAGGATAAGAAAAGCATAAACTCTCATTTTTTATCCAAACCAAAATCAAATTTTTTAAAGTCTACTGTTTTGTAGATGTTTTCGATATAGGGGGATTTTCTGGCTGCTATTTTCCTAAATCTTGAACGCTTACTTATTTCCGCAAGTGTTAACGTGTTGTTATTTGTTATTTTTGTTTTATCAAGTAGCTCAAGAAAAGCTTGCAATTGTTTTTCGTGTTGATGTGGGCGAGGGAGCTTTCCATTTAATTCATTCAATTGAAAACCAATATGACCTAATTCTAACCACCCACCTCTATCACTCAAGTATTCAAAATAATTATGACCACGAAAATACAAATAAGGAACATCGTCAACAATTAAACAAGCATATTCCTCCCAACGCCCTTTTTCTCCTATCCCTGCCAGATTAGTTACACTAGCAGATTGTTCATCAGGAATTATTGTCAATAATTCTTGTGAATCACTAGAACTAAAAGATAACAGTGTCAATATTTTATTACCACAGACTGTATGAATCTCAAATGCATCATCAGCATAGCAAGGCACAACAGATAAAAAGACAACTAAAAAATAGAACTTCATTTTAGCCTCAGAGAAAAAACATTTAGTCATCCACATACTCAAACTTAAGTTCTTTAAATTTTGCCAATTTGTAAATTTTTTCAATATATCGATACTTTTTAGAGGCTATCTTTCTAAAATTTGAATTATTAATTATTTCTTTAAAATCAGAATCACTGGTTATTTGAGAGTGATCTAATAATGAAAAATAAGCATCTAACTGTTTTTGATGTTGATGCTCTTTTGACATGCCATTTTCAATCTCATTAATTTGAATACCAATGTGCACCAATTCCTCATTATTTAATCGCTCATCAAGATACCTAAAGCTACTTTTTCCACGAAAGATAATATATAAAATATCATCAACATCTATACAGGCATACTCGCTCAAATAACCATGCCCACCTATAGCCAACTCCATTACACGCCCTGTTTTATCAGAAACAATTGAAAATACACTCGCAGGAAAACTATCAGCTACAAAAGTAAAAAAACTTGAACCACACGATGCCTTCATCTCCATTTTTTCATCATATCCATAAGATGGATTACAAATAAAAAAAAGAAAAATAACGATTACAAACAGCTTATTCATTTAAAGTTAAATTTTTATTTAAAATACGCAACAACAAATATTAATTAATTTTTCTTTCTTTTATCGTTTTTAACAACAAATCTCTTTCCGCTGTATATCGATCCACTTCTGTTGGACGAAGCTGAATACGTCTATCATATAGATTATTAACGAATCTCTCGCTATCACCTAGACCAGTATAACTTCCCATATCTTTCATCCAATCCCTAATAACTTCCTGTAAATTTATATTGGCTTCTATTTCGGCGGATTTAGCAATGATCAAATCATTGGTCTTCTGCATTTTTTTATTCAAAATATCAATTTTATTGTTATTTTTTTGCAAAACACTTTGTGATGGGTTTTGATTTGTTTCTAACAATAAAATCTTTTTGTCTTGTAGTTTATTTAGCCTAATCAATAGGTTATCTAGTCCAGACAGAAGTCCTGCTCTTTCTTTAAGTAATTTATTGTATTCAGCCTCTTTTAAATAAAAATTATCTGAAGCAATATAATCAATAATTTTTTCAGCACCTCTACCACCATGTTGTACAGTTAATGAAAATACAGCTTCTTTCTCCACCGGACTTAACTCCTCAAACCTATACCCCAGTTTAACAAGTTCAGGTTCAACAACTTTTTTAATAGCCTTCTGATTAATACTCTCAAACTGATATTCAAAAAATTGAGGATCATCTTTAGTTAACTCAAAAAATTTATTCACAAAAGCTTTAGTGCCTTTTTGTGCCGCTTCAAGTCCGCCTACAGATTGTAATTGGTTATAAAACTGTTGGGCGGTATCATCCAATTCAATTTGTTGTAGATATTTGAAAAACTCTTCTAAACCACCTGTATTTGAAGATAATTGAAAAGGACCATAACTAAAGCCACCAGGATCGGGTAGATAACTACCATCATCCTGCTTTATTTTCGGGACGGCATAATACTCATCTGGCTGTCCCTTGTTTTTTAGAACCCCATTAAAAGAAAACGGGCTTGCAGTTCTATTTTTAGATTCAAATTTTTCAGATATAAAACCATATCCATTTGTTTCTGCATAATGCTTGGCTACAGCTTCACAACTCGCGACAGTTCCAACTTGTTGACATAAATCCATCAACCCTTTAATTTCCGTATCTCGGGTCTTATCTAATGTTTCTAACGCCTGTAATTCATTCTCGCAAACATCATTACACAATCCTTCTTGTTTATGTTGTCTGAGCTCCATTCGCTTAATTGTTTCATCATGATTTAAATAGTTATTGATTGCTTCATTGAAGGCAGCACTTGCACCACTAACATTCCCCACACTTGCACCAATAGCGGTACTGGCTAGTGCCGTTAACGTATCGGCAATAGCTCCTTTAATGCCTGCTTGTTGCAATAACTTAGCAACTTCTGGTGCGGATATAGCACCTACTAAAACACCAGTTGTACCTTCGATATTTCCAGTTAATCCACCAATCAAAGCATGAGCAGCTAAACGTAACGTGCCTTGTTCGCCCCAATCTGATTCCATTTTTTCTGCATCGAGCAATAGTTCAGCTTTTTTATCAGGATAATATTCATCTTCCGCTTGCGCTCTTAGCGTGCTAGCGATGTCAAGCTGCTCCTTAGCATAATCACCTACCGCTTTACTCGCCTGCTGCCCAAACACCTGCGTAATCTGCACTTGTGCATTAATCTCGTTTTCGACTTTTTGTTGGTCAAAAATCGGTTTAATCGCGTTTTCAGCGTTGGCGGTGTCGCGGTTGAGACCGGCGACAGTTTGCTCGGCGTTTTGGCCGGTTTTAGCTTGTTGGGCGGCGGCGTTGGTGATCTGCAAATCGCCTGCGCTGACCGAGCTAAAGGTGGTGCTGTTGGCTTTGCCGCTGTCGCTGCCATAACCTGCCATGCCGCTTGGGCTGCTTTCCATCATGCCGGTTGAGCCACCATCATTTAGACCAACTCCAGCACTGATACTTAGGCTGTTGGCTTTGTATTTAGCTTGATTTTGTAAATCACGGCTGGTGAGAGTTTCGGCGATCAGCTGGTTTAAGCCTAAGTCCGCTGCGGTGCTGTTGCTGGCAATCAGGCCGCCGATGAGGTCGGTGTTGCCGTTAACCTTGATTTGAAAACCACCATCACCGGCTTTGAAACCACTTTGTTCGGTGACGCTGAGGTAGTTGCTGTTGATATTGGTTTTACTGTATTGCAGGCTGGCACCCGCATTATCCAAACCCACGCTAACGCTAACACTACCACCTACGTTTTGCTGTTGACTGTTGTAATTACTTTGGTCTTGTAGACTTTCTATGTTGAGATTGCCTTGGCCGCTGGTACCGACATTCGCGACGATTTGCTGGCCGCTGACCACGGCGCCTTTTAAGGTGGTGTCTTGACCGCTGTTTAAGCTGACTTGATTACCCGCGTTAACGTGAGTATTGCTGTAGCTGATGTCTTCACCATTAGCTTTGCCTTTACCAAGGCTGGCGCTCGCGGTAACCGATATCGTCTTGTCGGTACTCGCGGTCATCCCAACGCTGTAACTACTGCTTTTTTGACTGCTGCTATACCGATTTTGATTGGTAGCGGCTTGTAATAACAAGTCATTAGCAGCGATTAGATCAAGATTATGACCGGCACTAAGCTCGGAGCCAATCACACTCAAGTTGCCACTATTAGCTTGACCATCACCAGTAGCCACAATCGTGAGGTCTTGCCCAGCAAGCACTTGGCTGCTTACAGCATTGCTTTGAGTTTGTTCACTGTGGCTTTGGGTTTGGCTACTGCCATAAGAGACGCCCACTTGAATACTGCTCATTGAGCCAGAACTTAACGCGTTATAAACACTCATCGCACTACTGGCCGCCGCCAAGGCTTTCATCCGGGTACTGTCAGTATTCTCGGCTGCTTGCAGCATGTTGGCACTGGTTTCAGCGGCGTGAACTAAAGGATTACTCATCGAAAAGGTAAAACCGCTTTGTTTGGTTTTCTGGTCAATCGTGGTTTGGCTACGGTTTTCGGCGGCGGTGATGTCCACTTGCTGAGCGAGAATATCAACATTGCCTTGCGTTGCCAGTACATCGCTGCCGTTTTGTTGGTAATGATGCCCAGCTTGGATAGTTACATCGCCCTGTAAACTGCCGATAGTGCTGGCTACCGCTTGGTCTTCAACGGTATGAGTGTTGGTTTTGCTGGTTTGGCTGCCAATGGTAAATCCCGCGCCGCCGGTGCCACCCAGAAAACCGGATTTTTTGCTGTTGACAATAGTGGTTTGATCGCTGTGGTTGTTGGCGGCAAGGAGATTAATGTCGTTACCGGCTAATAGATTTACCGCTTGATCAGCGACCACCGAACTGCCGGTGATGGCGAGATTATGACCAGCACTGAGATCGATACTGGCCGCACTTAACTCACTGCCCAAGGCTTGGCTTTGTTGTAAATGCATTTCGGTGGTGACGGTTTTGCTACTAAAAAAGCCCGATTGCTTGCTTTTGGTCAAATCATCCAGCGTTCTGAGGCTTTTTCCAGTTTCAATGCTGAGATCGTTGTCTGCTGTTAACGCTAACTTGCCTTGATTACTGATTAGACTGGCGGCGCGGGCGGTTAAGTCCTGACCAGCCATTAGACTCAGATCGCCTTGGCTTAACAATTGGCTACCGATTTCTGTTTGCAAGCTATCACTATGGCGACTGCCGTTGGCAAACGCGACTTGAAAACTATTGCCGACT
>CAIXED010000058.1 GCA_903918375.1 uncultured Pseudomonadota bacterium | reverse complement strand
TGATGTTTTGGCGGCTAAAGGCAAAAAAATCCGCGTTGTTTCAATGCCATCTACCAACGCTTTCGAAGCGCAAGATCAAGCGTACAAAGACAGCGTATTACCTGCAAGCGTGACCAAGCGTGTTGTGGTTGAAGCCGGTGTAACAGACAGCTGGTGGAAATATGCGGGCAGCAATGGTCGAGTAGTTGGTTTGGATCGCTTCGGCGAATCAGCTCCAGCTGGCGAACTGTTTAAAGAGTTCGGCTTTACCGTTGATAATGTCGTTGCTAATGTAGAAGCAGTGCTTTAATAAATCACAACTTAGGGTTCAGATTTTCTGAGCCCTAAGGCGTTTAAATAAATCAAAGGTGGAAACGTGGAAATGAATAAATTAACAAAAGTTGCAATGGTTTTATCATTGCTAAGCAGTCCTTTGGCGTTTGCTGGTGAAGATTATCCTGCAGCAAATTTTGAGCCTAAAGTATTGTTTTCAAGCGACGAAGCATCTTCTTCAGCTGCATCAGCACCTGTTGCTGCGAAAGCTGTTGAGACTGTTGAAGTTGACTCTAATTACCCAGCGGCAAATTTTCAGCCTAAAGTAACTTTCAATGACGAAGCTTACAAACACAGCGCTGCTGCGCCAGGTACTCCAAGTGTTGCGAAAGCAGCTAGTGCTTCAGTAAGCGCTGTAGCTGAATCAGCACCAAAATCAGAGGAAGCAGAAGGCTCAAACAACAATTTGATTGGTTTGGCTCTTTTAGCGGCGGTTGGTTTCTTTTTGTATAACAAAAAATCAGCCAAAACTGTTGCTGTAGAATCTGCTCAAGATTATACAAATGCTGGTGATTCTACTGGTGTTGAAAAATATTTAGAAAAACAAGGTATGAATAAAACCGGTGTTGCTAAATATTTAGACAAACAAACAGCAAATCCTGCTACCGGTGTTGCTAAATACATGGCAAAACAAATTATCAGAGATAGAGAAGCGGCTGCTGCAAAAGCAACCGGTGTTGAAAAATATCTGCGCGACAACGCTTAAAAAAATATTGTAAGTTTGATTTTTAATGATCGGAAACTTACAAATAAAATTTTAAGCATTAGATGTAGCTTTCAATAATCGCCACAATTTACACTCGGATTCTTATTTGGGAATTAGAGTTGTGAATAGTGGCGATTTTGTGTCTGGGACTCATTATCTATGGCATAAATCGAAGGCCATTTCAGTTTCCCTCAACAGCCATCAGGGTGTTGAGACAATTTTAATCAATAATATTTGAGGATATATTCATGGCAAAAAACCTACTTGAACAACTTCGTGAAGTGACTGTTGTTGTTGCCGATACCGGTGATATTCAAGCGATTGAAACATTCAAACCACGCGACGCAACCACCAACCCATCGTTGATTACTGCTGCTGCACAGATGCCACAATACCAAAGTATCGTTGATGATACATTGAAAGGCGCAAGAGCAACTTTGGGTGCAGACGCTTCAGCTGCTGATGTTGTTACTTTGGCATTTGATCGCTTAGCTGTTTCTTTTGGCTTGAAAATTTTGGAAATCATTCCTGGTCGTGTATCAACTGAAGTTGATGCAAGATTGTCATTTGATATCGATGCAACTGTTGCTAAAGGTCGTGAATTGATCGCTCAATACGAAGCAAACGGCATCGACAAATCACGCGTATTAATCAAAATCGCTGCAACATGGGAAGGTATTCAAGCTGCTGCCACTTTGGAAAAAGAAGGCATTGCTTGTAACTTAACTTTATTGTTCGGTATGCACCAAGCGATTGCTTGTGCTGAAAACGGTATTACTCTAATTTCTCCATTCGTTGGCAGAATTTTAGACTGGTACAAAAAAGATACTGGCCGTGATTCATACGCTCCAGCGGAAGATCCAGGTGTTGTTTCTGTTACCGAAGTTTATAACTATTACAAAAAATTTGGTTACAAAACCGAAGTTATGGGTGCAAGCTTCAGAAACATTGGTGAAATTACCGAATTAGCGGGTAGTGATTTATTGACTATCGCACCTTCTTTATTGGCTGAATTGCAAGCTGTTGAAGGCGAATTGCCACGTAAATTGGATCCAGCAATTGCTGCAGCTTCTTCAATTGAAAAAATCACAGTTGATAAAGCAACTTTCGAACGTATGCACGAAGAAAACCGCATGGCGAAAGAAAAATTGGCAGAAGGTATCGATGGTTTCGCTAAAGCATTAGAAACTTTAGAAAAATTGTTGTCAGATCGTTTAGCAAGCTTAGAAGCTTAATAAACGTCGAAGCAGAGAGTGTCAATGCTCTCTGCTTTTCTTAATACGAATTTTTTCGAGTTAGTAATAGCTCGTTACTCAGCAGGATAGATTGCATGTCACAGAAAATTTTTGATGTAGTTAAACCCGGTGTTGTTACTGGTGAAGATGTTCAAAAAATCTTTGCTATTTGCAAAGAAAACAATTTCGCATTACCAGCAGTCAATGTTATCAGCACAGATACCATTAACTCAGTATTAGAAGCAGCTGCGAAAGTAAAATCGCCAGTTGTTATTCAATTTTCAAACGGTGGCGCAGCGTTTGTTGCTGGTAAAGGTTTGAAATTGGATGGTCAAGGTTGCTCAATTGTTGGCGCAATTTCAGGTGCTCACCACGTTCACGCAATGGCTGAACACTACGGTGTACCCGTTATTTTGCACACTGACCATGCGGCAAAAAAATTATTGCCTTGGATCGACGGTATGTTAGATGCAGGCGAAAAACATTTCGCAGCGACTGGCAAACCTTTATTCAGTTCACACATGCTGGATTTATCAGAAGAAAGCCTAGAAGAAAACATTGAGACTTGCGCGAAATATTTAGAGCGTATGTCAAAAATGGGCATGACTCTGGAAATCGAATTAGGTTGTACTGGCGGTGAAGAAGATGGCGTTGATAACAGCGGCATGGATCATTCTGCGCTGTACACTCAACCAGAAGACGTTGCTTACGCTTATGAAGTATTAAGCAAAGTTAGCCACAGATTCACTATTGCTGCTTCATTCGGTAACGTTCATGGTGTTTACTCGCCAGGCAACGTTAAATTGACGCCTTCAATTTTGGATGACTCACAAAAATACGTTTCTGAAAAATTCGGTGTGCCACACAACACATTGAATTTTGTATTCCACGGTGGTTCAGGTTCTTCTCCAGAAGAAATCAAAGAATCAATCGGTTACGGTGTTGTCAAAATGAATATCGATACCGATACTCAATGGGCAACATGGGATGGCGTTTTACAGTTCTACAAAAAGAACGAAGGTTATTTGCAAGGTCAAATCGGTAACCCAGAAGGTGCTGATAAACCAAACAAAAAATACTACGATCCACGCGTATGGCAACGTGCCGGCCAAGTTGGCATGGTGACTCGTTTAGAGCAAGCGTTCCAAGAGTTGAATGCGGTAAATACACTTTAATTTCAATCTGAAATAAAAGTTATTAACGCTTGTGATTTTTAGAAGTTTTTCTTTAAGTCACAAGCGTTTTTTATTTTGCAATTACAAATACTGATCAATACCTTTTTCTGCACGAATAAATGATGGGTTTTTAAGTCGCTCCATTAATCGTTGGTAATTACTATCGTGCTGGCTTCTATCATTTTGATTGTGCCAAAGGTGTAAAACAGGAACAGCAAAACGTCCTTCTTTTCGTTTTATACCGTAATGAATTAGACGTATAACTAGGTCAGAATCTTCATACCCCCAGCCTTCAAATTGCTCATCAAACCCATTTACGGTAATAAAATCAGCTTTCCAAACGGCTAAATTACAAGTCATAGCTTTTTGCCATTGTTTAGGTTTGAAATATCTAAAATAATTGAAAGGTAGGTATACTAATGGAAGAATTCTATTGATATTGCCTTTTAACCATTCGGCTAATAATAAAAATGTTGGCTTTGTATGCACCAAAATCCTTTTAGATAGTATTTTTGATGTATAGCTTTGACTTAATAGAATTCTATTTCCTGGAATCCAAAAGCCTTTTTCTGCAAGTTGACGATGCCGGCTAATAAAGTTAGGTCGGACGATACAGTCGCCATCCAAAAATATTAAATAATCACCTTTGCTGGCAACGGTTGCCTTATTTCGTATGGTACCAGCTCTAAAACCTAAGTCTTCTTGGAATATATGCTGAATAACAATGGATGTGCTTTGTTTAAACTCGTTAATAATTTTATGAGTATTTTGACTGGAGCCATCATCAGCGATAATGATTTCAAAGTTTTTATCATCTTGGTTAATTAGACTAATTATGCAAGCTGATAACGCCTCTGGCCAGTTGTAAGTGGAAATAACAATGGAAATAAGCTTAATCATGATTTTGTTTTAAGTGTAAATCTCGAAGTTTTAAGTATTTATAAAAAGTTCCTTCTGCACTTGAAATTGCTAACATAAGTCCCTCTGTACCATCGAGAAATCCTACTTTGATAAAATAGTTTCTAAAAAACATCCATAAGCCTTTTGTAGTAGCCTTTACAATATTCGACTTGTGACCTTTTCTAAAAAGGTTTTCAGCGCCAAGAGTTGAATATGTGTTAATTTTTCTTAATACTTCTTCTTGGTCTGTATATGAATAATGCATTATAGGATTATTTAATATCGATACTTTTCCTTGAACCAAGATGTTTTCATGAACAATGTCTGGTGTGAATTGGCTATGATGGCGTTTAAATAGCCTAAGGTGATGTTCTGATTTCCAGCCGCCATGCTTAATTAGTTTTCCGCAATAGAATGATAAAAATGGAATTTCAAAGCCATTGAATTCGGAAGACTTAATAGCGCTAAGGATTTCGTTTTTAAGTGATTCGGAAATTAGTTCATCTGCATCAATAGATAAAACCCAATCATGAGTCGCCTTATTTAGTGCTCGTTGTTTTTGTGGGCCGAAACCGGGCCAGTCAGTAATAAAAACATTAGGTGTAAATTCTTTACAAATACTCACGGTTTCATCTTCGCTACCTGAGTCGTAAACTATAATTTCATCAGCCCACGATACTGATTTCAAACAGCGTCTAATGTGTAAAGATTCATTTTTAGTGATAATAATAACGCTAAGCATTTGATAAATTTAATTGTTTAAAAAGTTTAGGTTTTTTGTGTATTATTGATGCTTAATAATACACCAGCTAGAATGCAATAAAATTTACCTTCGCTTGCATCGAAAAGTAATGAATTGAATTTAGTGACTTGAATGCCTCAGAAATTGTTACGCTTGAGTAAAACATGCCTATGATATAGATAATGATTAATCCTAAAGTTGCTAGTGATGTAGGGCTTTTAATTATGATGTTAATTTTTTCTTTGTATTGTCCTGATATTGCCCAGAATATAATGAGTAAAGTGTTGGTTACGCTCATTATTGCTGTGGGTAAATTGATACTAATGCAAGCAAGAACAGTTAGCCATAATGTTGCGGATTGTGTGATTCTTAAATAGTTAGATATCATTTGTTTTTCTCAAGACTCTTTGTTTGATGGCTTGTCAGGTAGTCCCCATGATTTCGGAAATCCTAACAATACCCAACTAAGCATTAATGACTTGTCGGTAAGCTTGTATTTTAGTTTTTTGTTTTTGCCAAGCGTTAATGTTGTGAGTAATAGGTAAATAAATGAATCAAATACTAGTTTGGGTATGTGAAACAAGTAAAGTATAAGAATGTTAAATGTAGGTAAAGTTTTTTTCCAATAAAGTAAACGCGATCGGAAAAACTCAATCCGAGCTGCTTTGAAATATGATTGTGTGCTTGCTCCGCCTGTGTGTGTGATTCTAATCCGAGGATCAAACAAAATATCCCATCCATGGCGTCTTATACGTAAGCACCACTCTGTTTCTTCATAATAAAAAAAGAAATCATCATCAAGGCTCCCCGCATCTAAAATTGTTTCCCGTCTAATTGCCATGCATGCTCCAACGACCGCTCCAACTTTGTTAGGTTGATTAGCGTCAAAAGTTGGTTTGCGTTTAGATTTAAAGCCTAGTTCTGTATAGAAGGTGGTTGCATTTCCAGCGGAACGACTCAATGAACCATCGCTTGCAAGCAGTTGGCCACCAATCAGACCGGCATTAGGGTTTTGATTAAAATCAGTGATAAATTGGTCGAGAATATTCGGAGATAACTCTAAATCGTTGTTACAAATTAAAATGTATTCGCCACAGCTTTTTTGAATACCTTGATTGCAAGCATGTGCATAACCGGTATTACAAGCATTATTAATAACATGAATGAATGGATATTTTGATTGTGCATTCTCTATAGAATTATCTGAGCTATGGTTATCAACAACAATAACTTCATCTTGGTCGATATTAATAGCTGATTTGACACTATTTAGAAAATTTAACAATCGTTGATTACCATTGCGATGTACGACGACAATACTAAATCTTTTGCTTGGTTTCGCTTCTATTTCTTTGATTATCAATGGTGTATTCCAAATTAATTTAAAATTATTTTTTTAATCAGCTCAATTACTTCAGTTGCATCTAATTGATCAAGGCATTGGCTATAACTGTTGCGATGTCTTTCACAGCCTTCCCCTTGGCAAGGTATGCAGTTTAAATTGTTATTTCCTTGAATTAAGTAAACATTTCCCTTTTGCTGGCTACCTTTTGATGAAAAAGGCGAGTTAAGATCTGAGTATTCATAAGGCCAAGGAGCCCATTTTTTCGGATCAGTTGGGCCAAATAACGGGAGTGTTTGAGTGCCTGTTGCTGCTGCTAAATGGGTTATTCCCGTGTCCGGCCCAATAAAAAAACTTGCATTACTGATTAGTTTTGTTAATGACGCCAATTTTAGAGTTCCGGCTGTATTAATTACATATGGATATTCATTTTGTAATTTATTTAATATTTGTATTTCGTGAGGATGATTGCTTCCGGTTAAAACTATCTGGTAGTTTTTAATATGTAAAAACTCGATTATTTGTCGCCATCCTTCAATATGCCATTGTTTGTATCGCCACTGAGGCATAATGTGCAAAACAGCGTAGGGAGTTATAGTCTCGGGTAAGTTTTCATCTATTGATGATGTGTTTGGTGGTGTTAATTTGTAGTGACGAGGAATGTTAAGCAGATCGCAAAACCGTAAATTTTCAAGGACTGCATGACTGTAATTGTCGCTAAAAACTAAGCTGTGACTGAGTAGTTTTTTCTTCCACCATGACTTTCGATGTTCTTTATCAACAAAGCCTAATTTTATTCTTCCCGCCACAATTGCACATAAGGTTGTACGGTCGCTAGTTTGTGCGGAAATTGCTAAATCATAGCTCTGGAACAGGCTAAGTAGTAACCGCAGAAAATTCAGAATGCTAGGTTTTGTAGGAAATGTAATGCATTGATTTACATCAGGATTACCTTCTAAAACGCCAGTATTGGATGCAGGTAATAGAACGTCGATTTCTGCATCAGGATAGGCTTTTTTTAGTGAGCCGAGTAAGGGTGTGATCAATAATGTATCGCCCAGATAGCGTTGGGTTATGACCAAAATCCGTTTAGGCTGTATATTGGTTGCTTTAGAGGCACTCATGCAGTGATTGATAATTAGAAAGCAGGATGCAGTATTTTATAGGTAAAAAGTATTGAGCAAGTTACAGAATTCAGAAAAACATACGTCTCTTCAAGTATACAAGCGTTTGATGCGCTATGTTCTTCCATATTGGCGATTGTTTGTTATCAGTGTTATTGGTTTTGCTATCTACGCAGCCACAGAACCTGCCGTCGTCATGATCATCCAAAAAATCATCGACAGCTTTGGAGGTCAGCAACGAGCCGAAATTCAATATTTGCCACTACTTTTTGTGGCTTTGTTTCTAGTTCGTGGTATTGGCGTTTTCCTTGGTAACTATTACCTAGCGCGGATTTCCGGCAATGTGATTCATAACCTGCGTTGCGAAATTTTCAATCATTACACCAAGTTATCAGTTGAGTATTTCGACAGTAACAACAGCGGCTACATGATTTCCAGAATTACCAATAACATTGGTGAAGTGACACGAGCAACCACTGATTCAGTGCGTTCTGTGGTCAGAGAAGGCTTTACCGCGATTGGTTTATTAGCCTATTTGGTTCACACCAACTGGCAATTATCCTTGGTATTTTTAGCTATCGCACCGGTTGTGGCTTTGATGGTGAAATATGTGGGTGGCCGATTAAAACGCTTAAGCCGCAATATGCAAGATACAGTAGGCGATTTGACGCATATCACTTCAGAAATGGTTAGTGGTAATCGGATTGTGAAAGGCTTTGGTGGCGAAGCGTATGAGCGCCGCCGCTTTAGGGATTGCAGTCTGGAAAACCGCAAGCAATACCGCAAATTAATTATGACGGTATCAATTAACAACCCGGTCATGCAGGTGATTATTTCATTTGCCTTAGCGGGCATGATGTATTTGGCTTTGATGATTATGCAATCGTCCACAGCCGGTGAATTCGTTGGCTTTTTTACTGCAGCCTTTTTGCTGCCAAAACCGATTCGTCAATTAAGCGATGCCAATTCTGAAATTTTACGTGGCTTAGCTGCGGCTGAATCTTTATTTGAAGTGTTAGATGAGCCAGTCGAAATTGATACGGGTGAGTACGAAGTTGAGCGTAGCCAAGGCAGAATTGAATTTAAAAACTTAAGCTTTACCTATCCAGGTGCTGAAACGCCTGCATTACGCAAAATTAATTTAACCATTGAACCTGGCCAAACTGTTGCTCTAGTAGGCGCTTCAGGTGGTGGTAAAAGTACCTTAATTAATTTGTTGCCGCGTTTTTACGATTACGCCGAAGGTGAGATTTTAATTGATGGCGTAAATATCAAAAGTTATCGTTTGGCTTCATTAAGAAAACAAATGGCTTTGGTGACCCAGCATGTGACCTTATTTAATGCAAGCGTGGCCGAAAACATTGCTTATGGCATTTTGGAAGGCGCTGATCGGCAAAAAGTTCAGCAAGTCGCGGAAGATGCTTATGCGATGAATTTCATTAGCAATATGCCGCAAGGATTGGATACCGAAATTGGTGAGAACGGTGTCAAATTGTCCGGTGGCCAACGCCAGCGTTTAGCTTTGGCGCGGGCGCTGTTAAAAGATTCGCCGATTTTGATTTTGGATGAAGCGACATCAGCGCTAGACACCGAATCAGAGCGTTATATTCAAGCGGCGTTAACCCGTTTGATGCAAGGTAGAACTACTTTGGTCGTTGCGCATCGATTATCAACCATTGAAAATGCGGATGTGATTTTGGTGATGGATAAAGGCCAAATTATTGAACAGGGTTCGCATAGCGAATTATTGGCATTGGGTGGCGCTTACGCTAAGTTGCATGGAATGCAATTTGAGGGGCAATAAGGTTAAAATACCCAATTTTCCAGCTTTGCTTAAAAGTATTAAATGAAACATGCTTTATTTCAAGAGAGAGTCAATCCATTTTGTAGCAGACGTGATGAAGCCATTACACTGTTTCAGTTCAGTTCAGTTCAGTTCAGTTCAGTTCAGTTCAGTTCAGTTCAGTTCAGTTCAGTTCAGTTCAGTTCAGTTCAGTTCAGTTCAGTTCAGTTCAGTTCAGTTCAGGCTTATGTAAAGCTTGCATATGAAATAGCCAAATTTTGCCATCCAGTTGAGACTAAAAAATCAAACAAGGTTTTTTTTCGAAGTTTACTTTTTCCACATATTAGTTATCAGTGGTATCGCTTTATAGCTAATTCAAATTTGTTATCTGAATTAGTCCAACAAAAAAAACAATTAGCTGAAAAGCCTCATAGACATCAGTTGCGGTTGGATATTCCGATTAAGCAAAGGCTTAAATTACTAATCCAGCATTACACGGTATTAGAACAGTTATTTGAGGCTGGTTTTTTGCGACAGGTCCTACTTAATCAAGGCGCGGTTATTGCTCGTGTTGAAATTAGTCCTGATGAGATTTTTGAATTGGTATTGATGTTTGGTGGCAATGAAAGCAAAGAAGGTGAGTTGGCTATCATTTGGCGACGGACTGGCCAAAAACCTTTAGCAAAAATCCGATTTAGCCTATTGCCTAAAGATAAGCAGATAGATGTTTATATTGCTGGTCTTCAAGGGGCTCAAGGCGAAAATCGTCGTGAACGTGTAGCAGAAGCGTCTAAATTGATGAGTGGATTAAGTCCTTCTCGAATCGTATTAGAAGGTTGTTTAGCTTTTGCCAATGCGATTAACGCCAAAACTGTTTTGTGTGTAGCCGATAATCAGCAAATATCTAAAAGTAAGGTCAATAAACATTTTAGTTATGATGATTATTGGCTAGATGTTGGAGGTGTGCTTAATCAACAAGGTGATTATGAAATCCCGTTGGTTATCCAACGAAAACTTAAAGAGGATACGCCAAGAAAACGTCGCGCGAAGTATCGTAGACAACATGAGTTTTTAGACATTATCTACGCCAATGGTTTAGAGCTTTTACAAAGTCGGTTGTCTGAATAACTGGATGCCCTCCAGATTGACTGGAGGGCATTGGTTTTTTATTTAACCCGCATCCCGGACTTTGCCCCCTCATCCGGCGACAATAACCATATCTCTTTCCCGCCCGGCCCGGCAGCCAGCGCCATGCCCTCTGAAACCCCAAAACGCATTTTGCGCGGTTTAAGATTAGCGACGACAACTGTCAATTTGCCTTCTAAATCTTCCGCTGAATAAGCGGATTTAATCCCAGCAAAAATATTGCGGGTTTCGCCGCCAATATCGACGGTTAACTGCAACAGTTTTTCAGCGCCTTCCACTGATTGCGCTTTGATAATCCGCGCAATACGCAAATCAATTTTGGCGAAATCTTCAATGTCGATGGCCTCGGCTATCGCTTCGTTGCTTGTTACGGTGTTTTCTGCTGGTTTTTTCTCCGCTTTGGCTTTAACAACCGGCGGGGTTTTTTCCAGGTTTTCTTTAGATGCTTCAACAATCGCGGCAATTTTGTCTGCTTCAACACGGGTCATCAGCGGGGTAAAGCTGTTGATGTGGTGATTGAGTAAGGCTGTGGCGTTGCTAGGCCAAGCTTGTGGCTCAATGTTGAGGAAGCTTTCGGCGTTAGTTGCCAAAGTCGGAATGACAGGGCGTAAATAAGCGACCAATAAGCGGAATAAGTTGACGCCCATTGAGCAAACTGCGTGTAATTCCGCGTCTTTGCCTTCTTCTTTGGCGATTAACCACGGTTTTTTGTCATCGATGTACTGATTGGCTTTATCGGCCAAGGCCATGATTTCGCGCATGGCTTTACCAAATTCGCGATTTTCGTAGAGTTCGGCGATGCTGGTATTGGCGTCGATAAATTGTTGGAATAAAGCCGGTTCAGCGCATTCGGCAGCTAACAAACCATCAAAACGTTTAGTGATAAAGCCGCTACAACGGCTGGCGATGTTGACCACTTTACCGACTAAATCCGAGTTAACTCGCTGGGTGAAATCGTCAAAACTTAAATCAATATCATCGACGCCAGCGCTGAGTTTGGCGGCAAAGTAATAGCGCAAATATTCTGGGTTTAAGTGTTCCAGATAGGTGCGGGCTTTGATAAAGGTGCCGCGTGATTTCGACATTTTTTCGCCGTTGACGGTTAAAAAGCCGTGGGCAAAAATCGCGCTTGGGGTGCGGTAGTCGGCACCGTACAGCATCGCTGGCCAGAATAAGGCGTGGAAATAAATAATGTCTTTGCCGATAAAGTGATACAGCTCAGCGGTACTATCTTTTTGCCAAAACTCATCAAACGTCAAGCCTTGTTTATCGCAAAGTGCTTTGAAACTGGCCATATAGCCGATTGGTGCATCGAGCCAAACGTAAAAATATTTGCCGGGCGCATCAGGAATTTCAAAACCAAAATACGGTGCATCGCGGGAAATATCCCATTCTTGCAAGCCGTTTTCTAACCACTCGGCCATCTTGTTGCTAACTTCGGGTTGCAAATGACCGGCTTTAGTCCAATCGCTGAGCATTTCAGCGAAATGACCGAGATTAAAGAAGTAATGAACGGAGTCTTTTTCGATAGGCTTTTCACCGGAAATCGCTGAAACAGCGTTTTTCAATTCCATCGGTGAATAAGTCGCGCCGCAAGCTTCGCAGTTGTCGCCATATTGGTCGGTCGCGCCGCATTTTGGGCAATCGCCTTTGATAAAGCGATCAGGCAAAAACATATTTTTAACCGGATCGTAAGCTTGGGTGATGCTGCGGCTGCTGATATGGCCACCGTCGCGCAAGCTTTTATAAATCGCGCTTGAGAGGGTTTTGTTCTCTTCGGAATGGGTGCTGTGATAATGATCGAAAGCCACGCCAAATTCGCTAAAGTCGGCACGATGTTGTTGTTCGACGCCAGCAATCAATTGTTCTGGGGTAATGCCTTCGCGGTCAGCACGTAACATGATCGGGGTGCCGTGGGTGTCATCAGCGCAGACGTAATAGCATTGATGGCCGCGCATTTTCTGAAACCGAACCCAGATGTCGGTTTGGATGTATTCAACAAGATGGCCTAGGTGAATCGGGCCATTAGCATAGGGTAGGGCGCTGGTAACAAGGATTTTTCTATCAGACATGGTTTGATGCTTTGCTGTAACGAAAATAGGGCGGGATTATGGCATAGAATCCGCCCTACAGTAGCTGCATCAATTGCTTTTTACTGTCCTATCCAGTTTTCGATAACTGATGGCTTCGCTTAAATGCTTGATTTCAATTTGCGGTGATCCGGCTAAATCAGCAATGGTTCGCGCTAGTTTTAAGATGCGGTGATAGGCGCGGTGGGAGAGGCCAAATTTTTCCAAGGCTTGTTCTAATAACTGGTGGCCTTGGTCGCTTAGCTGACAATGCTGTTTTACTTCCACGGCGGTTAAGGCTGAATTGGTTTTGCCGCAGCGATTAAAAGCGATTTCACGCGCGGCGATGACTCGATCTCTGATGGTTGCGCTGCGTTCTTCGCCTTCTGTTGAACCTTTGCGTAACACATCTAAAGACACACGCGGCACTTCAAGGTGCATGTCGATTCGGTCTAATAAAGGCCCAGAAATTTTATTGCGATAGCGCAGCACTTGATCGGTTGTGCACCGGCAACGTCCTGAAGCATCGCCTAAATAGCCGCAAGGACAAGGGTTCATGGCGGCGATTAATTGGAATTTGGCGGGAAAGTCGGCTTGGCGATTAGCGCGGGAAATGGTGATGTGACCGGTTTCTAGTGGCTCGCGTAAAACTTCTAATACTTTGCGGTCAAATTCCGGTAGCTCATCTAAAAATAAAGCACCGTTGTGGGATAGCGAAATTTCGCCGGGTTTAGGGTTACTGCCGCCACCCACTAAAGCCGCCGCAGAAGCGGTGTGATGTGGTGCTCTGAAGGGCGGTTGTCGCCAGTGTTTAATCTCTAAGCCATGATCGCTGATTGAGGCAATCGCTGCGGTTTCTTGGGCTTGCTGTTCGGTCAATTCCGGCAGAATGGTGGGTAAGCGTGCGGCCAACATGGATTTACCTGTGCCAGGCGGGCCAAGCATCAGTAGATTGTGTGCACCAGCGGCGGCAATTTCCATGGCTCGTTTGACATGAAATTGGCCGTGGACATCGGCAAAATCAATTGCGTAGATGCTGGGTTCAATGGTTTGGCAGGTAACTTGTGGGTTAATTAATTGTTTGCCGGTGAGATGAGCGCAGACTTCCAGCAAATGGCTGGCCGGTAGTAATTGGGCGTCGTTGATTAATGCGGCTTCTGCGGCTGAGGCTACAGGTAGAATCAGTTGCCTATTGGCGTCGCGGCTATGAATCGCAACCGGTAAAGCGCCTGTAATCGGCCTCAGTTCGCCACCCAGCGATAATTCGCCGATACATTCGTATTGATCAAGGGCGTTTTTCGGAATTTGGCTTGATGCGGCGAGTATGCCTAAAGCAATCGCTAAGTCGAAACGGCCACCTTCTTTGGGTAAATCGGCTGGGGCGAGATTGATGGTGATGCGCTGCATCGGGAATTCAAAGCGCGAATTGATAATTGCGCCACGCACTCGGTCTTTGCTTTCCTTAACCGCAGTTTCCGGTAAACCGACGATATTCAGTGCTGGCAAGCCGTTGCTGACATGAACTTCCACAGTGACCAGTGGCGCTTCAATGCCAGAACGACCTCGGCTGTAAACAACGGCCAGCGTCATACGCTTACTCGGCGGTAAAGCGTTTTTCGATTTCAGCGACCCGTTGCTCAAGTTCTTCTAAGCGTTGACGGGTTTTAGCCAATACCGCTTTTTGTACTTCAAATTCTTCGCGGCTGACTAAATCCAGTTTAGACAGTGCGCTTTGTAGCAAGGCATGGATGTGTTTTTCAGTTTCTTCTTTGAATTGGCTGAAGCCTGGAGGAATTGCGCCAGCAAGGCGGTCGGCAATATTGTCTATCGATTTGGGGTCAAACATGATGATTACTCTTGGTCTATGAATGAATTAGGGGTTGGTAAATGATCGCGGCATATTTTATCAGTATCCTCGCGATCCAATGGTTGTTCGGTTAAACCACATTGGTAATGATTTTCTGCCACTGAAAAGTAACGGCAAGAACGGCATGAACCAAAGCTTTTGGTTTGATTGACTTTTTGCAATACGCCAAGTGTGGTTTGTAGTGCTTGGCCTATGGTATCAAATTCTTGGCGACTGACTTTGCTTTCGGCTTGTTTAAAAATATCCAGTGGTTTTAGCTCGTCAATCAGTGCTCGACCATCGTCAGTTAAGCTCAAGTGGATAACTCGGCCATCTTCACTATCGGTGGTTTTTTGCAGATAGTTTTTGCGTTCCAAAATTTGCAGGGTTTGCGAAACAGTGCCTTTGGTTAAGCCTAAATATTCGGCAACAGCAGCGTGGGTATTGCTGTATTTATTGCATTTCGCCAGATATTCGAGCACTTGGCCGTGAACCGGTTGTAAGCCGATGGTGGCGTATTTTCTGCGTTCTTCTGAACGTAATAAAGAACTGATGCGTTCAATCAGTTTAAAGGTTTCTATTTCCTGCATGAATCGATTTTAGCATAGGCTTTGATGCTGGGCGGATTAAAGGAAGTCATAGCGCCTAAAACTAAAAACCCAGCCACAGATACAATCTGGGCTGGGTTTTCAAGCTTAAGCGCTAGGACAATTAAACTTCGTGATAAATCGCCGCGCCTTCGTTCAAGAATTGCTGTGATTTTTCTTCCATGCCTTTGGCTAAGGCTTCTTCATCTTTCAAGCCTTTTTCCGCTGCGTAATCGCGAACGTCTTGGCTGATTTTCATTGAACAGAAGTGTGGGCCGCACATTGAGCAGAAATGCGCGACTTTAGCCGATTCTTTTGGCAAAGTTTCATCGTGGAATGAACGGGCTTTTTCTGGATCGAGCGCCAAGTTGAATTGATCTTCCCAACGGAATTCAAAACGCGCTTTTGACATCGCGTTGTCACGGATTTGTGCGCCCGGGTGGCCTTTAGCAAGGTCGGCAGCGTGGGCGGCGACTTTGTAAGTCACAATGCCTTCGCGAACGTCTTGTTTATTCGGCAAGCCTAAGTGTTCTTTTTGGGTTACATAGCACAGCATCGCGCAACCGTACCAGCCAATGTTGGCAGCACCAATTGCTGAGGTAATGTGGTCATAGCCCGGTGCGATGTCAGTGGTTAAAGGGCCTAAGGTATAGAAAGGCGCTTCAAAACAATCTTCTAATTGTTTTTCCATGTTGACCTTGATCATTTGCAATGGCACATGGCCAGGGCCTTCGATCATGGTTTGTACGTCGTGTTTCCAAGCGATTTTGGTTAGTTCGCCTAAAGTTTCCAATTCGCCAAATTGTGCTTCGTCGTTGGCATCGTAAATTGAGCCAGGACGCAAGCCATCACCTAACGAGAATGACACGTCGTAGGCTTTCATGATGTCGCAAATTTCTTCGAAATGGGTGTAGAGGAAGCTTTCGGTGTGATGTGCCAAACACCACTTCGCCATGATGGAACCGCCACGCGAGACAATGCCAGTTAGACGTTTTGCGGTCAGTGGGACGTGGTGTAAACGAACCCCAGCGTGGATGGTGAAATAGTCAACGCCTTGTTCTGCTTGTTCGATTAAGGTGTCGCGGAAAATTTCCCAAGTTAATTCTTCGGCTTTGCCGTCAACTTTTTCTAAGGCTTGGTAAATCGGTACGGTGCCAATCGGTACCGGTGAGTTACGCAAAATCCATTCGCGAGTTTCGTGAATGTTTTTACCGGTTGATAAATCCATAATGGTGTCGGCGCCCCAACGGATGCCCCACAACATTTTTTCAACTTCTTCTTCAATCGATGAAGTTACTGCAGAGTTACCCAAGTTACCGTTGATTTTCACTAAGAAGTTACGGCCAATAATCATTGGCTCTAATTCTGGGTGATTGATGTTGGCTGGGATAATCGCGCGGCCTCTGGCAACTTCTGAGCGAACGAATTCAGGAGTGATAACCGATTGAATCGCTGCGCCATAAGAAAAACCTGGGTGTTGGCCTTTGTAGCTATCGCGCATGGCTTCCAGATTTTGGTTTTCGCGGATGGCGATATATTCCATTTCTGGGGTAATGATGCCTTGGCGAGCGTAATGCATTTGCGATACGTTTTGGCCTGATTTGGCGCGGCGTGGATTGCGAATGTGCTCAAAACGTAAGTCGGCAGTTTTGGCATCATTTAAGCGCTCTAAGCCATAAGCTGAGCTAGGGCCGGTTAGTAATTCGGTGTCGCCGCGTTCTTCTATCCATGCGCCACGGATTGAGCTTAAGCCTTTGTGCAGATTGACTTCGATTTTTGGGTCGGTGTAAGCGCCAGAGGTGTCGTAGACGTAGATAGGTGGATTTTTTTCTGCACCAAAATGTGCAGGAGTATCCGAAAGGCTGATTTTACGCATCGGCACTTGGATGTCTGGACGACTGCCAGGAATATAGACTTTTTCCGAAGCAGGGTAGGAATCGATTCTTACGCTACTGCCAGTTTCGGCGGTAATTTCATTGCGGACTGCGCTCATGCATAACTCCAAAATATCAAAAAATCGCGAGCGCAGGGAAGATTTGGGCTTTCCTACGCCGGTATTAGCCGGGTCAGGTTCGAAGGGTTTTTCTCAGCGTTTGCGGTTTTTATGTCGCAAATGCACCCCTAGCCTTTCAGGTAGGGCGCTAAGGTAATGGATAACGGCTTTAATTGCAAGTTAAAAGCGGAATGCTTTTGAGATAAAAAGCTTATAAAACAATGGGTTTTGTGCTTTTTTGCTGTGACGAAATGAATTTCGTCACAGATTTTTGATCGCTTTAATGGTCGCGTTGTACTGAAAATCTGGCCAGTTGTTCTAGTGCTCGTTTGTAATCAGAGTCTGGCAGGCAGCTTAGCGAAGCGATAGCTTTAGCCGCGGCTTCGTCTGCACATTTTTCAGTGTATTCAATAGCGTTGGTTGCTTTAACCACTTCGTAGACTTCGTTGAAAGAGTCGCGTGAGCCTTGGCGAATCGCGTTAATCACGATTTCAGCTTGTGTGGGTGTGCCGTGTTGAATAGCGTAAATCAAAGGCAGGGTAGGTTTGCCTTCAGCTAAATCATCACCCAAGTTTTTACCTAGGTCTTCGGTGCTGGCTTTGTAATCTAAAGCGTCATCAATTAACTGAAAGGCAACGCCAAGTTGTTGGCCATAGGTGGCAAGTGCTTCTTGGGTTTCTGTATCGCTACCAGAAATAACCGCTGCCAAGCGTGTTGCGGCGCTGAATAATATGGCAGTTTTGCGAGCAATGACTTCTAAGTATTTTTCTTCTGTGGTATCTGGGTTATTGCAATTCAAAAGTTGCAAGACTTCGCCTTCAGCAATCGCAGTGGTGGTTTTGGATAAAATTTCCATCACCTGCATATTGTTGGTGCGAACCATCATTTCAAAGGCGCTCGAATATAAATAGTCACCGACTAAGACGCTGGCAGCGTTGCCCCAGACAGCATTGGCAGATTCTTGGCCGCGGCGTAAAGCAGATTCATCAACCACGTCGTCATGTAACAAGGTTGCTGTGTGAATGAATTCGATAACTGCGGCTAGGATTAAATGATTTTGATTGGCTTCACCGAGTGCTTTAGCGGCGAGCAATAGTAATAAGGGGCGTAATCTTTTGCCACCGTTGCCGATAATATAGTGGCCGATTTGATTGATAAGGACGACGTCAGAGCTTAATTCATTAAGAATCAGCTGATCCACTGCTTTTGTTTCAGCAGCGGTTAGGTTTTTGATGTAGTCAAAATCGATCGTTACCGAAGCTGTTGTTGTGTCAATTGCTGTCATGATTATGTTTTTTGAGTGTTCGGTAACGCTTACTAAAGGATTAAATAACCGCTCATGCTAATGAATATTATCGAATAGTTCAATAGTAAGGCTTGTTCAATTCAGCAAGTTGCGGTTTTTACAACTAAAAATCGCTGGCTTTGAACTTCGGCAATAATCGACAAGCGTGGAAAACTCACTTAGAATGCCTGACCCGCTAGATTTTGGTCTAGTTTAGAGGCTGTAAATTGACAGGTTGCGGATAGTTAACGTATTATCCGCGGTCTTTTTTATCCGTTTTAACAAGGCAGTAGCAAATGAAAAGAACTTACCAACCAAGCAAAATCAAACGTGCTAGAACTCACGGTTTCCGTGCAAGAATGGCAACAGTCGGCGGTCGTAGAGTGATTAATGCTCGTAGAGCAAAAGGTCGCGCTTCGCTGACAGTTTAATTGTCTGCGGAAAATTTCTGCTTTCCTGTTCAGCTTCGGTTAAGGACGCCAGCTGAATACAAAAATGTCTTTGCCAATCCGCAAAAGTCGAGTGATAAATACTTTACAGTTCTAGCAACTGCTAATCATTTGTCGCATCCAAGATTGGGTTTGGCAATCGCGAAAAAATCGATAAAAACAGCAGTAGCAAGGAATCGCATTAAAAGAACTGCTCGGGAAAGCTTTAGGCTGCAGCGGCAACATATCAGCAACATTGATATTGTTGTCATGGCTCGAGGGGAAGCGTTAACAGCACCCTCGTTGATATTGAGGAAGTCATTGGAACGGCATTGGCTGAAATTGGTAGAACGTGCGAGTCTTGCTAATAGCCCTAATTAAGGCTTACAAATACTTCATTAGTCCATTGCTGGGGCCTCGGTGTCGCTTTTATCCCAGTTGTTCAAGCTATGGCTTAGAGGCAATTCAATTGCATGGTGCTGCCAAAGGTAGTTACCTTACCCTTCGACGATTATTAAAATGCCATCCTTTCCATGAGGGTGGTATTGATCCTGTTCCAGAAAAATTGAGTAAATAACAATGGATAACATTAGATTTCTGCTAGTCATGGCTATGTTGATGATTTCCTATATGCTTTGGGAATCATGGCAGATTGATTATGGCCCTAAGCCACAGGTGATTATTTCAGATAAACCTAGTGTTACAGGCGGAGACAGCCCTGTTAATGCCGCTGGGTTAGCTCAAGAGGCAAAAGCAGTGACAGCTGCCGTTGCTCAAGTCAATAATAAAATCATTACGATTAAAACTGACGTTTTTGCCTTGGAAATTGATACCCAAGGTGGTTCGTTGCGTAATCTGGATTTGCTGCAATATCCACATGAAAAAGAAAATAGTGTGGTTAAAAAGGCTTATGAATTAATTGGCCTGCAAGCACCGGAAAAAGATCTTTCGCCTATTCGTTTGTTCGATAGCAATCCTGAAAGTTTGTTCTTGGCTCAAACCGGTCTGCTTGCAAGTGGTAACTCTGCGGCTGCTCCGGATCATCATGCTGAATTTGTTGCTCAACAAAGCAACTATGTTTTGCAAGACGGCCAAGATCAATTGAACGTGCCTTTGGTTTGGACTAATGGTCAGGGTTTGCAAGTCACTAAAACCTTTACCTTTAAACGCGGTAGTTATGCAGTTGCTGTTGATCAAAAAGTGATTAACAAATCAGCGGCAGCCTGGTCTGGTAAACAATACGACCAATTGTTACGCGTTCAGCATAGCGATACTAATAAAGGTTTTATTAGAACCTATTCGGGTGGCGTTGTTTACACCGAAAAAGACAAGTATAAAAAGATTAAATTTGACGACATTGCCGATGAAAATCTAAACGTTTCATCACAAGGCGGTTGGAGTGCTTTTATTCAGCATTATTTTGCTGCCGCTTGGATTCCACCTGCTGATCAAGAAAACCATTACTACACCAAAGCATTGAACGACGGTCGTTATGTAATTGGTTCTTACTCAGCAGATGTGGCGGTTGATGCAAATAGTGAAGCGGTTTTAAGTGCACAGCTATATGTTGGGCCTAAAATTCAACCAGTATTAGAAGCGCTTTCACCAGGTCTTGAATTAACCGTTGATTACAGCTGGTTAACACCGATTGCTAAAGGTATTTACTGGTTGTTGAATCAATACAATGGCTTTATTAACAACTGGGGTTTAGCGATTTTGGGGGTTACTTTAACCATCAAATTGTTGTTCTTTAAGTTGTCTAAAGCTAGCTATCAATCAATGGCGAAAATGCGCAAAATTCAGCCGCGTCTGAAAGAATTGCAAGAGCGTTATGCCGATGATAGACAAAAATTTAATATCGAGATGATGGCGATGTACAAACGTGAAAAGGTTAACCCTTTAGGCGGTTGTTTGCCGATGATAGTGCAGATTCCAGTGTTTATTTCGCTGTATTGGGTCTTGATTGAAACGGTGGAATTGCGCCAAGCGGATTTTGCTTTGTGGATTCAAGATTTGTCAGCACAAGATCCGTTCTATTTGCTGCCAGTTCTATACGGTATCACCATGAAAATTCAGCAAAGTTTGAATCCTGCGCCGATTGATCCAATGCAAGCGCAAGTGATGAAAATGTTCCCGATTGTCTTCACCGTGTTCTTCCTGTTCTTCCCTTCAGGATTGGTGTTGTACTGGATCTGCAATAACAGTTTGTCGATTATCCAGCAGTGGTATATCACCAAGCATGTTCTTGAAGAAGATTCACACGCTCATTAAGCATGATAGTTAACGGCGACACTATCGCCGCGATAGCGACACCGCCAGGCAATGGCGGTGTCGGTGTTATCCGCATCTCTGGCCAAGCTGTCGTTGCGATAGCAGGTCAGCTTAGTTCTAAAGCCCTCAAGCCAAGATATGCTGGGTTTTCCAAGTTTTTGGATGCCGATGGTAGTGTGATTGATTCGGGGTTAGTCATTTATTTTCCTGGCCCCGCTTCTTTTACTGGCGAAGATGTCTTAGAGCTACAAGCACACGGCGGCTCGGTAGTGATGGACATGCTTTTGCGTCGGGTTTTGGCCTTGGGTGCGCGATTAGCCAATCCTGGCGAATTTAGTCAGCGGGCATTTTTAAATAACAAAATTGATTTAGCGCAAGCGGAAGCGATTGCTGACTTAATTACTTGCGGTACTGAACAAGCGGTTCGCTCTGCTCAGCAATCAATGCAAGGCGTGTTTTCTGAGCAGATTAATGAGTTAATCGATCAATTAATCGAATTGCGGGTTTATATCGAAGCGGCAATTGATTTTGTTGACGAAGAGATTGATTTTTTAAGTGATGGGCTTGTTGCTAATAAAATTCAGCACTTGCATCAAAAGGTTGCTCAAATTCAAGCAACAGCGCAGCAAGGACGATTATTGCGCGACGGTATGGTTGTGGTGTTGGCAGGTAAGCCTAATGCCGGGAAATCAAGCCTGCTAAACGCGTTGGCTGGCTATGATGCAGCGATTGTTACTGATATTGCTGGTACGACACGCGATGTGTTGCGTGAGCGGATTCAGTTAGATGGTATGCCTTTGCATATTATTGATACTGCCGGTTTGCGTGATAGCGATAATGTTGTCGAGCAAGAGGGGATACGCCGAGCGCATCAAGAGATTGCTAAAGCAGACAAAGTGCTTTTGTTGCTAGATAGTGCGGAAATTGACATGACCGGATTGGGCGATTTGCCGTCTGGTGTTGATGTTATTAAAGTCTTTAATAAGATTGATTTGTCAAAAACGACATCGAAATTAGTGGAAACTGAAAGCGGTGTTGAAATTTATTTGTCGGTAAAAACCGGCGAAGGTATGGATTTGCTTAAGCAGTATCTTAAGCAAAGTGTTGGATTTTCGGAAACATCGGATGGTGTTTTCATTGCTCGTCGTCGGCATATCGAAGCATTAAAAATCGCTGAACAAGCTTTAATTAATGCCGCAGATCAGCTCAATGCTTATGCGCCAGAATTGGTCGCAGAAGAGCTAAGGCAGGCGCAGAGCGGTTTGTCGGAGATAACTGGCGAATTCAGTTCCGACGATTTATTGGGTGAAATATTCTCGAGTTTTTGCATTGGTAAATGAAGTCAAGTAAATTTTAGATTGACTGCGCCAAGTATTGAAAATATAATCCCTTGTTCACTTTTAACAGAATATGCTTGATGGAGCTTACGCTGATGTATGCGGTAATTCAAACAGGTGGTAAACAGTATCGGGTCGCAGAGGGTACTACCTTAAAAATAGAAAAACTTGAGTTGGGCGCAGGCGACAGCGTAGAGTTCGATAAAGTACTGATGGTACAGGCTGGAGACTCCACAAAAGTTGGCACGCCTTATGTAGCCGGCAGCAAAGTCACTGCTACAGTGATTTCGCAAGGTCGTCATGCAAAAATCAGAATCATTAAATTTAGAAGACGTAAGCACCACATGAAAAAACAGGGGCATCGTCAATATTACACAGAAGTCCAGATTACTGGCATTTCTGCATAACATAACGAGGTTGGGAAATGGCTCACAAGAAGGCAGGCGGTAGTACTCGTAACGGTCGCGATTCTAATGCTCAGCGACTAGGTGTTAAACGTTTTGGCGGTCAAGTCGTCAGAGCTGGCAATATCTTAGTTCGTCAACGTGGCACCCGTTTTCATGCAGGTGACAACGTAGGGATTGGCAAAGACCACACATTGTTTGCAACAGTTGACGGCGTAGTGGTTTTTGAAGAAAAAGGCCCTAAAAACCGTAAATACGTTAGCATTGCAGCAGCATAAAAATTTTGGGTGTGCTACTTGGCACAACTGATAAAAAAAGCCTCGTTCTTCAGCGGGGCTTTTTTGTTTATACCGGTAAATTATGAGATTTGTTGACGAAGCGGAAATTCGCGTAGAAGCGGGCGATGGTGGTAACGGTGTTGCCTCTTTTCGTCGTGAAAAATATATTCCTTTAGGTGGTCCTGACGGTGGTGACGCAGGCGACGGTGGTAGCGTTTACCTAGTCGCAACCGAAAATGTAAACACCTTGGTTGATTTTCGTTATAGCTCAGTTTTTCGTGCTCAGCGCGGACAAAACGGCATGAGTCGTAACTGTACTGGCAAAAAAGGCGATGATTGTTTTGTCCCTGTACCGCCAGGAACCATTGTTTACGAAGCAACCACTGGCGAGAAAATTGGCGATTTAACCACGCCAGGTGAAAAACTGTTGGTAGCCAAAGGCGGTTTCCATGGTTTAGGTAATACTCGCTTCAAAAGCAGTATTAACCGCGCTCCGCAACAAACCAGTAAAGGTTCGCCCGGCGAACATCGGATTTTGCAATTGGAATTGATGGTGATTGCCGATGTTGGTTTATTGGGGATGCCAAATGCCGGCAAATCCAGTTTGATTACGGCGGTTTCCTCCGCTCGGCCTAAAATCGCCGACTATCCATTTACTACCTTGCACCCAAATTTGGGTGTGGTCAGTGTTGATGACTTACGCAGTTTCGTGATTGCCGATATTCCAGGCGTCATCGAAGGTGCGGCGGAAGGTGCGGGTTTAGGTCTGCAATTCTTGAAGCATTTATCCAGAACCGGATTGTTACTACATATGGTCGATGTTGCACCTTATGAAAGTGACGAAACACCGGTCACGGCAGCAGAAAAAATCATTCATGAAGTTGAAAAATGGAGTGATGATTTAGCCGAAAAACCGCGCTGGTTGGTATTAAATAAAATCGACAACGTACCTGAGGATGAAGTCGATGCTCATTGCCAAGCGATTGTTGATGCTTTGGATTGGACAGGGCCGGTATTCAAAATTTCGGCATTAAGAAGACAAGGCACCCAAGCTTTGATGTACGCCATCATGGATTTCCTTGAGCAACAAAAAGCAGAGCAAAAACAACAGCAACAGGAGTTGCACCGTGAGCCGTTCTGAGTTTTCAAAAACAAAACGCATCGTTGTCAAAATTGGCAGCTCATTATTAACCGATGGTGGCCGCGGCCTAAACAAAGTCGCGATTGCTGATTGGGTAGCACAAATGGCGGCGCTGAGACAGCAAGGCGTTGATGTCGTGTTAGTCTCCTCCGGCTCGGTTGCCGAAGGCATGTGCCGCTTAAAACTGAAATCACGCCCCAAAACTTTGCACGAACTGCAAGCCGCGGCTTCAGTCGGGCAAATGGGTTTGGTTAGACGTTTTGAAGACGAGTTCCAGCTGCATGATTTACTAGCTGCACAAGTCTTGCTAACCCACGATGATTTATCAGATCGTCAGCGTTACCTGAATGCCCGTAGCACCTTGCTGACTTTGCTCGATTTTGGCGTGGTGCCGGTGATTAACGAAAATGACGCAGTCGCCACCGAAGAAATTCGCTTTGGTGATAACGACACGCTGGGTGCCTTAGTTGCGAATTTGGTCGAAGCCGATTTATTAGTGATTCTCACCGACCAAACTGGTTTATTCGATGCTAATCCCAGTTTAAATCCTGATGCGAAATTAATTTCTAGCATTAGCGTCAACGAAACTTTGTTGGATGAAGTTGCTGGAGGCAGTATCAGCGGACTTGGCCGAGGCGGCATGTCCACCAAAGTTCGCGCAGCGCGGTTAGCGGCAAGATCCGGTGCCGCGACAGTGATTGTGTCTGGCAAAATTGAAAAGGTACTGGTCGAAGTGTTTAACGGTGCCGAATTAGGTACTTATTTAATCCCTAACATTGCGCCATTAGTCGCTCGTAAACAATGGTTGGCCGGACAGTTGCAATTAAAAGGCAGCGTTACCTTGGATGATGGCGCGGTAAAAATCCTGCAAAGCGCTGGCAAAAGCTTGTTAGCGGTTGGGGTTAAAAGCGTCGAAGGCAATTTTAAACGCGGCGATTTAGTTTCTTGCTTGGATTTAAGCGGTAACGAAGTAGCTAGAGGCTTAATCAATTACGCCTCAGATGAAGCCGCTAAAATTGCTGGCAAAGCCAGTAGCGAATTTGAAAGCTTGCTAGGTTATGCCGATGATGAAGAATTAATTCATCGCGACAATCTAGTTTTAATCTAAATCAATCGGCTTTGCCGCTAACAGCAAAGCCGATTTCCAAACGGCTTTAGCTATTCTGAATCACAATATTAGGAAACTTACTGCTAAAGTCCTTGCTGCGTAAAGCCAGTTTCGCCGCCATTTTACGAGCAATTGCCTTGTAAATTTGCGCAGGGCGGCCGTCAGGATCAGCAACCACCGTTGGTCTGCCGGTATCAGCAAATTGACGAATCGCAATATCTAGCGGTAACGAACCCAATAAAGCGACATTGTTTTTGCTCGCCATCGCATCACCACCGCCATGACCAAAAATCGCTTCTTCATGGCCGCATTGACTGCAAATATGGATGCTCATATTTTCCACCAAGCCCAAAATCGGCACATTCACCTTTTCAAACATCCCTAAACCGCGCTGAGCATCAATTAACGCAATGTCTTGTGGGGTAGTCACAATCACTGCACCGCTGACCGGAATTTGTTGCGCCAAGGTTAATTGAATATCGCCGGTTCCTGGCGGCAAATCGATAATCAAATAATCCAGATCAGACCAACGAGTTTGAGTCAGCAACTGTTGCAAAGCACCCGTCACCATTGGTCCGCGCCAAATCATTGGTTGGTCTGGGTCGATTAAATAACCAATTGAAATGGTTTGAATCCCAAACGACACTTTCGGCAACATCATTTTGCCGTCGATAGTGTCCGGCTTGCCGCTTAAACCCAGCATGGTAGGAATGCTGGGGCCGTAAATATCAGCGTCTAAAATGCCAACTTTGGCACCTTCTGCAGCCAAGGCCAGTGCTAAATTTACCGAAGTGGTTGATTTGCCGACGCCGCCTTTACCGGAAGCAACCGCGATAATGTTTTTAACATTCGAAAGAGGCTTCAAGGTTTTTTGTACCGAATGAGCAGCGATATTTACTGTCACCGCCACCTCAATGTTACCGATGCCGTCTAAAGTTGCTAAAAGCTGTTCCAATTGCGATTTCAATGTAGCCAGATAGCTTTTGGCCGGATAGCCTAATTCAATCGCAACGCTGACATTGTTGCCTTCAATGCTGATTTTTTTAACTGATTTGGCTGAAACCAAGTCGGTTTCAAGATTAGGGTCGATAAAGCTTGTTAGTAAATTTTCGATAGCGGATTTGTCTAAGCTCGCCATGCAGCACTCCGTGGTGGTAAAAAATAACCGAGTAAATTGGTGTGGATATAATACCACCTTAATAAACTTGGGCTAAAACCACAGAGATTGGATAGGGTGAAAGCGCGTTGCTTTCACCCTTTAGTTGTTAATTAGCGCCTTTAAAGCTAATTTCTAAAGCGTGCAAAGCATTGGCACAGTTTTGAGAGGATTGTAGGCTAGGGTTGTCGTGACACTGCTGATTTTGCAATCGAGCGTCCTTGATATTCGCAACAAACCAGCCGACAGATTTAACATCATCGATAGCCTTTTCACCGGCAACGGTTGCATTTAAAGCGGTTAATCCAATGCTTAAGCCAAGTGCCGCTAAAACTAAAATACTTTTTTTCATCGCTAATCTCTCTTATATCCATTAAAAGGGTCATTTTTACCGCCAAGTCATTGCTGACGGTGGCGGTAATCTAGCAAAAAAGCTTAGGATAAAAAATGTGGCTAATTGCCGCGCGTCAAACTGTCGCGATCAATTACAAACTGATGTTACGCAGAATGACAGTTTTTCACCAATATAGCCGTGATTCCCGCCTTCACAGGAATCACGAAGCCAATCGAAAGTGAGTCAGCCCATTCCAATATCCGTGAAATTGGTACAATTCTTTGAAATACAGAGTTGTTAGTGTTTTTGACATGCACTGTGTTTATTTTATTGCCGAGCTATTAACCCCAAAATGCCCCCCAAACTAAACCCCCAACAACTATCCGCTGTCAAAACCATCGATCATCCTCTGCTCGTTCTCGCCGGTGCTGGCAGCGGTAAAACCCGTGTTATTACCGAAAAAATCGCTTATTTAGTTCAAAACGGTATCCCCGCTCGCCATATTGCCGCCGTCACCTTCACTAACAAAGCCGCCCGCGAGATGAAAAATCGCGTCAGTCGCTTATTGGACGATAAACAAAGCCGTGGCTTGACCGTTTCCACCTTTCATTCGCTCGGTTTAGATATTCTGCGCCGCGAACACAATGCCTTGGGCTATAAATCGGCGATTACCATGTTCGACGAGCAAGACAAAATCAGCTTGTTACGGCAGTTGGTCAATCATGTCAAAGGTTGCGATGAGGATGCGGTCGAGGCTTATAGCCATCGGATTGGGCAATGGAAAAATGCTTTTGTCAGTCCCGAACAAGCTTTGGCGACGGCTGACACGCCAGAGGCAATTGCCGCGGCTATGCTGTTTCAGCAATTTAATCGCAGTTTAAAAGCCTATAACGCTGTCGATTTTGACGATTTAATCGGTTTGCCGGTGGTTTTGTTCCAGCAACATCCGGTGATTCTGGAAAAATGGCAAAACAAAATCCGCTATTTGTTGGTCGACGAATATCAAGATACCAACATTACCCAATATCAATTAGTCAAAGCCTTGGCTGGAAATTTGGGGCGCTTTACCGTGGTTGGCGATGACGATCAATCAATTTACGCTTGGCGAGGTGCGCAGCCGGAAAATTTGAGTCAGTTACAAAAAGATTTCAGCCGATTACAGGTGATTAAGCTGGAACAAAACTACCGTTCCGCTGGCCGAATTTTAAAAGTCGCCAACCAGTTAATCGCCAATAATCCCCACGCTTTTGAAAAAAAATTGTGGAGTGATTTAGGCTTTGGCGATCCGCTGCGGGTCTTGAGTCACAAAAATGAAATCGCCGAAGCCAAGCAGGTAGTGGCGGAGATTGTTCATCATCGTTTTAAAACCGGTGGTCAATACGGTGATTATGCGATTTTGTATCGCGGCAATCATCAATCGCGGTTGTTTGAACGCGAATTGCGAGAAAGCAATGTGCCGTATTTCATCAGCGGCAGTACCTCGTTTTTTGCTTATGCCGAGATCAAAGATATTTTGGCTTATCTGCGTTTGGTGGTGAATCGCGATGACGATGCCGCCTTTTTACGCGTCATCAACACTCCTCGCCGAGAAATTGGCCCCAGCACTTTAGAAAAACTCGGTGCTTACGCCAATGAACGCCATATCAGCTTGTTCGCCGCCAGCACCGAATTTGGCTTGCAACAGCGAATTTCCGAAAAATCCCAACAGCGACTCAGTAAGTTTTGCGATTTTTTGAATCAAACCGCCAGTAAAATTGAAAGTGGTGACAGTTTTGCGGCGATTGAAAAAATGGTGGATGACATTCATTACCCGCAATGGCTGAACGAAAACAGCAAAACTCAAGCGGCGGCTGAACGTAAGTTAAAAAACGTCTATGAGTTAATCGAATGGCTACAGCGGATTGCTGGCAATGAACAAGGCGAAGAAAAAACGCTGTCAGAAGTGATTGCCAAAGTGATGTTGCTGGATATTCTCGACCGCAATCAAGAGCAAGAAGCCGGTGACCAAGTCAGCTTAATGACGCTACACGCTGCCAAGGGCTTGGAGTTTCCGCATGTATTTTTAATCGGCATGGAAGAAAATCTGCTGCCCCATCAAAACAGCATCGAAACCGACAACATCGAAGAAGAGCGGCGTTTGGCTTATGTCGGCATTACCCGCGCCCAAAAAACCTTAACCTTTAGTTATTGCACCCACCGCAAACGCTACGGCGAAATGGCCGAATGTGAACCGAGCCGATTTTTGGCGGAATTGCCGGAAGATGATTTGGAATGGCCGAATAAAAAACAACTGCCGCCAGAGGAGATTAAACAGCGAGGTAAGGCCAGTTTGGCGGCGTTGAAGTCGATGTTGAGTGATTGATATTCGTAAAGTCTAAATGCAATCGGGTAGGACGACGAGATTGCTTTTGCCACCCCAACCCGATTGCAAATTCAGTCTTATTTGGTGATTTCTGCGGCAGCCGCTTTCAATTTAGCTTCATCACCTTGGATAGCTTTCATCATAGGGTTTTGTGAGCTTTTTGCGCCTGCTACTAATGCATCGGCGGTTTTGAATTTGGTTTTCAGGGCATCAACAGCTGGTGCAACTGAACCATTGTGGCAGCCTTTGCAAGTGTCTGATTCACCAGCGATTGATAGAGATGGCATTAAGGCAACTAAAGCCACTGTAGTCATGGTTAATAGTGTTTTTTTCATTCTAGGTCTCCTCGGTTTTATTGTTGTTTTTGTTAGCGATAAGGCTTTGAACCTTATTTGATGTGGTTTTGAACGTTTAAACGTAGAAAGTTATATTCAGCCACGGAAAGTTTTCTATCACAGCCTAATTTTCAATGCAAATTGTTGAAATATCTTAGGGGCGAGTGACACAAGGATGACGAAGTTTCCGCTCGTAATCTGATTATCAAATCACGAGCGGAATCAGGCATTTTTACTGCAACACAACAAAAAACCCTTCACCGCCACGCTGTAAATTAATCAACAACGGTGCTTGTGGGTTAACCACTTGTTTCAGTTCATCGAGATTTTTAATCCGATAGCGATTGGCGTTGACGATAATGTCACCGGCTCTTAGGCCGGTTTTCCAAAGTTTCGAGTTAGCTTCGACTTTTTCAATCAACACGCCTTCCACTTGCTCTTTAGTGGTCGCGCCTAAAATCGCACCATTCAAAGTCGGATGTAGTTTGTCACCGCTGATTTGTGGGCGTTTGGGTTTGCCGATGGTGGCGGTGACGGTTTTGCGCTCATCGCCGCGCATGATTTCCAAATTCACGCTGTCGCCAATTTGCAGCAAACCGATTTGAGTACGGATTTGGCTGGTGCCGTTTCGGATTTCTTGGCCATTGACCGCCAAAATAATATCGCCTGGTTCAATGCCGGCTTTTTCGGCGGGAGAGCCGCTGTCGATCCGGCTGACTACCGCGCCGTATTGGCCTTTTAGATTAAAGGCTTTGATTAATTCGGGGGTTAAGTCTTGAGTGCTAACGCCGAGTAAGCCGCGACGCACTTCGCCGTGTTGCACTAATGATTCCATTAATTGAATCGCCATATTGGACGGAATCGCAAAGCCGATGCCGACGTTGCCGCCGTTGGGCGCCAAAATAGCGGTATTCATGCCGACAAATTCACCGCGTAAATTCACCAAAGCACCGCCAGAGTTGCCGGGGTTAATTGAGGCATCGGTTTGAATGAAATCTTCATAACCTTCGATGCCTAAACCGGAGCGTCCCAAGGCGCTGATGATGCCTGAGGTGACGGTTTGGCCTAGTCCAAACGGGTTGCCAATTGCCACCACGAAATCACCGACTCGTAGTTGGTTGGAGTTGGCGACTTTTAACGCGGTTAAGTTATCAGCTGCGATTTGGATGACCGCGACATCGGCTTCGGGGTCGGTGCCTAATAATTTGGCATTGAGCTGGCGGCCATCTCTTAAGGTAACGGTGATTTTGTCGGCTTTATCGATAACGTGGTTATTGGTTAACACATAGCCTTGGTCTTTATCGATGATCACGCCAGAGCCTAGGCTGTTTTTTTGTTGCTGTTGTGGCTGATTAGGAATATTGAAAAAGCGCCGAAATACCGGATCGTTCATCAACGGATTTTGTTGAACTTGTACGTTCATCGAGGTGGAAATATTGACCACCGCCGGCATACTTTGCTCCAGCATCGGCGCTAAAGAAGGCATTGGCGTGCCGTCCAGTTCAGTCGGCAAGGTTGCTTGAGCGGTGATAGTGCTTAAGCTGAGGGTAATGGCAAACAGTAATTTGGTTGTGGAATGCATGGCGATAAATTTCACAAAAGTTAAGACGCAGGGATGGACAAGTTAATTACAAAAATGTTTCCTAAAAATAGTACCCGAAAATTCTCGCAAATAAAGCCTTGCTTGGTTTTCGCCTTGCCGCTTGAGTGGCTGAGACATAGAATGCCGAGTTTCCAAACTTATACCGAGGATTATTCATGTCAGAAATTTGGTTTAAAACCGGCGAAGCCACTGTCTTTTCTAGCGAAGGTCAGGGCACTGACGCGATGCCAGAGATTTTAATTGGCAATGTTAAAGGCCCAGCGGGTCATGCTTTTGCGAATTTAATGGGACAAACCGAAGGCCACACTCGGATGTTTGCGATTCGTGCTTGTAACCAACAAGTGCGTCCAGCAACGATTATGGTGCCAAAAGTCACGATTAAATCGTCGGCTTATGTTGAATTATTAGGCGGCCCTGTGCAGTCTGCGGTTGCCGATGCGGTGATTGATAGCGTGGCAGAAGGCGTGATTCCACGCGATCAAGCCGATGATTTGTGCATTATTGCGATGTTGTGGATTGATCCATCTTGCGCGACTAACCCAGATTTAGATCGCAAAGATTTGTATCGTACTAATTATGAAGCGATGAAATTGGCGATTAAACGCGCGTTGACTAATTCACCGAGCATTGAAGAGTTAATCGCTAACCGTCACGAAATTACTCATGAAATGTACGATCCAGAAACTGGCGAGTCACAGTGGTAAATGTAAGTTAGATGTGGCAATTGAAAATGGGCTTAATGCCCATTTTCTGTTTTTAGCGCGGTTTATTCGCTGACTTTTAATAACCAACCGGTATCGCTATCGCATTGGCTATTTTTGGCTTTGGCGCTGATTGAAATGCGCACGGTTTCGTTTCTAATCTCGGCGGGTAGTTTGCCTTTTACGACATAAAAGGTATCTTTATTTTCTACGCTGACATTGATCGCTTGGTTTCTGATTGTCACATGAATATGACCTGGGCCATTGCTGCCGGAAACGAAGGCTGAAAACTCACCGCCTGGGGCGATGGTTTCCATATTAGCGGGTTGGAAATTGCTGACTTTAGCTTTAATGCAGCCACTATCGCGACTGCTACTACCACCGGTATGACCGCCGTGTTGAGATTGCGACCAAACTGAGTTGGAAAAGCCAAGGGCGATTAAAGTAAATGCAATGTGTCGAATCTGCACTGTGTATATCCTCTGGTTATTATGATAATTGAATCGGTTTCGATTATAGGGTGACAGGGTGCAAATTTAAAACTTATCGGGAATAGCTTTTATGCTTAAACCGTTTAACAACAATAAAAATTAGGAGAAGTGATGTTACTGCTGGCTAAATTGTGCGGGATTTTAACTTTGGTTTGGTTTTATCTGACTGCCAAAAATAATAATGCACCGGTTTTAAATTGGTCGATTATTGGCTTGATTGGCTATTGGTTAACTTGGTGGTTATCAAAAATGCTGATTGTGGTGCCATTGGCTGAAGTGGTTGCCAAGCATTCAGTGTCTGAGTTTTTATTAACTCAATCGCCAGTAGTGGTTTCGGTATTGGTTTGTGTGTTCATCCGCAAAAAACTGTTGGCTAGTTTGGCGCAATAATTGATGACTAATGTCTTGATTACCGGTGCGGCAAAACGGATTGGCGCTGCTTGTGCGCGGTTTTTGCATAGTCATGGCTGTAACCTGATTTTGCATTATCAACATTCGCAACTTGAAGCTTTGGCTTTGGTGGCTGAATTAAATGCGATCAGGCCGAATTCGGCGGTGGCGTTTAGTGCCGATTTGTTGCAAGTTGAACAGGTTCAAGGCTTGGCGGCTAAGGCTTTAGCGGTTTGGGGCGGGGTTGATGTGTTAATTAACAACGCCTCACAATTTTATCCAACGCCGGTTGCGCAAGTGACGGAAGCGGATTGGGATAGCTTGCTGAATAGTAATTTAAAAGCACCGTTTTTTTTGGCGCAGGCTTTGCGGGATAGTTTGCTGGAACGGCAGGGTTGCATCATTAATATGGTTGATATTTATGCACAAAAGCCGTTGTTGGGGTCACCGATTTACAGTATTGCTAAAGCAGGATTACAGGCAATGACGCAAGCTTTGGCGAAAGAGCTGGCGCCCAATGTACGGGTTAATGCGGTCGCGCCGGGGGCGATTTTGTGGCCCGAGGCGGATGTCGCTGACGGTCAAAAACAGGATATTTTGCAAAAAGTGGCTTTGCAGCGTTGTGGCAATGCCGATGACATTGCCAAAGCGGTGTGGTTTTTAATCGCTGATGCACCGTATATCACTGGTCAAACTATTGCGGTTGATGGTGGTAGAACTTTGTTCATTTAAGCCAATTGGTTTGAACTTTGTGTTGTTTTAAGTCGGTTTTATCGGCTTTTTGCCATAGTTCACCGTAGCTGATGCCGCTAATGGGGTGACGTTGTTCAGCGGCAATTTCAGCGAGTGGTTCGAGGACAAAAGCGTAGCGTTCAATTTCATCACGAGGAATTTGTAAGCCATCCTCGTCAATAATCTCTTGTCCGTACAAAATCAAATCTAAATCCAGGGTTCGCGAAGAAAATTTCTGTGCCTGACGACTGCGACCATGCTCTAACTCAATTTTTCGCAGTAATGCCGCGACTTGTTTGGCGCTTAAATCTGATTCAAAGCCGACCATCAAGTTATGAAAAGTATCACCGACAAAACCAACTGCTTCACTTTCGTAAATGTTGGAAACAGTCAGTTTGCCGAATAATTTGCGAAGCGTGTTTAAGCAGCAAGGGATGTGAGCTTCTTTGTCAATATTGCTGCCGATGCTGATGTATCCGATGGGCATAGCTTATTTTTGTCCGCGTTCGATGATGATACCGACGTCACGGGCGCGGCTGACAGCGCCTTTTTTGTTGAGGACGATTTTGACCCAAGGGATGGAGAATTCAGTCAGCAAAATGTCGGCGATTTTTTCAAT
>CAIXED010000057.1 GCA_903918375.1 uncultured Pseudomonadota bacterium | reverse complement strand
TCGGCGGGCAGCCATCCTTACGGCGAATAGGTTTGATGAGCAAATAAACGAGGTTTATAAATATACAAACGAAATTGCCAACCAAGCCTATTATAAAGGCTACTCCGGTATTGTTTATAACAGCAGTAGAAACACGCAATCGACGAATAATAAAGCAGTACCGCGATACGATGCGCTAAACCGGATGGCTAATAGGATGCTGCCGACGTAAGGAGGCGCATCGTTCGCGAGTGTTGCGCCTCGTAAACTCCGCACAACCTATATTTGGCGCACCTTATCGGGTTCTTAAAAATTAGGATAAAAATATGAAAGATATATTAGTAATTTCGGCATCCTTTCGCTGCGATAAACAAGGTTTTACTGTCGATGAACCTGTTTGGTCAAGAGTCGATGAGGCTATTGATTGCGTATTTGAATACGGCGGCTCTGTTACGTTAACAAGTGCAAGCACCGACATTGACATTCCAGACCGTTACCGAGAATTTGATCGGATTGTGATAGAGGCGAACGTGGAGCGCTACCGTTTTATCGTTTTTCCTCAAGAGGAAATAGTTGCTGGCAAATTCAATTACCGCGAATGGTGGCAACCCGGCGACCTCCCCTATCAAGGCACCGAAGAATTTAACGATCATCCTTGGGATACCCGAACGGTGTGTACAGATATTGCTATTGCCAAAGCCTTTTTTAAAGATTTTTTTGACCATAAAGGGCTAACAGATTTTATTATTGAAAATACCCTTTGGTGTGGGGATAATCCGAGAACCCGTGAACGGGCATTAAACATCGGGCAATTTGCGAACCCGTAACTTCGACGCAAGATGTTGGGTTAACCCGCGTACGATGCGCTAAACCACGATGACCGATAGGATGCTGCCGACGCAAGGAGGCGCATCGTTCGCGAGCGTTGCGCCTCGTAAACTCCGCACAACCTATATTTGGCGCACTTTATCGGGTTGGGGTTTGATGTCTACGCCGTGACTCCGAAGGCCAATACCACGCCAACCGTGTTTACCAGCAAAATAGCGCCTGTTGAACAAGGGGCTTATTATGCCCCTGGCGGTGCGCAACAGGTTTTGGTGCCGAATCGGACCCAATGGACAGCCCCGACCAAAATTGGCTCGATTTCAGGAGTACTAAAATGAGTGAGCAATCGCCCTTGTATCATATAGTTGCAGATCCAAAAGTAAATAAAGAGCTTTTATATCAATTAGCCATCGAAGCACAACATTCAGAACTGCTTGCGTCGTTCTCCGACCGCGATACGATGCGCTAAACCACGATGACCGATAGGATGCTGCCGACGTAAGGAGGCGCATCGTTCGCGACTGTTTGCGCCTCGTAAACTCCGCACAACCTATATTTGGCGCACCTTATCGGGTTAAAAAAATTGGCTAACCAACTTCTTTCATATACCAAGAAAGATTTGAACCAAGCGATTACAGCAAAAGCATTAACTGAGGTTATTTGTCATGAGAAAAACTAAATCTGTCATTCTCGAAGCGGTACACGAAACAGCACAAGCATTACATCAAGCAGGCATTATGGATAAAACCACGATGAGAGAGTTTGATAGCCTCTGCCTTCCGCCTATAACCAAACTTCAACCCGATGAAATAAAGCAGGTTAGAGAGGCTGCCAAAGTCAGCCAAGCCGTATTTGCAGCTATTCTCAATACCAGTGTTTATACGGTACAAAAATGGGAATCCGGTGATAAAAAACCCACGGGCACTGCGCTTAAACTTTTGCATATGGTGAAAAATAAAGGCTTAACTATCGCTTTTTAGTTACATTCATTGTTGGGCAGTGAAAGGAGGCACTGTTGCGCCTCGTAAACTCCGCACGACCTATATTTGGCGCACCTTATCGGGTTAAGCGTTATCGCCACCGGCCAAACGGGGCAAGCCGGTAGCGGTGACCTCAACATTATTGGCAACAACCTAAGCCTGATCGCGGCTGACAATTTATTACTCCAAGCCGCCGAAAACCTGACTAACGAAAAAGCCAGTAATAGCAGCAGTAGCCTCAGCGTCGGAGCCACCTTTAGCGTTGGTCAAAAATTCGGCTTGAGCTTCCAATTGGGTGCCAGTGGTAGCCTAGGTAACGGCAACGGCGAAGCCAATACTTACAGCAACAGCCATGTTGTGGCGGGTAACCAGTTGTATCTGGAATCCGGTCACGATACCCGCCTGATCGGTGCGGTTGCAGCGGGTCGGCAAGTGGTCGCCAACGTCGGTACGGCAGGACAAGGCAATTTGACTCTGACCAGTTTACAAGACAGCAATCGCTACAACAGCGACCAAAAAAGCCTAGGTGTTAGTCTTGACCTTTGCATACCACCGATTTGTGTCGGTGGTTCCAGCAGTGCCAGTGTGAGCGCCAATGCTAGTCGTATCAACAGCAACTTCCTCAGCGTGGTCGAACAAACTGGCCTCAAAGCCGGCGATGGTGGATTTCAAGTCAATGTGGCAGGACACACCGGCTTAACCGGCGCCGTGATTGCCAGCAGCCCAAGTGCAGTAGACCTCGGTTTAAACAGCCTAATCACCCAAACCCTAAGCAGCCAAGACCTACAAAACCGTGCTGCTTACAAAGGCAGCTCGCTGGGCGTCAGTGTCTCGACCGACTTTAAATTAGGCGAGCAATCTGGCGGCGGCACCGCCCAAACCAGCAACACCAACGCGCCTAACAATGCTCACAGCGCCGATGCCGGTATCTCCTTTATTCCAGCCGGTGGCGCAGGCTATGGACAAGAATCAGGCAAAGCCGCCAGTACCACCTTTAGCGCCATCAGCGGCGGAGCCATCACCATCACCAACGACGCCGCGCAAAAAGCCAAAACTGGCCTAAGCGCAGCCGAAACCGTCGCCAGTCTCAACCGCGACACCGCCAACGCTGAAAATGCCTTGTCACCGATTTTCGACAAAGACAAAGTGCAAAACAGCCTAGACGCACAAGTAGCGATTACGCAGGCGTTTGGGCGGGATGCCAGTAAAGCCGTGGGCGACTATGCCGCCAGCCAAATCAAACAAGCCAGCGCGTTAATGGAGCAAGCCGATAAGACTAGCGACCCCGCGCAACAACAAGCACTACGCGACCAAGCTCAAGCGATTAACGACCAATGGGGTGAAAACGGCACACTCAGAATCGCCGCCCACACCGTCATCGGCGGCTTAACTGGCAACCTGCAAGGTGCCGCAGGCGCCTTAGTTGGCACGCTCACCGCACCTGCCGTCGCCAACGCCTTGCAACAAGCCGGTATCACCGGCATATTGGCCACCGCCTTAACCCAGATCGCCAGCACCGCCTCAGGCTACGCCGCTGGCGGTGGCGCGGGTGGGGCTTCGGCGTTTAATGAGGTGACGAATAATTATCTCAAGCATGATGAGATCAATAAATACTTAGCAATTCAGCAAGCCTGTCAGAAAAACCCAAAAGGGTGCAGTGATGCGCAGCAAGCCGAGTTGGACAAGCTGAACAAACTCAGCACAGAACGCGATCAAGCCGTGGATGCCTGCCTAGCCGATCGATTAAGCTGTGGTAATCAGAGCGTGTTGAAAGAAGTGCGGCAAGCCGCAGCCGACTTGATGTTCAACCCCGTCAATGGCGATAAGGTTTTTTCTAGCCGCACCATCGACCAAGCGCTCAAAACCTTGGATCAAGGCCAGTTTTACAAAAACCTGCTAACCGATGGAGCCACCCACTTTGTTGGCAACGCCACGATGCTCTACGAGCTGTTATCGTTTGCAGGTGCCAAAGCCAGCGATACCAGCAAACAAGCCATCATCAATGCTTTGGTACAAGGCCAAGCGGATAAACTGGGCAATATTGTTGGCGAGGTGTTGGGAGGAACAGCGGGCCAAGCGTATGGCTTAAAGACTATCGGTGTCTCTGCGGCAGCGCTACCCGGGATTCTGCGTGAGGCGCAGTTAGCAAAGGCTACTCAAGCAACAGCCACGACTTGGAAGTCGGCCAGCCAGTTATCACCAGCGGATGCAAACCAGCTGCTTATGCGTAGTTTACCGGCCGATGTTGAGATTAGCTCGATAGGCAAAGCCGATATTCTCAATTTGAAGGCGAAACTAAGGGGATATGATGAACCGCTAATTGCTGGGTCTCATGTAGTCGATTTAGTCACGACCCAACCCACCAAATTTGTACGCGTCTATGCAGCAGAATCTGAATCGAAACAAGTCGGCTCTTGGATGATGCGGGCTGAGGATGTTGTTGGCTTGTCAGCAGAACAAATTGCGAAAAAGTTTAGCTTACCGCAAGTGCCTAATATGCAAACTGATGTCACCATTCCTAGCGGCATCAATTTACAGGCCAGTGTGGCTAGTAATATCCTAAAAGGTGCCAATGGGGGTGGTGGTGGAGTACAGTTTCAGGTGCAAGCAACTTTTGATAGATCGTGGTTTACTAATGCGAGGAAATTGCCATGAATGAAATATCTAAATTATTGACTAATGAAAGATTTAAGGGACTGATGTTTTGTCAATTATTTCTACCAAACAAACATCGAATAATTCTTTTATATCGTTGGGATTCAAATGATCCAACACTGTCTCTTCACGACACCAACCACAACGTCTACCGACTAGACCCATCAGGTTCTGTAGTCTGGCAAGTCCGTCGCGACGATAGCAATCGACCCGATGACTGGTGGGAACAACTCCATGCGCTAGCGCGATCCGAAGGCTATGATGGAGCACGGGAGCCGTTCATGTATATTGACTTGGAATATCCCGATGGCAGAAGAATTACCAGTGACGAGCAAGGTGATGGCAAAGGCATTTTACTTTGGGAGCCAGGTTGTCTAATCCGATTAGTCGGTTCGGCTTATCAAAAATATATCCTCGACCCAGAAACCGGCATTGCCAAAAATGTGACGCCTGTACCTTGTCACGAAAGGCCTTGGTAGCCTATACCACGATGATCGATACCACGATACGATGCGCTAAACCACGATGACCGATAGGATGCTGCCAACGTAAGGAGGCGCATCGTTCGCGACTGTTGCGCCTCGTAAACTCGGCACATATATGACTAATAGCGGCCAAATTGCCGGTCGTAACGTGGTCAACCTCGCGGCTGACAACATTAAAAACTTGGGTGGACGTATTGGTGGTAACCAAGTCGCGCTGAATGCTCAGACCGATTTGGACAATATCGGTGGCCGTATCGAAGCTCAAAGCGATTTAATGGCCTTGGCCGGACGCGACATCAACCTCACCACCACGATACGATGCGCTAAACCGGATGGCTAATAGGATGCCGCCGACGTAAGGAGGCGCATCGTTCGGGACTGTTGCGCCTCGTAAATTCCGCACAACCTATATTTGGCGCACCTTATCGGGTTGAATACGGTTCGTATAGAAGGTAATACATCACCGATTGGCAGCAATACCCAAATTACTAAGCTATCTATTAATGATCTTAACCAAAACGCCAACGGTGCCAATGTTGCCAGTGTTAATTTACAAGAAGGTACCACGATACGATGCGCTAAACTGAATGACTAATAGGATGCTGCCGACGCAAGGAGGCGCATCGTTCGCGAGTGTTGCGCCTCGTAAACTCGGTAAAACCTATATTTGGCGCACCTTATCGGGTTAAACGACTTTAATTTAATTCTTAAACCGCAAATGGTAACCCCTATAAAAAAATGAAATATTTCAATCTAATAAAATATAAATGCCTAAATTGCGATGCAAGTTTTTTTGTTCCTGAACTAAGTGATTTTTCCTATGGCGAGTTCATATTGGAATCTGACTCAGGAGAATTTAAATATTTAAATACATTTGAAGATCCAACCTATCAGGAAGTCATAAAATTAATAGAGGAAAATAAAGATAAAATTAGAGTTCAGCCAGATGTGCAATCAATTTATGGTCAATTAGTCTGTGATCCAGATTCAAAAGGTTTTCAATTTAGCATTAGAAAAACATCATGTCCAAAATGTAGATCTATAAATTTAAACTCTGGTTCTGTTACAGAACAAAAAATTTGTTTAGCTTTATTAACCCACGATAAATGGGATTTATTAGATAAAAAAACAAAGCTGCTTCTCTATATTCAACAAATAACTAAGATTGAACATTAAATTACCTTATAGAATTCTGCCTACATAAACGACCAGGCGATTAACCACGATACGATGCGCTAAACCACGATGACCGATAGGATGCTGCCGACGTAAGGAGGCGCATCGTTCGCGACTGTTGCGCCTCGTAAACTCGGTAAAACCTATATTTGGCGCACCTTATCGGGTTACCTGTTCAAAAAAACCGGAGGACTGCTAGGCGGTAGCGGTGGAGCGGGAATCAGTTTTGGTAATCGTAGCCAAAGTACCGATCAAAAAACCAATGTGACTAGCACCAAAGCCAGTGTGATTGGCAGTACCGAAGGCAATATTTTGCTAAGCGAGGGTAACCGCTACCAACAACTCGGCACCACGATACGATGCGCTAAACCGGATGGCTAATAGGATGCTGCCGACACGTAAGGAGGCGCATCGTTCGCGACTGTTGCGCCTCGTAAACTCCGCACAACCTATATTTGGCGCACCTTATCGGGTTTCGATGACAATGGCACCTTGCTCGGTGGCGATAGTGTTAATCTGGCAGGCACAGGTGATCTTAGCAACAGCGGCCAATGCTTGATTTCGCTTGACTATCAATATTGGTGGGTTTTACAGGGATCAAACCGCTTATCGCGACTATTACTTTTTAACCTCCCCAAACCAGTGCACTCGCACCACCCATAAAATCCGCTTTGGTGCAAATCCACACAGCTCGCACCGTATAAGTGAATAAATCCACGCTTTTGCTATTTGGCACAGCTCTTGCAAGACATAAGGCATGAATACGATGCCTAAAAAAACCTACTTTAACGAAATGCAAGCCGATAGCGGCGCAATCCGAGAAATCTACCAACAGTACTCGCGTTGGTTGGCGGAGGTGCCGCAAGGTACGCTGGAGCGTAAAAGCGCAGAAGCCGAGTTGTTGTTTAGACGATTAGGAATCACTTTTGCGGTTTATGGCGAAGCGGACGGGGCTGAGCGTTTAATCCCTTTTGACATTGTGCCAAGGATTTTCGGCGCAGCGGAATGGCGACGCCTTGAACAAGGTATCAAGCAGCGGGTGAGGGCGCTCAATGCCTTTCTGCATGATATTTACCATGATCAGGAAATCATCAAAGCCGGCATTATCAGCGCTCATCAAGTGATGGATAACGCGCTGTATCGGCCAGAAATGCGCGGTGTTGATTTACCCAATCAAGTCTACGCCCATATTGCCGGTATTGATTTGGTACGGGTCGCTGAAAACGATTTTTATGTCTTGGAAGACAATCTACGCACGCCGTCTGGGGTTTCCTATATGTTGGAAAACCGCAAAACCATGATGCGCTTGTTTCCTGAGCTATTTGCCAATCATACGGTCGAGCCAGTCGAACATTATCCGCAAATGCTATTGGATACCTTGCGTGAGGCCGCGCCTAGCCATGTTTCCGATCCGGTGATTGTGGTGATGACGCCGGGTGCGTTTAACAGCGCTTATTTCGAACACGCCTTCCTCGCTAGTCAAATGGGCGTGGAATTGGTCGAAGGCCAAGATTTATTCGTCCAGCAAAACAAAGTCTTTATGCATACCACCGATGGGCCACAGCAAGTGCATGTGATTTATCGGCGGGTGGATGATGATTTTCTTGATCCACTGGCGTTTAGACCGGATTCGGCATTAGGTGTGCCGGGTTTGTTAGCGGCTTATTGCAGCGGTAACGTGATTTTGGCTAACGGTGTCGGTACAGGGGTGGCGGATGATAAGTCCACTTATTTATATGTACCGGAGATGATCCGTTTTTACTTGGGTGAAGCGCCATTGTTATCGAATGTACCGACTTGGCGCTTAAGCGAAAAAGATGACTTGAAGTATGTACTGGAGAATCTGCCAGAGTTGGTAGTCAAGGAAGTCCAAGGTTCTGGCGGTTACGGGATGTTAGTCGGCCCGACTAGCTCAAAAGCCGAAATCGAAGCCTATCGGCAACGGATTTTAAGCGAACCCGCTAATTTTATCGCCCAACCGACTTTAGCATTATCGACTTGTCCAACCATGGTGGAATCCGGTGTTGCCCCGCGTCACGTTGATTTACGGCCGTTTGTGTTAAGTGGCAAAGAAGTGCGTTTGGTGCCGGGTGGATTAACTCGGGTCGCGCTGGCTGAAGGTTCTCTGGTGGTCAACTCCTCGCAAGGTGGCGGCACTAAAGACACATGGGTTCTGGAGGACTAAAACAATGTTATCGCGCACTGCTGATCATTTATTCTGGATGGCTCGTCATATTGAACGTGCCGAAAATACCGCGCGGGTTTTGGATGTTGCCCATCGTTCTTCCTTATTACCGGTTGATATTGACGGCAGCACCGAAGCTTATCTTTGGTATGCACCTTTAAATATTACTGGCTGTGCCAGTGGCTATGAAGCTAAATACGGTTTAGCACGCTCTGAAGCCGTGACCCGTTATATGGCGTTAGACCCAGAAAACCCATCCAGTATTTATAGCTGTTTGAAATTGGCCAGAGAAAACGCACGCTCGGTACGTGGCGCGATTACCTCGGAAATGTGGGAAATCATCAACGCCACTTGGTTAGAGTTGAACCGATTGTCAGCGCAAATGGAATATGAACAATTCCCTGAATTTTTTGAATGGGTTAAAGATCGCTCGCATCTGTTTCGTGGAGTGACTTTAGGCACCATCTTAAAAGACATCGCCTTGAGCTTTATCAAACTAGGGACTTTTTTAGAACGTGCTGATAACACCGCGCGAATTTTGGATGTGAAATATCACATCTTATTGCCCAGTGTGAACGATGTCGGTGGCTCGGCGGATTATTACCAATGGGGGTCGTTGTTAAAGTCGGTGAGTGCTTTTGAGGCTTATCGCAAAATTTATCGTGATGTAATTACCCCGCAAAGAGTTGCTGAGTTATTGATTTTGCGTGACGACATGCCGCGTTCTTTACACGCTTGTATGAATGAAGTGGAAGCAGCGTTGATTGATATTAACGGTTGGTCGGGGCGAGAAGCGCGTCGTCGAGCTGGTGAACAGCACGCTGATTTACACTTTGGGCGGATAGAAGATGTGTTTTCTATCGGTTTACATGAATACCTGAGCAACTTTTTAGTGCATACTGACCTCTTGGGACAAGAGATACGCAGAGCTTATTTATCTTGTCGAGATTATTCAGCGCAAATGCAGGTTTCGGCCACGCAAATGCAATAAAGCCCTAAATCAAGACTATGACCTATTGTGTTGCCTTAAAACTCGACGCCGGTATGGTGTTCGCTTCTGATTCCAGAACTAACGCTGGGATTGACCAAATTTCCTGTTTCAAAAAAATGCGTAGCTTCGTTAATGAAGGTGATCGGGTGATTACCATCATGAGCTCTGGAAATTTATCGATTACCCAAAATGCGATCAATTTGTTGGAACAGCAAGGCCGACAGATTGATCAACGCAATATCTGGAATGTTGATTCGATGTTTAACGTCGCGCAGTTATTGGGTGAATGCTTGCGCGAAGTGCGTCAACACGATGGTGTGTTTTTAGCCCAGAACAATGTCGATGCTAGTGCTAATTTTATTCTCGGTGGTCAAATCAAAGGCGAAAGGATGCGCTTGTTTATGATTTATGCCGAAGGCAATTTTATTGAAGCCGGTGAAGAAACTCCGTATTTCCAGATTGGCGAAACTAAGTATGGCAAGCCGATTATTGATCGAGTGATTCGTCCAGAAACGCCGCTCACTGATGCAATGAAATGTGTGTTGATTTCCTTTGATTCCACCATGCGTAGCAATTTATCTGTAGGTTTGCCGATTGATTTAGCCTGTTATGGGCCGGACAGTTTGCGATTGGATGTGCAGCAGCATATCGACCAAGACGACCCGTATTTTTCCCAAATTAGCCGACGTTGGGGGGATGGTTTGCGAGGGGTGTTTGCTTCCTTGCCCAATCCAGAATGGCTATCTGATGCCGATAAGCCACATTTATCACCGCCTTATTAATGCAAGGTAGCTATGACTATTCGCGTTGCTTTACATCATCAATCTCATTATGTGTTCGATCGGCCAGTAACCGCTTCGCCACATGAAATCCGTCTTCGGCCTGCCGCCCACAGCCGCACGCCAGTGACCGGATATTCGTTAAGCATCCGCCCCGAAAAGCATTTTATTCACTGGCAACAAGACGCTTATGGCAATTTTGTTGCCCGTTTAACATTTCCAGAGCCAACCAGCGAAATCGACATCAGCGTGGATTTGCTGGCTGATATGACGGTGATCAACCCGTTTGATTTTTTTGTCGAAGATTGGGCTGAGCATTACCCGTTTGCCTATCCTGACACTTTGCAGCTGGAATTAGCACCGTATTTAGAAGCGGAAGCCGCTGGGCCTTTGTTGAAAGCTTGGCTAACGCAATTTAAAAGCCAAATTGCTGATGATTTAAACATTACCCATTTTCTGGTTCAGCTCAATCAAAGCCTACACCGCGAAGTCTCGTATTTGATTCGGATGGAGCCGGGGGTTCAAAGCTGTGAGGAAACTTTAAGCAAAAAATCCGGTTCTTGCCGTGATAGTGCTTGGTTATTGGTGCAAGTTCTTCGGCATATGGGCATCGCCGCCCGTTTTGTTTCAGGTTATTTAATTCAATTAGTCGCTGATGAAAAACCATTAGATGGTCCAGCTGGCCCGATTGAAGACTTTACCGATTTACACGCTTGGTGTGAGGCTTATATTCCTGGCGCTGGCTGGGTGGGCTTGGATGCCACATCGGGCTTGTTGGCTGGTGAAGGGCATATTCCTTTAGCTGTCAGTGCAACACCGGCTTCGGCTGCACCGGTTTGTGGGATGACTGGGATCTGTGAATCTAAGTTGGATGTGGTGATGAAAGTCACCCGTATTCACGAAGATCCTCGTGTTACCAAGCCTTATAACGATAGCCAATGGCAAGCGATTCGCGCCTTAGGTCAGGCTATCGATAAAAAATTAATTGCCGCTGATGTGCGTTTAACCCAAGGCGGGGAGCCGACTTTTGTCTCGGTCGATAATATGGATGCGCCAGAATGGACGGTGGCGGCATTGGGCGAACAAAAGTGGCAATTAGCCAATCAATTATTGCAGCGCCTGAAACAGCAATTTGCCGCCAATGGTGTGGTGCATTTTGGTCAGGGCAAATGGTATCCGGGCGAGCCTTTGCCGCGTTGGGCTTTAAATGTCTATTGGCGAACTGATGGTGAAGCGATTTGGCAGCAACAGGCTTTAATTGCCGAGCAAGGGGCTGAGATTGGTCATAGCCAATTAAAAAGCTTTGCCGAGCAATTGGCCAAAAATCTGTCACTGCATACTGATTATTTAATCCCCGCTTACGAAGACCCTTTGCACGCTTTAGATCAAGAAAGTCGATTGCCGATTAATCTCGATCCGCATCAAGCTGATTTGCAAAATGCTGGCGAGCGGCAAGCTTTGGCCAATAAATTGCGTCACGGTTTAGCGGAGGTAGTTGGTTATGTGTTGCCGATTAAGCCTTTGGAAACCTCAGGTTGGCAATCGAGTTTGTGGCCTTTGAAACATCCTCGCTTGTATTTGTTGGCGGGTGATTCGCCAATGGGTTTGCGTTTACCGCTGAATAGTTTGCCTTGGCTGGCACCGGATGATTTTGAAGTGCAATTGCCGGTTGATCCATTCGCTGAGCGGCAAGCTTTAAAACCCAGCGAAGCTAATAAAAAACCGAATAAACCGACCGCAGTTAATTCGCAGCCAGAGCCAAAACAAGTGATTCATACCGCCTTGGGTCTGCAAGTGCGTGACGGCTTTTTATATGTGTTTATGCCACCGTTAATGCGATTGGAAGATTGGCTGGAATTAGTCCATGCGATTGAAGCCACCGCCAGTCAATTGAAACAGCCGATTCGTTTAGAAGGCTATCAACCACCGCGTGATCCACGGTTGTCATCACTGTCAGTCACGCCTGATCCCGGTGTGATAGAAGTCAACGTGCAACCCGCAGCGAGTTGGCAGCAGTTAGAAACCAATACCGAGATTTTTTATCAGCAAGCGCGTTTAACCCGTTTAGCCACCGAAAAATTCATGCTTGATGGTCGCCATACCGGCACTGGTGGCGGTAATCACATTACTTTAGGCGGTGCATCAGCGGCAGACAGCCCATTTTTGCGTCGTCCTGATTTGTTGCGGAGCTTGATTGTCTATTGGCAACAGCATCCGGCTTTATCGTATTTATTTTCTGGGCAATTTGTCGGCCCGACTAGCCAAGCGCCAAGGGTTGATGAAGCCCGTGATGACAATTTGTATGAATTGGAAATTGTCTTCCAACAAATGCAAGACCAGTTAAAGTCTGGTGAAGAAAGTGCACAGCCTTGGCTAGTGGATCGCTTGTTACGTAATTTACTGATTGATTTAACCGGTAATACCCATCGTGCCGAGTTTTGTATCGACAAATTGTATTCGCCCGATTCTTCAACCGGTCGATTAGGTTTGTTGGAGTTACGAGCTTTTGAAATGCCACCGCATTATCAAATGAGTTTGCTGCAAGCTTTGTTGCTTCGGGCTTTGGTGGCGCGGTTTTGGAAAACACCGTATCAAGGCAAATTGGTGTATTGGGATACCGCGCTGCATGATAGATTCATGTTGCCGTATTTTATTGAACAAGATATGCGCGATATTGGTCGCGATTTACGCAGTGCTGGCTTTGCCTTTGATGATGCTTGGTTTGCACCGTTTATTGAATTCCGTTTTCCGCGTTATGGTTCGGTGGTTTATGAAGGCGTTGAGCTGGAATTGCGACAAGCAATTGAACCTTGGCATGTGTTGGGTGAGGAAGTCAGCGGATCAGGCACCGCGCGCTATGTCGATTCATCTGTGGAGCGCTTGCAGGTTAAGGTGACGGGGATGATTGGTAATCGTCACCAAGTGGTTTGCAACGGTCGTTTAGTGCCTTTGCATCCGACTGGTGTGCCGGGTGAATATGTTGCTGGGGTGCGGTTTAAAGCTTGGGCGCCACCGTCGGCTTTGCATCCAACGATTGGTGTTCATGCGCCGTTGGTGTTTGATGTGTTGGATAGTTGGAATGGCCGTTCGATTGGTGGTTGTACTTATCACGTCAGCCATCCTGGTGGTCGCAATTACGAGACGTTTCCGGTCAATGCCAATGAAGCGGAAGCACGGCGTCGGGCGAGGTTTTGGGAGCATGGGCATACGGCAGGGGCGGTTCATGTTACTACCGAGCCGTTGAACCCGAGGTTTCCGATGACTTTAGATTTACGTTGGCAGCCGCAATCTTAAGACTTTTCACCTTTCAACTTGCTACAAGTCAATAACAACCGGTCAAAGTTAGTTTATTATCTTTATAAGTAGCCAAAAGAAAGGCAAACCGACCGCCGCTTGCTTCCTGCGCACCGAAGCTTTTACTGGGGGTTAGCAAAAGGGGCTTCCTGCCCCTTTGCCAACTCGCCGCGTCCATGCGGCGACAACTGCTCTGACATAGAGCGGGCTGTTCTCAGTAAAAGCTTCGGTGCTCGGCGCGGCAGACGGGGAAACAACCACAAACTCGCAAGCCCCCTATTTGATATGACCACCGACTCGCTCGACACTTATTACCGCCAAGTTCAAGAAATCATCCTCGACCGACAAGATTGGATCAGCGGCTTATTGCCTGCCAGTACCGCAGTGAATAGCCACGGCAATTACACCGATGCTTGGGTGCGCGATAACGTCTACAGCATCTTGGCAGCATGGGGCCTAGGCTTGGCGTATCGCAAACAAGGCCTTGAGCTTGAGCGGGCTTATTCGCTTGAGCAAAGCACAGTGAAATTAATGCGGGGTTTGTTGATTGCCATGATGCGGCAATCGGCTAAAGTCGAAAAATTCAAACATACTCAAGACCCACTGGATGCTTTGCACGCCAAATACAACACCCAAACCGGTGAAGTCGTGGTCGGCGATGATGAATGGGGACATTTACAGCTGGATGCGACTTCATTGTTTTTGTTGATGCTGGCGCAAATGACCGCTTCTGGTTTACGAATTGTGTTTAGTTTTGATGAAGTCAATTTCGTGCAAAACTTGGTGCATTACATCAGTCGCGCCTACCGAACGCCTGATTATGGAATTTGGGAACGTGGCAACAAAATGAACCACGGCATTGCTGAGCTCAATGCCAGTTCAATCGGCATGGCAAAAGCGGCTTTAGAAGCGATGTCGGGCTGTAATTTGTTTGGTGCCGATGGCGATCAAAGTGCTTTGATTCATGTGGTGAGTGATGATATTGCCCGTACTCGGATTACTTTGGAATCGCTGTTGCCGCGCGAGTCGATTTCTAAAGAAGTCGATTCAGCCTTATTAAGCATCACCGGTTTTCCAGCCTTTGCGGTTGATAATCAAGCCTTGCGGGAAAGAACCGAGGCTTTGATCGTCGAGAAATTACAAGGTAATTACGGTTGCAAACGCTTTTTGTTGGACGGCCATCAAACCGTGATTGAAGACCATCAGCGCTTGCATTACGAGCCGCATGAGCTAAAGCAGTTTATGCACATCGAATGCGAATGGCCGCTGTTTTTCTGCTATTTACAACTCAATCATCTGTTCGCCGGTAACCAACAACAAGCCGAGGAATATCGTCAGCGTTTGGATAACTTATTAGTCGAACAAAACGGCCAGTGGTTGTTGCCAGAAGTGTATTTTGTTCCTGAGCATTTAATCGAAGCCGAAAAAGCCCAGCCGCACAGTCAAAGCCGTGTCGCCAATGATAACGTGCCTTTAGTTTGGGCGCAGAGCTTGAGCATTCTGGGTGGTTTGTTACAAGACCAATTGATCAGCTTGGATGATATTGATCCCCTCGGTCGCCACAAAATCAAACAACGCAATAGCCAAACCACGGTGCAAATTGCCTTATTAGCAGAAGATGAGCAACTACAAGCCGATTTGCAGCAACACGGCATTGCCTCGCAAACTTTGGCTGATATTGCCCCGATTCAAGTGCGCGACGGTAGCGAATTGGCGCAAGCTTATACCCAAGTTGGGCGTAATGATCGAATGGCTTTAACTGGACGGCCACTGCGTCAGTTACGCAGTATGGCGACGGCTAAATTGTATCGATTGGCGGGTGAGCCTTTGCTGTTTTTGCCGCAGTTTATCAACCAAAAAGGTTTTTATATTGCGATGGATAACCGCATGTTGATCCAGCGCTTGAGCACCGAATTAGCCTATATCAGTCAGCAATGGGATTGCCATGCTGCGCCGTTGCTGGTGATTAATATTAAACACAATATGTTAGTCGGCGAAGATCGGGAATTATTGCTGGCATTCATCGCCCAGCTACAACAAGGCCAAGTTCAGCAGACGCCAGTTGAGCTTAATTTATTGACGGATCAATTGCTCGAATCGATTTGCCGTGAACAAATTAATTATCTGCATGATTTTCGTTTTTCAGCAGCTAATTGGGAGGATGTAGAGCGGCCTTTTGAATATTTATTGCCGACTAATGACGCTCAGGTTCACAACTTTTTAGACAGCTTCGTGCTGACCGAATGGGAAATTAATGACGATGATTTCTTGATTCAACAATTACAAACCAATCCTAATTTATACGCACAACTCGAAGTCTTGAGTTTGTTGAGTCAACGCCACGGTTTGGATTATCAAACCGGCTTGGCTGATAACTGTCGAGTGCGGGATTTGTTGGAAGAAGTCTATGCGCGGGCAGGGGATCAACACGTTTGGTATATCGTTCGTCGTTGTGCGGGTTTGTTAGGCAAATACGATATTAACCTTGAACAAGCAGCGACTGAGATTTTGGTGCGTCAACATGGCTTGACCTTGGGTCGTGCTTATAGCGGCAAAGCCACTTTGTCACGCCCTGCCGATTCTTCGCAGATTTTAGCGACGATACGCGATTTCAATCCCAGCGATACCAGTCAGCAAATTTTGATTCAAGAGTTAATTATTTACTTGGGTATGTTGATTAAGCGCAATCCGGCTTTGTTTGCTGATATGCACACGATTCGGGTTGGGCATATTTTGCAATTGATTATTGCCCGCCAAAAACGCTTAACCAGTACCTCTTTAGACTATGCCTTCAACGATATTTTGGCGATGGCACCGCATCAATTAGCGCAATCGGTGCAAGAAACCTTAGAAGATTACAGCAACAGCGAAACTCAGCTGGGTGAAGTAGAAAGTTTGCATTACGGCGGCTCGCAAGGCGATTTGGCCACAGCCAGATTTTCAGCTGCGATGGACCCAGAAACCGGTAATCAAGACTGGTACGCTTGGCGTGAGCAATGGGGTAGTGTTGGCCGAGAAAATGAAGCCTTTTTCAGCGGTGTTTGGGATTTATTGCATCACTGCAAAGGTTTAATGATCGGCGAGAAATACAACAGCAAACGCCGGATTGATAGTGAAATTATGCTGGCGCAAATGACCGCTGGCGAACAGAGTTTTAAGCTACACATCAATCATATTCTCAACAAAATTCAGGCACCGATTTATCGGCAACTAAGCGTGGAAGCCTTGCGAACCTTGGCTTATGTGGTGCGCGACAATCCTGAGTTTTATGTGGACGATACTTTGGTGACTGATATTTTAATCGGCCATGCGGTGCGGATTAGCTGGCTGCAAAAACACCCGCAATTCCGTGATCATTATGAAGAATGTGTGTCACTGGCTTGGCAAGCGTTTTACCAATTGCCACCTCATGCGGTAGCCAATGGCATTTTGGACGCATTGATTTATTTACTTAACCAATCCGAGGCGTAACGACGATGATTTTAGCCGGTGATATTGGCGGAACTAAAACGGTTCTAGCCCTAATCGAAACACAAGTCGATGGCAGTTTAAGCGTGCGTCGTGAACAAACTTTTGCCAGTGGTGATTACCCGACCTTTGAAGAAATCCTGCAATTATTCTTGCTCAATGAAGTTAGGGTTGATGCTGCCTGTTTTGGCATTGCTGGCCCAGTGATTAATCAACGCTGCCAAACTACTAATTTGCCTTGGTTGTTGGATGGTGAACAGCTGAAAACCTTGCTGGGTACCGAGAAAGTTAAGTTATTAAATGATTTAGAAGCAATGGCAGTTGGCATGTTGCATCTAAAAGCCGATGAATTTATCGAGCTAAATCCTAACGCTAAACCGCAAACTGGCAATATTGCTGTGATTGCGGCGGGTACAGGGTTAGGTGAAGCGATTTTGCATTGGAATGGTGAACGTTATCAGCCGATGGCGACCGAAGGTGGTCATTGTAGTTTCGCGCCGCAAACCGCTCAGCAAGATGCTTTGTTGCAGTATTTGCGCGGTTTATATCCTGATCATGTCAGTTATGAACGGATTTTGTCAGGCATAGGCTTTAGTCATCTTTATGATTTTTTATGTGATAGCGGTTTTGCGCCGGCTTGTCCGATAGTGCCGGATGCTAAAGATTGTGCTGGGATTGATCGTAATGCCTTGATTTCACGCTTAGGTGTGCAAGGTGAAGATAAATTGTGCCAAGAAGCGGTGCGTTTGTTGGTGGAAATTTACGGTGCTGAAGCCAGTAATTTGGCTTTGAAAAGCTTTGCTACCGGTGGCGTGTTTATTGGTGGTGGGATAGGGCCGAAAATCCGGCCAATATTGGAATCCGGCGTGTTTTTGAAAGGCTTTATTGCTAAAGGGCGGTTTCAACCGTTATTGTCTAGCGTTTCGGTGAAATTATCGTTAAATCCGAAAACACCTTTGTTGGGTGCGATGTATTTTTATGCTTGATTAGAGAACGGTTAAAGTTTCAGCGCTTTCGGTATGTACCAAGTCGCCACTGCGCTGTAAAACAAAATAGCCACGTTGCAAAGCTTCTTTTTTGGCGTCTTCATTGATGTGGAATGCAGCAATCGCGCCGTATTGTTTAAAGTCTTGGTAAATCGGAAATAGCTGTTTAAAGCATTTCATTTTGCGATCTAATTTATCTAAATCGTTAGCGTGGGCTTTGTATTTCACTTCGACAATTCCCACCGCATTGCCATTAGTCATCACCAAATCGTATTCTTCTTGAATTTGGCCACGATGTTTTTGCATGTTTTTAACCACATCGTCGAAATGAATATTACCTAAACGATTGTCTTTAAGCAGGCTGTGTAAAAAGAACTCTTCTGCGACATCACCTTGATTTTTACCGATATTGCCCAGCGTAATGCCCATGCGCTCTAATTTTGCATCAGTACGTTTTATTTGCTCGTCGGTGCGCTTCATTTGCTCATCTGTTTTTTTCATTTGTTCGTCCGTCGCTTTTTGAGCTTCACGCAAATTTTTGCTGTCAATAGCGAGACTTGCAACTAAGGCTTTTAATTCATCATCAGTCATTTGATCGGCTCCAGCGCACAAGGTTATAAGAAAAATTCTAGCACAAGAAAAGTTTTCTGCTAGGCGCGCAAAACCTGAAAAACCCACATCAGGCTGACAGCCTTAAGCCTGATGTTTTAAACTAGCCCTTTAATCGGCGCAGGCTCGAATGGATTCGACTTACTGCACTCAGGCCAGAACGATCTCACACCAAGGTAAATTCCATGCCACATCGCATTTTTCGTACCAGTAAACCCAAATCGGACATTACTCAATTACCTAAACTAGGCTTAGCTAAAAAACATTTAATTGCCGATTTCAAACACTATTACAGCCATCGCTTAGGCCGTGATGAAAACTGCCGTTCCGTGCATTACGCCTACCAAGCGCTATCACTGGCTATCAGTGATCGTTTGGTCGAGCGCTGGAAACAAACCTACAACACCTACCGCGATAGCGACTGCAAAAAAGCTTATTATCTGTCGATGGAATTCTTGATGGGCCGCTCGTTAAGCAATGCGATGTTGAATTTAGGGGTTGATGATATCGCTAAAAAAGCGTTGTACGAAGTGGGTATTGAGTTAGAAGAATTATTGGACAGCGAACCGGATGCTGGCTTAGGTAATGGCGGCTTAGGGCGCTTAGCGGCTTGTTTTATCGACAGCTGTGCCACCTTGCAATTGCCTGTCACCGGTTATGGCTTGCGCTACGAATACGGCATGTTCTCGCAGCATATCGTTAATGGCGAACAAATCGAACGTCCCGACCATTGGCTAAGAATGGGTAATATTTGGGAAATTGAACGCCCTGAATATACGGTAAGAATCAAATTCGGCGGTCATACCGAAGTGCATATTGATGAACACGGCAAATCGCGGACTAGCTGGGTTAACACCCGTGATATTTTAGCCATGCCTTATGACACGCCAGTGCCGGGTTATCAAAACGGCACCGTCAATACCTTACGTTTGTGGAAAGCCATGGCCACCGACGAATTCAATCTGCAAGAATTCAATGCCGGTGATTATGCGGAAGCGGTGGCACAAAAAAATACCGCTGAAAACATCACTATGGTGCTGTATCCCAATGACGCCAACGAAAACGGCAAAGCGCTGCGCTTACAGCAACAATATTTGCTCGCTTCTGCCAGTTTGCAAGATGTAGTCGCGCATTGGGTGGCGGTTCATGGTCAAGATTTTAGCCAGTTTGCTGCCAAAAACTGTTTTCAACTTAACGACACTCATCCTAGTATCGCGGTCGCCGAGTTAATGCGGATTTTGTTAGATATCTATGGTTTAGCCTGGCCAGCAGCATGGGAAATTACCCGCAACACCATGGCTTACACCAACCACACCTTGTTGCCAGAAGCTTTGGAAAAATGGTCAGTCAGCCTGATGCAACATTTGTTGCCACGTTTGATGGAAATCATTTATGAAATCAACGCCCACTTTTTAGCCGAAGTCTCAGCGCATTGGCCGGGTGATGGCCAGCGTTTGGCGCGGATGTCGTTGATTGAAGAAGGCCATGATAAAAAAGTGCGAATGGCTTATTTGGCTATCGTTGGTAGTTTCTCGGTCAATGGCGTCGCGGAATTACATACCAAATTGCTCAAAGAAGGTTTGTTTAACGATTTCTATCAACTTTGGCCGAAAAAATTTAATAACAAAACCAATGGCGTCACGCCTAGACGTTGGTTAGCGGGTTGTAATCCCGAACTAGCGGATTTAATTACCGAAACCATCGGTGATGCGTGGATTACCGATTTGGCGCAATTGTCGAAATTGAAGCCTTATGCTGAAAACGCTAATTTCAGAAAAAAATGGCAACAAATTAATCAAAACAGCAAACAACGTTTGGTTGATTTGAAAAAACTCGAACACGATATTGATATCAACGTAAACGCTTTGTTCGACGTGCAAGTGAAACGGATTCACGAATACAAACGCCAAATTCTCAATGTTTTGCATGTGATTCATCTGTATAACCGAATTAAGCGCGGTGACATCGAAAACTGGGTGCCACGTTGTGTTTTGATTGGTGGCAAAGCCGCACCGGGTTATGTGATGGCGAAAAAAACCATCAAATTGATCAATAACGTCTCTGAAGTAATTAACAACGACCCTGAAATTGGCGATCAATTGAAATTAGTGTTTATGGCCAATTATCGAGTATCGGCGATGGAAGTGATTTGCCCAGGCGCTGATTTATCCGAACAAATTTCTACCGCTGGCAAAGAAGCCTCAGGCACCGGCAATATGAAGTTTATGATGAACGGTGCTTTAACCATTGGCACTTTGGACGGTGCCAATATTGAGATGCGCGAAGAAGTGGGTGCCGAAAATTTCTTCTTATTTGGTCTGACCGAAGCTGAAGTTGAAGCCTTACGTCCCAATTACAACCCACAAAGCTACATCAACCAAGACAGCGATTTACAAGCGGTGATGCATTTATTGGAATGCGGACATTTCAACCAATTCGAGCCAGGCATTTTTGATGACATCATTGCCTCATTGAAAAACCCTAACGACCCTTGGATGACCATCGCTGATTTCCGTAGCTTTATCAATGCCCAGCAACGGGTTGAAGCCACCTATCGCGACCAAGAATTGTGGACCAAAATCAGCATTCTCAATACTGCCGCCAGCGGCAAGTTTTCTACCGATAGAACCATCAGCGAATATAATCGCGACATCTGGCGCTTAACGCCGATTGATGTCGATAAAAAATAACAAGGAACTACCATGATTGATGTTGTGTTGTTTGAGCCGGAAATTCCGGCCAACACCGGCAATATTATCCGCCTGTGCGCCAACACTGGCGCGCATTTGCATTTAATCCAACCGCTAGGTTTTCAGCTCGATGACAAGCGTCTACGCAGGGCAGGGCTGGATTACCACGAATGGGTCAATATTCGTCAATACGCCAATTTACAAGACTACCTCGAACGCGCTCAACCCAAACGCTTATTTGCCTTAACCACCAAAGGTAGCAAAGTGTTTAGCGATGTTAGCTTTCAAGCCGGTGATGCTTTAATCTTTGGCCCAGAAAGTCGCGGCTTACCAGCCAGTTTTTTAGACCAGCATCCAGCCGATTTAAAACTCTATTTACCGATGAAGGCGGAAAGTCGCAGTTTGAATTTATCCAATACAGTGTCAATTGCTTTGTACGAAGCTTGGCGGCAATTAGGCTTTGACGGGGCGTTGATTAAATAGATGTTTTGTAAGAGTTTGGCTTGTTTTTCGTGTGATAAAATCGCTGCTTTATATTGTCTCGGTAGCTCAGCAGGATAGAGCGGCCCCCTCCTAAGGGGCAGGTCGGAGGTTCGAATCCTCTCTGGGACGCCATAAAAATCAATTGGTTATGGTTTTTTGGTTTTTCTGATTGCTTTAATTGTTGCAATTTTGTTGCACCCAGAAAAAACAGGCAATAAAAAACCCGCCTATCACAGCTGGTCGATTTTGTTTTAAGCAAATATCGTGCCAATTCTATTTGCTTGTGTAAAATTCGGCTAATGTCATCGGTCGATTGCTGTCAATCGCTGGTGGTTCGTTCAACTTGGTTTCAAGCTCAATAGTTTTTCGAACCTCGCCAAGTAGCCACCCCAATTTTGTCGCGTCGGCTGGGTCAATCAATCCGCTTCTCGTTTCTCGGTAAAGTTTGGCTAGTTCCCGTCTAACATCTTGCACCGTTTCCAGCTTTGACCGATAACGCTGGTTTTTTGTTGGGGGTAGGGTTTCAACGTGACCGCTTGCGTGGTCTATCAATAATGGGTTTTTGGCTGTCATTTATTCACCATGTGATTACGCCATTACAGCCGGACAAAGTGCCGGACAGACGGACACTTCTATAGAAGTGTGTCCGTGTCTGTCCGTTTAGACACTCGCGGACAATGTCCGGTTTTGTCCGTGTCTGTCCGGTTGTCCGGTTCATATTGGCCACCAATAATCATTGAAGTTAGCCACTAGCTTTGAATCAAAAAACTTGGCTCTAGCTCGCTTAAATGCCTTTTGCTTTGCGTCTGGTGTTTCTGCATCAATCCTTGGTGTGGCAAGTTCGCGCCAATGGTCTAAATGAACTATTTTTTTGTCCTTACCTGCCAAAGTATCAAAGCCAGAAAATAACGCTTTAATCTCGCTTGTGGGTTCAATTCCGTGTTTTTGGATAGCTTCATACAGTGTGTGCAGTATCACGCTATCACGGCCTGATAACTTGGCTTTTGGCTTGCTGGTGTTCGATGCTTCCCCCTTGAATTCCAAATAAACACTAGCGATAGGCTGACCGCTTTTATCGTGCCACTGGTCGCCCAATTCGGTTACTTTCAGACTGAATTCCATATCTTTAAACGGTTCAAAATCCTTGGCCTTGGTGCATCCCAATGTGATTGAATCAGCCTTTTTTGTAACGCAAAATTCAGCATCTACAGCCGCTCGAATTGCGCTTGAACCTCTCGCCCGTCCTTGGTTGCCGTGCCCGCTATGGTGAACAATTAGCACCGCCAAGCCCATTGAGCGAATACAGCCGTCAAGGATGTTTAAAAGCTCTGCAATATCTTTCGCATTGTTTTCATCAGCCGCGCCCATATTTCTATTTAACGTGTCAATAATCACTAAGCCGCCATTCGTGCAATTTTGCGCTATGGCATCGGCTACCCACTGCGCTTGAGCGTGGTCGGTTAAATTGGCGGGGATTTCACTCACCAGTAAATTATCAGGGGTTTTAATACCGTGCTTAACCTCTAGGGCTCGCATCCTGCGTCTAAGTCCGCTATGGCCTTCACCCGCTAAAATAATCACGTCACGCTTTTGGGTTTCCTTGCCAAGCCAATCACGGCCAGACGCGATACAAAAAGCCCAATCAAAGGCGAATAAACTTTTACCGCTTGCTGGCTCACCAAATAACAAATTAAGGCTTCCAGACTCCAAAATGCCGTCTAGTAACCAGTCGATAGGCTTGGGCTGTGCTGTTAATTCACTAACCTTGATAAGCTTAAACGGTGGTTTTTCTGGTTGCAGTGGCGTTAGCGAGGTTAAATCAATCACGTTTTGCATGGATTACGCCCCCACTGTTTAGCCAGTCGTTAAAATCGCCCTCTACTGGTGGAATCATCAGCAAGCCATTAACCGCTAATGCCGCCAGCTCTGCCGCTTCTTGGCCTTTGCCGTGGCTGTCGTTATCACCTGCGATAATGATTTGTTTATCTGGGCATCGGCTGTGCCAATACTCGGCCACTGCTTTTAAATTGCTGGCGCTTAATGCCGCGATACAACAAAAGCCTGTGTGTTGGTAAAGGCTCGCCATTGTTGCCCAACCTTCACCAATCAATAGCGTTTCACTGGTCGAATAATCGCCAATGACTGAAAAACAACCCTTAATTTTGCCACCGGATAAAAACCGCTTTGTACCGTCTGGGCTAATCCGCTGGATGTTTGCCAGCTTGCCGTTTTGGTCGTAGATTTTCACGATTAGGCGGTTTTGTGAATCAATCAGTAGATTGTGAGGCTGTATCTGTTTTCGGATTAGGTAGCCGTGTTTTGCTGGCGCTGGTTTGGCATCCTTAACAATTTGAGCCGCTTCGATTGCCGCTTGCTGGTGGCGCTGTTCTCGCTCGATTTCGGCCAGTCGTTTGGCTCGTTCGGCTTTGCGCCTCAGTTCGGTTAATTCGGCTTTTGATAAGGGCTTATCGCGCCTTAATTGCCATTGATGAACCTCACCAGTGCGCCAGCACCCAAAAGCCGCGCCTGTGCCATCAGGAAACGGATAAATCCATCCGTTTCGGTCGTTGCCTTTGTCGCCCGTTGCAAAGCGTGTTGTTTTTCCGGTCGGGATGTTTTGCGGTGGATTCCAGCCAGCCGCGCGGATAGCGTCGGATAGTGTCATCGTTCGCACCCCGCAACTAAAACCAATAACAATAAAATCAGCGGCTCGGTTAGGATTGCAAGCAGGTTATAATTTACGGGCAGTTTTGATAATTGAGCCTTGGCAAGTTGTCCGCTTGTCGGGGCTTTTTCATAGTTTGTCATCAGCGCCCCCTTCAAATTTTTTCACTGCCTCGATAAAGTTATCGAATCTTTCACGGCCAATTAGCTTGCGATACTCGGTCAATAATTCAGGGTCGATTGAATAGCGGCCATAGGTTGCATTTCGGCCTGTTGGGTCATTTGTTGGCGCTTCTTCGGGGATTGTTTCAATAACCCAATTGTGTGTTTTTCGCAGATGTTCGATGTAAGAGCTAAGGCGATAAGTTGCCGTTTGATTTTGAAAATCGCGGTGTGTGAATCGTTGCCCTTGCATCAATCGCGCTAACGCTCGGCCTGTGAGTGATTCGGTTCTGGGAAAGGTTGGCTTTATCACGTTAAGCCGCCTTGCCACTTTGAGCGGCTACCCAATTAAAAAACTTAGTTTCATCAATTAAGACTTTGCGGCCAAGTCTGACAATAGCGCCAGCTTTGTTAATGCCGTTTTGATGCTCATTGAAAATTAACGCTCTCATGCCGCCACGGGTAAAAGCCGTGTGCTTTTCGCAGAATTGGTTAACTGTTAAATATACAATGGCCGTTTGGGCTAGTTGTTTTTGTTGTGCGGTCATAAATCACCATGAAATTTTATTAATAAATAAATTTCGCCACCGCTTGTGCTGGTGGCTTGTGGTGATTTGACGATGTGTCTCTAGTGGGCTGTAAACACTGGGCATGTGGGCTTTTTTTACTGCCCCCTGTGCCCTGTATTGTTTTTAAAGATATTTTTCTTTGTCTTTTATGCTAATTATTTTTTCCGTGCTGGCTTTTTGCCATGCATGGTCAAATCCGTCCGCAGTAAATAACGACTTATTTTTTAAGCACTCAGCCTTAATCGCTTTTTTTCCTCCTTCTGGGACGGCGAGCAATTCATAATTAAGTGTTTGTGCAGTCTCAATGATGAAGTTTATTTGTTGTTCTCGTCTGCCTTGTTTTTTCTCTTGGGTGTTTTTGTTATCTAGTGTCTGGCTTGGCAGATTCTTATCGCTAGTAAGTGAATGTTCAATTTTATGTTCGTTCAAAAATGCTATTAACTCATCACAGTCAAAACCTATTACCTTCGGCTTCATATAAAGCTTTCTAGGATAAATCATATTATCCAAGCTAGAGCCAGCCGGATATTTGTCTGGACTTATCCCAGCTTTTTCGCACGCTATTAGGTGATTGGTGTGGCGTTTTATTTCTCGTTTATGTACGCCAAGCGTGTGAGCAAGTATTTCTAGCCCTTGGTCTTTGGCTATGGTCGATAATCTTGGGTGTTTAGTATCTGTTTTGTCGTACCATTTAGGCGCGGTTTCATCAAAGTTGATTAGGTTTGCGTGAAAATGGTCTGCGGCCTCTGAAATTTTTGGAAATGGAAAATCATCGCTTGGTTTTTCTAAAACTTGAACGTGTTCCGCGATATTTTTTAACACTTCATCTAGTGAAATAAACGCCATTACGCACCCCCAATCCGCTGGTTCATTTTCTCGAGCGTTGCCGTTATGTGGCTATCGCTTAAGTGTGCATACCTTTGAACCATTTGCAGGGTGCTATGACCTAATATCGCGGCAATATCAAGCAAGGGTGCGCCAGACTGCGCCAAATAACTGGCCGCTGTGTGTCTGAGGTCGTGCCACCTGAAATTAACCACCTCGGCTTGTTTTAGGGCAGTACGCCAAGCTTTTTTAAGTTCTATTGGCTGTTGTGGGTGTGTTGAGCTCGGGAAAACCAATTGCGTGTCTAGTCTGCGTACTTTGTTAAGTTTTTGCAGTTCGGCCAATGCTTCACCAACAAGGGGAACACGTCTGCGATTACCGTTTTTTGTTTGGTGCAAAATAACGCACTTTTCAGCCAAACTAACCGCGCCCCACGCTGTACCTGTTGGCGGTGTTGCTGGTTCTCGCCAATATAAATTCATGGTTTCGCTTTGTCGCATTCCGGTAGATACCGACAAAATAAAAGCGGGGTAGAGTAGTGGGTTGTCCGATTGCTTACAGGCGGCAGTTCCTCATCATCTAAAAATCGAACAATGCCGCGTGGTAATTCTGGCAATTCGAGCGCGGATTCTTTTAGCGGATTTTGTTCTAAGATTCGCCACTCTGTATGGCAGATTTTTAAAACGTGGTTGATTGCTACAAAGTGACGTTTGATAGTGGCCGCGGCCAGTGGTCGGCCAGCACTGCCACCATATTTAATTAGCTTATCCCGACAATCTGCAAATTCTTTGGCTGTTAGGTCTGCAAGTCGTAAATAACCTATTTCAGTTTTCCACCATTGCAGAATAGGCGCTCTTATTCTTTGTTCGTTAGCAGTGAATTTTATAGGCGCAACATCGTTAAAATAGCGGTCTATGACTTCGCCTAGTGTGTGCTTTTTGGCTTGGTTGGTTTTGAAATGGCGGTTTTCTTTTATAGCCGCCTCGGTGCGTGTTATCCACTCTTTGTAGTCCGTTACTCGTCGAAAGGTTGCTGTTTGTGACTTGTGGCCTTTTGCGCGAATGGTGACGGTATAGGTCGGCTTGCCGTTTTTGTCGGTGCGTTCTTGAATGGTTGCCATGATGTTTCCTGTAAATAGGGAATGCATGGCATAATTTGATAAGCCAGCAATCACCGCGAATGATTGAATGGTTCGGGCTTGAGGGTGGTGGTACACCCTCAGGCCTTTTTTGTGCGTGGCTTATTATAACTTTTGTTGCAATTTTGTTGCACTAAACAATAAAAAACAGCGAATAACTGCAACAAATCACAATAGCAAAATATCGTTATCTATATGATTTTTATTGTTTTTGTTGGTTGCTAATTGTTGTGGTTTTTTGATTGTGAGCCACTCCTAAGGGGCAGGTCGGACGTTCGAATCGTCTCCGGGACGCCATAAAATCATTGCAAGCTTTAAATGCTCGACTTAGCAAGTTACGCCTCAAACTGTGAGTAAGGATTTGTCTATATCGCAGCGTGTGTAATCTAGTAATCAACTACCAGATAAAGGCGCAAGTTTTTTGCCTAAAATCTTATCCTCAAATATTAGCTCGGCAGCTTGATCAGAAAGACCCGCGCAAACATGTAACGGTAGCAAATGTTCTTCTCTGGGATGACAGTAGCGATCAGCTGGGGCATGAGTTCAATCGATTAAACGTGATGTTCGTTCTTAGTATGAAAGTTTTTGATTGATAGATGTGTCAATTAACCATTCTTCAAAGGCAATATTTTGTTTATCCAAGCCTTGATCGCCAATAAAAAAAGCATGCATGTTGTGGAACGAAAATCCTGAACCGATGAATAGGATATTGTTCTGCCGTAATGTTCGCAAAGCTTTACCTATCGCAATGTAATAATGAGCGCTAATCACACAAATTGCTGATTGTTGTTGGTGTGGATGATTTCCAGCAAAGTGCGCCTCAAATTGGTACACACCTTCTTGCGTCGGCAGCATCCTATAAGCTGCATCATCGTATCGTAGTTAAACAAGATTTAAGGATTATCAAAAATGATTAACCGAGATACGATGCGCTAATGCAGCAACGCTTATAGGATGCTGCCGACCATCAATCGAGTAGCTAAAGACCATAAATGAATATAGACGTTTTTATATACCCAAAGCCTTATGAATTTTTACCGTCAATCTTACAGGGCATAAAAACAATCGATTATTGATTGAGACAATTGCTGTATTAGGCTAGACCTTTCGTTTCCTTTCGGCTGCATCCAATTACCTCATCTTATAGTGGTTGGGCGAGCGTATGATCCTTATTTATCAGAACAGCACTGAGTGTCAGTAATTTTTTAATCAATTATCAGGAGCATTATTATGACCAGTGGTATTAACCAACTCAGTAGCGAACAAAAAATGAGAGAGTGTTGGGTCAGATCTTTCATTATGCATGGTCAAATTTCATTTTGGAGAATTTGAGGAAATGCACGATAAAAGTATCTTGTCTTCTCTGATTTTTGTTTTATCGATGGGTAGAGCTTTAGCTTCAGAGAATGACACATCTCACGCTAAGCAAAAAATTGAATTGCAATGCGGCCAACATCTAGTTGCCATAAGCTGTGGCAACGTTTTTGATTCTGTGGATGAACGACTGGGGCGAAAGTGTAACCACAACACGCTCACGTTTACTGGACCTGATGGTAAGGTAATAGAACCGCCGCCGCCAAATAGAAAAGGCTTTGATTTTCATGGTAAAACACCAGTCGGTTTTGGGTGTTATAAAGCTAAAAACGGCAATTATTACGTCGAGGTGGATTACAGCAGTTGCCTAGGAAATTTTAATGCTTGTATGACTACTCATTTGTTTACATCCGCTGGCGATAGAGTAACGGCAGATATAAGTGATCGAATGGAGCAATTGCATAAAGCAGGAACTAGGTTAGAGCTTATTAATATAACGCTACCATTTATCTATATAGAATGAGAATAGTAATCGCTACTTATTATAACGATCCGATTGATAAAGCATAGGAGGTATAAGATATACTGATTTGTTGGTATATATTTAATATATATTGAATATATATAAATATCGGTTAATTATCACACATTACTTACTTAAATAAGAAATTAAGGCTTGTAGAGAATGATTAGGTTTTATTTGAAAAAAGTTCGATGTGACAGAATTAGAGATATGTATTTATGGGGGACTGTTTTTGCTTTAATTACTACTGGTGGGTTTCGAACTTATCCGCATTTACTGGCTCAATATTATGGAGATAGCATTATGCCAAAAAAAGAATACTTGGAGAAAAAAGGACCTTATTCAATGAGTCTTAGTATAGGAAGCGTTAGGAATGGTCCTAAGCTTGTATTAACTCCAGTTGATAATAGTAAGAGATATATTGTTGATGCTCGCGAAATAGACTCTAAAGGTTTATTGCCAAATGAAGGTGGTTATTATTTTGATCCTGCGTCACATAGGTTGCCAATTGAATATACATTACCAAAGACTTATGTGTGGGTATATGAAAAAAATCCAATCCGAGAAGTATGGAAGATAGATTTTGAAAATCAGGAAATACTTGATTTTGAAAAAGTGGCTTTTCTTTACAACCTAGAAACGAATAATCATGGATTTTATATGTTATTACCAGGAGTTTTATTGTTATTTTATTCATTATTTGGAATAAGTTTTTCTAAATCATCAATGTAATAAGGCATTTAATTATTTTTATCGTCACATCTACTTCAAGTCCAAAAATTTTTGAAAAAGGTTTAAGGCATGTTCTTTTTCCCTTTCTATAAACGTTAGTAGTCACAATCGCTGGGCACCAAAAGAAATTAATATCAGGCATTGCGTGATTGCTGCTTAATTTTATTAACTAGTCACTATGCAGGATTGCAATCAGTGGGCTTAGCCGATATAACGAGGCTCAAATTGTCGCAATCTAATCCACATGACCAATTCAACGCTTCTTACCAACGGCATCGCTGTCATCCACTCCAACCAACTCGAATCCCTAGCCGACGTAGTTCAGTATTGGTTATCAGAGCACCCTTTGCCACCGTTAGAAAACGATGTGTTTTTGGTCAACAACAACGGTATGGGGCATTGGATAAAACAAAATATCGCCCATAACCAAGCGTTAGGCATCGCTGCTGGCATTGATGTTCAGTTGCCTTCAGCATTCATCTGGCGAGTGTATCGGCAGGTGTTAGGCGATCAAATTCCCAAACAACAGCCTTTAGCCAAAGCCGCGTTAATCTGGCGTTTGTATCGTTTGTTACCCGATTTAATTAAACAAACCGGTTTCGAGGATTTAGCCCGATTTTTGGCCGATGACCAAAGCAGTCGCAAGCGTCATCAACTCGCTGAGCAATTAGCGGATTTATTCGACCAGTATCAGGTGTATCGTTCCGATTGGTTAGCGGATTGGGCCAACGGCGATGATGTATTGGCTGATGTGCATGGTGCGCCGCAAGTTTTGCCCGAGGCGCAACGCTGGCAGCCGATGTTATGGCGGGCGATTTTGGCGGATTTGGGGGATGCCAATAGTGCGTTTGCCAGCCGGGCTTCGGTTCATGCCGAATTTATGGCTAAAGTCGATCACACTCAGCCGAAATTACCGAAGCGGGTGATGGTGTTTGGTTTGTCATCGTTGCCGCAGCAATCGCTGGAAGCCTTGGTGAAAATCGCTCAATTTTGTCAGGTGGTGTTGTTTATCAATAATCCTTGTCAGCATTATTGGGCCGATATTATTGAAGACAAAGAATTGCTGAAAGCCGAGCGTCGCCGTCAAAACTACAAAGGTGATAGAACAAAAGATTTAAATTTGGATGATCTGCATCAACACGCTAATCCCTTGTTAGCGGCTTGGGGTAAACAAGGCCGTGATTACATTCGCTTGCTGGATCTATTTGATGAGCAAAGCGCTTATCGGGATTGGGGTTGGCCGGATGACAAGATCGATTTGTTTGAAGATTACGGCAAAGCCAATCAACGCAGCTTGTTACAACAAGTCCAGCAATCGATTCTGGATTTGGAGCCATTGCCTGAACAGGCCGTGATATTAGATCAGCCTGATAAATCACTAGAGTTTCACAACGCCCACAGCCGCCAGCGCGAAGTGGAAATTCTCCATGATCAATTATTAGCCCGTTTCAACGCGGCCGAACAAGCCGGTCAGCCTTTGCATCCGCGCGATGTGATTGTGATGGTGCCGGATGTTAATAGCTACGCGCCGCATATCAACGCTGTGTTCGGGCAAATCAAAGCCGATGATAAACGCTATATCCCTTTCAGCTTGGCCGACCAAAATCAGCGTGGCCAAAATCCTTTATTAAATGCTGTCGAAGCATTGTTGAAACTGCCGGAATCGCGGTTTGCAGTCAGTGAATGTTTGGCTTTGTTGGAAGTGCCAGCGTTACGGAAAAAGTTTGCGATTGATGAAGCGGCGGTGCCGAAATTACATCAATGGATTAATGAATCCGGTATCCGCTGGGGCTTAAATCGCCAACAACGGCAAGCGACTGTCGCCATGCCTAGCGAATTAACCGCTAATACTTGGGAATTTGGTTTGCAACGGATGTTGTTAGGTTATGCGGTTGGCGCAGGGCAGACTTTTAATGGCATCGAGCCTTATGCCGAAATCGGTGGTTTGGACGCGCAATGGCTGGGCAGTTTGGCTTGGTTGCAGGAAAAACTCGAAGATTATCTTAACCAACTCAGTCAGCAGCATAGTGTTGATAACTGGTACAGCCTATTACAGCAACTGTTAGAGGATTTTTTCATCGCCACTAACGACAAGGAACGTAAAACCTTGGATTTATTGAACCAAAGCCTTAGCAAATGGCAGGGCTATTGTCAGCAAGGTGGGTTGACGGTTGACGAACAATTGCCGATTCAAGTGGTGCGTGAAGCTTGGTTAAGCAATGTCGATGAACCGAATTTGCAACAACGTTTCCTCAGTGGGCGGGTTAATTTCTGTACTTTAATGCCGATGCGGGCGATTCCGTTCAAATTAGTCTGCATCTTGGGCATGAACGATGGCGATTATCCGCGTTCGCACCAGCCGCAAAGTTTTGATTTGATGAGTCAGCGCGGCCATTACCGACCGGGTGATCGTTCGCGGCGACAAGATGACCAATATTTGTTTTTAGAAGCGCTGTTATCGGCTCGGGAGCAACTGTATATCAGCTGGGTAGGGCGCAGTATTCGCGATAACACCGAGCGACCGGCTTCGGTGTTAGTCAGTCAGTTGCGTGACTTTTTGGCGCAAGGGTGGCGTTTGGCAAATCATGATGACAAATGGTTAGCAGCGATTACCGTTGAACATCCCTTGCAGCCGTTTAGTCAAGATTACATCAAGACTGGCCGCGACAAGCGCTTATTTACCTACAGTAAAGAGTGGTTTGAAACCGAAACCCTCAGCCAAAATCAGACCACGGTGTTTGATGCCGAATTGCCAAACGCTGTGTCTATCGAGGCCCTCGCTGCGTTTCTAAAAGCACCGGTGAAAAGCTTTTGCCAGCAAAGCTTAAAATTTAATTTTGCCGATGACAGCATTACCAGCGAAGACAACGAGCCGTTTAGCTTTGATGGGCTGCAACGCTTTGGTCTTAACCATGATTTATTGCAACAGCTAAAAGCCAATCCCGATCAGCCGTTAGCCGATTTTTTCCAGCATCAGCAGCAAGTATTGGCGGCCAAAGGTCAATTGCCATTGGCCGGTTTTGGTGGCTTGGCATTTTATGAAATCAGCGCCTGCGTCGAAAATGCTTGGCAGCAGTATCAATCGTTATTGGCGACTTGGTCAGCCAGCGCTCCACAGCGATTGAATCTCAACTTGGGCGGTATTCAATTGAGTGGCGAATTAGTCGATTTGTATCAAAACCAAGCCGGTGAAACCGCTTTAATCAGCTTAACCGCGCAATCGGTGGTCAGCATGAAAATCCCCAAATATCACAGTCTGATGCTGCCTTGGTTACAACATTTATTGGGCTGTGCAGCGGGCTTAAATCTGCAAAGTTTTGTGGTGGGTCAGGATGCGATTTTGAAAATTTCAGTGATTGAACTAGCCGAAGCTCAAGCCGCTTTGCAAACCACCTTGGCCGCTTGGTTACAAGGTTTACAAGCGCCATTACCGGTGGCGATTAAAACCGCGTTCACTTTATTAGCCAGCGATGAAACCAAAGCCCAGCAGACCTATTACGGCAGTGACAGGCAATTGGGTGAAGTTGATTACGATCTGTATCTGCGGCGTTTTTATCCCAACTTTGCCGATTTATTAGCCAATGGTTTTGAAGAAACAGCCAAACAGTTGTATGGCATGGCCTTTGATTGGATTGAAGTTCAGCCGGAGATTGCAGCATGAGCCAAGTTTTAAAACCGCTTGAATTTCCTTTATCGGGTACTCGTTTAATCGAAGCCAGTGCTGGCACTGGAAAAACCTTCACCATTGCCGCTTTATATTTGCGTTTAATTTTAGGTCACGGCCTTGAAAACCATGGCAGCGATTTATTGCCGGCTGATATTTTGGTGGTGACCTTTACCGAAGCCGCCACCAAAGAATTACGCGACCGGATTCGTGAACGCTTAAGTTCGGCGGCTTTATTTTTTCGCCAACAAACTGACAAAGCCGATCCATTTTTAACAGAATTGCGGCAAAGTTTTGATGACACCCGCTGGCTAAATTGCGCCAGACGCTTGGAATTAGCAGCGAATTGGATGGATGAATCAGCGGTGTACACCATTCACGGCTGGTGTAACCGCATGCTGCAACAACATGCCTTTGATAGCGGCAGTTTGTTTCGTCAGCAAGTCAATACCGATGATGCCGATTTGCTCAATCAAGCGATTCGCGATTACTGGCGCAGTTTTTACTACCCGTTAGCCGCTAACAGCGACAGTTTGCAGCAGGTCTATCAATACTTTAAAACCCCCGATGCCTTGCAAGCCGCGATTAGCCAATTGATAGCCCAAAGCGAGTTTTTGGGTGACGTGTCGAATGCCAACAGTATTGCCGCCTTGTGCGCGGAATTGAATCAGCAGCAACAAAGCCAGTTAACCCAGCTGAAACAGCCTTGGCTGCAATGGATTGATGAAGTGCGTGATTTAATTGATGAAGCGGTTAACAGCAAAACCTTACCGGCTAAAAACTACAATGTTAAAAATCGTGCTGGCTGGTTCGACAAAATCCGCACTTGGGCCAACGATCCTCAGCAAGTCGAATTGGATATAGGCGCCGGCTTTAGAAATTTGTCGCCAGACGGTTTAGCCACGCTGGTGCAAGATGGAAAAACCGCACCTTCACATCCGGCTTTTCAAGCTTTAAGCGAGTTGCCCAATCAATTAGCAGGCTTGCCGAATCTGAAAGTCGCTTTGATTGCTCATGCCGTGCAGTGGGTTAAACAACGTTATGTCTGGGAAAAACAGCGTCTGGCGCAAATGAGTTTTGATGACATGTTGACCCGTTTGGAAAGTGCTTTATACAGTCCGCAAGGCGAGCGTTTGGCCGAGGTGATACGTCAGCAATTTCCGATTGCCATGATTGACGAGTTTCAAGACACCGACCCCGTGCAATACCGGATTTTTGCCAAGCTTTATCCACCGGAAGCGGATAGCGGTTTAGGCTGTTTCATGATTGGTGATCCAAAACAGGCGATTTATTCGTTTCGCGGCGCGGATATTTTTACCTATCTGAAAGCCCATCAAGCCACTCAAGGTAAGCATTACACTTTGAACACCAATTACCGCTCCAGCCAAAGCTTGGTGAAAGCGGTGAATCGTTTGTTTCTCAACGCCGATCAAAATCAACCGCAAGGGGCGTTTTTATTTAAGCAAGATCAGCAACACAATCCGCTGGCGTTTATTGATGTTGACGCTAAAGGTCGCGATGAAGTTTGGCAGGTTAACGGCCAATCAGCCCAGCCTTTGACGCTTTGGCATCAAGCGTTACAAGCACCGATTGGGGTTGATGATTATCGGCAAACTTTGGCGCAAGTGGCGGCCAGTGAAATTGTTGCTTTGCTGAACTCAAGGGAAACCGGTTTTAAAAGTTTAAAGGACGAACCGTTTAGAGCTTTGCAACCGGGTGATATAGCGATTCTGGTGCGTAGCAACAAAGAAGCGAAATTGATGCGTGAAGCATTAGCAGCGCGAAAACTGCGCAGTGTGTATTTATCTGAACGCGATTCGATTTATAGCAGCCAAGAAGCGCAGGATTTATTGATCTGGTTAAAGGCCTTGGCCGAGCCACGCGATGAGCGCAGGGTGCGGGCAGCATTAAGTACCGCGACTTTGGCTTGGTCTTATCAACAATTACAAACCTTGGTGGTCGATGAAAGCTTGTGGGAAATCGAGCTAGAACGGTTTTTAAGCTATCAGCAACGCTGGCAACAAGACGGTATTTTGCCAACTTTGCGGCAATTGATTAACGATTATCGGCTACATGTTCAGCTCAATGCCGCCAACAATGGCGAGCGCTGTTTAACCAATTTGCTGCATCTGGCCGAATTATTGCAACAAGCCAGCGCCCAATTGGAAGGCGAACAAGCTTTGATTCGTCATTTAGCCGAGGCGATTGCTGGTAACCAACCGCAAAGCAGTGAAGACACGATTATTCGGTTGGAAAGTGATGCCAATTTAATCAAAATCGTCACCATTCATAAATCCAAAGGATTGGAATATCCGCTGGTGTTTTTGCCGTTTATTTGCAGTTTTCGCGAAGTGGCTAAGCGTGATGATTTTTATCGTTATCACGATGCTGAGCAAAATCTCTGTATCGATCTCAACAAAGACGACGCTCATTTAGCGATCAGC
>CAIXED010000056.1 GCA_903918375.1 uncultured Pseudomonadota bacterium | reverse complement strand
GGGACACACCACCAAAACCGAAATTCTACGCAAAGCGATTGCGCTTTATGATGTCGTCGCCGAAGCGAAAACCGAGAAAAAAAGGCTGGGTATCCTTGATCAAAACAAACAGCTATTGACCGAGATTGTAGGTATCTAGTGGCTACCCAGATCGATGAAAAAACTAACGCCCCGCAGAGCGATTGCATCGGGTTTGGTTGGTTTTTTAGTGGGACAAGGCAAAAAGTAGCCAACTTTTCGATGAGATTAAGACAATGTCATTTTTCAGATTAATCTCATTGATAGCGCATTAACCCCGAAGTTATTTAACCAGTTTAATGCGATGTGCCGAACAACGTGAGGCGCCTCGCTCGCGATTGATGCGGTGCACGTTGTTTACCGCATCCTACGGGCTAGCTTTTGGCGCTTTCTAGCTTGGTTTCAATTTTCAATATCAGTGACGATGGTGTTGTCTTCAATGCTTTGGCTAACTTGAATAATGTCGCTATTGTTGGTTGATAGCGTCCAAGTTCCATCAAACTTATGTAATTTCGTTGTAACTCCGCTTCAAACCCCAATTCTTCTTGGGTAAAACCTGCCTTCTTCCGTTCTTCGCGGATTACTTTTCCAACAACTATTGTTAAATCACTATGTTCATTTCCCAGCATACTAGGAATAGGATGGAGTATTTGCTAAGATTGGTCTTCACAGCATGCTGTGAATTATTTGGTTAACGTTAAGTTTGTTAGCCAACGAAAATGATTTCACAACCCATGACAGAAATGAATCCACAAATACTTTCAGCATTAATCTGGTCAGTTGCTGATCTTTTGCGCGGTAATTACAAGCAGTCGGAGTATGGCAAAGTGATACTGCCATTCACGATACTTAGAAGGTTGTATTGCGTCCTGGAATCTACTAAAGAGGCTGTTTTAACTGAATATGCCGAAAAAAAGAGTTCAAACATTCCGGCAGAACCATTTCTATTGCGTGTTAGGGTAGATGGATTGGGTGAATTGTTGCCATTTGAAAGTAGATTTTTCAACACCGATTCTACTCGCAGTGTTTTCTCATAGGGTTTATTTTTAGTATTTTCTTAATAGGCAATATATGTCCACTATCTTTTTATTACAATATGGGCCTGCAATTTTTGGCATTTTCATTCTAGCAATTATAGCTTTTTTGATTTTTGCAATTTTTAAATACACATTAATTGAAAATGTATTTATTTGGGGCATTTTGGTATTGTTTTTTATTTCACCTATTTTTGCTGTCTGTATATTATGTATAGTAGTATTAAGTAATCAGGATTGAATGCGAGCGCACCTAATTGAATTATTATTTTACGGGGAGTTAGGAGGGGGGCATAAGTAAATCAGGGATTAATGCCAGAAAAAATTTCCTGAATTGCGCTCATTTCAAAATAGCGATACCATTATGTCTTGTAACTATTCAGAATTTTTTATTCCATATTTTATTATTTTCTCATAATACGTAGAAACTGAATAAGTAGGTAGCTATAAGTATTCCGGCATAAAAAACTTGCAACCCATTGAATTTATTGGATCCTTGTTCGGCTAATGCCTGATTACTTTGGTTTGACTACTTAGCAATTAAATTAGGAGCAAATAAAGTCCGTAGATTGGGTTCGCTCGATAGAGCGCAACCCAACAATCGAAGGCCAACGTGTTGGGTTACGGCTAACGCCTAACCCAATCTACCGAGCTAAGAGCTTAATATTTTTTTTCAAATCATCAACCTTAATTGGTGGGTGTATTCTGTGAATAATTGCATGACAATTAGGGCATAAAGGTTTTAAATCATTTCTAGGGTCAACTTCATACTCTTGCCCAATATCAGCTAATGCAACCTCATGATGCACATGAATAAAGTTCAGCCCTATATCCCCATAAGTTTTTTTGAAATCAAAATGGCATACAAAACATTTATACCCATAAATCTCTAAGCATTCTTTTCTTGCCTTAGGGTTTCTTTCATAAGCATTTACAGAAATATTTTTTGTTGCACCTTCAATAAATATCTCAGGATTAACAACTTCTTCCGCTATCGCTTCTTCAACATCAATATCATCACTAATGGCATACCAACACCCTGAAACCGAAACTAACAACTTATCCGTCAGAATAGGATCAAACCCCTTGATTCTTGGATTTCCATTATCTGTTTGCGAGTATTTAATTGGAAATGTTTTTAATGTGTAACCATTTTCTTGCACTAGTCTAATATGCTCAAGCGATTGATTAAGTCCATGCCCGTTCCACTGCTTTTCAAGAATCAAACCATTTTTATGAACATCCCAAAGTCCAAAAATAACGAAACGTTCTTGATGATTTACAAACGACCAACTCCAATACCAATTTGCACAGGTTGCACCAACTGACTCAATGAATTTTTTTCGACTTGCCATATTTGATTCCTAGCTGATTAGCATATAACTAAAATTAATGACTTAGTAAGTTACTAAACCTCCGCCAAATTCCCCCTATCCTCCAACCAGCTCTTCCTATCCCCTGCCCGCTTTTTCGCCAGCAGCAAATCCATTTGTTCAAACGTATCGTCATTTTCCTCAATCACTAATTGCACCAAGCGCCGTGTATCTGGGTTCATGGTGGTTTCGCGGAGTTGTGAGGGGTTCATTTCGCCTAGGCCTTTGAAGCGTTGGATGTTGATTTTGCCGCTGAGCTTTTCGGCTTCGATTCGCGCTAAAACCCCTTGGCGTTCGGATTCGTCTAAGGCGTAGAACACTCGTTTGCCGACGTCAATTCGGTACAAGGGCGGCATGGCGACGAAGACGTGGCCGGCTTGTACCAAGGCTTTGAAGTGGCGGAAGAATAGCGCGCAGATCAAGGTGGCGATGTGGTTACCGTCGGAGTCGGCGTCGGCGAGGATGCAGATTTTGCCGTAGCGTAGGTGTTGTAGGTCGTCGCTGTCGGGTTCTATGCCCAAGGCTACCGCGATGTCGTGGACTTCTTGCGAGGCCATGACTTCGCTGGAATCGACTTCCCAAGTATTCAAGATTTTGCCACGTAACGGCATGATGGCTTGGAATTCGCGTTCGCGAGCTTGTTTGGCCGAGCCGCCCGCGGAGTCACCTTCGACTAAGAATAATTCGGTGCGGGAAATGTCTTGTGCCGAGCAGTCAGCAAGTTTTCCAGGTAAAGCCGGGCCGCTGGTGATTTTTTTGCGGACGATTTTTTTACCGGCTTTTAAGCGTTTTTGGGCGCTGGTGAGGATAATTTCAGCGATTTTTTCGCCTTCTTGCGGATGCTGATTCAGCCACAAGCTGAAACTGTCTTTGGCGACGCCAGAAACGAAGGTGACGCATTCACGCGAGCTGAGGCGTTCTTTGGTTTGCCCCGAAAACTGCGGGTCTTCCAATTTGACTGACAAGACAAAATGACAGCTTTCCCAAACGTCTTCGGGAGCGATTTTAACCCCGCGTGGCAGCAGGTTACGAAAATCGCAGAACTCGCGAATCGCTTCGGTTAAGCCAGCACGTAAGCCATTGACATGGGTGCCGCCTTGCGCGGTTGGTACCAAGTTGACGTAACTTTCGGCGATGGTTTCCGGCAAGCTGTCCGGCGTCCAGACGATGCCCCATTCGACGGCTTCGTTGCTGGCGGCCATATTAGCCATGAACGGTTGTTGCGGGAAAATTTCCACATCGCCAACTCGGTCTAATAAATATTCCTGCAAGCCGTTTTGATAGCACCATTCGTAATGTTCGTCGCTTAATTCCGAATGCAGGACAATTTTTAAGCCCGGGCATAACACCGCTTTGGCGCGTAAAACGTGTTTTAGCTTGGACACTGAAACGCGGTTGGAGTCGAAATATTTTGCTTCTGGCCAGAAATGAACACTGGTGCCGGTGTTGGCTTTGCCGACGGTGCCGGATTGCTGCAACTCGCTGACTTTGTCACCGCTGGCAAATTCCATTTGATAAACACCGCCGCCGCGCTTGATTTCGACCAGCAGTTTTTCGGATAAGGCATTCACCACCGATACCCCAACCCCGTGCAAGCCGCCGGAGAATTGGTAGTTTTTGTTGGAGAATTTACCGCCCGCGTGGAGCTGGGTCAGAATCACTTCCACCCCAGGAATACCTTGTTCGGGGTGAATATCGACCGGCATCCCGCGACCGTTATCGCTGACTTTTACCGAGCCGTCTTTAAACAAAATCACTTCGATGCTGTTGGCGTGTCCTGCCAGCGCTTCATCGACGCTGTTATCGACCACTTCCTGTACCAAATGGTTAGGGCGAGTGGTATCGGTGTACATCCCTGGGCGTTTGCGTACCGGATCTAAACCACTTAATACTTCAATCGCGGCGGCGTTATATTCGTTTGTCATGGGTTACGGCAGTTAAAGGTTAATGGTGGGCGTTGTGTCGTTCAGCAATCGCTTGGCTTAATTGATAAACCGCCATTGCGTATAAAGGGCTGTGGTTGTAACGGGTAATCACATAAAAATTATGTAAGCCCAGCCACAATTCATTGCCGTCTAAGGTTTGGTAACTGAGCAATTTAGCGGCTTGATGGTTAGCTAATTGCTTGGGTGCATTGATGTGTAAAGCGCGTAATTGGCCAACCGTTGAATCGGGTTTAACGCCTTTGCCTAAGGCTTTTTGATAAGCCTCGCCTTTGGCTGTCACCGCAAAAGCAATTTCGCCACCGGTTTGCCATTGGTTGCGGACGAAATAATTGGCAACGCTGGCAATCGCATCAGCGCTGTTTTTCCAAATATCGCGGTGCTGGTCGTGGTCAAAATCAGCGGCATAGGTTCTAAAACTGCTAGGCATAAATTGCGGAAAACCCATGGCGCCAGCATAAGAGCCGTTTAAGCTCAGCGGGTCAATTTGTTCATCACGGGTCAGCAATAAATACTGTTCCAGCTCTTTTAAGAAAAATTCGCTGCGTTTCGGATAGGCAAAACCCAAAGTCGATAAGGCATCCATCACCCGATATTTACCGGTATTAGCGCCGTATTTGGTTTCGATGCCAATGATGGCAATAATGATTTCGGCAGGCACGCCGTATTGCTGTTCAACCGCGGCTAATGCGGCTTGATTGTCTTGCCAAAACTGCACACCGCCAGCAATCCGCGCTTCCGTCATGAAAATATCGCGATACTGAAACCAAGGTTTGGCTTCGGCGGGCTTGGACATGGCATCTAAAATCGGCTGTTGTATCTCGACCGATTTGAACAATTGCCGCAGTTGCGCTTCGTTAAAATGATGCTGGCTGACCATTTTATGGATAAAGCCATTAAAGCTATCGGTGTTGGCAATTTCGGCTTGCGCCAGCTGGGTCGATAACAATAAGGCGAATAAAACTGATTTTTTAAACTTCATGTTTATACCGGATGGACTTTGCGATGAGTATGAATCGACATCAATATGCCAAAACCGGCCATTAAAGTCACCATAGAGGTGCCGCCGTAACTGACCAAAGGCAAAGGCACACCGACCACCGGCAACACGCCAATCACCATGCCAATATTGACGAACACATAGACGAAAAAGGTAAACGCCAAGCTGCCAGCCAATAAACGGTTGTATGTATCTTGGGCTTGGACGGCAATGTAGAAGCAGCGAATGATGACCAGTAAATACAAAAACAACAAACTGACACAGCCGAATAAGCCAAATTCTTCGGCAAAAACCGCAAAGATAAAGTCGGTCGAGCTTTCTGGTAAAAAGTCTAATTCCGCCTGACTACTACCCAACCAGCCTTTGCCATTAACGCCGCCGGAACCAATCGCGATTTTCGATTGAATAATGTGATAACCCGCACCCATGGGGTCGGCTTCGGGATTGATAAAGGTCAGCACTCGATTTTTTTGGTAATCGTGTAGATAAAAATTCCACAGCAACGGGGTTAAAGCGATACCGCCCAACACACACACAATCATGAACCACCATGATAAACCGGCAAAAAACAACACCGCCGCACCGGAACTAGCAACCAATAAAGCGGTGCCTAAATCCGGCTGTTTAGCAATTAGCAACACTGGCACGATCAACAAGGCACCGGCAATCCCGACATGCTTAGGCTTGGGTGGCAAAGCTTGTTCGGCGAGATACCAAGCCACCATCATCGGCGCACTGAGCTTGGTAAATTCGGAAGGTTGAAAGCGGAAAAAACCTAAATCCAGCCAACGTTGTGCGCCTTTACCGATCTGCCCCATCACCGCAACCGCCAGTAATAACAACACGCAACCAGCAAAAAACAGCACCGAAAAACTTTGAAACTGGCGGGGGTTAATATGCGCCAGCACGATCATCAACAACATCGCAAAACCCATGCGGGTGGCATGACGAATCAAAACATTGATTTCCTGACCGCCAGCACTGTAGAGAATCACAAAACTGAGAGTACAAATCAGCACTAAGCCTAAAAACAAGGGAATATCGACGTGCAGGGTTCTGAGTAAATTGCCAATTAATGACGGCGACTGAAAATACTCATTACGCATTTCATTTTTCATTAGCACTGGCCTTATTTTGATTGAGATAGGCGCGAATAATTTCACCGGCAATTGGCGCAGCGACTGTGCCACCGTGACCGCCGTGTTCAGCGATCACCGCCACCGCGATTTGTGGATTTTCAACCGGTGCCAAGGCAATAAACAAAGCATGGTCGCGCATTTTGAAATCAATCGCGTCTTCGTTGTATTTTTCTTCTTGTTTGACGGTAAATACCTGTGCAGTACCGGTTTTACCAGCGATGTGATAATTGATGCCTCTAGCCAAACTGCCAGCGGTACCGCGTGAACTGTGAATTACATTGGTCATCGCGGCGATGACGTTATCGACGTTTTGTTGTTTCAAACCCAGATTTTCGGGATTGCGATTCTC
>CAIXED010000055.1 GCA_903918375.1 uncultured Pseudomonadota bacterium | reverse complement strand
TTTTCGCGCCGTGTGACTTTGCCTTTGTTGGCGTATTCTGCATCGGCAAAACTGAGTTGTTGATTCTGTTCCATCTGCTTTATCTCGAAATCGGGACTAGGGTCGAATTATATCTCTCGATGGGAATTAATCAGAGGTTCCTTAACCATTTCGCTTGATGAAAGATGCTTTTGTTTCGCATCATTTTCTAATAATTGCTCTAATTCCGGTTCAAGCTCGAATGTTAAAATCATAGCGGGCTCCAAAAAATTAAACGATGAGTAAGTGCTTCATTCTAAACTGCAAGTCTAAGCTGAACAACGTGAAACGCATTGCTCGCGAATGATGCGTTTCCTATTAACCAAACCACCCGTTGGCTGAGCGCAGCCGAAGCCAATATTCCGCCAAGACTTATCGGCAAATAAACCATGCAAGAGACTTATAACTTATTAAAAAACATAGGCTTATACTTTATTTACACATCGGCACTACATATCGGAAAAATGCTATAATTTTTACTATAAAAATCCTTACCTAACAATCAGTTACAGTAAAAATGAGATCGGCATATGTCATTGCAATTAGAAACACCGTTCAGAATAGAACCTTGCTTATTAGACGTAATTGATTCAACAACTGCTGATCGCGCTACCGATTTAGTTTGGAAAGCAGCGCAACTTGGCAAAAACATAAACGGAAAAACGGCTAGCAGCCTTGCAGACTTGGTGAGGATAACAAACTGTTATTACTCAAATCTTATTGAAGGGCATAAGACAAAACCAAGGGATATTGAGCGAGCGTTGGCTGAAGATTTTGATAACGATGGTCGCAATCGCAATCTGCAAGTTGAGGCACGAGCACATGTTCGGCTACAAAAAGCAGTGGACGACCGTTATCTAAACGGTGAATCCCTACAACCGTGGTCTGTTGATTTTATAAAAGAGCTTCATAGGGATTTTTACAAAGACGCCACCGATGAAATGCTTTTGATAGAGGGCAATGCTCATGGTTTTTACATGGTTCCAGGCGATTTCCGTAGTAAAGCAATCCACGATGTTGTGATCGGTCAACATTTTCCACCAAGTAGCAATGTGGTCGAAACATTTATGGGCTATTTTGAAAAAAAATATTGCATGGAACCGATGAGGATGAATAGTCGAGTTATTGCGATGGCCGCAGCACATCACCGATTTAACTATATCCACCCATTCCCCGATGGAAATGGCCGTGTTAGTAGACTAATGAGCCATGCAATGGGGCTTTATGCTGGCATAGGGGCAAATGGTTTGTGGTCGGTGTCTCGCGGCTTATCAAGAGGTCTTGATGGTGGAATGACTTACAAACAGATGATGAATCACGCTGACATGAAACGACAAGGCGATCTGGATGGTCGAGGTAATCTATCAAGAAGGGCTTTAACTGATTTTATTAACTGGTTCATTGATATATGCATAGACCAGATCAGTTTTATGGAAAGTCTATATGACTTTGATTCAATGGAGCTTAGGTTAGAAAAATACATCAAAACCCACCAAATAAGAAACGAAGCAATCAACATTTTGAAATATGTGTGGCGTAATGGTGAGGTCTCGCGAGGGGATGCTGTGGCCTCTAGCGGTTTGGGGGAGCGGACGGGGAGAACTGTTTTGGCCTCACTTATAGAAAAAGGTGTATTAGGATCTGATACAGTTAAAGGCCCTGTATCGCTGCGTTTTCCAGTGGAATCAATCGATATTTTTTTTCCTAGACTATTTTCTGACACAGATAGCTGATATGAAGATCAGCGCTTTGGTCAAAGATGGTGAGGCTGGGCTAAAATCATAGTCGGTGGTTGGGTTACGCTCTATCGAGCGAAGCCAACCTACACAACTAATCAATGCTGCTATCGACAATTTCCCTTAATAACCCCGTCGCATAACTCCCCGCTGGTAAGCGAAACGATAATTTCAGTTGATTATCGGCTTCAAACATCCATGAAAAATCTTCTGGCATAACCCGCAAGCCGCGACGGTCGTGTTCTAAACCGGCTTTTAATAAACCTGCGGTTAGTTCGGGATAAGTTGCGATGATAGCTTGTTCAATCGCTAAAGCGTCACCGCTAACACCGCCCTCGCCTTTGCCAAACAAAGCGCCGGTTGGGTGAATATCGCCGCTGTTTAACCGTTCCAATAAGCTTGCATCAACGACTTCGGCGTGAAAATGGCTGTTGGTTTGATTGAGTTTAAACACATCACCGGCAATCGCTTGATTCCAGCTTGCGCCTGTAACCCGCTCGGCCAATATCAAGTTGAACAAATAAGAACGCGCGGCTGAGAGATAAATTGAGCTTTGTTCGCGTTTGACCTTAGCGCCAGCAAACATCGCCAAGGCTTTGTTGACGTTTTGGCCGTTGCGACCGAAACGCTGTTCGCCAAAGTAATTGGGAAAACCGTGTTGTTGAATTTGTTGTAATTGCTGTTCAGCGCCTTGATTGTCGCCGTGCCAATTGCGGATGGTTAAGTGAAATTGATTGGCGGCGAGAACACCACGCTTGAGCTTGCGAGCATGGCGGACGGTTTGCAGAATTTTTAGGTTGTCTGATTCTAAACCCGTCCAATCTGGGTCTTGTTTACCTGGCAACCAAACGCTAAACCATTGCCGAGTGCGGCCATGACGGTCTTTTAAACCAGCAAAACTAACATCACGCTGACGAACGCCGGCATGACGGGCTAATAAGCGGGCGACGTATTCGGTGTTTTCGTGGCATTTTTCGATGTGTAGAAATACATGCTCGCCAGCGCCTTCGGGGCTAAATGAGAGGATTTCTTCGACGATAAAATCGTCAACGTTGGCTTTGATTTCACCTGTGCCGCTAGGGCCTCCAAATGCAAAAGGCCATTGCGGCAAGGTTATTTCGGTCATGTTATTTCTCGATTAGCACCACCGCTTGCACGGCAATCCCTTCTTTACGACCTTCAAAACCTAGTTTTTCGGTGGTGGTGGCTTTGACGTTGATGAAGTCGATATCGACTAATAAATCAGCGGCGATATTGGCGCGCATATCAGGCACATGCGGCAACATTTTTGGCGCTTGGGCGATGATGGTGACATCGGCGTTAATCAGTTGGTAGCCTTTTTCTTGGACGATTTTATAGACGTGGCGCAGTAATACGCGGCTGTCAGCGCCTTTAAATTCGGGGTCGGTATCGGGAAAATGTTTACCAATATCACCTAATGCCGCCGCGCCTAAAATCGCGTCGGCTAAAGCGTGTAACACCACATCGCCGTCAGAATGGGCTTCTAAGCCTTTTTCATAAGGGATTTTGACGCCGCCTAAAATAATGTGATCGCCGTCGTTGAAACGGTGAACGTCGTAGCCTTGGCCAACTCGAATCATTGTTGTTGCTCCATATAGAATTGTGCCAGCGCCAAATCTTCGGGCCGGGTGATTTTGATGTTATCGGGGCGACCTTCGACAATTTTAGGCTGTAGTCCTAACAGTTCTAAGGCGCTGGCTTCGTCGGTAATCGCTGGATTGCCTTCGGCATCTTGCAAGGCATCGCGCAGCATGCCGTAACGGAACATTTGCGGAGTCAAGGCGCGCCAGATCTGGCTTCTATCAACGGTTGCGGTGATGTTATGACCATCAACCTGTTTCAAGGTGTCATGCGATGACAGGGCTAAAATGCCACCAACGGCGTCATCTTTTAGCGTCGCTATCAAATTATGAATATCGTCGCTGGTTAAACACGGTCTAGCCGCATCGTGAACTAACACCCAGTCATTTTCATCGGCTTGGCCTTGTAAGGCTTTTAGGGCAGACAGCACTGAATCAGCGCGTTCTTTGCCACCGGGGGCGGTGATGACTTGCGGGTGTTGAGAAATCTCTAATTCTGGCCAGTACGGGTCTTCAACAGAAATCGCTACCGCTACCGCTTGAAAAGCGCCCGATTGTACTAATCGGCTGAGGGTATGTTCGATGACGGTTTTTCCGGCTAGCGGTAAATATTGTTTGGGGCGGTCGGCTTGCATACGTTTGCCAACCCCAGCGGCGGGCACTACTGCCCAGCATTGAATAGTTTTGTTCATGCGCTACTCTAGCACTTGAAAGAAGGTTTGGTTTTCCTTGATCATGCCTAACTCGTAACGGGCGCGCTCTTCGATAGTTTCGGAGCCTTTGCGTAGATCAACTACTTCCGCATATAAGGAGTCGTTTCTTTCCTTTTTTTCTTGTGCGTCTTTAGTTAAAGCCTCAAGGCGGTGCCGAGACTCAATAATTTGCGTCAGACTGGCATCACCCAACCATAAACGATATTGGAAGTGGGCAATCAGTACGATGATGATGAGGATAAGGGTTTTAATAGCCGTATCTCAAGCGGAAAACAGGAAGAAAGATTGGCTGGGTTGGTTTGTACTCAACCCAGCCAACACCTATCTAAAGTTTATTTAGACAGCATTTTGAACGCGCTACGACCAGCGTATTTCGCTTTATCGCCCAACTCGTCTTCGATTTTCATCAAACGGTTGTATTTAGCAACACGGTCAGAACGGCTTAATGAGCCAGTTTTGATTTGGCCTGTGCCGGTAGCAACGACTAAATCAGCAATAGTAGTATCTTCGGTTTCGCCAGAACGGTGAGAAACTACCGCGCTGTAACCTGCTGCTTTTGCAGTGCTGATCGCTTCTAAAGTTTCAGTCAAAGTACCGATTTGGTTAACTTTGATCAAAATTGAGTTAGCGATACCTTTGTCGATACCTTCTTTCAAAATTGCTGGGTTAGTGACGAACAAATCGTCACCGACCAATTGGATTTGACCACCCAATTTTTCAGTTTGGTATTTCCAGCCTGCCCAGTCGTTTTGGTCTAAACCGTCTTCGATTGAGATGATTGGATATTTTTCTACCCAGTCAACGAAGAAGTCAGTCATTTCTTCTGAGTTGAAGCTTCTGCCTTCAGCAGACAATTCGTAACGACCGTCTTTGTAGTATTCAGAGCTTGCAGCGTCCATACCTAAGAAGATGTCTTCGCCAGCTTTGTAGCCTGCTTTTTCAATCGCTTCTAAAATTACTTCGATTGCTTCTTCGTTAGAAGACAAGTTTGGTGCAAAACCACCTTCGTCACCTACAGTAGTCGCTAAACCTCTGCTTTTTAAAACTTTTGCCAAGTTATGGAATACTTCTGCGCCGTAACGAATCGCTTCACGGAAAGTTGGCGCGCCAACTGGCAAAATCATGAATTCTTGTAAATCAACACTGTTGTCAGCGTGTGAGCCACCGTTGATGATGTTCATCATTGGTACTGGCATGATGAATTCGCCAGTGGTGTTCAAGTATTTGTACAGTGGAACGCCGGCTTCTTCAGCGGCTGCACGAGCAGCTGCCATTGAAACGCCCAAAATTGCGTTTGCACCTAAACGGCCTTTGCTGGCTGTGCCGTCTAATTCGATCATTTTTTGATCTAATGCTGCTTGGTTGCTAGCGTCCATACCGATAACGGCTTCGCGGATTTCGGTGTTGACGTATTTAACAGCGTTTAAAACGCCTTTACCTAAGTAACGTGATTTATCACCATCACGCAATTCAATCGCTTCACGCTCACCAGTTGATGCGCCTGATGGCACCATTGCGCTGCCAACAACACCTGATGCCAAATAAACTTCAGCTTCAACAGTTGGGTTGCCGCGTGAGTCTAAAACTTCTCTTGCTTTTACATCTACTATTCTTGCCATTACCTTGCCTTTTATAGTGTGGTTTCAATCAGGCTGCTCGATTTAACAGCCTTGTCTATAGTTACTAGCATTTCTAACAATTCTTTCATACGGTGCAAAGGCCATGAATTTGGGCCGTCGCTTAACGCTTCTTCTGGCTTAGGATGTGATTCCATAAACAAGCCAGCAATCCCTACTGCCATTGCCGCTCTCGATAAAACCGGAACAAATTCACGTTGTCCACCCGAGCAATTGCCTTGTCCACCTGGCAATTGCACAGAGTGGGTTGCATCAAATACTACAGGGCATCCGGTATCGCGCATGACCGCTAAGGAACGCATATCGGAAACCAGATTATTATAACCAAACGATACGCCACGCTCACAAACCATGATTTGCTGATTACCGGTCGCTTTAGCTTTAGCCGCAACATTCGCCATATCCCAAGGCGCTAAAAATTGGCCTTTTTTGATATTAACTGGCTTGCCTAATGCTGCAACGCTTTGGATGAAATTGGTTTGACGGCATAAAAACGCTGGAGTTTGCAACACATCAACCACTGACGCGACTTCCGCTAATGGTGTGTCTTCGTGAACGTCAGTTAAAACGGGTACATTCAGTTGTTGTTTTACTTTTTCTAAAATCTGCAAACCTTTTTCAATCCCTGGGCCGCGAAAACTACCCAGTGAAGAACGATTGGCTTTGTCAAAAGACGATTTGTAGATAAACGGAATATTCAGTTCATCGGTAATTTCTTTTAATTTACCGGCGGTATCTAGCGTCATTTGTTCGCTTTCAATCACACATGTGCCGGCAATCAGAAAAAACGGCTGATCTAATCCGACTTCAAAATTACATAATTTCATAATTAACCTTTGGTTTTATGCTGAGCGGCAGCTTCGACAAACCCTGAAAACAATGGGTGACCAACGCGCGGTGTCGAAGTAAATTCTGGATGGAATTGGCAAGCCAAGAACCAAGGATGGTCAGCTAATTCAACAATTTCCACCAAACGACCGTCTAAAGATTTACCTGAAAAACGCATACCAGCGGCTTCCAGTTGTTTGAGGTATTGATTGTTAAATTCGTAACGATGACGGTGACGTTCGGTAATCACATCTTTTTGATACAAATCAAACGCCAACGAAGCGGATTTTAATTGGCATTTTTGTGCGCCTAAACGCATGGTGCCGCCTAAATCGGAATCTTCATCGCGCTGGTTGATAATGCCTGCTTCATCCATCCATTCGGTGATTAAACCAATCACAGGATGCGGGCTATTCGGCAAGAATTCCGTGCTGTGAGCACCTTCTAAACCGACCACATGACGAGCAAATTCAATCACTGCTGATTGCATACCCAAGCAAATACCCAAGAAAGGAATTTTATTTTCGCGAGCAAAACGCACGGTGGAAATTTTGCCTTCGACACCACGCTCACCAAATCCACCTGGCACCAAAATCGCATCAACATCTTTTAGTTGTGCGGTACCTTCGGCTTCGATGGTTTCTGAATCGATGTATTTAATGATGACTTTATGGCGGGTGTGAATACCGGCGTGAATCAAAGCTTCATTTAATGACTTGTAGGCGTCGGTGTGATCGACATATTTACCGACGATGGCGATTTTCACTTCGTCAGTTGGATGGGTTAAGCCATCAACCACTTTTTCCCATGACGATAAATCAGCTGGTGGAACATCAAGACGCAATTGGTCAACCACGATGTCATCCAAGCCTTGCTCACGCAATAACAACGGAATTCGATAAATGGTGTCAGCATCAATCGCTGAAATTACCGCTTTTTCGGCCACATTGGTAAATAAAGCAATTTTGCGACGATCACTGGCTGGAATCGGTTGTTCAGAACGGCAAATCAAAATATCTGGCTGGATACCGATAGTGCGTAATTCTTTAACCGAATGCTGGGTTGGCTTGGTTTTTAACTCGCCAGCAGATTTGATGTAAGGCACTAAAGTCAGGTGAATAAATACCGCACGATCGCGACCTAATTCCACACCCATTTGGCGAATCGTTTCTAAAAACGGCAATGACTCAATGTCACCAACTGTGCCACCGACTTCAATCAAAGCCACATCGCAGCCTTCGGCACTTGCGAACACGCGGCGTTTAATTTCGTCAGTAATATGAGGAATCACTTGAACCGTGGCGCCTAGATATTCGCCTTTACGCTCGTTGCGCAATACTTGTTCGTAAACTTGTCCGGTGGTGAAGTTGTTTTTCTTCGCCATCGTGGTTTTTAAAAACCGTTCGTAATGTCCTAGGTCTAAATCAGTTTCTGCACCGTCTTCGGTAACAAATACTTCGCCATGTTGAAATGGGCTCATAGTGCCCGGATCGACGTTGATATAAGGATCAAGTTTGGTAATGGTGACTTTTAAGCCGCGGTCTTCGAGAATCGCTGCTAGAGAAGAAGCGGCTATCCCTTTGCCCAAGGATGAAACCACACCGCCAGTAATAAAGATGAATTTTGTCATGTACTTTTTGCGCCCTATTTAGCGGATGACAACAGAAGGAAGGTCGAAAAAGACTTGAATTTTAACAGTTTTAAGCGAACAGCGCCTGATTTATTCCGCCCTGCTTGATGTTTGCTTAGATTTTTTAAGTGGTAAATGCCGCAATAAATCTTGCCTGCGGTAAAATGCGGGAAATTTTTCGCAGCCATTGACAGCAAAATCGAGTTTTAACATGAGCAAATCTATCGTTCTTACCGGCATTACCACCACCGGCACCCCGCATTTAGGCAATTACGCTGGGGCGATTCGTCCAGCCATTAAAGCCAGTAAAAATGACAATGTCAGACCTTTTTATTTTCTGGCTGATTATCATGCTTTGATTAAATGCACCGAGCCAGAGCGGGTTAAACAATCCAGCTTGGAAATTGCAGCGACTTGGTTAGCATTGGGGTTAGACACTTCCAATGCTGTGTTTTATCGCCAATCCGATGTGCCGGAAATTTTAGAACTGACTTGGATGCTGACCTGCGTTACCGCTAAAGGCTTAATGAATCGCGCTCACGCTTACAAAGCCGCTGTCGCTGAAAATGAAGAAAACGAAGGCGCTGATCCCGATAAAGGCATCAACATGGGCCTGTTTAGCTACCCTGTACTGATGGCCGCTGACATCTTGATGTTCAATGCCAATAAAGTACCGGTCGGCAAAGATCAAATTCAACACATTGAAATGGCGCGTGATATTGCCAGCCGTTTTAACCATATTTATGGCGAACATTTTGTGTTACCTGAAGCGGTTTTAGAAGATAACGCTGCGACTTTATTGGGCTTAGATGGTCGCAAAATGAGCAAAAGCTATAACAACACCATTCCGTTGTTTGAGCCTGAGAAAAAACTCCGCAAACTGATCAACAAAATCAAAACCAATTCACTAGAACCCGGCGAACCTAAAGACCCAACTGATTGCACTTTGTTTGGCATTTACCAAGCTTTTGCCAGCAACAGTGAAGTCGAAGAAATCCGCACCCGTTATGCGGAAGGCATTGCTTGGGGAGAAATGAAGCAAGTGCTATTTGAAAAAATTAATACCGAAATCGCTCCAGCTCGTGAACGCTATGAAGCATTACTAGGCGCACCGGAACATATCGAACAACAGCTACAAGAAGGCGCAGAAAAAGCCCGCGCCATCAGCTCACCGTTTATTCAAACTTTGCGCGAAGCGGTGGGTATTTCTCGAATTACACCACGCTAAATTCATATAAAAAATCAGCAGCCAATTCAAAACTTGGCTGCTTTTTATAGTCCACAGCAATTTCATACTATAATGCTGGGTCATTTTTCAGCACCACGCCTTAACTATGTCGAGAAAAAAAAGCACGTCTTTATTTGAAGACTCTATGGACGAACTCGAAAAATTAGTCGAGCAAATGGAACAGGGCGATATTTCGCTGGAAGAATCCTTAAAAGCGTTTGAACGCGGGATTAAATTAACCCGAACCTGTCAGCAAGCCTTACAAGAAGCTGAACAGAAAGTCCAAATCCTATTAGAAAAGAACGGTCAACAAACTTTGGAGCCATTTACCAATGAGTAACTTAAAAACCTATCTTAGCGCCTGCCAAAATCGTGTTGAACGCGCTTTAGACGCTCGTTTACCTAGCGAAAACATTTTGCCACAAACTTTGCATCAGGCAATGCGCTACACCGTATTAGACGGCGGTAAACGCACCAGACCTTTATTAACTTATGCAACAGGCCAAGCATTAGGTTTAAGTGAAGATGTTTTGGACGCACCAGCTTGTGCCGTGGAATTTATCCACGTTTATTCATTAATCCACGACGATCTACCAGCGATGGATAACGATGACTTGCGTCGCGGCAAACCAACTTGTCATAAAGCCTTTGATGAAGCGACCGCGATCTTAGCTGGCGACGCTTTGCAAGCTTTAGCTTTTGAAGTATTAGCCAACGACCCAAGCATCACGGTCGATGCGATTGCGCGTTTAAAAATGATTAGCACCCTAACCAGAGCCAGCGGCTCACAAGGCATGGTCGGCGGCCAAGCGATTGACTTAGCGTCAGTCGGTACTAAATTGAGTTTGCCTGAATTAGAAAACATGCACATCCATAAAACCGGTGCATTAATTCGTGCCAGTGTTAATTTGGCGGCATTATCAAAACCTGATCTTGACCCTAGCGTTGCTAAACAACTAGACCATTACGCAAAATGCATTGGTTTATCGTTCCAAGTTAAAGATGACATTCTCGATATTGAAAGCGACACCGCAACCTTAGGCAAAACCCAAGGCAAAGATAACGATAACGACAAACCCACCTACCCTGCTTTGTTAGGTATGGCCGGCGCAAAACAAAAAGCACTGGAATTGCATGAACAAGCGGTTGCCAGTCTGAGCAGTTTTGGCAGTGAAGCCGATTTACTACGCGATTTATCGCTGTACATCATTGAACGCTCTCATTGATCAACAGCCCTTACCGCCTCGGTAACTTGAAGGAACTAATAACAACATGACACTTTCCTCCACATTCCCACTGTTAAACACAATCAACAGCCCCGCTGACGTTCGCGGCTTATCCAAAGACCAGTTGCTTCAGCTGTCTGCCGAGTTGCGTAATTACTTGACGCATACAGTCAGCATTTCCGGCGGTCACTTCTCCGCTGGACTTGGCACCGTTGAGCTGACCGTGGCTTTACATTATGTGTTTAATACCCCGGTCGATCAGTTGGTGTGGGATGTGGGACATCAGGCTTATCCACATAAGATTCTCACCGGTCGTAAAGATCGGATGCCAACCATTCGGACTCTGGGCGGTGTGTCGGCTTTCCCTTCTCGTGAAGAGAGTGAATACGATGCCTTTGGCGTCGGTCACTCCAGCACCTCTATCAGCGCGGCTTTGGGGATGGCGATTGCTTCGCAGTTACGCGGTGAAGATAAACGCATGGTGGCGATTATTGGTGATGGCAGTATTACCGGTGGTATGGCGTTTGAGGCGATGAATCATG
>CAIXED010000054.1 GCA_903918375.1 uncultured Pseudomonadota bacterium | reverse complement strand
GGTAGCCAAAATCAAATTGAGCAGTTCAAAACAGCGGATGGTAAGAGCTTAGTGAATGCCGATGTTGAGAAACTGGTGCAGGCGATGGCGGCTTATACGCCACCAGCGGCGGGTAGCAGTACCTTGCCTTCAACTTATCAACCCACCTTGGTACCGGTGATTGCCGCTAATTGGCATTAATGGTTTATCACTTGAGCAACACCTAGGCTGTAGACCTGTATCGTTAGACACTGTTGTTTAGCGGTACAGGTTTTTTTTTATTCAAGGGCGGGTAAGGGCAGTGAAACTTATCCTGTACAGCATCTACGAAAAAGCCGGTCAAGGTTATGACAAGGTGATTACCAACACCAGCTATCTACTCAATGCCAACATTGAAGAACTGCGCTTGTTAGAGGGTTTTGCGATTCACGGCACCGGTAACGCGCTGAATAATCTGATTGTGGGTAATAGCAGTGACAACATCCTCGACGGTGTTACCGGTGCCGATACCCTGATTGGCGGTGCCGGTAACGATATTTACTATGTCGATAACGTTGGTGATGTGCTGGTTGAAAATGCCGGCGAAGGCACCGACACCGTACAAAGCAGCATCAGTTACACCTTAGGCGCGAATACCGAAAACCTGATTTTGCTGGATTTCGCCAAACCGGAAAAAGGCCAAAAGGATGATTGTTTATTGGTTTATCGGAGTGGCTTGTCAGTAAGAACAAATCAGGTATTTTTGTAAAATTATTTAAAATTGATGCAATTCATTTGTTTTAAATAATTTTACAGTTTCTTGTTTTTTGGTGTTTAAAATTGTTCTTTTGTTGATGGGATTTTTATTCAAGATAATCTGATTGACGTTATTTTGTTCGGCAAGTAAAGTGCTTGCTTTTTTAAGTAGTTCGCATCATCTCAACGTATTGGGTGGTGGTTTTTATAGTTTAGTTGTCGATTCACTCGAACGATGCGCCTCCTTGCGTCGGCAGTATTTATCTGTACATCGTCATTGCACATTAATTTCAGGAATATTGGAGCGTGTTATGTTGGGTGATTTTTTAATTTTTTTAAAAAATTCTTGGATAGGTCAGTTGTACCAGATTTCATACTCTTATGAGGTATTTTTATTCGTAGTGGCATATTTATCGGCATTTTTTGTCATAAAAAAACGATGGTTAAAGATCGTTTTTTTAAATTCTTTGCATCTTATATTGGTTTTTATACTGATTCGAGCCTACTTGCTTAATGAAGATATTTGTATTGAGCAAGGTCGAAAGCTTTCGGATAAGGAAAAGATGGATTCTGCTGTGGATTATATTATTCAAAGTTACCCACCTAATAAAATAAAACAATATGTTGATAATCCAGATGAAAAGTTTTTTGACTATGATAAATGGTATTTTATTGAAAATATTTTCAATTCTAATATAAATAAAATTCTTTACTATCCAAGTAGGGAGCAGTTTTATCAAGAAAACTCAAGCTGTTGTGCGTTATCCGATACTCATGCACCATTGAAATGGAAAGGCTTTGATTCTTATTCAAGTGAAGAATGGGGTTGGCCAGTTGATTTTCATGCGCGTGTCCGTTGGCAGTATTCCGTGTGGGCGCATATTACTTATCGAGTAAAATATTTAAATTCTTCTAAG
>CAIXED010000053.1 GCA_903918375.1 uncultured Pseudomonadota bacterium | reverse complement strand
CTTAGAAGAATTTAAATATTTTACTCGATAAGTAATATGCGCCCACACGGAATACTGCCAACGGACACGCGCATGAAAATCAACTGGCCAACCCCATTCTTCACTTGAATAAGAATCAAAGCCTTTCCATTTCAATGGTGCTGCAGTATTAGATAGCGCACAACAGCCTGAGTTTTCTTGATAAAACAGCTCTCTACTTGGATAGTAAAGAATTTTATTTTTCTTATCGGTATTGGTCGGATTTTCAACATAATACCACTTATCATATTCCGAAAACTTTTCCTCCGGATTATCAACATATTGCTCTATTTTATTAGGAGGGTAACTTTGAATAATATAATCAACAGCAGAATCCATCTTTTCCTTATCCGTAAGCTTTCGACCTTGCTCAATACAAATATCTTCATTAAGCAAGTAGGCTCGAATCAGTATAAAAACCAATATAAGATGCAAAGCATTTAAAAAAACGATCTTTAACCATCGTTTTTTTATGGCAAAAAATGCTGATAAATATGCCACTACGAATAAAAATACCTCATAAGAGTATGAAATCTGGTACAACTGGCCTATCCAAGAATTTTTTAAAACGATTAAAAAATCACCCAACATAACGCCCTCTAATATTTCTTAAATTAATGTGCAATATTGCACAAGATACGATACAACGCCAAAGAAGACCGTCGTTCGAACTCGATAAGGCGCGCAGAATATAAGCGGGAGGCCCAATAATCGCGAGCGATGCACCTCCTTGCGTCGGCAGCATCCTATAAGCGTTCCTGAATTAGCGCATCGTATCGCGGTATTTCAATAATTCTATTAAAAATTGCATTTTGTGTTGATGTTAATTTTGCTGGGTTACTCTCCATAATGGTTCTCCTTCTTGGTTACAATATTTGATTTCCTTATAAAAACCCAGTACATCATGCCCTATATAATCTTTGTATTTCTCAACTTTATCTTTAAGAAAATCAGAATCAGGTGAATTTGCGGCCAAAAATACAAATAACCTTTCTCTATAATCTTTACTGCTAACATCATTATTTATAGATATAAGATTTGGATATTGAAAAGCAATAACCTTATCAATCTCCGCGCTCAAAATACTTTTCAAATTAATTTTTTCATCGAAGCCATGTAACACAGACATTTGAATCTGAGAATAAGAATTAGTATTTAAATAGCTCCACTCATCAATGTTTTTACCATATTTTTTTAAAAAATCTACAATGCATTTATTTTCATGCAAACTACGACTATACCAAACCAACACACCGGGGTACTCCAATCCTTGATTTTTCAATAAAAACTCATTATCTGCCGCATAATATCTTTTAAAGACACCATTTACATCAATCTCTATAAATAACTCAAAAGGATGTGAACTCAAAATAATTCCATACTGTTCGTTATTTATACTAATCAAGTGCGTTGGATAAAAATTACGAAAACGCACCAAGTAACCATTTGTATCCATTAAGTATGTAAAAAATCCATTTTTATCATCAACCACCTTGCATTTATATGCCATTCTTTTATTTTCTTTCTGATCTATCATACCTTCATCATCACACCCACCGCCTTTCCAATCAATACTATCATTTTCTACATTTTCTACATATTGAACAGGAAAGTCAGGAGCTCCATCAAAAAACTCAGGAATTTCAAAACCTATATTTTTATTACCTGAAAAAGTAAATTGACAATAAAACAGCAAAAAAAACAAAGTAATCACATAACTCAATAACCAACGCTTATTACAATATATTATTAAATAAGTCACCCCCATTTTCTTTTTTAAAATTCCCTCTTTTTCTATTTCCTGATCATCCTCACTCATTTTTCATACTCCAATTTTATTTTTACAATTAACTCGATAAGGTGCGCAACAGTTGCGAGCGATGCGCTTCCTTGCGTCGGCAGCATCCTATAAGCGTTCCTGAATTAACGGATCGTATCGCGGTAAAAACCTTTTTGTCATTCCGTCAGGGATCGCTTAATTTTCAATGTATTAGGCTAAGCGATTGCTACGGAATGACAAGGCAGATTTAGCGATCAGATAATTTGGTGCTAAACAGCACTTTCTGCATAAGATTGGTTGATTAAGCCAAACGGCTAAAACAAAAACACAATTATGTGTTTAACCACTCCATATAGAGTTGAACGCCTTGTTCAACGCTTTTGAATTGATGATCACAACCAGCGGCACGGAGATTATCCAGATTGGCTTCGGTGAAACTTTGATAGCAGCCTTTTAGGTGCTCGGGAAACGGAATGTAACGAATTTGACCGCGTTGGTGGAAACGGATCACCGCATTAGCGACATCGTTGAAAGTTTGGCTACGACCGGTGCCTGTATTGTAAATACCGGAAACCTGCGGATGATCTAAGAACCATAAGTTAATATCAACCACATCACCGACATAGATAAAGTCGCGCAGTTGTTCACCATTGCCATAACCATCACATCCTTCGAATAAACGTAATTCGTCGGAATCTTTGATTTGGTTGTTTAAATGATACGCAACGCTGGCCATGCTGCCTTTGTGGGCTTCATGCGGGCCATAGACATTGAAATAGCGTAAACCGACCACTTGGGCGGTTAGGTTGGCTTGATGTCTGCGAATGTATTGGTCGAATTGAAATTTGGAGTAGCCGTAAACATTTAAAGGCCCTTCGTATTGCAAAGACTCTTTAAAGTTGAGATCAGCACCATAAACAGCAGCACTGGAGGCGTAAATAAACGGGATTTTGTGGCTTTGGCAATAATGAAACAGGATTTTGCTGTATTCATAATTGTTGTCCATCATGTAACGTCCATCCCACTCGGTAGTGGTCGAACAAGCGCCTTGATGGAAAATTGCTTCAATCGATTCTGGCTTGAAGGCACCTTGCTGTAATCGTTCCAGAAAGGTGCTTCTATCCAAATAATCTGCAATTTTGCAGTTGACTAGATTGCGGTATTTAACCCCTTGGGTTAAATGGTCAACTACTAAAATATCATCGTAACCGCGGGCATTGAGTCCTAAAACCAAATTGCTGCCAATAAAACCAGCACCGCCGGTTACGATAATCATCGCTAATTACTCTGCGGCAACTTTAATTGATAAAGTTACAACAACATCAGTGTGCAAGTTGATTGCGATGTCGTATTCGCCAATTTGACGAATCGCGCCATTTGGCAAACGTACTTCTTGTTTTTCAACAGCAACGCCAGCAGCGGTGATTGCTTCAGCAATAGCGTGTGTGCCAACTGAACCGAACAAACGACCTTCGTCGCCAGTTTTGTGGGTAATCACAACGTTCAATTTGCTTAACGCTTCGCCACGAGCTGTTGCAGCAGCCAATTTTTCAGCCGCTTGTTTTTCTAATTCGGCACGACGTTCTTCAAATTCTCTGATTTTTTTAGGTGTCGCTGCAGCAGCTTTACCTTGTGGAATCAAATAGTTTCTACCGTAACCGTTTTTGATCGTTACTTTGTCCCCTAGATTACCCAGGTTAGCTATTTTTTCTAGCAGAATAACTTCCATTTTTAAATCCTCTATCGACTAATTGTCGAAAAAAATCAGGAGCTTACGCCCCATTAGGTTTGAGTTTATTTCGTAAGTCCAACCAAGTATCCAATAACCCAAACAAGGCTACTAACACCATTACATGCGGAATAATCAACACGGTTGCGTATAAAAACGGCACCATAAAACGGCCGCTTTTCATGCTTGCAAATGTGCAATGCAACACTGCTGCGCCCATAAAGGTATAAAGCACAAACAGTAAAATCGTGATATTCCAGCACAGCTCGGCAATCATGCCTGACGCTAAAAAAGCGACGGCGATAATTAACACGCTTGCTATTGCTAATTTCGGTTGTGATCTTAAAGCCAGATATTCCAGCCTAAAACCACCCGGGTTATACAACACAGACTGCCACCAACGCGCTAAGAACAGTCCGAATAACAATCCGTAAACTGATCCAGCAGCAATACCGCCTGTCATATAGTGAGCGAATACATCTGCTGATTGTTGAAGACTCTCAGCAGGGACATCAGGATTAGCCGCCAACATTGGTTGTATCATCACTTCCAATACTTGCCGCCAAAACTGCGCTACATCGGTTTGATATAGATAAAAGCCAATCACGGCTGCGATACCTAGCAACACAGCAATTTCAATTGCCACTGCTAAATGCCGACCTTCCCGCAATACGAGCGCTATCAACCAAACTGGCACCCAAAGCACCATTCCATACAACAAAGCAAATTGGTAGCCGCCTAGCAGCAAAGTGCTTAATAAGCCTGCCGCCAAACAAGCGCAAATCAGAACATATAATCCTTCTTTGCCACCTTTCCTCAAGGTTACCAAGGCAACTGAGGCTGAACTTACAATACTAACTGGCGGAAAAGGCAATGATAGCAAGGCAAACGTCGATGCAATCATCATCGCTTGCAATCTGCCCTTCATGATATAGGCTGCTAAAAACTGCACGCCTGTTCCCCAGCTATTAACTAATTATTTATGTGCGTCGCAGAAAGGCATCAACGCGATAAAACGAGCTTGTTTAATCGCAGTTGTTAACTGTCTTTGATATTTCGCGCTAGTACCGGTAATACGGCTAGGAATGATTTTGCCGGTTTCGGTAATGTATTCGCCTAGCAAATCGATATCTTTATAATCGATGACGATTGCATCTTCACCGCTAAAGCGGCAGCCTTTTTTACGTCTTACGTTGTTACGTGCCATTACAATTCTCTCAGTTCAATGTTGATTATTCAGCTTCGGCTTCTGACTCAGCATCAGCTTCGACAGCAACTTCTTCTGCTTCTTCTTCAACTTCTTCTTTTACACGGCTAGAGGCTTTTTGGCCGTCGTTGCCACTGATAGCAATTGCAGAAGGCGTAGTAACCGCTTCTTTTTGTAACAAAGTTAAGCTACGCAAGATAGCGTCATTGAAACGGAAGCCGCTTTCTAGCTCGTCCAAAGTCGCTTGATCGCATTCGATGTTCATCAACACGTAATGTGCTTTGTGGATTTTTTTGATTGGGTAAGCCAAGTGTCTACGGCCCCAATCTTCTAAACGGTGGATTTTACCAGCCGCTTCTTCAACGGTAGATTTGTAACGTTCAATCATGGCAGGAACCTGAGCGCTTTGATCAGGGTGTACCAAGAAGACGATTTCATAATGTCGCATGATTGCTCCTTTCGGTTAAAAAAGCTTCCCACCAATAACAGTGGTGAAGCAAGGGTTCGGGACATAGCGCCCCAAAAAGCCGTCCATTATAAAAACAGGCATTGTTTTTGCAAAGGATTATTTTTTTGATATTGCAGTAGCGCTAAAAACTTCAACGCTACTGCAATGATTTGAGCTTAATTAAGCAGGAAGCTTTTTAAGCTTTGCAATAAGAAGGTATCCAAGTCCGCTCTATCATGTAAGCAGGTAACTTGTTGAAATCAAACTCTTCACCATCTTGAATCATCTGTTTGACATCAAACAAATGCGCCACTTCAGGAATGTCGTTAAAGAACAGGGTGTAAAAAGGTTTGACTAAATATTTGGAAATTTTGATGCCAATTGAACCAATAAAATTACGTCTTTGACCAACATGGGCAATTTCATCGATAGTAATTTCGTCTAATAACTCTTTTAATCTGTCACGAACCAAAGGCTCTTCGGCAAATAATTCATCAAATAAACGATAAAGGTGACAATAAAAAGTCACGCCCATTAACTCAGTCACAAACGCTGGGGTATCCATTAAAAAGCCAGGCATTTTTGGAAACTGCTCATACACTTTTTCTTTAAATGGGGTTAAAGGCACCCATTCAACTTGATCTAAACCACAGGTTTTTAACATTTCATCAAATAAACGCACATGACAAAATTCTTCTGCCAAATGAATTCTGGAGATTTTATCTTCTAATAAATGTGAATTTGCCATATCTGGCACCACATCCCAAGCGCCTTTAATACCAACCCATTCGTGACGAGCAAATTTATAAATAGCCGATAATAATAAAGTTGTTCTATCTAATGTTTTTGGATCATCAACCATTTCAACATAATTACGATAAAACGCTTCTGGATTAGCTAATGGTTTAGTTAATCTAACTGGATTATTTTGAAAATATTCAAGACGAGCACGTTTTTTGGCCAAATCTTTATCAGCCTCAAGTAATTCTCCACCATGATTCTGGGTAAATACCCAATAATCATCAAAATTATCTTTACGCTGTTGAACATTTGCATCGGTAAAAATAGAATAATAACTAGCGTTAGACATTTAATTAGCCTCCATTGTATTTTTTGACCATCATAACCTATAGAAAATATTATGGTCGGATTAATGAAAAACAAATCTACGCCCACTTATCGATTGCCACTATAATGCCGCCCCATATCAACCCTTTTAATCAGCTCCTATGACACCACTTTCTATCGGCCCCATCATGATTGACATCGAGGGGCAAAGCCTCTCGGCATTGGATAGAGAAAAAATCGCTCATCCCAACACCGGCGCACTGATTCTATTTGCCCGTAATTACGAAAACCCCGAACAAATCGCCGCCTTAATAAAAGACATTCGCTCCGCTCGCAATGGCGATATTTTGATTGCTGTTGACCAAGAAGGCGGCCGAGTCCAACGCTTTCAAACCGGTTTTACTCGCTTACCCGCTGCCGCTGTCTATGCTGAAAAACCTGAATTGGCAGAAGCGGCTGGCTGGTTAATGGCTGCGGAGTTACTGACTGTCGGCGTTGATTTCAGCTTCGCGCCAGTGCTTGATGTCGATTGTGGCGTCAGCCAAATCATCGGTAATCGCTCGTTTTCCCAGCAAAGTGATTTAGCCGCTAGTTTAGCGTCCGGTTTTCGACGCGGCATGAATAACGCTGGCATGGCGGCAACCGGCAAACATTTCCCAGGACATGGCGCGGTGGCTTTAGATTCTCACCTCACCTTGCCGATTGATGACCGCGATTTAGACACTATCCGCCAGCAGGATTTAGTGCCATTTAAACACTTAATCAGCGAAGGCCTAGAAGCCATCATGCCCGCCCATGTGGTTTATCCAAAAATCGACGAATTACCGGCGGGGTTTTCTCGAATCTGGCTACAAGAAATTCTCCGTAAAGAACTCGGTTTTGACGGCGCGATTTTCAGCGATGATTTAAGTATGGAAGGCGCAGCTTGCGCCGGCAGTTTCCCCGACCGCGCCCGTTTAGCTGAACAAGCCGGTTGTGACATGCTATTGGTTTGCAACAATCCAAGTGCCGCCGAACAAGTGTTGGATAGCGTCGCGATTCGTAACAATAGCGACCGCCAACGTCGCTTATCCGCCATGCTTGGCATCGCTAAACTCAATCGCCAACAATTGTTTGCCAGCGAACAATGGCAACAAGTTTCTAAACAAATCAATCAATTATGTGAAGTCCATGTTTGATGAAATTAAACAAGTTGAAGCGAATGCCATCTGTTTATACACCGCTGATCAACTCGAAACCGCGCTCGACCATATGGCAATCGCCATCAGCGAAAAACTACATAACAGCAACCCCTTGGTGTTATGCGTGATCAATGGCGGGATTATTACCACTGGCAAACTGCTACCGCGCTTAAACTTTCCGTTAACACTGGATAGCATTCAAGCTACACGCTACCGCAATGCCACATCTGGTGGCGAGGTGCATTGGCTACTGAAACCTAGTACCAACTTATCTGGTCGAACCATCTTAATCGTTGATGACATTCTGGATGAAGGCCACACGTTGGCTGCGATTATCGAATGGTGTAAGCAACAAGGCGCAACCGCCGTCTATTCAGCGGTTTTATTAGAAAAACAACTCGAACAAAGCAAACCTGTGGCCGCTGATTTTGTCGGTTTAGAGGTTGCTAATCACTATTTATTTGGCTTTGGCCTTGATTACAAAGGCTATCTAAGAAATGCCAACGGCATTTTTGCTTGTAAGGAAATTTTATGACCCTCGCGATTATTGGCGGCACCGGCCTGACTCAAATTGAGCAATTAACCATCACTGGCGAACAAAGCCTAGATACTCCTTATGGCGCACCTTCGGCACCATTTGTGTTCGGTGAACTGGACGGCAAACAACTGGTTTTTTTAGCCCGCCACGGCAATCCACACCGAATTCCACCGCATAAAATCAACTACCGCGCCAATATCTGGGGCTTAAAACAACTAGGCGTTACCGAAATCATCGCTGTCGCGGCGGTTGGCGGGATTACCGAAGCGATGGGGCCCGCTCAAATTGCCATTCCTGATCAAATTATTGATTACAGCTATGGCCGTGAGCACACTTTTTTTGCTGATGACTTAGAACACGTTACCCATATCGATTTTAGTTTTCCTTATGCGGAAAACTTGCGAAATCGCCTAATTGCAGCTGCCCAGCAAATCAATTTATCTATTTCGACTAGCGGCACCTATGCTTGCACTCAAGGCCCACGCTTAGAAACTGCAGCGGAAATTAAACGCTTAAAAAACGATGGTTGTGATTTAGTTGGCATGACCGGAATGCCTGAAGCGGCTTTAGCCAAAGAATTAGATTTAGCCTACGCTAACATCTCAGTTGTCGCTAATTGGGGGGCGGGGATATTAGATACCGAAATTACTATGGCAGAAATTGAACATAATTTAATCGTCGGCATGGATAATGCGATTAAACTCTTAAAACAAACCGTTATAATTTCTAATTAAATAGAAAAAAGGTTAAGAAACTGCCCTTTCTTAACCTTTTACTTAGGCATCAATCAAACAAAAATAATGATTTGATTGAACGATTGAATATTACTTAGTAGCGCCTTCTTTATGAAGAACGTCATTACGATAGGCAGAATTGCTAGAATCTTCCGCAATAGCTCTTGATGACGCAGCATATTTATCATGCTCTGAACTTTTCACCATGAAAATTACACCAGCAAAAACTACAACTGCTAAAACGATATACAGCCAAAAATTATCTTTTTCCTGTGCTTCAATCATTGTGTACCTTCCTTATTTTAGGTTTAAATGGCGCTGAATAACTTCAACGGTGTCTAAGATAACAAACGATTTTTTTATTTTTTTGATGTATATCAATAAAACGGTTATTTATTAAAAATGACTCACTCACGTCGAATATTCTGCACACAAATACTGAAAACATTAATTGGTTTTAGTGCTTTATTGGCAAGTCGCACAGGACGCGCTAACTGGACGCTGGAACATTTCAGCCCCAGCTTATTTGAAGACAACTTCAAGGCTTTTTATGGCAATCAAGCCATCATCGACAGCGCAGATTTACAGCTAAAACTGCCTGAAAGCGCCGAAAACGGTGCGGTGGTGCCAATCACCATCAGCAGCGACTTAGAACAGATTTCTCAAATCGCGATTTGGGTTGAAAAAAATCCAACACCATTAGCGGCCACCGTGCAATTTTCCAGCAACGCCAGCATTTACCTAACCGCAAGAATCAAAATGGCGGAAAGCTGTCATGTCATCGTGATTGCCCAACAAGGCGAACGCTTATTAAAAACCCAACAATGGGTCAATGTGATGCAAGGCGGCTGTGGAACCGGTTGATATGACGACAATAAAACTAAGAAGCCAAAAACTGGCGAATGACACTGAAATTAAACTGCTGATTAGCCACCCGATGGAAAACGGTCGTAACCGCGACCCTATCAGCGGCGAATTAATCCCTGCCCACTTTATTCAAGAATTGACGATTCAACACAACGGACAAGCAGTGCTAAGCGTCGATATGGGCGGCAGCATGTCGAAAAATCCGTTTTTTAGTTTCCGCTTAAAAAATCTGCAAAGCGGTGATTTGATTAAAGCCAGCTGGATAGATAACTGGCAACAAACTGATTCTGCTGAACATCGAATTGAATAAACCCCTAGTCAACGCGAATTTCAGCACCAAAATTACGAGCGCTGACCACCGCAAAACTTAACGATGCCGGTGCATTAGCTTGTAACTTAGCGACTAATTGCTCGGCGAATTGCTGACCTTGTACCGCACAAAATCCGGTCGGCCCCCAAGAAGTTTGCCCAATTGCCACCGCGCCTTGTTGCTGCAAGCTATCAATCGCTCCGGCAACTTCTTTACTGGTAAAAATGCCGCCCTGCACGGGCGCGAAATGCTCACCGACTGCCGCTTGCAATTCACTAATCACCGCACCGAATTTATCCAAATCAGCCTCAGCAATCGCTGGCAAAGCCTGCATTAACAATAGATAACACAAGCGCTCTGCCTCGCGTCGTGGAAACGGCGGCAGCTGTTTAAAGGCGCTAATTTCTTGCTCGCCGTGCAAACCTTGACCGCGTTGATCAAACACCAAAATGAATCGCCAATCATCTGGTACCGTCATGCGTGACAACAACGGCGGGGTAATCGTATTCGCACCACGACCACCATCAACCACCAAACCGCCCTGCTCAAACACGCCAATGCCGATGCCCGACCGCGCACCACGATCAGTCAATTGAGCAATCTCGCGCACCGACAAATCCAAACCATAAAAACGGCTAAGCGCCATGCCAATCGCCAACGACATTTGCGTCCCCGACCCCAAGCCAACATGCTCAGGAATCGCGCTAATGACTTCAATTTCTATCGCCTCAGACACATTCAGCGCCGCACACAACTGCCGCGCACATTTCAAAGCACGCTGATGACAAGGGCCTTTAGCGGTTAACGCTTCCGCCTTGCTAATCGACAGGTGTGTGTAAATCTCATTCAAGCCAATGCCAATGCTGCCAAAGTGTCGATCCAAAGCCCCGCTTAGATCAATAAACCCCATATGCAACCTAGCCGGTGCTAAAACTGTAACTTTCTGCTGACGCGCTTCCACAAACCTGATTCCATTGCATTCAAAATGCTGGGCATTATAACCAATCATTGCTGGGATTATTTTCAATAGCCAACAAGACCAATTCAGTGATTAAGACTACTTACTCAATTAGATGAATCAGAAGAAACTCTGCTACCTGCTGCAAATCATTAAATACCAACTTTGCCTGTACACTGGCAAGCTCATCAATCGGTAATTGAGAAGGGATGTAATAACTTGGCGCTCCCGCTGCAACGGCAGCTGCAATACCAATTGGCGAATCTTCTAACACCAAGCAATCCGCTACTGACTGCCCCAAAACCTCAGCCGCCTTCAAAAACAAATCCGGCGCAGGTTTACCCGTCACAACATCATCACGCGCAATCACATCGCTAAACACATTTTCCAAACCCGCCAGTTTTAAACAGCGCAAAGCTTGTAAACGTCGGCTGTTAGTAGCAAGACAAAACGCTAGGTTTCGTTGTTGAATCAACTCAAGCAAACTAAAAAAACCCGGCTTAACCGCAATCCCATGTTGCTCAACATGCGCCAACCAATGGTCAGTGCTTAATTCGCTGAATCGTGCCAAATCGAAATTGTTACCCAATTTTTCGAGCAAATAGGCTTTGACTTGCTCCGCATTTGCCCCCGATAAACCATGAGCAAAATCATCATCGATCGGATAACCCATGGCAATCGCGGTTTGCCGCCAAGCAGCAACATAACCGGCTTCGCTATCGATTACCAAGCCATCCATATCAAAGATAATGGCTTTAACCATGTATCACCTTTATATACTCCCCCTGCGCCTCACGATTAGAGCCGACCACAATCCGCTTAGCGCCGAATTGATCTTGCTCTAATTGCCCAGCAATCGCGATTTGCTCACCGTTTACCGCTTGGCCGTTATAAGTCGCGGTAAAGCAAACCACGCGCTCAATTTCAGCATCATCAATCAAAAATTCAGCCGGATAATCAAAACCAAATTGATCATCAATCACCTTAGCCTGTAACTCAATCGCCCCCAGCTTCTGAAATTGTCGATTAACTGACTGACTAGGCACCAGCAAAGACAAATCAAATTTACGCTGGTTAATCAAAGCCTTGTTGTATTTGCGTTGCTCATGCCAAATGTAATCATCCAGCGACAAATCACAATTACGGCGCTGATAAGCTTCCAACCAATCGGCATCAGCCAGATTTTGACAATCGTTACTAGCAATCAAACTTTGCACCACATTGCGTAAACGCTGAAATTCACTGCGTTCATAACAAACCAAATCAATATCAGAATGATGATTTTGCAATCCCAGCAAACAAGAACCGGTAATACCGACTTGTTGCAAATCGATTCCTTGCTCAACAAATAAGCCACATAGCTGCTGTAAATCAGCAATAACTTGATCGTTGGGCAACAGTTTTAACAGGGTTTGTAAGACTTTCTGTGGCGAATAATGCTTAACAATCTGACCAATCTCGACTCCATGCATTTGCGCATCTAATTGATTTGAATAAAACAAATACTGTGGAAAATTTGTTGCTAGGTATTGATTAGCAACCTCGGTATTCACCTTTTGCCAATGTTGATCGATTTGAATATAGCGCAAGAAACAACGTACTTTGCTGGCTTCAACACCAGCCATTACCACCGCAAACAATAAGCCTTGGGTTGTTTCTATAAAATCTTTTGCCTGATACACGAAATTTAAAGTCTAAAAACCAAAACAATCGCGATTTTAAGTTAAATCAATCAACGCAGAGAAAACAATTGAAAAAACCCAGCCCTTACCCTATTCTCGGCAAGCACTTAGTTTTCCTATCCCTCAAAAATCATCAGGAGGTCGCATGAAAATCGGTATTCCCAAGGAAGTTCACGACGGCGAAAAACGCGTCGCAACCACACCGGAGGCAGCGGACAAAATTATCAAACTCGGTTTTGAAGTGTTTGTCGAAAGCGGCGCAGGTGATGCGGCTAATATTTCCGACGAAGCCTACCGCCAAGCTGGCGTCACTATCGTCAACTCCACTCAAGAACTATGGAACCAAGCTGAAATCATCCTTAAAGTTCGCGCCCCTGAATTTCACCCACAATTAGGCATTAACGAAGTTGAGTTATTGCATAGCGGACAACATCTAATCAGCTTTATCTGGCCAGCGCAAAATGAAGCTTTGATGCAGCAATTAGCGGCTAAAAACGTCACAGTGTTGGCAATGGACAGCGTGCCGCGGATGTCCCGTGCACAAAAAATGGATGCCCTTAGCTCTATGGCTAACATTGCGGGTTATCGGGCTGTGGTTGAAGCCGCCCAACATTTCGGTCGCTTTTTTACCGGTCAAATTACCGCCGCCGGTAAAGTACCACCGGCTAAAGTCTTGGTAATTGGCGCTGGTGTAGCTGGTTTAGCGGCGATTGGCGCGGCGAAAGGTATGGGCGCAATCGTTAGAGCGTTTGATACTCGCCCCGAAGTTAAAGAACAAATCGAAAGTATGGACGCTGAGTTCTTACTGTTAGATTTTAAAGAAGACGGTGCCGGTGCTGGCGGTTATGCCAAAACCATGTCCAAAGAATTTATCGAAGCAGAAATGGCTTTGTTCGCACAACAAGCCAAAGAAGTAGACATCATCATCACCACCGCTTTAATCCCTGGCAAACCAGCCCCGCAGTTAATTACTGCTGAAATGGTTGCCTCTATGAAAGCCGGTAGCGTGATTGTCGATTTAGCCGCAGAACAAGGCGGTAACTGTAGTTTCACCCAAAAAGATCAAGTGGTGGTCGAACACGATGTCACCATCATCGGCTACACCAATTTACCTAGCCGCTTGGCGAATCAATCCAGCCAGTTATACGCCACCAATTTACGGCATTTATTGACTGACTTATGCCCGAATAAAGACGGCTCGCTTAACGTCAATATGGACGATGAAGTGATTCGTGGCGCGACGGTGATTAAGCAAGGCGAAATCACTTGGCCAGCGCCGCCACCCAAACTATCAGCCGCACCTAGTGCAAAAACCGAAGCCGCTAAACCGGTGGTTAAAGCGGAAACGAAACCGTCTGCACTTTCCCAATGGCTACCGATTTTATTAGCCGGTGGCGCATTATTTGGCATGGGCGCGGTGGCTCCAGAATCGTTTTTATCGCACTTTACGGTGTTTATTTTGGCTTGTTTTGTCGGCTATCAAGTGATTTGGAATGTTTCAGCATCCTTGCATACACCATTAATGAGCGTTACCAATGCCATCAGCGGCATTATCGTTATCGGCGCTTTGGTGCAAATTTCCGCACCGACAGAAATTGTGCAGATATTGTCTGGACTGGCGATTTTAATCGCTTCGATCAACATTGCAGGCGGCTTTTTAGTGACTCGCCGTATGCTTGAAATGTTTAGAAAATAAGGAGAATCACATGTCACACGGTTTAGTCACAATGTCCTACATAGCGGCATCGATTCTATTTATTTTGAGCCTCAGCGGTTTAAGTCGCCAAGATACCGCCAGACGCGGTAATTATTTTGGTATGTCGGGGATGGCGATTGCGATTATCGCCACGGTATTCAGCGGCAATGTCACGGCTTATGCCATTTTGGCAGTCGCGTTGTTAATTGGCGGTTTTATTGGCGCTCGCGCTGCCGCTAAAGTCGAAATGACCCAAATGCCGGAACTGGTCGCCTTAATGCACAGTTTGGTGGGTATGGCGGCGGTTTTAGTTGGTTATGCCAACTTTCTTGATCACAGCAGCGGCTTAACTGGCGCTGAAAAAACCATTCACGAATTGGAAATCTACATCGGCATTTTCATTGGTGCGGTGACTTTCTCTGGTTCGGTGATTGCGTTTGGTAAGCTGTGCGGCAAAGTCAGCGGCAAACCGGTGTTATTACCAGCCCGTCATTGGCTCAATCTAGCTTTGTTGATTATCACCATCGGCTTAGGTAACTGGTTTTTAAGCGATAGTGAATCAGGTCAAGGTTTAACCCCACTATTAATTATGACCGGCATTGCTTTGGTGTTTGGTGTGCATATGGTAATGGCGATTGGCGGTGCCGATATGCCGGTAGTGGTTTCGATGTTGAACAGCTATTCGGGTTGGGCGGCAGCAGCGACTGGTTTTATGCTCAGCAATGATTTATTGATTGTCACTGGCGCCTTGGTCGGTAGTAGCGGTGCGATTTTGAGCTACATCATGTGTAAAGCGATGAATCGTCATTTCTTGAGCGTGATTGCCGGTGGTTTTGGTAGCGCAGGTGGCGGTGAAGCAGCGGAAATCGAAGGCGAAGTGAATCCAATCGATGCCGAAGAAACCGCACAGTTGTTACGCGACTCTAAAAATATTGTCATCATTCCTGGCTATGGCATGGCCGTGGCTCAAGCTCAACACACAGTCAACGAAATCACTAAGCTACTGGTTAGCCAAGGTAAAAAAGTGCGCTTTGCAATTCATCCCGTGGCAGGTCGTATGCCTGGCCACATGAATGTATTGTTAGCGGAAGCGAAAGTACCTTATGACATCGTGTTTGAAATGGACGAAATCAACGAAGATTTTCCTAATGTTGATGTCTCTATCGTGATTGGTGCTAATGACATTGTTAACCCATCGGCATTAGATGATCCGAACAGCCCGATTGCAGGGATGCCGGTGTTGGAATGCTGGAAAAGCGGTACCACGATTGCGATGAAACGCAGCATGGCTTCTGGTTACGCGGGGGTTGGCAATCCATTGTTTGTTCTTGATAACACTAGAATGTTATTTGGTGATGCCAATGACAGACTGCAAGCCTTGTTAAAAGCTTTACAAGCTTAGATTGATAAGTAGTTAAACAAAAGTAAACAGGGAACCAGCCGAAAAATCTTGCTTGCAACATAAGCCGTTCGTGCTGAGCTTGTCGAAGCATGATCGGCGATGGTTGGCGAACGACTCGGCTTTCCCGCTCATCCTTCGACAAGCTCAGGACGAACGGGAAAGCCTTAACTTGCTTGCCAAACGAATTGCACTATTACCGATTTACTTTTGTTGTAGT
>CAIXED010000052.1 GCA_903918375.1 uncultured Pseudomonadota bacterium | reverse complement strand
GTGCCGCAATTATCACAATAAATCACCGGAATCGGTGCGCCCCAATAACGCTGACGAGAAACCCCCCAATCACGCAAACGGAAATTAGTTTTGCGTTCGCCTTTGCCTTGTTCAGACAAGGTTTTTGCAATCGCATCAAACGCTTGGCTAAAGTTTAAACCATCAAACTGCGCGGAATTTTTCAACACACCTTTGTCGGTAAAAGCTTTTTCAGCAATCTCATCATTAGCGCCATCAACAGCGGCAATCACGGCTTTAATCGCAATGCCGTATTTTTTAGCGAATTCATAATCGCGTTGATCATGCGCTGGCACCGACATCACCGCGCCCGTGCCGTAATTCATCAACACGAAGTTAGCAATCCAAACCGGCACTAATTCGCCAGTCAAAGGATGCACGGCTTGATAGCCGGAATCGATACCGCGTTTTTCCATAGTTTCCATAGCCGCTTCGGAAGTTTCCATCAGCTTGCAAGATTCTAGGAATGCCGCCACATCAGTATTGGTTTCAGCAGCTTTCAAAGCCACCGGGTGTTCTGCGGCGATAGCGACATAAGTCACACCCATCACAGTATCAGGACGGGTAGTGTAAATACGCACCGGCGCATCAAAACCCGCCACCGCAAAATCCATTTCCACACCTTCCGAGCGACCAATCCAGTTCGCTTGCATGGTGCGAACCTGCTCAGGCCAGCCTGGCAAAGTGTCTAATGAAGTTAATAACTCATCGGCATAAGCGGTGATTTTTAAGAACCACTGCGAAATTTCTTTTTTCTCAACTTGGGTATCACAGCGCCAGCAGCAACCATCAATCACCTGCTCATTGGCTAATACGGTTTGGTCATGTGGACACCAGTTAACCGGCGCGGTTTTTTTGTAAACCAAGCCTTTTTCCAGCAAACGTAAGAAAAACCATTGTTCCCAACGGTAATAATCAGGATCACAAGTCGCCAGTTCGCGGCTCCAGTCGTAACCAAAACCCAAGCGTTTCAACTGCTCGCGCATGTAATCGATATTGGAATAAGTCCAATCGGCAGGATGTACACCATTTTGCATCGCCGCATTTTCAGCCGGTAGACCAAACGCATCCCAACCCATTGGCTGTAAGACGTGTTTGCCTTGCATTCTTTGGAAACGGCTGATTACATCGCCAATCGTGTAATTACGAACATGGCCCATGTGCAACTTGCCACTGGGATAAGGAAACATCGATAAACAGTAGTATTTAGGCTTGCCAGTGTTCTCGACCGCACGGAAAACGCCGGAGGTTTCCCAATCTGCCTGAATTTTTTGCTCTATCGTCTGCGGGTTGTATAACTCTTCCATCCTGCTCGTCTTTTATCGTAAAAAGGCGCTAGAATACCTTAGAGGCGCTTAAATCTAAAGCGTGAATTGACAGGGAGAAACCATGAGCAAAAACAAATCCACCGAAGCTTACGACGACATCATCGGCTTTCTTTACGAGGCAATGGACAATACCTTACACAACATTGGCGACGCACTGGAACAAGCCAAACGCAAAACCCACGAACTCGGCAACATTACTCAAGAAGAAATTCACCAGATTGCCGAGTTTGTGATGCGTGACGTTGAACACGCCGCCCAAAGCCCAAGCTTGGCAGAAGAAAACAACTCATTATCCGAATGGCTGAAATTTGACATCGATTTACTGGAAAATTTCGCCCTTGATGCCTTTATGGACGTTGCCGACAAAACCCGCGTCAAATTAGCGGCTTTAGAACTCGACGCCAAACAATATCACCCTTACAAAAGCGGCCAAATCACCGGCCCTGGCACTTTAGCTTGCGATAGTTGCGGCAAACACATCGCCTTTAAATCCAGCAGCCTGATTCCAGTTTGCCCCGATTGCCAAGGCCAAAGCTTTACACGTTTTTGATATTGCAAGTATTAACCTTATAATGCGGGCTTTTATTTTCTAAGTTTCGAGGGCGATTATGCGCAGGGTGATTTTTAATCAGAAAGGCGGCGTAGGTAAATCCACCATAACCTGTAATCTGGCGGCGATCAGCGCGGTTGAAGGCAAAAAAACCTTGGTGATTGACCTCGACGTACAAGGCAATTCCACCCAATATTTGCTCGGTAACAAAATCAGCGATTCCGACAAAACCATCGCCCACTTCTTTAAAGATAATTTAGGTCTTGGCTTATTTGGTAGTGGTAAAGAAGGCTTAGCCAGCATTATTCACGAAACCCAATTCCCTAATCTATACGTGATTGCCTCGCATCCCGACTTAGAAGCCCTACAAAGCCGCTTGGAATCGCGTTACAAAATCTTCAAATTAAAAGAAGCATTAGAAAAACTGGAAGGATTCGACCGCATTTACATCGACACCCCGCCGGTGCTGAATTTTTACAGCCAATCCGCCTTAATCGCCGCCGAACGCTGCTTAATCCCATTCGACTGCGACACCTTCGCCCGTGAAGCCTTGTACACCTTGATGAACGCTATCGCCGAAGTCAAAGCCGATCACAACGAAAACCTGCAAGTCGAAGGCATTGTCGTCAACCAATACCAAAAACAAGCCAATTTACCGCGTCAATTAGTCGAAGAATTAATTGCCGAAGGTTTACCGGTTTTAGAAGCGAAAATCTCCAGCTCGGTGAAAGTCCGTGAATCACATTCTGACTCACAACCACTGATTTACTACGCACCGAATCATAAATTAACTGAAGAATATATTGCTTTGCATACTGAGATAAACCCGTAAATAACGAGGTATAAATAAAAAGGCCTGCTTTTTTAAAGTAGGCCTTTTTATTTGGAAACGTTGAGAGCTGGACTATGAGGGTGTGCTGAACAACGTGAAGCGCATCGTCCGCGAATGATGCGCTCCACTATCGCTATTGAACTTTAATCATAACAGCTTCACCAATGCGGCAATAATAGCAACCTGAGCCAGCATTAAACCGCCAACCCATTTAACAATGTCTACTTTAAGTTCAAGCAGCTCTGTTTTGGTGGTGTTCTTCAAGCTTTCTATTTCACGATGTAAATCGTCTTTGGTAGCCAACTCCCCTTGTGATTTTTTCAACACAGATACCACCGTTTCTGACTGTTTCCGTGTAAAACCACTAATTTCAAGCTCATTAACTAACTCTTGTGTATCAAATGTGATTGTAGCCATCATTAGCTCCGTCAACTTCAACCTAAGCAAAGATAAATCATACCTCAATCCAACCAGCTAAATACCACTATATCTAAAGCAAAGACTTAATATTATGGCTGTAATGACTGTTGATACACTCAAACTCAAGGCTGCTGGCATTTCTGGCGCACAAGCCAAAGCAGAATCAGACGCTTTACAGGGCATGTTAGCGAAAACCTTAGATTCACAGTTAACCACCAAAACCGACCTAATTAATCTGGAACGCCGCATAGATGGCATTAACGCTAAAATTGACCAGTTAGACACCCGAATATCAGGCGAATTAAGCTTGTTGAAATGGATGATGGGACTGGTCTTAGGCGGTATTTTGGCGTTGGTGTTAAGGGCATTTTTTAATTGAATTTTCACATCAACTTCTATTTGTGCTCAAAATTATGACTATTTAAAATAGTATGCTCGAATAAGAGCTAACATCCAAATCAAATAATTATTGGATACGGCTCTTTATTGCCAATAATACACCTAAGATAGCGCCGAATATCCCCCAACCATAACTCGCTAAAGAACCTAGCAAAAACCCAAAGCCACCGCCAAGTATCATGGTAATTATAAAAACAATAATTGTAAGGCCTTCATCTGATTTTGACATTCCATAAATTACAGTAGTTAGTACCCCTAATATAGCGCCAAGTATGCCAAAATCATCATCAATAGAACTAGCCAAACCAAATCCTATGCCACCGCTAATCATAGTGATAATTAGGCCTTCAATATTGCTACCTATAATATTAATAATGATGGATAACATAAAAAAACCAAATATTAACTCTAATAATGCAGCCATTACACTTTCCTAAAATTTACTTGTGTTGAAGTTTAATTGTCCGAAAAAAGAGAAAGCGAAAAGCCATCATTATCTAATTCGCTTATAGCTATATTTCTTTTTTCAATTGTTGCTTTTGAGACTGCTTGTTGCTCAATCACTCGTTTCACATCACCAATACAACGTTTTGCATCGATATAACCTTGTTCAATCCATTGTTCAATTTTATCGGCTTTAAATCCTAATAAATCTTTTATCATCGATTCTTTGGTAATCGGTTGCTTAGGGCGGACTTCTAATATGGTGGTATTCGGAAAATCATAACGATTCCAAAAACTCCCGTCCGTTAAATGGGTGACGATAATATGTGTGCAGTTTTCTTTTTCAATTAACGGTGTAATCGGAGTGTTGCCTTGAGATTTTTGCCAACCACCTAAACCACCATCCGAATAAGATTTGCCATCAATTTTTTGAGCCGCAAATAGTAAAGGCAATGACGCAGAAGCAAAAATAATATCTTGTTGCTGATCTAAGGGATAAGATTGAACATGAAAAAAATCAGATTTCTTGGTGTCACTAATCCCGATAGCGGCACCAATAGTTTTCAATAAATCTACTTCTAAACCTTCGGATTCATAAGCAGAAATATAAAGCGGTAAACCATTATTTAATTTATCAGGCGTTGTGTAACGATTGATTAAATCTCGAATAGGCGAGTGATCGAGTAACCCGCTTTCAAATTCGCCTAACGATGATTTAAGACCAGAAAAAATTTCAAAATTCTTGAGTTTATCGAACGCTAGTTTTGCTGCCATTGTTGTTGGTGATAATCGTCCACTCCCCATTAACATGGCAAAACCTAAATAGGGAACTATAGAGCCGCTATTGAGTTTTAAAGGTGATTCATTACTTAATAATTGCCATAAATGTTCAAGATGTTGGTAGGCTTCTTTTAAATCTTTCGCGTTACTAATAATCGCGCCATTCAATGCCCCAATACTAGCACCAGAAATAGCATCAATAGAAACGCCGACTTCTGATAAATAACGCATAACGCCCACTTGATAAGCGCCTTTTGCACCACCACCCGATAAAACCAATCCAACTTTAGATGTATTGCTTAACATAGCGTGCCTCAAATTCAAAACTCATACGGTTAATAGCATTCTGCATATCTAAAAATTTAGGTAAATTGCTATTATTCAAATAATCTTGGCTAGGATTATTGGCTAATTGATTTAATCCCCAAGTTAAAGGCATTTCATCCAGCGGCGCACCATTAGTTAAATAGACAAGCATCTCCCGATAATCAGTATTTAAGTTTTGTAATTGATTTTTGGTGTCGTTTTCCCAAAGATAAGGCGTGTTTGATTTTTGCCATTCGGATTCAAGTTGAATTAGGCTTTTATTTTGAACTTGTTCAACTAATCGTTTAATCTCACGATGCTCCAAACCACATTGACGGCAATAATGACCAAAATCTCCCCAATATAACTCGTCATAAACCAAAAATAAGCGGGTTAAAATTGGAAAACGCCTAAAACCTCCGGCCTTCCATTTATCAAAAACCGCATTCATGTGTTGCGTTGCTAATCTTCCACAATCAACCAGTTCAAGACGAGCCGATAATTGCTGATGATGATTTTTCATATCCTCAATTTGCACAATAATCTCATCGACTTGATACTTTAACGATTGATGCCGCTCTAGCATCAGTATTAATCCGGTCCGTGTTTCTTTCAGTTTTTCGCTGACTTTAATCAGTGCTAAATCACTTTGAATAGTTTGATGTTGTAAATTTTCTAACCAAACAGAAACTGTCTTTAACGACTCACCAAAATGTTGATTGATTGTATTTTGACGCAGTGCACTTTCACCATTAATACTGCTCCAAGTTCGCGACAAAAAACCACTGTTCACATTGTTCTGAACACGAATATGGTCATCAGTGACTTCAAGGCCATTGATGAAATCAATTAATGCTTTTTCGGTTAGTTGAGGATGTTGGTCGATTAATGTGTTAATACTCACTAAATTATCACTCATGATTTAACCTAAACCTCTTTTGACAGCATCGATGTCGCTTTGTTGAAGTTTGTTTTTATTCATTAATAGGCTTAATTGATCGCTAAGTTTTTTTTTATCTTCTTGGCTTTGTTGATTGGTTTCTATGCCTTGAATCAATAAGTCACGGTAGCGAGATAAATAGTCAATTAGGGATTTAATATGGTTTTCAATATTGGGTTCAAATTCTCTTTCTAAGTAGTTGTTGAATTGTTTTGAATGATCTTCCTTAAAAGTATTTAGTTGTTTCAAAATGCTTTCATGAATTTTTTGTGTATCGACTTCGTAAGTAGTTACTTTTTTTTCAACCTCTTCCCAGCCCCACCCCCAACCACCCCAATTCGAAGCATCGGTTCCAAACCAATCACACAAAGTTCCCCATGCACCATCTGCACGGCGTTCGTATGTTTTTAGGTGAGTGTTTGACTGAATCCCATTTGCCAATAAAGCAGCAACATTAAAGGAACCGAGTTCTAATTTTAATTCTGGCACCGATAGATTTAACTGGAAACCACTCTCGTTTAATTCATTTTTGGCTTTCTTAAGACTTTGTGCGGAAATATCATTAATTGATTTCGATATGTCATTGGTCATTTTTCGAATAACTAAACCAGATTGATGATTGAATTGTTCTGATAAATCATCAAATATTCTTATTACAGCTTTTTGAATATCACTGTGTAATTGTTTTGCGTCATCTATGTCGTCAAATTTTATCAATGGGTTGTTAGGATCAAATACAGTCTGTTTTTTGTCAGTTTTAACTGCTTTATTACGATATTCGTATGAGCCTAAATGACTAACGAATTGAACAAAATCTTTAAAAGTCCCGCGTTTTGCATATTCTTTTGATGTTTCTTTTCTATCTTGGGCTGATTTTTGTATGGCAGCCTCTTCCTTAGCTTTACCCGATTTAAAGAAGCCATCGACTTCAGATTTTATTATATTCTGATTATCACTGGCTAATTGACTAAGAACATGACTTAATTCAGTCAAACCATTTTTAGTTGATGAGTTTATTGTGATTTTTATTTCTTCAAACTCATTAATATTATCTTCCATTGATTTTATGGCTTGATTGATGTTCTTTATATCAGCACTAATAGAATCATTAATCATTGAGCAATTGTTATTTAGTTCTTGATGCCACCCAATTAATTTATCCAATGCCGATTTGACGCTTTTTTCGGCCGCATTGGCGTGTGCTTCGCTAATAATTCCAGTTAATGGTTCACTAAAATAACTATCTTTCCAAAGCTCGTCTGCCGAACTTTGAACCTCATCTCTATCATCAATGCGATTTTTCCAACGCTTGCCCATGGCTTCCTTACAAAAATCGATCACCCATTCTTGCTTTTCAGGATCGGGTAATTTGCCGTAGACGTCCAAATTATGTTTAGCACGATTGGCTAAATAGGCATGTTGTGAAGAGATTGGATAAACTTGGTTAGACTCAATTTGATTATTCATCAAACTTTTGACGACATAATCTTTAACTTCGTCTTTTTTCATTGAATTGCCATTCGATTGGTCAAATTTATTAACTAAAAGATATAGGCTATTTTTCGATAGTTGTTCTGTTACTTTAGCCACCTCGCGGCGAACTGTTGCTTCCGAGTCTGACTTCATTTGTGTGTAATCAATTACCAAGCCCACTGCTGAGGCTTTTTCTAATTGAGTTTTAAATATTTTACGTAAGGCCGCACTTTGGCCAAATTCATTGGGGCCTGGGGTGTCTAAAATTGCCAAACTACCTTGAGCTGAATCTGCTTTACCTTTGAGATGAAAAAACTCAATTTCAATGACAGGTAGATCATCGAGATTTTCGTATTCGTGATAGGGTGGTTCAATTTGGATCAAATCATCTTTTGCTAATCGCATTAGGTCATTCAGATGTTTAAGAAATACAAATATTTCTTGTTGCCCTTGATATGCCTGTTTAAATTGATAGCGTTTGTTATTGAGTAACTCTTTGATAAGCTCTTTGCCATCGTTTGAATTGTAGAGATCAATGTTTTCAATTTGGTTAGATTTTTCACGTTGCTCTAATTTGATGGCAATCTCTTTACTCAAATCTTCTAGCGGCTGTGGTTTACCAAGCTTCAAAACCGGTTCAGTTTGTCCGTGTTTGTTACGAATTAGTGTTGGCAATGTAGTCATTGGTGCGTTTCTGTTCGGTAAAATCTCTGTACCAACAATGGCGTTAATTGTTGTCGATTTTCCTGCTTTCATTGTGCCAACAAAAGCAATGACTACTTCCATTTTGTCTAATTTTTGTAGTTCATTTTCTATATGCCCTAGATTATCAACAAAATACTGTTTAGGTTTGTTGTTATTACCGTCTGAATTTTCTTCATTAAAAACATTAGGTAATGTTAAAACTTGCTGGAACAACTCTTTTTCGATGTTACATAAACGTTTAATTTCATCGGCAAGGGTTTGGTAATTTTGTTTGGTTGTGGCTTCTTTGTTCGGAGATTTGTCAGTGTTCATATGGGTTTGATCTGTAGTAATTTTTTTTAAATACTTAGTTTTGGCTAAGCTCAATGCATCGTTAATGTAAGTTAGGCATCAAGCTATTTATAAGTTCTAACGAAACTGATTATAATCAAATTTTTAAGATTAAAAGGTTAAATTTAATATTTTACAAATATTAACAACATATTGTTTTCAGTGCATTTGATCTTAAAATCTTGACAGTAAATCATCACGTTAAATAACTTTTTTTCTAAAACCTTACTGCGTAACATCAGTTTTCACTAAAAAACAGTGTTATTTAACACACTTATCAACACAAACCATTTGACAATTTCGATTAGCTATTTGATTGTTACTCTCAAGCCAAATCCACCAATAAAAATAAGCTAAGTCATTGATTTTTATTATCATAAATTTAATGTCTAAAAACTAAGCAATCTAAACCAACACCAGAAAAATTAAGCAGTTAGGCAATCTAATCAGTTTCAATCCACAGAGTTATCCACAGCTTTTGTGGATAACTGCTTAAATCAAAGACTTAGCAAAATCATTGCCGCGATATTCAGTAAAAATTGATTTCGATCAGCGTGCTGATTGAGCATTTTTCGCCAACAATCCTGCCCAAACCAATAGTTTTTCACCACAAAGCCATTAAAAAACAACAACATAATCATCAAACATTAGCTGGCTTTTTGTCATAAAAGACAGGATAATTCCGGCCTTTTTTGCCAACTTGAAATTGATGGAATTCAAATTAACCACCACCGACGGCCACGCCCGTCGCGGCCAACTTAGCTTTGGACGCGGGATTGTCGAAACGCCAATTTTTATGCCGGTTGGCACTTATGGCACCGTCAAAGCCTTGACGCCAGAAGACTTGCTGGAAATGAACGCACAAATCATTCTCGGCAATACCTTTCATTTAATGCTTCGCCCCGGCATGGAGGTGATGAAAGCGCACGGTGATTTGCATGATTTTATGCGCTGGCAAAAACCGATTTTGACCGATTCTGGCGGCTTTCAGGTGTTTAGTCTGGGCGCATTACGCAAAATCACCGAACAAGGCGTGACTTTTAAATCGCCAGTCAACGGCAGCAAAATTTTCATGGGGCCAGAAGAGTCGATGCAAGTTCAGCGCGATTTAGGCTCGGACATTGTGATGATTTTTGACGAATGCACGCCCTACCCTGCCACTTATCAACAAGCAGCCGACTCGATGCGCTTATCTTTACGCTGGGCAGAACGCAGCAAACGCGCCCACGAAGGCAATCCTTCGGCCTTGTTTGGTATCGTGCAAGGCGGCATGTATCCCGATTTACGCGAAGAATCGATTAACGGTTTAACCGCGATTGGTTTTGACGGCTATGCGATTGGCGGCTTGTCGGTTGGCGAACCCAAACATGAAATGATGGCGACTTTAGATGCGATTCATCAAAAAATGCCGGTTGATAAACCGCGTTATTTGATGGGCGTCGGTACGCCGGAAGATTTGGTAGAAGCGGTCAGACGCGGGATTGATATGTTCGATTGCGTGATGCCGACCCGCAACGCTCGCAACGGCCATTTATTTACCCGCTACGGGGCAATCAAAATCCGCAACCAGCAATACCAGCTCGACACCCGCCCACTGGACGAAAGCTGCACTTGCTACACTTGCCGCAACTACTCACGCGCTTATTTGAAACATCTGGATAAATGCAAAGAAATGCTCGGCGCACGGCTCAACACCATCCACAACCTGCATTACTATTTGGAACTGATGCAAGGCTTGCGGGATGCGATTTCTGAACATCGTTTAGAAGCCTTTGTCAGCGAGTTTTACGCCTTACGCGGTATGGCAAAACCCTAAATCGTGATCTACAGTTTTGCCCCCATTGCCGACGCCAATGCCCGCTGCCTGATTCTAGGCAGCATTCCCGGCAAAGCTTCGCTGCAAGCTAATCAATACTACGCTCACCCGCGCAATCAATTTTGGCCATTGATGACGCAATTATTAGCGGGGGATTTGAACGGGGGTTATCAGCAACGCTGCCAAATGCTGATTGAACACCGCATTGCCTTGTGGGACGTTTTGCAATCCTGCCGCCGCCACAGCAGTTTAGATGCCGATATTGAACCGGCATCGATGGTTAGCAATCAGTTTGTCGCGTTTTTTGCCGAACATCAGCAGATTGAAACGGTGTTTTTTAATGGCGCAACTGCCGAGCAAAGTTTTAGACGCCAAGTGTTAGCGAATTTAGAGCGGGAATTGCGATTGATAAAACTGCCTTCAACCAGCCCCGCTCATGCGTCGATGAGTTTTGAACAAAAGCTTCAGCAATGGCGGGTTATTGTTGATTCAAAATAAGCTAAATTTGCATTATTCAATGACCAGCCAATAGCCGCCTTTTTGTGGGCCAACATAACGGATGCGTCCAGTTTCTCGCAATTTACGTACTGCTCGTTCTACTGCGCTGGTTGATTTACCTAAGTGACTAGCAACTTCTAACAAAGTCAACTCTGGCTGTTCCCGCAACAGGTTTAAAATCTGTTCGGGTGTTTTAACCAGCGTTTTAACCAGCGTTTTCACTGGCGTTTCGCTGGTAATCGCTTGTCGCAAAGCTTCAGCAATGGCATTGAGCATAAACACAATAAAATGACTGCAATCGCTGGCTTGATCGGCCTCACCTAACACTCGGTAATAATCGTCCTGTCGGCTTTTAATCACGGTTTCGACTGGCAGATAGGCCAAAATCGGTTGCCACCGGCTCAATATTAAGGTTTGCCATAACCGCCCGATGCGACCATTACCATCACTAAAGGGATGAATAAATTCCAGTTCATAATGCAACGCCGAGGAAGCAATCAAGGGGTGAGCATCGCTGTCTGCCAGCCAGTTCAATAGATTTTTCATCAATCGCGGCAACTGGCTGGCGGGGGGTGCCATATGCACTAACTGACGACCTCGATAAATACCAACACCACCTTCACGAAGACGACCAGCATCATCAGCTAAACCTTGCAGCAATAAACCATGAGCAGCCAGCAAATCATCCAACCGCTCTGGGTGCCAATCGGGTAGCGACTCATAGGCAGCAAAGGCATTTTTCACTTCCTGAATCTCGCGCGGCAGTCCTAACACGACTTTACCAGCCAGTACAGCCGTTACCTGTTCGACTGACAAGGTGTTCTGTTCAATGGCTAACGAGGCTTGAATGGTACGAATACGATTGCCACGCCGCAACTGCGGAACCAATTCGTTATCACTAGCTTGCTTCCAACGCCCTAATAACTCGGCGATGTCAGCCACGCTCGACAACATGGCATGATTAAGCTGAAACGGTGGCTGATACATAGTCATAACAAACTTCTCTTGCCGGTATGAGTTTGATTATCAGCTTTAGCCTTCAATAAAACCATGCCTAATCACGCCCTCGTAACTTAACCAATCCCAACTGCAAGCCCCACAACAACAAAACCAAAGCCATCAATACCGCAAATACCGCTTCATCGCCCCATTTGGCATAAGGGGTTAAGCCAGTCATTGGCACAATGCTGTCGGTCAAAGTGGTGGTGGTAAACAATGGCGCTTGTTGGATGATGGAACCATCAGGTGCGACAAAGCCGGTGGTGCCTGTGTTGGTAGCGCGGACTAAATAACGGCCAGTTTCCAAGGCACGCATTTGTGCCATTTGCATGTGTTGATGCGGCTGTGAGGTATCGCCGAACCAAGCATCATTAGTGACATTGACTAAATACGCAGCATCCGCCACTTGTCTGGCAACCAGTTCGCCAAACGCATCTTCATAACAAATCGTCGTCACAAAGCGATGGCCGCCAGCGGTTAATAAAGGCTGTTTATCACCGCCGGCTGTAAAGCTGCCTAAAGGAATTTGAATTAAGTCCAAAATCCAGCCCGATAACGGTTGTAGCGGCAGGTATTCGCCAAACGGCAGTAAATGGTTTTTGTGATACAGGGTTTGCATGTCGCTGACGTTCAACACGCTGTTGAAATATTGCTTACCTTCACCGCTCGGCAAACTCACCACTAAATCAACGCCATGTTCACGGGCACTGGCGGCGAGTGGTTCGAGGTAAAACTGTTTTACTTGCGACAAAAACGCCGGAATCGCGGTTTCTGGCCAGATGATGACTTGTGAATCCCAATGCTGTTCGGTTAAGGATTGATAGAGCTGCAAGGTATTGAGCTTTTGATTGGGTAGCCATTTTTGGGTTTGGCTAACATTGCCTTGCACCAAGGTGATTTTAATCGGCTCTCCCGCCGCTTGCGTCCATTGCACAGTTTTTAGCCAGCTACCGCCAGCCCAAATCACTAACAACATAGTTAAACCAAACCACGGCATCAGTTTCCGGCGCAGGATTTCCACCGCTGAAAAGGCTGAGATGGCTAATAAAAAGCCGATACCGTAAACCCCGATTAACGGCGCGAAGCCCGCCAGCGGTGTGCTTAATTGACTGTAAGCGATTTGCAGCCACGGAAAGCCATTTAACAACCAATAGCCACGAAAATACTCAATCATTACCCACAGCAAAGCGGCGGCAAATATCCGTAACAAAACCACAGGTGACTTTAAAACTCTAACTGCCAAACCAGCGGTTAAGGCCGGAAACAAAGCGAAAAATGCCACGGCCAATATAGTCAATAGCACCGCGCTGACGGGATCAGCACCACCCGCATCGTGAACACTGACGTAAATCCACCAAATCCCAGAACCGAATAAACCTAAGCCAAATAAGTAGCTGCTGATAACTGCCTGTTTCACTGATAGTTTTAACCAGCTTTGGTACAAAAACATCAAGGCTAAAATTGCAGCGTAGCTAAAACCATAAGGCGCAAAGGCTAAAGTCATTAATACACCGATTAGCGGTGATGCTAACTGCCATTTCCATTTTAAAAGTTGATTCATGTGAGAAAGGGTTTGATTGGGAAAGTTTTTAATTGATGTGGGTGGGAGCGCGTCAAACTTATTACTCCCGTTCGCTGAGTAAAGCCGACGCGAAAATCAGGCTTCGGCTTCGCTCAGCTAACTGGGACTCTATGTAGAACGGATTAACCCGTCTACCCAAATAAATTAACAGCGCCAATCTATAAATCTTGCCTACAACTTAAGCCGTTCGTGCTGAGCATGTCGAAGCATGAGCGGTGATGTTGGCGATGACCTCGGCTTTTCCGTTCATCCTTCGACAAGCTCAGGACGAACGGAAAAGCCTTAACTGGCTAGTAAATCGAGAAATTTATTCTGCCTTAATTAGCCATTTACTTTATTGATTGGTTACACCATGCGGCACATGGGCGGCGGCGACTTCATGCTGTTGCGCTGATTCACAATGGCCTTTTTGGTCATCAAAGAAAATATCAGCGGCAAAGGCTTTTAAAAACGCCCCTTTCGGCATCCCGCCTAAAAACAAGGCTTCGTCGATGCGGATGCCCCAAGCTCTTAAAGTGCGTACCACCCGTTCATGAGCAGGCGCTGAGCGAGCTGTGACCAAAGCGGTGCGAATCGGTGAATCTTCGCCAAAATGGGTTTGAATCCGATGCAAAGCACTTAAAAAATCTTTTAATGGCCCGCCTGGCAAAGGCTTATGCGCTGCTTCACGTTCATTGGCAGCAAAGGCCGCCAAGCCATGTTGTTGATAAATCTGTTCGGCTTCATCGGAAAACAACACCGAGTCACCATCAAAAGCAATCCGTAATTGTGGCGAACAATTAGCAGAGGCACCGGAAACAATGGTGGCGGCGGCAAAACCTGCGTCTAAAGCTTTGCGAACATCTTCACTATTAGCCGATAAAAACAAATGTGCGCCAAAAGCCGGAATGTATTCGTAAGGCGAGGCACCGCTGGTAAATGCCGCGCGGCTAATCGCCAAGCCATAATGATTAATCGAGTTAAAAATTCGCAAGCCGGTGTCAGCGCTGTTTTGCGAGAGCAAGATAATCTCGACCAACGGCGTTTCAGGAAAGGCTTGGTTAATCTCCAAAAACTTTTTAACTAATGAAAAACCAAAACCCGGCTGCAAAATCTGGTTTTCATGCTCGACTTGGTAACGGCAAAAGGCTTCTTTGCCTTGGGCTTCAAAAATCGCATGGGACTCATCAAGGTTAAACAAAGCCCGTGACGAAATCGCGACAACCAGTTTTTGATTATTCATTTAGTCATGACCGACTGTCACAGAATCCAGATTTAAACTTTTTCTGACTTTTGAGGCGTAAGCATCCGCTTCTTGCTGGCTGTTAAAGCCATCGACGCTAAGTCGATACCAAGCTTCGCCTTTATTTTGGCCTTTAACAATCTTGGCCGGAAAACCTTTGCTGGCATATTCATCGGCTTTACGTTGGGCGTACCAATCATGCTTGGAGCCCATTAAAGTCACCGACCAATTAGCACTCGCCACTGGCTCCGGTTTTTTGGTTTCCACTTTGCTGGCAGCGGGTGGTGTAGTGACCACAGGCGCTGATTTGATTTTAGTTTGCAAATTATCCAATTCATCATTCAATTGCTTGTTTTGACTACTTAATTTGGCAATTTGTTTATTAAGCTCTTCAGCTGATTTGACAGCGCCTTCATTGGCTTTGCTGAGTTCAGCAATTTGATTGGCGCTATTCAGTTGACTAGCGGCTAATTCATCAAGCTGAGTTTTTAGGGCTTGATTGGCAGCATCAGAAGCAGGTAAAGCGGTTAATTGTGGTTCTATGGTTTTTTGAAATTCGGCAAGTTGCGCTTGGTTTGATAAACCTAATCCGGCACCGACCAATAAAGCCGTGATTGCAATACCATTGGCGATATAAGCCACGGTCGGTTTACTGTCTGAATTGACAGAACGCTTATAGCTATCGGTTTGCGAATTAGCCTGTCTGACAGTTTCTAAACCACTGGCCAAATCGTTTTTAGTAGCTCTTAATTCAAGGGCTTTTTTTAGTTCGGCAATTTGCGTTTCTAGTTTGGCAATTTGCTGATCATCAACCACGACCGGATTTGGTTCAACAACAGCTTGCACCGTTTTAGCCGCACTAGCTTTTGGCACATACCCAGGTTCAAATTCTTCAATATCCGCAACTTGTTCTAAAGCGGTTAATTCTGGCGTGGTGACTTCATAAAACTCATCAACCCTATTGCTGTCATTGCTGTATTCAACAAATTCATCAATCAATACTTCATCTAGCACATCATCGACTTCAACTTGATAAGGGTCTTTGGGTTTAGTTATTTTGCCTAGATCATCGTCAAAATTATCTAGCGTCCTTTTTTTAAATTCAGCCATTTGAGCTCTCAATTAATAAATGATTCGGGTTTCAATGCGGTTAACAACGCATTAACCTGTAAGCGTGATTGCAATTGAATATTCACAAAACCAGCGGCGGTCATTTGTTGAATAGCCAAGGCTTCACGCATGATGTGGTTTTCTGATTCGTCATTAAATAAATGAATAATCCAATGTTCTAACAAATCCAGACGATTAATCTCGGTTAGCACTTTAAAGTAACCGGCGACTTCTTGTTGAGTGCTGCGCGTATGGGCAGAAGCATCGTCCAAAGCATAACGATCACCGTTAATGAATTGGCCATTTGCTTTTAACACCCGCTGCATTTCGACGATCACTTGTTGCCGATAATCAGCGCGGAAATTGTGCAAGGTATAAGCAGACGCGATGACATCAACACTGTTGCTATCCAAAGCCTGCAAAGCGGTTAAAGCATCGTCGCCAGAGAAAGTTAAGCGCCCTGCATCAACCCAATCTTGTAGATTTTGCTTGGCTTGGTTTTGCATAGTTGGTTCGTTATCGACGCTTAACAGCTTGAGATTTTGATCTGCCGATAGAATCGACAAAGTGGTGATACCGGTGCCGCCACCTAGCTCGACGACATTGATTGCTGTGGTTTGAGTTTGTGCATATTCCCCCACCGCGACGCCGACTAATCGACTCATTTCGGTAGCGAAAGGGCAAATCAATTTGAGCATTTGGTAATCTTGACCGATTACCCCTGAAAACATGGCGTCGTAAGCGCTATCCTGACTCATTTCTGTGCCTTCGCTTGTTGTTTGGCTTGATAAGCGGCTAATTGTTCGACAGTCGCTTCGGCTTGATATTGGTCTTTCCATTCGCTGTAAGGCATCCCGTAGACCACGGTTCTGGCTTGTTCATAATCCAAATCAACACCACGATTGGCTGCTTCTGCGGCATACCATTTGGCCAAACAGTTACGGCAAAAATCGCCGTGTATCATTAAATCGATGTTTTGAACGTCGGTGTGTTGCTGTAGATGCGCCAGCAAGCGTCTAAACGCCGCGGCTTCAAGCTCGGTTGTCAGGTCTGTCGCCATTTACGGATTCCGTTATGTAAAGTTTTATTTTAACAGCGCACTAGGCGGGGGACATAGTTTTCGTGTTGATGAGCAATATTGAGTTACAGTTTTTTCAGCCTAAATTACTAACCCTGAACCATTGGCAACCCAAGGCTTAATTTGTAGCAATGCATCACCAATCGCCTGCTCGGCACACTCGCTATCATGTTCGATTTGAGCGCGTAACCAATAGCCACGCGATAAGCCAAAAAATCGGCACAACCGTAAATCGGTATCGGCAGTAATTGAGCGTTTACCTAATACAATTTCGCTGATACGTTGCGGCGGTACGCCAATTTCATTGGCTAAGCGATATTGGGAAATACCTAAGGGTTTCAGGAATTCTTCCAACAATAATTCGCCGGGGGTAACGGGAGATAATTCAGTCATGGTACTGACTCCTAGTGATAATCGACAATTTCAACATCCGCTGCTCCAGCCGCTGTCCAGCGGAAACACAGGCGAAATTGATCGTTAATTCGAATGCTATACTGACCAATGCGATCAGCTTTTAAGGCTTCCAGTTGATTACCTGGCGGCACTTTTAAATCGTTAAGCGTTTCAGCGATTTGTAATTGCCGCAGTTTACGTAACGCGACGCGCTCAATATTAACAAAGCGAGGTATGCGTTTTAGCTCTGCTAAAGCTTGTGTGTCTGTGCATTTGAAAGAAACGATCATGGCAAAACTGTAATACAAAACAATTCATCACGCAATACGTGATGACCACCCTGTTTTTGTATACAATTTCGACCTAAGCACATACAATGCCAGCTCTTTTTTGGCCCTTAGCTAGAATCCAGTTTTAAATGGTCTTTTCTGTTTTATTACAATCACCTAACGCGCTCTAATTCGAGCCATAATCAATGAAACCGCTTTTAGAATTTTTCCCGATTGTTCTTTTTTTCATCGCTTACAAGCTTTACGACATCTACATTGCCACTGGCGTGGTGATTGTTGCCACTATTATTCAGGTGTTAATTTACTGGTTCCGCTATCGCAAGGTTGAGCCTATGCAATGGGTCACCTTAGGTTTGATTTTAGTAATGGGCGGGGCAACGATTTACTTGCAGGACGAGCAATTTATCAAATGGAAGTTGACCATTATTGAATGGTTGTTCGGTAGCGCTTTCTTAACCAGCCAGTTTTTTGGCAAAAAAACCTTTATTGAACGAATGATGGGCGGCAATTTAGAATTGCCAGCACCGATTTGGAAACGTTTGAATTTAAGCTGGGCGGGATTTTTTATCAGCGTGGGTGGTCTGAATTTATATGTGATGGATCATTACAGCACCGATGATTGGGTGAGCTTTAAAACCTTTGGCGTGCCTGGCATGATGCTGACCTTTATCATTATCCAAATGGCGTTTTTGTATAAACACTTGCCGAATCCAGAGAAAAAATAATGTTGTATGCAATTATGGCCGAAGATACGGCTGATAGTTTGGCTAAGCGGCTTGCCGCTCGCCCCGATCATTTAGAGCGCTTGCAGGCTTTGCAAGATCAAGGCCGTTTAGTATTAGCTGGCCCACATCCGGCTATTGATGCTGAAAATCCAGCGGAAGCCGGTTTTAGCGGTAGTTTAATTGTCGCCGAGTTTTCTGATTTAGCCAGCGCCCAAGCTTGGGCTGATGCTGATCCTTATTTTACTGCGGGCGTTTATGCTCGCGTTGTTGTTAAACCTTTTAAACAAGTATTTCCCCAATGACTGCCGACATCATCAGACAAAAATTAGACGAGGCTTTAAAGCCTGAGTTACTGGAAATTATCGACCACAGCGCGGCTCATGCAGGTCACGCTGGTAATCGCCAAGGCGGTGGTCATTACAATGTCACCATCGTTTCGACCGCTTTTGAGGGCAAATCCTTGGTACAACGTCATCAGCTGATTTATAAAGCCTTAAATGACTTGATGAAACAAGAAATTCACGCCCTTGGCATTAACGCTTTAACCCCTTCTGAAAATCAATAGGAAATTGAAACTATGAAATTAAAACTTGTCCCTTTAGTTCTTGCTAGTGCTACTTTAATCTCAGGCTGTGACTTAGACTCAATTCTAGGTTCTGCAAACAAAGCACCCGCAGTTAGCAAAGAAGATGCAGTTGCCTCGGTAAACGGCACTTATATCAGCAAAAAAACCTTGGAAACTTTGGAAAAAGAAATTGCTGATCGTAGCCAAGGCCAAAAATTTCCTAAAGAGCAATTGGTTGATGAGTTAATTCAACGTGAATTGTTAATCCAAGAAGCTTTACAAAAAAAATTAGACCATTCACCAGAAGTGGTTGAGCGTTTAGCGACAGTTAAAAATTCTTTGTTATCTCAAGCAGCTTTACAAGATTATTTAAAAGCTAATCCTGTGACTGATGACGAAATCAAAGCAGAATATGACAAACAAATGGGTCAAATGGGCGAAGAATATAAAGCTCGTCATATTTTGGTAAAAACTGAAGATGAAGCGAAAAAAATCATCGCGGAATTGGAAAAAGGCGGCAACTTTGCGGCTTTGGCTAAAAAACATTCTATCGACCAAGCACCAGAAGGCGATTTAGGTTGGTTTACTGCTGACAGAATGGTGCCTGAGTTTTCTAAAGCCGTTATCGCTTTGCAAAATGGCAAATTCACCACCACTCCGGTTAAAACCCAGTTTGGTTTCCATGTGATTTTAAGAGAAGACTCTAAAAAATTAACACCACCGCCTTTTGATGCAGTTAAAGAACAATTCCGCCCAATGATGCAACGTCAAAAAGCACAAAAATTTGTTGAAGGTTTGCGTACTGCGGCGAAAGTAGAAGTTTTGTTGCCTAAAGAAGCTGCACCAGCAACTCCTGCGGCGGCACCAGCTGCCGAGCCTGCTGCAACTGAAGCAAGCCAACCTGCTGCTGAAACTACACCTGCTGCAAAATAAAAATCTGCGTTATCACAACAGGGCGATTTTTAGCCCTGTTGTGCTTTCAAGCCCATCGTTTTCCACCCCTTAAGACATCAACAAGTTAGCTGCAAAATCAGCAATTTTCACAGCTTTTCTGAGGAAATTCGCGGGGTTCAGCCAATAGAGCAAATTGCCAATCATGGCTAATTTGTGATTAAATATCTGATGCAAAACTTTTCGTCATTAACTACAGAGCCGATGATGCAAGACTATCAAACTCAAAAATCCACTGTTTTAGACATACTGGATAAACATCAAGCTATGCCTGGCAACTTGTTGCCGATCCTTCATGGCATTCAAGATACTCTAGGCTATATCCCACCGGCCGCTGTAGCAGACATTGCTAATGCGCTCCAATTATCTAAAGCCGAAGTGCATGGCGTTATCAGCTTTTATCACTATTTTCGCGATACTGCGCCAGGCAAACACACCGTTCGCATCTGCCGCGCTGAATCTTGCCAATCAATGAATGGCAAAGCGTTGGAAAACCACGCTAAGCAACATTTGAATATTGATTTTCACGAAACCACCGCCGACGGTCGTTTCTCATTAGAACCGGTTTATTGCTTGGGTAACTGCGCTTGCTCACCGTCAATTACTATCGATAACGAAGTATTTGGCCGCGTCACCCCAGAAAAATTTGATCAACTGTTAGCATGCAAAGGTGCTGAATAATGACCCGCTTATTTATTTCTCGCGATTCAACCGCCCTGTCTTTGGGCGCAGAACAAGTTGTTACAGCGATTCAGCAACAAGCTGCGGCTAAAGGCCAATCAGTCGAAATCGTTCGTAACGGTTCACGCGGCTTGTTTTGGCTAGAGCCATTAGTCGAAGTTGAAACCAGCGAAGGCCGTGTTGCTTACGGACCAGTTGAAGTTAGCGATGTGGCTTCATTGCTTGAAGCTGGTGCTTTAGAAGGCAAACAACATCCTTTGTACTTAGGCAATATTGAAGAATTGCCTTACTTCAAAAATCAAGATCGTTTGACCTTCGCTCGGGTTGGTTTAACTGATCCGGTCAACATTAACGATTACATTGCTAACGACGGCTACCGCGGTTTAAAAAATGCCTTAAACCTGCAACCTGCCGAAATCGTTAAGCAAGTCACTGACTCAGGTTTGCGTGGTCGCGGTGGTGCGGCGTTCCCAACCGGGATTAAATGGAACACAGTTTTAAACGCCCCTGCTGAACAAAAATACATTGTTTGTAACGCTGACGAAGGCGATTCAGGCACCTTCTCTGACCGTATGATTATGGAAGGCGACCCGTTTGTGTTAATCGAAGGTATGACAATTGCTGGTTTAGCAGTTGGCGCAACCCAAGGTTATATTTACTTACGCGTTGAATATCCACACGCTCAAGTCGCTTTAAACCAAGCCATTGCAGCCGCTTATGCCAACGGCTACTTAGGCGACAACATTCAAAACAGCGGCAAAACCTTTAACTTAGAAGTGCGCATGGGCGCGGGTGCTTACATCTGCGGCGAAGAAACTTCATTATTGGAAAGCTTGGAAGGCAAACGCGGTTTAGTACGCTTTAAGCCACCACTACCAGCGATTGTCGGTCTGTTCGGCAAACCAACCATCGTTAATAACGTCATTTCATTAGCTTCTGTGCCTGTGATTTTGGACAAAGGCGGCGATTTTTACCGCGACTATGGCATGGGCCGTTCGCGTGGTACCCTGCCTTTGCAATTAGCCGGCAACATCAAACACCCAGGCTTATTTGAAGCTGCATTTGGTATGACTTTGCGCGAGTTGCTTTATGAATACGGCGGAGGTTCAGCTTCTGGTCGTCCAATTCGTGCGGTACAGGTCGGCGGCCCATTAGGCGCTTACGTTCACGAAGGTCAATTTGACACCCCACTTGATTACGAAGCCTTTGCCGCCATTTCAGCGGTATTGGGTCACGGTGGTATCGTGGTACATGACGACACCGTCAACATGGCCGACATGGCGCGTTATGCAATGGAATTCTGCGTTGAAGAATCATGCGGCAAATGTACCCCTTGCCGAATTGGTTCTACTCGTGGCGTCGAAGTGATCGACCGCATTGTTGAAGGTGTTGAGAAAGATAAAAACACCGTTTTGCTACGCGATTTGTGCAACACCATGACTTATGGCTCATTGTGTGCAATGGGTGGCATGACACCGTTCCCAGTGTTGAGCGCCCTCAATCATTTTCCAGAAGACTTTGGTCTTAAATCCAAAGCCTGAACGATTAACCGGAGATAGCTTATGTCAGCCAATAAACCTACCGATTACGGCACACCAGCCAGTACATCCGAAACTTTAGTCACTCTGGAAATCGACGGCCATCAGGTCACTGTCAACTCAGGCAGTTCTGTGATGCGCGCCGCTGCAGAAGCAGGGATTACCGTACCGAAACTGTGCGCTACCGACAGCTTAGATCCATTCGGCTCATGCCGTATGTGTTTGGTGGAAATTGAAGGCGCTCGCGGCTACCCTGCTTCATGCACCACACCAGTCGCTGAAGGCATGAAAGTTTGTACCCAAAACGACAAACTCGCCACCATCAGAAAAGGCATTGCCGAACTTTATATCTCTGATCATCCATTAGACTGCTTAACTTGTTCAGCCAATGGTGATTGCGAATTACAAGACACCGTGGGTGCAGTTGGCTTACGCGAAGTGCGTTATGGTTACGAAGGTGACAATCACCTTTGCTCAGAAAAAGACAACAGCAACCCTTATTTCAGCTTCGATCCGGCTAAATGTATCGTTTGCTCACGTTGCGTTCGCGCTTGTGAAGAAGTTCAAGGTACTTTTGCTTTAACTATCGATGGCCGTGGTTTTGAGTCGCATGTTTCTCCAGGTCAAAACCAAGACTTTATGGACTCCGAGTGCGTTTCTTGCGGTGCTTGCGTTCAAGCCTGCCCTACCGCGACTTTGATGGAAAAATCAGTGATTGACCACGGTCAACCTGAACACAGCACTGTCACCACTTGCGCTTATTGCGGCGTTGGTTGCTCATTCCGTGCAGAAATGAAAGGCGAACAATTAGTCCGCATGGTGCCAGACAAAAACGGCCAAGCGAACCACGGTCATTCTTGTGTTAAAGGTCGCTTTGCATTTGGCTACGCTACCCACAAAGACCGCATCACCACCCCGATGGTGCGTGACAGAATCACCGATGCTTGGCGCGAAACCAGCTGGGAAGAAGCGATTCAATTCGCAGCTGACCGCTTAAAAGGCATTCAAGCTAAATACGGCAAAAACTCAATTGGCGGTATCACCTCTTCACGTTGCACCAACGAAGAAACCTATTTAGTCCAAAAATTGATTCGTGCTGGTTTTGGTAACAACAACGTTGATACCTGCGCTCGGGTTTGCCATTCCCCAACCGGTTATGGCTTGAAAAACACCTTCGGCGAATCATCAGGTACACAAAACTTTGACTCGGTGATGAAATCAGATGTGATTTTAGTCATCGGCGCTAACCCAACTGACGGCCACCCTGTATTTGGCTCGATGATGAAACGTCGCTTACGTCAAGGCGCTAAGCTGATTATTATCGACCCGCGCAGCATCGACCTAGTTAGCAACAGCCCACACATCAAAGCCGACTATCATTTAAAACTGCGCCCAGGCACTAACGTTGCAGTGGTCACTGCGTTGGCTCATGTTATCGTCACCGAAGGCTTAGCTGATCAAGCATTTGCACTAGATCGTTGCGATGTTGAATCGTTTGAAAAATGGAAAACGTTCGTTTCTCAAGCTCAATACTCTCCAGAAGCAGTTGAAGAAATTACGGGTGTTGATGCTGAAAGCTTACGTGCCGCAGCGCGTTTGTATGCCACAGGCGGCAATGGCGCGATTTACTACGGCTTGGGCGTAACCGAACATAGCCAAGGCTCAACCACTGTTATCGGCATCGCTAACTTAGCAATGGCAACTGGCAACATCGGTCGCGAAGGCGTTGGCGTTAACCCATTACGCGGTCAAAACAACGTCCAAGGCTCTTGCGATATGGGTTCATTCCCACACGAATTCGTTGGCTACCGTCACGTTTCTGATGTCGAAACCCGCAAATTGTTTGAATCTGCTTGGGGCGTAAGCTTGGAATCAGAACCTGGCTTGCGGATTCCTAATATGTTCGCCGCTGCTGTCGATGGCAGCTTCAAAGGCTTGTATGTTCAAGGCGAAGACATTGCTCAATCTGACCCAGACATCAACCACGTTCACCATGCTTTGCGTGAATTGGAATGCTTAGTCGTACAAGACATTTTCTTGAACGAAACCGCTAAATTTGCTCATGTATTCTTACCAGGTTCATCGTTCTTGGAGAAAAACGGCACATTTACCAATGCGGAACGTCGTATTTCACCGGTTCGTAAAGTGATGACACCATTGGCGGGTAAAGAAGATTGGCAAGTGACTCAAGACCTAGCAAACGCTTTGGGTTATCCAATGAACTACAGCCATCCATCAGAAATCATGGATGAAATTGCTCGTTTAACTCCGCAATTTGCCAACGTCAGCTACCAAAAAATTGACGAAATGGGCAGTATTCAATGGCCTTGCAATGACGAAGCGCCAGAAGGCACACCAACCATGCACGCTGATGAATTCGTCCGTGGTAAAGGTCGTTTCATGTTGACTGAGTACATCCCAACACCAGAACGCACCAGCAGCAAATACCCATTGATTTTGACCACTGGCCGTATCCTGTCGCAATACAACGTTGGCGCACAAACTCGCCGCACCGAAAACGTGGCATGGCACAGCGAAGACAAATTGGAACTACATCCACACGATGCCGAAGTTTTAGGCATTAGCGATGGCGATTGGGTTGGCGTGAAAAGTCGTGTTGGCGAAACCGTTATGCACGCTGTGATCAGCGACCGTATGCAGCCGGGCGTGGTTTACACCACTTTCCACTTCCCGCATTCAGGCGCAAACGTTATCACTACCGACAACTCAGACTGGGCAACTAACTGCCCTGAGTACAAAGTCACCGCCGTGCATGTGTCAAAAGTGTCACAACCATCAGATTGGCAAAAGCAATACCAAAGCTTCTCTGATGCACAGCAAGGCTTCTTAGACAACCGTATCCCTGCGGGCGAATAAGCCTAACAACACGGGACTATGGATGCGCTAAGTGAATTGGGCTGGGCCAGCTATCGACAAGCAACTGTCGATACTTGGCGCGGCTCAACTCACAGCCAAACCCAAGATTACATCGCAGAAGAAGTGCCAGTGGTGTTGGTTTACAACACCATTCCCCACGTTGTGATGCTAACCACACCACTGAATTTAGAAGACTTTGCGCTAGGCTTTAGCCTCACCGAAGACATCATCAAACACCCTAGCGAATTACAATCAGTTCGTGTCTTTCAACGCTCAAAAGGCGTCGAAGTGAGGATTACAATTCCCGAAGCACGCTTTCAATCTATGTCCGGCAAAGGCCGAAACATGACTGGTCGCACAGGCTGTGGACTTTGTGGCTCAACCACCTTGGAACAAGCAGTCAGACCACCGCGCCCCGTTGGTCAAGGCTTGGTTTTAGAAGCCAGCCAATTAACCGCCGCCCTCAGCCAAATGCAACAGCAACAAAGCCTTAATCAACTGACCGGCGCAGTTCATGCCGCGGCTTGGTTCGAGCCTGAACGTGGCGTGATTGCAGTTCGCGAAGACGTTGGCCGTCACAATGCTTTAGATAAATTAATCGGCGCATTAGCCAAAGCTAACTGTCATTTTGACGGCGGCTGGCTAGTCGTCACCAGTCGCGCCAGTTATGAAATGGTCCAAAAAGCCTCCAGCGTAGGCATCACCTTACTGGCCGCAGTTTCAGCGCCCACCGCGCTGGCTATCCAATTAGCAGAACAATGCGGCATCACCTTAGTTGGTTTTGCTCGCAACGATAACCACGTTATCTACACTCACCCGCATCGTTTACAACATCATCAAGCAGCAAACGTATAACTATGGATAATCAAAACCTCGTCACAATGGCAAACAACATCGGCGCTTTTTTCAAATCCGAACCGGATAGAGAATTGGCCATTAAAGGTGTTGAACAACACATCAGAAATTTCTGGGAACCGCGTATGCGTAGCGCGATTATTGCTCATTCACAAAACCATAGTGATGAGATGTTGGATATTGTTGCGGAAGCGGTTAAGCGTTTGGCTTAAAAAGCACTGCCACAATTGTAGATTTGTAGGGTGCATTCGCGATAGCAATGCACCTTTTTACTTTAAAGGTTATGGTGGTTCGCTAACGCGGAACCACCCTATCCTAAGCCGGACGCGGTTACAAACCCTGTCGGCGATAAGTCTAATATCAAAGTTTACCCAGCCGCCAATTTAACGCCTTTAAAAACGATATTCAGCAATAAACCTATCACAGTTCCTGATAATGCTAGACATGCACCTAACATCCATTTGATTAACTGCAATTCAGCATCAACTTTATTAAAACCACTTTCATATTCTGCCAGAGCCTTAGCTGCAGCTCTTGATTTTTCTTCCGATGCACCGGCTTCTTTTAGCGCATCGTATAGTTCTGCGATCATGACTGACATTATAATTTCCTTGTTGGTCTAATAATTTTCATAATAGCAGGAAGCTGGTTTCATAAAATGCAATGAATGTTGTCGAAACCATTTGTAGATTTTGGTGTTTTACCAAATACCCCAAACACCCGACTCATCTCATTCCAAATACAAATCCAATCCTTTATCCAAGCAAATCAAATACAAGCGCATATCAAACTCCAACTGGTGATAATCCGGCTCGATATGCAAACACAGCTGATAAAAGGCTTTGTTATGCTCTTTTTCGCGTAAATGCGCTAACTCATGCGCCACTATCATCTGCAAAAACTCAATCGGCGCAGTTCTAAACACCCCACCAATCCGAATTTCATTTTTAGCTTTCAACTTACCGCCCTGCACTCGCGACACAAACGAATGCAAGCCCAAAGCCTGATGCAACACATCCAATCTATCGTCATAAATCACCTTACTTAACGGTGATGATTGACGCAAATAACGATTTTTAATCGCTTGCACAAACTCATACAAAGCCTTATCGGTTTTAACTTGGTGAGCTTGCGGGTATTTTTTCTGCAAATACCCCGCCAACTGATTGTTATCAATCAAAGCTTGAACTTTTTCCAACACGGTTGGCGAATAACCCGCTAAATACTTTAATCCCACGGCGCTAACTCACCGTTATAGGCAACAAAATCAGCTTGTTTCGGATAAGTCATCACGCCTGATGCTGTGTTACTGGTCACCGGTTTCGGCTGACTAACAAGCTCACCGGATTGCCATTTTGCAAACGGTGCAGGGTCTTTATCAGCAGCGATATACCATTTTTTATTAGCAGGGTCCCAGCGCGCGCCCAAGGCTTTGGCGGCATCTTTTTCGGCAAACGGGACATTAAGATAAATTTTGCTATCGGCCATGATTGAATTTGAAAACCTAAAAGAAATAAGCCGACTATTGTAAAACATCAAAGCCGTAAAACCGGTGATTACCCCTTCTTGCCTTGATTGAGTTTAATCGCGGTTATTGTTTTCCAACAAAGCCTTTAACCGCTCAATTTCGGCCAAAGCGTCTTCCTTGGCTCGACGCTCAGCATCCCAATTTTGCTTAAATTCATCCCGTTCCCCCTGAATAGTCCTTTGCTGGCGTAGGTAATTTTGTCGGGCTTGATAGGCGTGGTAGTCTTTTTCTTTGTCTGAAAACTGGCTTAATGTACTCATGGCTTGCCTCATTATCCAGATATAGGCTTATCGCGGTTATTGTTTTCCAACAAAGCCTTTAACCGCTCAATTTCGGCCAAAGCGTCTTCCTTGGCTCGACGCTCAGCTTCTTTTTCTTTCCGCTCGGCCTCTTTTTCTTTCCGCTCAGCATCCCATTTTTGCTTAAACTCATCCCGCTCCCCCTGAATAGTCCTTTGCTGGCGTAGGTAATTTTGTCGGGCTTGATAGGCGTGGTAGTCTTTTTCTTTGTCTGAAAACTGGCTTAATGTACTCATGGCTTGCCTCATTTCGGTAGTGGTCATCCAATCCGGTAATCCCTCATCATTTAATTGATCGCCGGTTTTAAAAAATCGTAACCAACGCTGTTGTTCATTTTCAATTTGCTGGGCATTAAACTTCTCCAACTCCAGCAGCCAGATTCCACAATGTTGGCTCAAACAGCGGCCTTTATTATCCCTGATTTTAAAAGTATGAATATAGTCGGTATCGGCTTTAATCAGATTCTCAGCCAGCAACCAAATCGCATAAGTAGGACGCAGTTGCCGGTAGTCTTGGCCATTTTGCAGTTGTTTACTGTAAATATCGGCCCAAGTGTACAAAATCCGCGCTGGTAAATTGGCGAAATTCAATAATTGAATTTCAATTTGATACAGATGGCCAGCAGTGTCGCGGGCTTTAACATCGACAATGCTGAGCTTGCCATCCAGAAATTCTTTGTCGTTGTAGGGATTAAGAATCTCAACCTGATCAATTGGCGCTGCCAAATCGCTGTCGAGTATCGCATTCAGAAAATGTAGCAATAAGTTGAGGTTGTTTTCAGCGCCGAGCAAGGCTTTAAAGACACAATCAATTTTGGGGTCGATGGGGTGTTTCATAGGCTAAAGTCATTGAAATGATAAAGACTTAAGACTAGTTGCTATTTTCGATAGCGCTAGGGGCTTAGCTACTCTCGCTTAATAACTGATGTTACGCAGAAATGACGAAGCTAATAGGACTTTAAAAAATCAGCCTCTTTATTTAAGTGCCTTAATTTTTAGTTTTGTCATTCCGATAGGGATCCCTTGGCCTTTAAGTAATCCAATACCTTTAAAAACAAGGGATCCCTAACGGGATGACAAAGCAAAGGTAGCCAGCTAATTCCAATGGCGTTAAAAATCACAAATGCTGCGTAACATCAGTTAATAAATAGATCGGCTTAACCAAAGCAGCTTGGGTAATCAACATCCCTCCCATTTCAATCGTAGGCCGAAATAAGCGTAGTGTTTCCGGCAAACGTGACTAATACACCCAAAAATCGACATTACGAGGATTAAAAGCAAATTTTTGTGGCTAATCCGCAACGAAAATGTTGGATAAATTTTGCTTTGTCACAAAGCTGTCATATTCCCTACCTACAATTCGCACCAACTCAAGGGCAAACGCACAAATGTGAGTGAAATTAGACAGGGTCGTCTACCGCGCTTTAGCGCTTGATTTCGATTTAAATAAAACACTTTGGAGACATTATGAAGCTAACCAAACTAAGCTTAGCAATGGCATCATTAATTGGTGCAGGCTTTGCAACCAATGCCTTGGCGCTAGATTTGTATGTAGATACAAAAACCCAACAATTATTTGCTGAACCAGGCCCAGGCCGTACCAAATTAGGTTCTTTTGAAAAAGTTGAAGATCAAGCGGCTCAAAAAGCTGAAATCGAAAAAATCAAAGAAGATTTAGCGTTGAAAAGCAATGCCATTAAATCTCTGGATGAGCACGTAAACGATCCATCAGAAGGCAAACTACATATCAACGAAAAAGGTATTAAGTTTGAAAGCAAAGATGGCAACTTCGACATGGCTATCAATGGTCGTATGCAAGTTGACGCACAAATGAACGTGCAAAACGCGAACACCACTACTGGCGTCTCACCAACTAGCAGTGATCAATTGGCTGATGGTTCAAACATCCGTCGTGCTCGTTTAGGCGTTGAAGGTAGTTTCTATAAAGACTACGAATATAAATTTGAATACGATTTCAGCCGTGGTAACGGTACTGTTGCTGCGGGTATCACTGACGCATACTTAAACTGGAAAGGTTACAGCAACTTAGGCGTGAAAATCGGTTCATTCAAAGAACCGTTCAGCTTAGAAGAAGCGACCAGCAACCGTTGGATTACCTTCATCGAACGTAACATGGCGGTTAACTCGTTTTCTGACAACCCAAATGCTTATAAAACTGGTTTAGGCTTAACTTGGTCAGAACCTCGTTGGACAGCGGCTGGTGCATTGATGACTGAGCCTGTCGGTGGTGGCTGGGCATACTCAACCTCTAAAGCCACAAGCACTGGAGGTCTGGCTGGCCAAGGTAACGGCAACAACAATAGAAACAATGGATCAGGCGATATGGGCTGGGAAATCACAGGTCGTGTAACTGGTTTACCTTGGTTTGAAGATAAAAACAAATTCCTACACATTGGTGCTTCAGGCTCTGAAAGATTTATGCCTAACAACCTAGGTGGTGGCGATAATCGCATGGCTTACACTGCTGCGGTTAACAGCAACGTTGACAGATCAAATGTTCTTAACACAAGCACGATTGCTCTAGGATCAACATTAACTCGTATGGGTGCTGAGTCTGCATTTATCTACGGTCCATTCTCTGCTCAAGCTGAATACATCCAAACAGACATCAGCAATTCATCGAATGCAGCTAACGCTCAATATGTAAATGGCGCGACATTACAAGGTTACTACGGTTATATGAGTTACTTCCTAACCGGTGAATCACGCGCTTACAAAGCTAAAACTGGCGCATTTGATCGTTTGAAACCAAACAGAAACTTTGACATGAAAGGTGGTTTGGGTGCATGGGAAATCGCAGCTGGTTATGATTACCTGAACTTAAACAGCAAAGGTATTAATGGTGGTGAAGCTTCAACTGCCAAATTTGGTGTGAACTGGTATCCACATTCACACTTTAAAGTCATGGCTAACTACATTCATGTATTGGATGTCCAACAATCTGCTGCCCTTGGCTTTAACAATCGCGGTAAAGCTTGGGACGGTGGCAACCTAGACATGTTCGAAATGCGCGGTCAGGTTGATTTCTAATCAACCCCTCTCGCAGAGGCAAGGATAGCCTCACCTAAACTAAAAACCGCCTCGTTTACCCCCCAAGGTCGAGGCGGTTTTTTTATGCCTGAAATTTATCGTTCCCACGCTCGGCATTTACCGCTGTTTGAGAAGTTGCGTCACTCCGGTTGAAAGATTAGCCGAAGTTTCTGGCGTCTATTAAGCGTGGTAAACTTGCCACCAAATTTAAGGCAAGGATTTAACACTATGGCTGCAATTACTTTTGACACACATAAATTTGTACGCAAACTTAGAACCGCAGGATTCGAAGAAGCACAAGCCGAGGCGGTTGCTGACGCATTTGCTGATGCACAAGGCGAATCAGACTTGGTCACTAAACGTGATATTAGCGAATTGCGTCGTGATATTGATGTACGTTTTGAACGCCTTGATGGTGAATTAAAATTGAATCGATGGATGTTAGGTATATTGATTGCCGGTGTTATGTCGCTGGTATTAAAGTCATTTTTCCCATCGTAATTTATCGTTCTTCAGCGAGTCGGGGTTTGTAACCCCGACCTTAACGTTTCAAATCACTTCAAGGTAAACAATAAACGTTTCGAGCGGGGTTACAAACCCCGCCCGGCTAAGGTGCAAAACTTACAGCAAGCTAAGCGTGACTTGCATTTGATGACGACCATGACACGGCTCGATAAATATCAGGTGTTGATTATCGATGATATTGGCTACGTTAAAAAAACCGATGCTGAAACACAGGTGTTATTTGAGTTTATTGCACATCGTTATGAAAGCGGCAGTTTGATTATTACCTCAAATCAACCATTCAGTCGCTGGGATAGCATCTTTCCTGACACCATGATGACCGTGGCCGCCATTGATCGAATCATTCATCACTCGACCATTATTGAAATTGAAGGAGACAGTTATCGTAAAAACCAAAGTTTAAAAAATAAACCGATTAGTTAAACAAAACCGGACACGGTAATTGTCGTTAACCGGTCAGGATAGTTGACGCGGGACATTATCGGTGAGCTGGCTTGTGGTCATTTTAATAATCGTCAGCAAGTGTTCGATTTGCTAGGACTTTTACCACCGGCTAAGGTAGCAACACACAGCGAAGTGCTGTACATGATTGATCAGCTGAAACTAATGGGGCATGGCATTGGCTATATCGATGCTTGCTTTGGCATTAGAGCATTTGATTGCCTACGAAGAAATTAAGCATTGATCTCACCCCCAATATGAAATCTAAACCCACCTTACGCCAGCTATTATTCCGCCCCGTGATCTTCGTCACCATTTCGCTTGGCTTATTAGTCATCGGCGAGTTAGTCGCGATTGGCCGTATCACTTGGGTGAATAATCAACGCCTGCACACCATCGAAACTGACATCGGCCAAGGTCGGCATTTGGAAGAAACTATTTTCGAGTTGCTACATTTGCAATTAAAACTCTCGGCTCATAAAGGCACCACCGATGCCGATAAAAGCCAAATTGCCGAGATTGAAAACCAGCTAATCGAAACCTTACAAAGCCATAGCAACCACACCTTTGAAGTCTCTGCCGATTTACGCAATTTGCAGGATGTGTTTGCCAAAGCGATTGAAGGCGATCAACAACAATTGACCAAAGCGTTGGAGCTAATCCGGCAAGTACTGGATAAACAGGCGCAAGAAGAAGAAAAGCTGTTGATTAATGTTGAGGATGATGGCCGTTTGGAGCTGCAATTAGCCATTCTTTTGCCTTTGTTGTTATTCGGGATTAGTCGCTATTTCTTTAAAACCAATGTGTCCGAGCCTTTAGATTCGCTTAAAGATCTGTTATCAGGCCTTGCCGAAGGTGATATGCAACCGATTGAACGGGAAACATCAGATCCTTTGCTACACGCCCTCTTCGACCGTTACAACCACTTGGTTTCGCGTTTGCTTGAACTGGAACAAGAACATCTTAATTACACCTCAGCGTTGGAATTGAGAGTCCGGCAAACCAGCCACGCTTTGCTGGAACAAAGTCAGCAATTGGCTAAAGCCGAGCGTTTTGCCGCCTTGGCCGAACTGGCTGCCAGCACCGCCCATGAGTTACGCAATCCGCTGGCGAGCATTCAGTTGGCTTTAGAAAACATGCTGCAAGAATGCCAAGACAGCGACTTAGCAGAGCGCTTGCAATTGGTTTATCAAGAGGTGCAACGTTTAACCCGTAATCTCAATGATTTGCTGGCGTCAGCACGCAGTAGCACAGTGTCATCGCAAACCATTCAAGTAAAACAGGCGCTGGAAGATTTACTGAGCTTGCTGAAATATCAAGCGCAAGAATCGATTAGCTTTAACTATGCAGTGGCGGATGATTTACAGGTATTTTTGCCCGAAAACGAATTTCGGCAGGTATTATTAAATTTATTGCTTAATTCAATTCAAGCGATAGGCGCGGCTAGTGGCACGGTTAACATTGTTGCCCGTCGCGAAGGTCAGCGTTTGTTATTAACCGTTAGCGACACCGGCCCCGGCTTTGATAGCGATTTTCTAAGACATGGGATTAGGCCGTTTGTGAGCTTGAAAGACGGTGGCACTGGCTTGGGGTTAAGCATGGTGCAACGCTTTGTTAAGGATCACCAAGGCCAGTTAAAGCTGGAGAATGATGCCGATGGGCACGCCAGTGTGACTTTGAATTTAGCCATCGCCTAGCTGGCTGACTAAGCGTTTTGCAAAGGAAACGCTAAAACCTGATCAATGGTTTTACTACCACTAGCTATCATCAACAAGCGATCAATGCCTATCGCTATGCCGCTACAATCGGGCAAGCCAGCGGCAAGTGCATCAATCAATAATGGGTCTTTGGCAACAGCCGCTAAGCCATGTTGTTGGCGATAGGCGATTTCTTGATCAAATCGCGCTGATTGTTCTTCGGCATCAGCTAATTCATAAAAGCCGTTACCTAATTCCATGCCATTAATTAACACTTCAAAGCGTTCAGCAATTCGGGAATCTTGGCTATTTAATCGCGCCAACGATGATTGAATCGCGGGGTAGCTGTGAATTAACCAAATCGTGGCCGGCGTGAGTGCGGTTTGTACGCAGTGGCTAAACAGAAAATCGAGCCATAAAGCATGGTCATCGCCACACAAATGCGCGGCATCGACTAAGCCTTGGGCTAGTGCGTAATTTTGATAAGCATCGAGATTGAAGACTAAGGCATCTAATCCGGTGATTTGTTGAAAAATCTGCTGATAGCTAATCTCAATCACGCTGAGTTTTTCTGGCAAGACTTGCTGCAATAATTCAGCAACTTCGGCCATTAACTGCGGCAAATCGTAGCCAACTCGATACCATTCCAAAATGGTGAATTCAGGATTATGACTGCGACCACTTTCGCCATTTCTAAAGGCTTTGCAGATTTGATAAATGCTGCCAGAACCTGCCGCTAATAGCCGTTTCATGGCAAATTCGGGCGAGGTTTGTAAGTAGAGAGTGGGATTTTGCGGGGGGTAATTAAACTGGCTGGAGAAGAAATCCAGCTGCGGGTCAGTCCCTGTGGCACTGCACAACAGCGGGGTTTCGACTTCTAATACATCGCGTTCGGCAAAAAACTGACGAATCTGGTTGAGCATTTGCGCCCGTAAACGCAAATGCTGCCAATCAGCAATCGGTTGCCAACGCTTAGTCACTTATTCTTTAACGCGAGAAACGTATTCACCGGTACGGGTGTCAACTTTAATCATTTCACCGATTTGAACAAACAACGGTACACGCACCACAGCGCCAGTTTCTAAAGTAGCAGGTTTGCCACCGCCGCCTGAGGTATCACCTTTTAAACCTGGGTCGGTTTCGGTGATAGACAATTCGACAAAGTTTGGTGGTGTCACAGACAAAGGCGAATCATTCCATAAGGTCATGGTGCAAACGTCTTGCTCTTTTAACCATTTGATTGCATCTGCAACCGCATTTTTTTCGGCTTGATATTGTTCAAACGTATCAGGCACCATGAAATGCCAGAACTCGCCATCGCTGTACAAATATTGCATTTCGCGATCAACAACGTCAGCACCTTCTACGCTCTCGCCTGATTTAAAAGTACGCTCAATCACGCGACCGGTTTTAAGGTTTCTGATTCTAACGCGATTAAAGGCTTGGCCTTTGCCGGGTTTGACAAACTCGTTCTCAATGATTGAACAAGGGTCGTTGTCCAGCATAATCTTTAAACCGCCCTTAAATTCGTTGGTGCTATAAATCGCCATTTTTTCCTCGTGAAACAAACAATAGTCTGGCGATTATAATGGATATGATTTTTATTCGGAAACCGGAGCGACATTGAATACCTCAACTACCTCATGGCAACAGCTGCTTGCCGAGGGATTTACTGACATTGAGAGCCTTTGTCAGCATTTACAATTAGAGCCAAATCAGTTGCCTTTGTTGGTCGGTTTTAAAGATTTTCCGCTACGAGTGCCGCGCGGTTTTGTCGATTGCATGGAAAAAGGCAATCCCAACGACCCCTTATTAAGACAAATTCTGCCCATCCAAGATGAGTTAGTTAATTACCTTGGCTATAACGCCGATCCAGTCGGCGATTTAAACGCGGTGGCGGCCGCTGGAGTGATTCATAAATACCAAGGTCGGGTGTTACTGATCGCTACCGGTGCTTGCGCGGTACATTGTCGTTATTGTTTTCGGCGTAATTTTCCTTATGGCGAACAACAACTGTCCAGCCAAAAACTGCAACAAGCGATTAGTTATATTGCCGAACACAGCGATATTAGCGAAGTGATCTTGAGCGGTGGCGATCCTTTGTTGTTGAACGACGATAAGCTGGGATTTTTATTGCAACAATTAGCTGCCATCAAACACGTTCAACGCATCAGGCTGCATAGTCGAGTCCCTATCGTGTTACCGGCTCGGATAACCGATAGTTTGTTGACCCATTTAAGCAATTCAAATCAACAAATCGTGATGGTTTTGCATAGCAATCATGGCAATGAATTAAGCCCATCAGTCGCTGCCGCTTGTTTAAAAATCCGTCAGCGCGGCATTACTTTACTGAATCAAAGCGTGTTGCTTAAAGCCGTCAATGACGATGCTCAAACCCTGTGCCAACTTAGCGAAAAATTATTTAGCTTAGGCGTTTTGCCCTACTACTTACACTTGCTCGATCATGCTAGTGGCACCGGTCATTTCGCGGTTGACGATGACACCGCCAAGCAATTGTTAGAACAAATGCAACGCCAGTTACCGGGTTACTTAGTTCCCAAACTAGTCAGAGAGCAAGCCGGTGCCGCTTACAAACTGCCGATTAACTAAAATAGCGGCTTCACATGCCAGCCTTAGCGTTTATAATCGCCACCATTGTTTTTAACACCACGCCAAACCACTCCCAATCATGCATCTTTATCTTGATTTTAATGCCTCTTATCTTGCCGCGATAATGATGGGGCTGTTTAGCAGCTTACATTGCATCGGTATGTGCGGTTCCATTATCGGCACATTAACCTTTAGCCTTAGTCCTGAAATTCGCAAAAGTAAATTTAGATTATTGACGATTGTTTTTAGCTATAACTTGGGTCGGATTACCAGTTACGGCTTAGCGGGTTTATTAGTTGGGGTCATGGCTGGATTTTTAAGCTTGCCTTTCACTCAAGGCCAAGCCCATCGCTTATTACAAATTTTCTCGGCATTAGTGATGACTGGCGCGGGTTTATATCTGGCTGGCTGGTTTCCGCGCTTTGCCTATATTGAAAAACTCGGCACCCGTTTTTGGAAAATGATCGAACCGTTTGGACGCAAACTGATTCCAGTCAAAAACAATGCCCAAGCCTTGATGTTTGGCATGATTTGGGGCTGGTTGCCTTGTGGCTTGATCTATACAGCATTAGCCTTAGCCGCGACCACCGGCAACATTGCTCACAGCGCGATCACGATGTTTTGCTTCGGGATCGGCACCTTACCGGCGGTAATGGGCGTTGGCGTTATCACCCCGCTGCTAACTAGCTTATCAAGAGCCAAACATTTCAAACACGCTGTCGGCATTCTCTTCATATTATTCGCATTGTTAGCCGCTTTTCCATCGCTAAATCCGATGAAAGTTGAACACATCATGACGTTTTAAGAGGTTTTCATGACTAATTTCAATTCGATTATTGGCGAATCTCCAGCCCTTGAGTCCTTAATTCGTAGCGCCAGAGTGGTTGCTGCGACTGATGTTACGGTATTAATCAAAGGCGAAACCGGCACTGGTAAAGAAATTTTAGCCCGCGCAATTCAACAAGACAGTCCACGCGCCAACAAACCCTTCATCACCCTAAACTGCGCGGCTTTACCCGAAGGCTTAGTGGAATCGGAAATTTTTGGTCACAAAAAAGGCGCATTCACAGGCGCTGTGACTGATAAACAAGGTTTGTTTGAAGCGGCGAATGGCGGGACTTTATTTCTTGATGAGATTAATTCACTGCCGCTAAGCGTGCAGTCAAAGTTGTTACGCTTTCTTGAAAATGGCGAATCCATGCCAATTGGCGGCAACACCCCCGACATCCTCGACATACGGATTATTGCCGCAACTAATGCTGATTTAAACAGCTTGGTTTCAGCCGGTGAGTTTCGCCGCGACCTGTATTTTCGTTTAAACGTGGTGCCATTAGAACTGCCACCACTACAGCACCGCAGCGAAGATATTGAACAATTAGCCCAACATTTTTTCACCCTGTTTGCCACTTCGCATGGCTTAGAAATCCCTTCATTAAGCAAACAGACCACCAAAGTATTCTCTCAATACAAATGGCCTGGCAATATTCGTGAATTACGCAATCTTTGTGAACGTTTATGTATTTTGCTACCGGGACAAGTGATTGAAGTTAAAAACTTGCCCAAAGAATTTAGCCTGTCAAACCAAACATCTGGCTGTGATGACTTTATCTTGCCAGCCAGTGGTTTGCAGCTTGATGAGCTTGAATCGAATATGATCAATCAAGCCTTGGAGAGAACTAAAGGCAACCGTAGCAAATCAGCTCGGTTGTTAGGAATTTCTAGGGATACCTTGCTTTATCGGATGCAGAAGCACGGTTTGATTTAAATCTCTAACTAGGGTTAGGTTGGTAGGGTGGATAAGCAAAGCGCATCCACCGTGTTGGCCTTCTATCAAGTTTCTCCAATTTTATTTAGTGAATGTAAGAAAAAGAAAATACAAACCAACTAATATTGAAAAATAATTACCACCGTTATACCCAAAAAAATAATCAAATAACATATCAACCCATCCAAACAAACCCGAATGACTTGAATAACTTTTCCCAGTTAAAATTCCATTAACTCCCAAATACATAGTAATGAAAGAGGCAAAAATGTATATATTTTTTTTTGGAATGGGTTGCATAAAATAATAGTTGGTAGGGTAGATAAGCAAAGCGCATCCACCAAGTTGGTCTTCACGGCTGATGCGCTTTGCTTATCGGCCCTACGGGAATTTAGCAGCTAACAAGCCCCACGCGCCAAAACCATCACCTGTTTCATATCTCTCACCGCTTGATCTAAACCCGAAAAAATCGCTTGAGCAATAATCGAATGGCCGATATTTAATTCGACAATCTGCGGAATCTGGCAAATCGCTTCGACGTTGTGGATATTCAAACCGTGTCCGGCATTGACTTGTAAACCTAGCTGATGAGCATAAGCCGCTGCTTCGCGAATCCGTTGTAATTCTTGGGCTTGTATCTGCTTGGTTTCAGCATCGGCATAGCGGCCAGTGTGTAATTCAATCACTGGCGCACCGGCTTTAACAGCGGCTTCAATTTGTTTAAATTCAGGGTCGATAAACAAAGACACTTCAATATCCACTGCCGCAAGCGCCTGACAAGCTTCACGCATTCTTGCGGGTGATCCAGCGACATCCAAACCACCTTCGGTGGTCAGTTCTTCGCGTTTTTCAGGCACCAAACAACAAGCTTCTGGCCGCACTTCTGTGGCGATGGTCAGCATTGCATCAGTCACCGCCATTTCCAGATTTAAACGGCTGTGTAGCATTTGTTTTAGCAAATCAATGTCTCGATCTTGAATATGCCGTCTATCTTCGCGTAAATGGGCGGTGATGCCGTCAGCACCGGCTTGTTCAGCGACTAAAGCAGCTTGAATCAACTCAGGATAGCGGGTGCCTCGTGCTTGACGAATGGTGGCGACGTGATCGATGTTAACGCCTAATAAAATGTTTTGTTTTTCCATATTCTGTTGTCTTTATAAATATTGAATAACTTTGGCCAGCACCGCCCTACTTTTTAAGGGCTTACCCTGTAAATGCTGCGCCAGTAAAGTGCGTAATAACTGTTTTGCTTGGCTTAATGCGACTGAATCTAGCGCACTTCGTTCCGAAATCGCTAATAAAGTTTGGCCGTCAATCGTGCCTGTGGTGTGTTCGACCATGCCTAAGTTGGCTTCAAACTGATAACGTCGCTCGGCTTGAACCGGTTTGCCGCTGCGACTATCAACATCTAACTCTATTGCATAGCCGGCTTGTTCTAATAAATCTAACTCGAAATAGCGTAAGGTTTGTTCGATGTTGTCGTCAGTCAATAAGGCTTGCAAACACTGCTGATAACGGACAAATAACGCTGGATTGGGGTCGTGTTTATGTAAAAACCGCTGTACTAGCTCGTTGACGTAAAAACCGCAATACAAGCCCAGTCGCTGTAAATCATGGGCTTCTAAAAATTCGGCGTTGGTTAATAGCTTGAGTTCGTTTTTATCGAGATAGGAAATTTGCAGCAAGGCAAACGGTAGCAATAAACCAGCGGTTTTGGATTTTTCTTTGCGCACCCCTTTGGCAAGCAGCGAAACCAAGCCGAAATCGCGGGTAAAAACCTCTAGCAGTAAGCTGGTTTCGCGGTAGGGTCGGTGCTGCAGAATATACGCAGGCTGAAGATAAACGACCGCTTCATCCATTTAATCAATCGTGTCAACAAAGCCCAAACTTTGCAAAGCCCGTTCACTATCTGACCAGCCTTTTTTGACTTTCACCCAAAGCTGTAAATAGACTTTTTGGCCGATCAGTTTTTCGATATCTAACCGTGCTTCGGTGCCGATTTTTTTCAGCATTTCGCCTTGTTTGCCAATCACGATGCATTTTTGACTGTTACGCTCGACTAAAATCGCCGCGTAAATTTTGCACAGTTCAGGATGTTCTTCATAGCGTTCAATCTCGACCGTCAAGGCATAAGGCAATTCATCACCCAAGCGTCGAGTCAGTTTTTCACGGACGATTTCGGCAGCGAAAAAGCGTTCTGGTCTATCGGTAATTTGGTCTTCTGGGTAAATCAAATCCGATTCAGGCAATAAAGACATGATTTGTTGTTCCAAAACTTCCAGATTTTGGCTTTTCAACGCCGACACTGGAACGATTTGTTCAAACGGGTACTTTTCCTTGGCTTCAGCAAAAAACGCCAATACCGCTTCTTTGTCTTTGATTTTGTCGATTTTATTGACCACCAAAATCACTGGCAAACCGGCTTGTTCGAGCTTCTTAAAAATCTTTTCGTCGTAGTCATGCCAATACAATCCATCCAACAACCAAACTACGACGTTGACACCCAATAAGGTGCTATCAGCGGTTTTGTTGAGATAGCGATTCAGCACTTTCTGCTCATCTTGATGCATACCTGGGGTATCCATAAAGATCGCCTGCCCTGCTTCGGTGGTTTTAATCCCTAAAATCCGATGGCGAGTGGTTTGTGGTTTGCGTGAGGTGATGCTGAGTTTTTGGCCCAACAAATGATTCATCAAAGTCGATTTACCGACGTTGGGTCTACCGATTAAAGCGACGTATCCGCAATTCATGTATTTTGATTTTGTAGAAGATTTAACATCGTGTCTGCCGCGGCCTGCTCGGCTCTTTTGCGGGAGATACCCACACCGGTGGTGCTTAGTTGATTAATAGAGATGGTGCATTTAACTTCAAAAGTTTGCGCATGATCGGCACCGGTTTGGCCTATCAATTCATAAACCGGCAGCTCTTTTCTGCGGCTTTGCATATATTCTTGCAAACGGGTTTTGGGGTCTTTAGTCCAATTATCGACTTTAAGCTCGGCCAATTTATCAGCGAACAAACTTAAAACCCACGGCTGACAAACCTCGATACCTTGGTCTAATAACAAAGCACCAATAATTGCTTCCAAAGCATCCGACAAAATCGAATCGCGCCGATAACCACCGCTTTTCAGTTCGCCAGAACCTAAAATTAAATAATCACCCAGATTATGCTTTCTCGCCAATTCAGCCAAAGAGGTTTGATTAACCAGACTAGCGCGCAAGCGGCTCAAAGCCCCCTCGCCAGCTGTCGGAAACAGTTCATACAGATTTTGTGCAATCACAAAGCCTAAAACCGAGTCCCCTAGATACTCTAAACGCTCATTATTGTTAGCGCCGACACTGCGATGGGTTAAAGCGGTAGTAAATAGCTGGGGCTGATTAAAATTAAGCCCCAGTTTTTTTGCCAATAGTTCAGATTTTTTTATCACAACACACCTATCATCGGGTGTGTTTGCCTGTCAGTTTGCATTATTCCAGCACCGTGCCTAAACGATTAAAAGCGATACCGTTATTTTCCCAATCCCAATTCATCCAGATAAAAAAGGCTTTACCGACTAAATTAGCTTCCGGCACAAAGCCCCAATAGCGACTATCGTTACTGTTATCGCGATTATCGCCCATCACAAAATATTGACCTTGCGGCACCACGAACACATCTTCAACCGAAATGGTGCCGTGGTTAATCAAAATCGAATGTTTGACCGATTCCAAATTTTCTTCGAAATGCTCAGCACCGGTCATATTCGCGCCTTGACCCACACCTTCATAACGACCTAGTGAAGTTTGTGCCGCCAACTGGCCGTTGACATAGACTTTTTTGTCGAAATAAGCGATGCGATCACCTGGCAAACCAATTACCCGTTTGATGTAATCAACCGTCGGTTGTTTGGGATAACGAAACACCACAATATCGCCACGTTTAGGTTCGCTAATTTCAATAATTTTGGTATTCAAAACTGGCAAACGCACGCCGTAAGTAAATTTGTTAACCAAGATAAAGTCACCGATTAACAAAGTCGGCATCATCGAACCCGATGGAATTCTAAATGGCTCGGCTAAAAACGAGCGCAACAGTAACACCACCAATACCACAGGAAAAAACGAACGCGCGTATTCAACCATCAAGGGTTCGTTTTCGGTGGGATAAGGTTTATGAACTAATTTGAGATAGAGTAAAAAACCACCCCAAACCACGCCAGTCACCAAACTGGCGATGACTAGAAAAAATGAAAAATCGTAATCCATAAACTTACTCTTTGCCGACTTGCAACACAGCTAAAAACGCTTCTTGAGGAATCTCAATACTGCCGACTTGCTTCATACGTTTTTTACCAGCCTTTTGTTTTTCCAACAGTTTTTTCTTACGGGTAATATCGCCACCGTAACATTTCGCGATCACGTTTTTACGCATCGCTTTAACCGTAGAACGGGCAATCACTTTCGCGCCAATTGCCGCTTGAATCGCTACCTCGTACATTTGACGTGGAATTAGGTCTTTCATTTTTTCCACTAAATCACGGCCACGATTTTGGCTTTGATCGCGATGGACAATAATCGACAAAGCATCGACTTTTTCGCCATTAATCAAGACATCGAGTTTGACCAAAGGTGCTGGATCGAAACGCAAAAATTCGTAATCAAACGAGGCATAACCACGGCTGACCGATTTCAATCTATCAAAGAAATCCAGAACCACTTCACTCATCGGCAGTTCGTAATTCAACGACACTTGACCACCGACATATTGCATATTCTTTTGAACACCGCGTTTTTCAATACACAAGGTAATCACGTTGCCTAAATAAGCTTGTGGCACCAAGATATTGGCCAAAATAATCGGCTCACGAACTTCGGTAATCACGCCAGCATCAGGTAGTTTTGATGGGTTATCGACCATCAACACTTCGCCACCGTGAGTTTCCACTTCGTAAACCACGGTTGGCGCGGTGGTAATCAAATCAATGTTGTACTCACGTTCTAAACGCTCTTGGACAATCTCCATGTGCAACATGCCCAAGAAGCCACAACGAAAACCAAAGCCCAAGGCTTGCGAAGTTTCGGCTTCGTAATTAAGCGAGGAATCATTAAGACGTAATTTGTCTAAAGCTTCGCGCATGGTGCCAAAGTCATCGGAACTGACTGGATACAATCCGGCAAAAACCCGTGGCTGAACTTGCTCGAAACCGGGCAAAACTTCGGTGGCTGGATTATCAGCCGAGGTAATGGTGTCACCAACCGGTGCGCCAAAAATATCTTTAATACCGGCAACGATAAAACCTACTTCACCGGTATTCAGCTGTTGCTTTTCTAATTGTTTCGGTGTGTAAACACCTAATTTTTCAGCATAAAACGATTTACCGGTCGACATCACGGTAATTTTTTGTTTTTTGCGTAAACTGCCGTTCACAATCCGCACCAAAGACACAACGCCTAAATAGTTATCGAACCAAGAATCGATAATCAAGGCTTGCAAAGCACAATCTTCTTTACCGGCTGGTGGTGGGATTTTTTGAATTAATTGATCCAGTACCGCTTCAACCCCAATGCCGGTTTTAGCACTGATTTTTAAAGCCTCATCAGCCGGAATGCCGATGACATCTTCGATTTCAGTAATCACCCGCTCTGGCTCGGCAGAAGGCAAGTCGATTTTATTCAACACTGGCACTACTTCTAGGCCTTGCTCAATCGCGGTATAGCAGTTGGCAACGCTTTGCGCTTCCACGCCTTGTGCGGCATCAACCACTAATAAAGCACCTTCACAAGCGGCTAAAGAACGTGATACTTCATAAGAAAAGTCAACGTGACCTGGGGTGTCGATGAAATTGAGTTGATAGACTTCGCCATCGCTGGCTTTGTAATCGAGGGTAACGCTTTGCGCTTTGATGGTAATCCCGCGCTCTCTTTCCAAATCCATGGAATCCAATACTTGGGCTTCCATTTCTCGGTCACTTAAACCACCGCAAATTTGAATGAATCGATCGGCTAGGGTTGATTTTCCATGATCGATATGAGCGATGATGGAAAAATTTCTGATATGTTTTTGATCCACTTAGTTTTTCTTGTTGTTACCTAGACAATAGCAACTAGCTATTGTCTTTAAATTAAAAGGAATTAGTCTGCCAATATGTCGCGGAACTGTTCGATGGTGTCGATGGTTAAAGGTTGACGTTGATTATCCCAAGCCACACCGTCTAATCGTTCTGCAAGCGCTTGAATCGTATCAACAAAGTCTTCAAATACCGCAGAAGGATTATCGAGCTCGCGTGGTTGCATGAAAAACACGATGCCAGGGCAGAAGAATTGATCAAGATTATCAGCGGGGAATGTACCAGGCTCAGCCATACTGGCTACCGCAAAATCCACCATTCGTTGGCTATCGATACGTTCAAACACTTTCACCGAACCGTAACGAAGTCCAACATTTTCAAAGGCTTCAAATAAATCTTCACCGTTAAAGCCTTCATCAGCACGAGCGACAATGCTAAATTCGATCAATCCTGGCAAGTGATAACGCGGTGCTTTTGGCACCACCGCTGCTGGCTTTACTTCGCTGTGAGCAACGGGTTGGTCAATTTCATCAACCTCATCCTCAAAATCAATTGGCAAAACCGCAAATTCATCATCTTCGTCGAGATCGAAATCCTCAGCATCATCGTAATCTGCTTCGTCATCCAACGCATCACGGCTACTGCGAAAACCTTTTATAAAATGCCACATCACGATAAGTACCATCGCTAGCAGGCCGATTAAAACAATCACAAGTCTTAATAATTCTTTATCCATTAGCTTTCTGCCATGCTCACTGCTTCTTCAATATCAACCGCTACCATTCTGGAAACGCCAGGTTCCTTCATGGTAACACCTGCTAGATGTTTTGCAATTTCCATTGTCACTTTGTTGTGGGAAATGTACAAGAACTGCACACTTGCCGACATATCTTCGACCATCTTGGAAAATCGCACCACGTTAGCATCATCTAAAGGTGCATCCACCTCGTCTAACAAACAAAACGGCGCTGGATTTAATTCAAAAATCGAAAACACCAAGGCTACCGCAGTCAAAGCTTTCTCGCCACCCGATAACAAATGAATCGAGCTATTACGTTTCCCCGGCGGTCTGGCAATGATATTCACCCCCGCTTCCAATACATCTTGCTCGGTCAATTCCAGATAAGCCTGACCGCCACCAAACAATTTCGGAAACTTTTCTTTCAAACCGGTATTGATTTTATCGAAGGTTTCGGTAAAACGCTGACGACTTTCCCGATCAATTTTACTAATCGCCTGATCCAAAGTCGTCAAAGCTTCCATCAAATCATCATGCTGTTCATTTAAAAACTTCATCCGCTCCGACTGAATTTTATATTCCTCAATCGCGGTCAAATTGATAGAACCCAAGCGTTCAATCTGTGCCGTTAAATCATCAACCGCTATTTTCCATTTCGACTCGCTGGCATCGGCAACGATATTAGCCAAAATCGCCTCGGGGTCGGCATCAACTTCTTCTAATTGTTCAGCAATGGTCTGCTGCCGCACTCGGCTGTCTTGTTGTTCAAAGCGAATTTTATCCAGCGCTTCTTTCTGTTTTTCCAAGCCGCGCTGGGTTTGCGAATATTGTTCGGCTAATTCGGTGACAGTTTGCTCATTGGCTTGTTGCGACTGCCGTTCGGCTTGCAGATTATCTTCAAACGCTTGTTTTTGCTCCAACAATTGCTCTAACTGCATTTTTTCATCGTCCAAAGGCGACAAACTGTAATGCAATTTATTTTCCAATTCAGCAATGCGATCCGCCGATTGTTGATGCTGCATTTGCAAGCGTTCAATCTGCTTGGCGGTTAACACTTCTGAAGATTTTAACGACTCAATTTGTGCGTGTAAGCGATGCAAATGCTGACGCGCTTCGTTGACCGAAGCATCGGTATTTTGCTGTTGCGCCTGAATTTGCTGGCTTAATTGCTCAAGCTCGGTTTTTTTATCGCCCAACTCACCCAAAGCCAGTTCCGCATCTTGCTTGATTAATTCGGCTTCGGAAATGGTTTCGGCATTTTCGGCCAGTTGCTGACTGATTTCGTCAATCTCAAAATCCAACTGTTCTAAACGGCGTTTTTGCTGCTCAAACCTGGCGGACTGTGCGCTGTATTCGGCACTTTTCGCTGAATATTCGGCACTTAAACGTTTTTCTTGTTGTTGATATTGTTCGCGATTCGCCTCAGCAGATTTCAGCGCTTGCTCGCTACTTTCTACTTGCTGCTCATCCTCAGCAATCGCCATCTGCAACTCGCTTTGGCGTTGTTTTAACTCGCGCAATTCTTTTTCGCGATGCAAAACCCCGGCTTTGCTATCACTGCCTCGGCTGATTTTGATCCAATCTTTACCCAACCAAGTACCATCAGCTAACACCACCGACTCATGAGCTTGTAATGACATCGCTCGCGCTTGCTGCAAATTGTCAGCGCAATAAATCCCACTCAATAAACCCGACAAATCCCAACGACTGCGTAATTTACTGGCTAAATTAACCCCAGCTTGCTCAACGCCATTGGCGGCATGGGTTTCAAACACAATCAAGGACTGCTTACCCAAATCCTGCAATTCATTGAAAATGCTTTCAGCGCTATCAACACAAATCGCTTCCAGATAGCTACCTAACACGGTTTCCAAAGCCGTTTCCCAACCCGCTTCGGCTTCTAAAAATTCCGCCAAGCGTGGTTGTTGGGCTAAACCGACTTGCTCTAACCAATTAGTCAGCTGTTTTTTGTCTTTGCCCATCGCGTGTTGCTGGAGCAATTCCAAAGAGCTGATTTTGCCATTCACTTTTTGCAATTCAGCGCGATTTTGATGCAGTTGGTCGTGTAATTGCTTAATTTCAGGCCGCAATTCAGCAATATTTTGTAACACGGCCTCTAATTGTTCCTGTAACTGGCTACGCTCGGTTTCAATCAACTCGATGCTACTTTCCAAACTTTCCAATTCAAACGCATCTTGAGTATCCGACAATAAACCACGCTCGCTGTTTAATTTGTCCAAGCGAATTTGCAACTGGCGATTTTGATTATCCAATTGCACCAGCTTAGTTCTTTGCACTTCGGCTTGTTCGCGATAACCGGCATTTTCAGCTAGAAAACCTTCCCATTGCTGTTGCCATTGCTGCTTTTGCAGATGAGCATCTTGCTGAATCCCCAGTAAATCCTCTTCCCGCTCCCGCGCCACAATCATGGTTTCTTCGGCTTCCAGCAAAGTCTGGCGAATTTCTTCTAATTGCTGACGGTCTTGCTCGCAATCTTCTTGAGCTTGCTCGGCTTGCTGTTTTAAGCGATTGATTTCAATCAGGGTTTCTTCGTGGCTTTTTTCATTGTGCTTAATCGCCTGTTCTAAGCGACTCACCTCAGCAACCACCGAATAATAATCGGCTTGAGTAGCGTCTAAATGTTGCTGCTGGGCTTTTTGCTCGCCACGTTTTAACTCCATGGCTTTTTCAGTATCCCGCAACAACACAAACAAGCGATTATGCTCTTCTGCAACCGCTTGTAATTTGTCTTCTAATTGCTGAGCAGAACGTTGGAAATTTTGCCAACGCATCGCCAACAACTCTTGTTTATAGCGGCGTTCTTGTTGTTTTAATTCGGTGTATTTTTCGGCTTTTTCGGCTTGTTTCGCCAAGTTTTTGATTTGTTTATCAACTTCGTCGCGTAAATCATCGAGCCGTTCCAGATTTTCGCGAGTATGACGCATCCGAGTCTCAGTTTCCGAACGACGCTCTTTATATTTAGAAATCCCCGCCGCTTCTTCGATATGCACCCGTAAATCATCCGGCTTGGCTTCCACCATCCGCGAAATCGTGCCCTGTTCGATAATCGCATAACTGCGCGAACCTAAACCGGTGCCTAAAAACAAATCGGTAATATCTTTACGCCGACAACGTGAACCGTTGAGCATAAACAAGGATTGGCCGTCACGACTGACTTGGCGCTTGATAGAAATGCTGTTGTATTGCGAATATTCGCCGCCGGCTTTGCCTTCGCTGTTATCGAAAATCAACTCAACCGACGCCACGCTGACCGGCTTGCGTCCTGATGAACCGTTGAAAATCACGTCGGTCATGCTGCCGCCGCGCAAATGCTTAGCCGAGCTTTCGCCCATCACCCAACGCACTGCATCGATAATATTGGATTTACCACAGCCATTAGGACCGACAATCGCGGTCAGATTGCCATTAATCGGAATAGTGGTGGGATCGACGAAGGATTTGAATCCTGCAAGTTTGATTTTTTCCAGTTTCATGACTGGGGAAAGATGCTCAAAACGATTGGAAAGGCGGCTATTATCAACGAAATGCCCTTGAGAATGGAATGGATTTTGAATCAATCACTAATTACTGTTTAAAACCGCATAAGTTCTGGGCTTGAAAACCCCGCCCGATAGACATACCCTGCAGTTTTCAACCTAAGCGACTAACACCATGAGCACACCACTTGAAGCTAACCAAGAAGCCCCTTTTTTCCGCGCCAAAAACCAAGATAATCAAATGGTTAGCCTGAATGATTTCAGCGACGAGAAAAACCTAGTGTTGTATTTTTACCCAAAAGACGACACCCCAGGTTGCACGATTGAAGCCAACCAATTTACCGCCTTGGCGGCTGAATTTGCCGCAGCCGACACTGTAGTCTTGGGCGTCAGCAAAGATGATTGCGACAGTCACAAAGCCTTTATCAGCAAATACAGCCTTAGCGTACAGTTATTGGCCGACACATCCGGTGAGCTTTGTGAAAATTATGGCGTTTGGCAAGAAGTCGAAAAAGACGGGGTTAAAAAATGGAAAATCGTGCGCTCGACTTTCGTGATTAATAAAGATGGGATTTTGGTTTCTGCGGAATATGGCGTGAATCCAGAAGGTCATGCACAAGCGGTTTTGGACTTGATTAACAATTTAGATAGCTAACAGCCGTCTATTAACACCCTAACCTTCTGAAGCGGGACGGGATATTTATCCCGTCCATTACTGTTTCAAATTACTTTCAAGCAACAAAAAACATTTCAGACGGGGTTTAAACCCCGTCAGGCTAACCCCCCTTCTATCCACAAACGCAGCATAAATTAAATTTTCAAGACATCACACCAACCTGCGCGGATAATGGGGCATGACTAATACAAATCAAACCCCATCGACCACGCCTGCTGCTGATGTTGCAGGATCTAGTTTTGAGCAATTGCCATTATCAGCAGCGATGCTGGAAAACCTGCGGCAGTTGCAATACCTAACCATGACCCCAATCCAAGCCGCCAGCTTACCGATTGCGTTGGCTGGTACTGACTTAATCGCCCAAGCCAAAACCGGTAGCGGAAAAACCGCCGCTTTTGCCTTGCCGATTCTGAAAAACCTCAATCAACCGCTGTTTAGAGTGCAAAGTTTGGTGCTGTGTCCTACTCGCGAACTGGCCGAACAAGTTAGCCAAGAAATTCGCCGTTTAGCCCGTTTTGCCGACAACATTAAAGTCCTCGCTTTATGCGGCGGTACGCTGATGCGGCCACAAATGACCAGCCTCGAACACGGCGCACACATCGTGGTCGGTACACCGGGACGGATTATGGATCACCTGCAACGCGGCAGCCTTAATCTCGACCACATCACCAGCCTAGTGCTGGACGAAGCCGACCGCATGTTGGACATGGGCTTTTATGACGACATTAATTCCATCGCCAAACAATGCCCCAAACAACGCCAAACCCTATTATTTTCAGCCACCTACCCAAATGGCATCGCTAAACTAGCGAAACAATTACTGCATAATCCGCAGCAAGTTCACCTTCACGAACAACATGCCAGCAGCAAAATTCGCCAGCGTTTTTACGAAGTTGATGACAAACAACGCCTACAAGCAGTGGCCAAATTGCTCAAACATTACCGCCCTGTCAGCACCTTGGCGTTCTGCAACACCAAACAACAATGCCGCGATTTATTAGATGAATTACTGGCTCAAGGCTTTAGCGCCTTAACCTTAAATGGCGATTTGGAACAACGCGACCGCGACCAAGTGTTAATTCAATTCGCCAACCGCAGTTGCTCGGTATTAGTTGCCACCGACGTCGCCGCCCGTGGTTTGGACATTAGCCAATTGGAAGCGGTGATTAATGTCGACATCAGCCCCGATCCCGAAATTCATGTTCATCGTATAGGCCGCACCGGTCGTGCTGATGAAGAAGGCTGGGCATTGAGTTTGTTTAGCGCCCAAGAAACACCAAGAGTCAACAGCATCAGTCAATTCATGGGCAACGAACCGGAATGGCACCAGCTTAACGAATTAAGCAACAGCAACCCCGCCCCACTGCAACCACCGATGGTCACCCTGCAAATTTTCGGTGGTCGCAAAGACAAAATCAGACCGGGCGATGTACTCGGCGCACTGACCGCCGACGCTGGTTTTAAAGGCGAGCAAATCGGCAAAATTAACGTCACCGAACAGACCACTTATGTTGCTGTCGAGCGCAGTATTGGTCGGGAAGCGGTACGGAAATTGTCAGCGGGGAAAGTGAAGGGGAAAGCGGTGAAGGCGCGGTTATTGTCAGGAAATAATTAAATCGACTCCAATCAAGTCGAAGCGGGACGGGATAATTATCCCGTCCATCACTGTTTCAAATTGCTTGAAAGTAGCAAAACATCTTAGACTGGGTTTAAACCCAGTCTGACCAAGTAAATATCCATTGGAGACCTAAATGCTATTAGTTACCTCAATCATTGCTTCGGTATTAACAATTATCTTTATAAGACTTTCTTTTGCCGTGATTGGTTTGAGAAGAAAAAATAAAGTGGGTTTAGGTAGTGGCGGTCACGATGATTTAGAAAGGGCGATTCGAGCTCAGGGTAATTTCGCTGAATATGTTCCTTTTGGAATTATTTTAATAGCATGCCTAGAGTTAAATGACGCACCCTGGTGGTTGGTTGCTATTCCTGGCATTACTTTAATTATTGGACGTTTAATTCACGCTAAAGGTATTAATGTGCCACCACCAGATTTCAGTAAGCGTATATTGGGAATGCAATTCACATTTCTGACTCTTATTGGATTGGTAACTCTAAATTTAGGCTGGGCTTTATTCAAATTGACAGTTGTATAGCATGTAGAAACTGTTATCAAAATCAAGCAAAGGCTTTTCTTTTACCACCAACGACAACACACCAATAATCAAAGCTCCCTCATCCACTTAAGCACAGCTAAGCTGTAAATTGTCGGAGGGGAAAGAGAGATTATTGAGGGATTAATCAATATCTTTCTGCTAGAATTTCAACAGTTTAACTGGAGACATGATCATGAATATTTCCTTAACCCCTCATTTTGAAGCATTGATTAAAAACAAAATCGACAGTGGCCATTACACCTCAATCAACGAAGTGATACGTGAAGCGTTGGCATTATTGGAAGAACGCGATCAGCTACACGAGCTAAAACTTGAAGAATTGCGTAAAGAAATCCAAAAAGGAATAGATAGCGGTGAATCAACTGCTTTGGACATAGAATCAATCAAAACTAATGGTCGTCTACGGTTAGCAGCTCAACAAGGGTTCGACGCTTAATATCACATTTGTTAATTCGCCCAGAAGCCAAAATCGACCTTGATGATATTTGGTTTTACATTGCTCAAGACAGCCCAAATAACGCAGACCGATTTCTTAATCAAATCCAAGAAACCAGTCTGTCGCTGGCGAATTTTCCTCACTTGGGAACCATACGAAACGAACTCAAAGCAAATTTGCGTAGTCACCCAATCGGCAATTATCTAATTTTTTATTTTCCCTTAGAAAATGGAATCGATATTGTTCGGGTGATACATCAATCACGGAATATTGGCATTTTGTTTTAGACCACCTCATCCGGCAAAAACCCACCCACTTGCATAGCCCACAACCGATAATAAAAGCCCTGTTTATCCAGCAAATCCTGATGGCTACCATCCTCAACAATCCGGCCTTGATCAAACACCAAAATCCGATCTAAATGAGCAATCGTCGATAAACGGTGAGCAATCGCAATCACGGTTTTGCGACCCATCGCCCGATCCAAATTATCCTGAATGATTTTTTCAGTCACCGAATCCAAGCTCGAAGTCGCTTCATCCAAAATCAAAATCGGTGCATCTTTTAACATCACCCGCGCAATCGCAATCCGCTGACGTTGACCACCGGATAATTTAACCCCACGCTCGCCCACTAAAGACTCATAAGCTTCCGGTATCGCCTGAATAAATTTATCGGCATGAGCCAACTTTGCCGCCGCCACCAATTCTTCATCACTGGCATTCAAACGCCCATAGCCGATATTGTCTTTCAAGCTACGATGGAACAAGCTAGGGTCTTGGGGAATTAGGCTGACTTGCTGATGCAAACTGTCTTGAGTGGCTTGGCTAATCTCTTGTCCATCAACCAAAATCTGCCCAGATTGCGGCTCGTAATTGCGCAAAATCAAACTAACAAACGTCGATTTTCCCGAACCGGAAAACCCCACCAAACCCACTCGCTGACCCGGCTCGATCACCACATTTAAGTTTTCAAATACCGGACGATTGGCTTCATAAGCGAAACAGACATTTTTAAACTCAATCCGTCCTTGGCTAACTTGCAAGGCTTGGGCATTATCAACATCGACAATCTCATGCGGCTTAACAATGGTATCGACACCATTGGCGACGTTGCCGACATATTCAAAAAACTCCAAAAAGCGCCGCGTCAAATTACGGGCATCGCCAATAATCAACAACGCCAAACCGGTGCTCATCGCAAAATCGCCGACACTAATTTGCCCCGCATCCCACAGCATCAAGGCATAGCCGATGGTGCCAATTTTCAAAATCGCCGCCGCGGTAAATTGAAACCAACGCACCCGCTCCATGTACCAAAACGTCCGGCGTCCACTTTGCACTTCGGTTTCTAAAAAGCCTTCCAGATATTCGCGTTCGTAATCCAAACGCGCAAACAGCTTGGCGTTAAGGATATTAGTCACCGCATCGACAATCTTGCCATTCACCAAACTGCGCGTCGCCGCGTAGTTTTGGGCATAAGGCTGGCAACGTGTCGCCAACCAATAAGAAATCGCCACATACAAAAACACCCAACCGGCCACAAAACTACCCAAGCCGACATGCGCTTGTAATAACAAAGTCACCGACACCGCAAAAGTCACGGTAATCGGCCAAAAATCACAAATCACCGACCAAGTCGTATGGTTAACACTCATCGCGGTTTCGCTGATGCGATGCGCCAAACTGCCCGCAAAATGGTTGCCAAAATAGCGAGGTGAATGTTGCTGTAAATAAGCGTACATCAAGCGACTGGTGCGCTGCCGCAAGCGAGGCCCCATGATAATCAACACCGCGCCACTGCCACGGCTAAAGACAATTTCCAAAACATTCAAGCCAATTAACAACAGCAACGGCTGTTTAAACGCCTCCCAAACCGGCAGTTCACCACTATGCTGCGCCACAGCATCCATCAAGGTTTTAATCGCATAAGGCACCAAAATACTCCCCGCCGCCTGGCCGATTTCCAGCACCAGCATCAAAGCAATCCAAGCCCGAAACTGTTTGACGCAATAGAGGATGAAACTGACGGTTTTAGTGGGCAGTGGTGGCGCGGAGGCTGCGCGGCGGAAGGTGGTGTTGGACATGGTTTGAAAAGTGTTTTGATGAAGTCGGGTCAGCATTATAACCCTAATGATTTTGCTAGCCGCTTGGCATGCACAAAAACCAGTTTTTCTATACACGATCATTTCGATAGCTTTATCGCTTCTCAAATTTCTAGCAGTCGCTATGACAGACACCGAACCGGTGAAACCAGAGGTGATGACATCATCGCCCGCGAAAAGGCCAAACGTTCAACGGTATAAACTTAGCAAACTCGCGGATCAGAATTTAGCCGAGATTTGGATTCACCATCAGCGTATGGATAGTGAACGGCATTTAAGCTAATACCCAATATCGCTGGTAATAGCTGTATTCCCAACCACTTATGTTTTGGAGATTTATCATCTAATACTGAAACCAGTATGATTATTTTCTTACAACCCCAACCAACGGCGACAATAAAAACGCCACTAAAACCCCCACTAATAAAGTAAGCCCAAAAGCATGGACAATAGTTGTAGTACAGGTTGCTAAAAGTCCATACGATAACAGCGTGGTAAATGCTGATAAGGTGACGGCTAATGAAGTACTAGTTCTTTTTTCATCGACATTTTGATCTTGTCCGGCCATATAAAAGAAAAAAGCATAATCAATGCCTATTTCTAAAACCAATAGCAATGCAAATAGATTAAATAAACTGAATAACTGGTTAAATAAGCCCAATGTTGCTAAGGCCGACAACATAGAAATCACCGGAACCGCCATAATCCGCGTGGCATTTAATCGCCCTAGTTTGAATAGCAATCCACAATAAATCATCACACAAACGATGATGATTAAAACACTGACATCAAGCCTATAGCGTTTGAAAAGACCTGACATTTCACCAGTATGATTAACCCAAATCACGGCATCAGGCTTAGCCAAAGACTCAAGCTTGGCTAAGTCTTTTATACCAGTCAGAGAAACTATGCTTTGGCAGCCATTTTCATTACATCCAAGCCACTGGCTTTTAAATTTTTCATCGCTGTTTAGCCAAGCCGCCAAGCTCATCGTCAAGTTTTCTGCTAACTTAAAGTCACTAAGCTCTTTAGCATAAGCATTGTCATCAAAACCTAAATCAGCCATATAGTGTTTTAGAAAATCCGGTTGATAAACCGTGCTTTTTAATAATTGATAGTTCTGTCGCTGTAGGGTTTGATCGGGCCAATAGGCCGAAATAGCTTCAAAATCTTTGAGTTGGTTTTGTTGTTTTAGCTCGCTCAGACTTGATACCAAAATTTGTTCGTTTTGATACCAATCATCTATTTGCTTGCCAGTCACTAAAAAAAATGGATGCTCACGATGGATAGGTAAAAGCTGCTTGATTTTTTGTTCGGCTGAAAATAATTGTTCCGGCACCGTTTGCAAGGCGCGAATATCGTCATTCGCCACCAACTGACTAAGGCCGATAATGATATATCCAGCCAATCCAAACATCAGCAAGCGTTGGTTATTCAAAATCAATATCGGCCATTGTTGCTGCCAAAAGCCAATTAAAGTCACAAAGCTGCTGTCGTGTTTGAATTTAAAGCCGCGCAACAAAAGCGGAAATAACATCACGACCGTAAGCCAAGACACAATCAAACCAATCGCTGAAAAAACCGCAATCTCTTGTAAGCCCGGAAACGGTGAAAAACCTAATCCAGCGTAGCCTAGCAAACTGGTTAACAAGCCAAATGCAATACCTGGTAGCACATATTTCAATCCAGACATTGGTGTCCAATGCTTTAGTCCAAGACCATCACAGAAAAAGTGTAAGGAATAATCAATCACTACCCCAATCAGACTGGCACCAAAAACTAAGGTGAGAATGTGTAACTTGCCAAATAATTGCAAAGATATAACCCAAGCCGCCAGCAAACCACTGCCGACCGCGATGCAAGACAACAATAATGGTCTTGGATCTTTAAAAACCAATAGCAATAGCAAAACAATACCAATCGTAGAACCTAATCCTATGGTTGAGATTTCTGTTTGTGCAACCTGGGCACCAAACGCAGTGTATAGCGGCAATCCCGTCGCCAATAATTCACCACCTTGAGCGTTGATTAATGAATGAAATTGAGTGTTTAATGTGACTAATTGTTCTAATTTATCTAATTTTAAACTTTGATCTTCTAGCTCACCAATAATAACAGCCCAAGCTCTATCGGCTTCTTTAAGCACAATCACATTGTGCTCAATATTAAAATTAAATTGCGTTTGTTGACTGAAAAATCGATTAAAAATCAAATAAGGGTCATGCTCTAATCCAAATGATTGAATACTACCTAAAGGACTATAAATCAGTTCTACGGCATTTTTAACAAAGGTATTTAAGTCGTTGCCAATCAGAGCTCGAGTTTGTTGATCCAAGAATTGATAGCGATAACTAAATAAATCTGTGTATTTATTTTGATACTGCGCTTGGAGAAGTTGAAACAATAATTGACTAAATAGATGACTATCAACTAATTGCTTTTCAATAATTTGGGCTTGATCAATCGCTTGCTCGACATTGTTTGCGCCGACTAACCAAATAATTTTGCGATTAATGGTTTGATTATGGCGATCAATAGCGGCGGCAACTTCAGGTCTTTGTTCGGTCGCAGGTAGTAATGAAAGAAAACTAGTTTCCAACCAATCGGTATGGCTTCGCTGCCAGCCAAACCCAATAATAAACAACATAGCAACACCCCAAATCAGGGCGGCAAACTTAGGGTAATAATTGTTCAAAGTCTGTTACCTGTTGCGGGCTTAACTCTGTCGGATGAGTTATTTTGTCAAACTGTATTCGTGCGACATTGCCATTCACTTCATGAATTTCAAGCAATCTTAATTCACTGTCACCAGTGAGTTTAAGCATAACAATTGCTTTGGACAGGGCTTGGTTTTTAGGATTAAGGGTTAAATCCCAAGTATGGTTTTTTAGTTGGCTATTAATGACAAAATCTTGATCGAGTTGCTGAATATCACCCCCCAATACTGAGGCAAAGATTCGCCCAAAGCCAATCGGAATTTCACGTTCAATCTGATTTGAAATTAAGCGGGTTTCACTAAGCAATAAGGTAGATGTAAAAGGCGAGTTGGTTTTCCAAACTAAACCCACTTTATGTTGATAAGTAAAATCGCCACTTGAAATCAAGGGTTTTTTTAGAAATTTGAGTTGTTTTTCCTGTTGAAACTGGCCACTAGCAATTTTCGCCTGGCTTAGCTGATTTTGTATTTGCTGCAAAACGTCTTCAGCCACCGCCATATCAACCATCAAACAGAGTGCAATAAAGATAAATAATCGGTAAATAATCATCATAGACCTAATTTATCAAACAGTATTTTCGGAGATTCAAAACACATTTGTTGCGTAGTCATATCAACTGCGACTTGAATACTATATCCCTTAGTCAACTTTTGTCCGCTCAGTTTATCGAAAATTAAATATTCAATTTTTAAACGATTCTCCCATTCCACCAAGGTAGCTCGCACAGAGAGTATTTGACCAAAATAAGCCGGCTTAACATAACGTATTCTTAAATCAACTATTGGCCAGCTGTATCCAGAATCACGCATTTGCGGGTAGTTGTAATTAAATTGCGTCAATAAGGCACAACGGGCGATTTCAAAATATTTACAATAATGACCATGCCAAACAATAGTCATCATGTCTACATCATGAAAAGGCACTTCAATATCGACAATAGCGGATAAATTTTCAGGCTTCATATAAATTCCAATATCGACTACGAATCAAATCCACACAAAGCCGAAGTTCGCTATCTAGCGCCCTATCAACGGTTAAAAAAGCAACGTGATTTCGCAAGCTGGTAATTGTTTGTTGAATGTCATTACTCACAGGAAACTGCTTATCTCTTAATTCAAGCGCTTGCACTGTGGCGATAAGTAAAGCGGCAGCGGCCTGTTCGGTCAATTCCAATACACGAATACAATCACGAGCAGCAATAGTGCCCATACTCACTTTGTCTTGATTATGACATTCGGTGGATCTTGAAAAGACACTGGCTGGCATAGTTAATTTCAAAGCCTCAGCCGTCCAAGATGACACCGCTATTTGAAGCGCTTTAAAACCATGATTTAACATCAACTGATCATTAGCGGCACCCGATAAATTAGCCGGTAATCCTTGATTAAATTTTGTATCAACCAATTGAGCGAACTGCCTGTCTAAAAGATCGGCTAAATTGGCAACAGCGACTTTCAAAGTATCCATTGCCATTGCAATATGTCCACCATAAAAATGCCCGCCATGTAAAACTCGCTCAGTTTCAAAATCAATGATGGGATTATCGGTCACGCTATTCAGTTCGGTTTCTATCAATTGCCTTAGAAAAGGCAACGCATCTTCAAGCACACCAATAATATGAGGCGCACAACGAAGCGAGTAACGATCTTGCAAACGACCATCATTACGCGGGACATCGCCTGTTATCAATAAATCCTGACGAATTCGACTGGCAACTTGACTTTGTCCTTGATGCGGCTTTAAAGAAAATAATTTAGCATCATAGTGATAGTCATTTCCTTGCAAGGCTAAGATAGCGATACTGGTAATTCGGGTAATTAATCTGGAAAGATATTCAGCACGATACCAAGCAAGACAAGCGACCCCGGTCATCGCTGCTGTGCCATTCATAATAGCCAACACTTCTTTTGGCTTAAATTTAAGCGGCTTAATATTTAATTCGGCAAAAACAACCGCTGTAGTTTGTTGCTGACCTTGATAAATCACTTCTCTTTCACCAGCTAAAACAGCCGCGAGATAGGATAATGGGGTTAAATCACCACTCGCACCCACTGAGCCTTCTTTGGGAATTAATGGATTTATATTAAATATTAATAATTGATAAATTTGATTTAGTAAACTATATCTAACACCTGAAAACCCCTTAGCCAAACTATTTAATCGTGTTGCTAGGATAGCTCGTGTTTCTTCAACATTAAAAGAATCACCCATTCCACAACCATGAAAAGTATATAAATGTATGGGTAATTGATCTACCAAATCCAAAGGAACAGCCACAGTACAAGAATCACCGTATCCAGTAGTGACACCATAAACACATTGATCTTCTTTAAGTAGCTTATCAACAAAAGCTGCACCTTTATCAATACGCTCAACAAATTGATTTTGATTAGATAAGTGATATTGATTGTTTTGTCTTGCAACATCAACAATATTTTCAATTGTCAAACATGAGCCATCAAATACTATTTGATCTTGATCCATCTAATCAACCTATCCAAAATTCATAAAAATTAAACCACTGCAAAGGTGCTTTCAAAACCTGAGCCTCTAATCGTTTTGCATAAAGCTGTACATACTGTGCAATTTCATATTCTCTATCAGATTTAGACCACATCAGTTTTTGACTAAAAAGCTCGAAATTAATTTTGTAATTATTTTTATCTTTCACACAAAACACAGTATAAATCGGACAAGCTAATAACGAACCTAAAATATATGGCCCTTGCGGAAAGGCTGCTAAACCACCAAGAAAGCTAACTTGCGTTGTTCTTCGATTATTATTCACCGGCACTCTATCCGCCGCGATAATAACTAATTCGCCATTATCAATTTTATCAGCCAACATCATTACGGTACTCATATCAATATCGGTAACTTGAAACAAATTCAGACTACTTTTAGCGTTGTATTGTTTAAGTAAGTGATTAAATTTTTGAGCATGTTTAGTATGAACTAAAACATTAATTTTTATATCTTCTTGATGATTAGCAATCACTCTACATAATTCGAGATTGCCAAAATGAGACCCCAAAAGCAACACACCTCTACCGGCATTTAATTCTGCCACCAATAGATCTCTTCCTTGATACTCAAAATGCGTTTCCGGCAACAAACCACACCAGCCAGCTAATTTATCGACTATTGAGTCTGCAAAACTAAAAAAATGTTTCAAGCTAAAACCAATCGAATCATCAATTTTAGATTGTGGCGCATAGAGCGATAATCGACGCAAATAATTGTAACTGGCTAATCTGGCTGGTTTATTAGTCAACCAATAATAAAATACCACTGGATATAAAATCAGACCAGCAATCCTTTTGCCAAAAAACCGATAAATATCAAATAATAAGCGAATACCTAAAAGAGAACTTTTCTCTTGAAAATCGGCCCAATGTTTTGTTTGCTTCATTAAAAATGTCTAGCCATCAGGTCAATAACACGATACAACATACCAAAAAATAATTTTGTATGTGTTTTAGTAATTTGCCAGTTATCGTTCAATATTTTGTAATGTGAAATACCATCTAACGGATAAGTGACTATGGTAGAAAAATTAATAACATCAAATTTTTCCCAATAAAGTCGAACAGCAATATCAATATCAAAAGCCATTCCTGACTCCAGTTTAATGTCATTATTTAAAATTTTTTGTACAGCATGTAAAGGATAAAGTCGAAATCCACACATACCATCTGCAATTGCAAACGATAATGTATTTACCCAAACCCAAAAATTAGCAATATAGCGCCCATATCTACGACTTAACGGCGCGCAACTTTCATAAACTGGCTTACCAAATATCAGCTGATTCGGTGAGTTCCGACTCATTTCAAGTATCATCGGAATATCATTTGTATTATGCTGACCATCGGCATCAATTTGTATTGCATGAGTAAAACCTGTAGCGATAGCATATTTAAAACCATCTAAAACCGCGATGCCTTTACCACCATTTTCCGGTCTATTTATCAGCGTCACCCAATCTGCTCTGTCTTGAGCATATCGAAATAAGTTTTGACCACATTCCACTGAACTACCATCATTAATCAAAATACAAGGCAATTGAAACTTGTTTAAGTTTTCTAATACACTTAAAACTGCTGAGTCATGATTATAAACAGGGATGACTATACAAAATCTCATATTATTTTATCGATAAAGAATGCGACCAGAACTAACAACTTCGCCACTGAGTGTATAACCAAATGTCAACTTACCTTTATCAGGTTGCCAATCTAATTTTAGATTTAATTCAACACCCGGCAAAATTGGCTTAATAAATTTAATCACTTCCATATGGCTGAAATTCGCATGAATTGGCAATAATAATTTAGCAAAATGCTCTACCCACCCTACTTGAATCACGCCGGGAAGAATTGGAAAATCACGAAAATGATCCGCAAAATACATCAGTTTTTTACTAACTTTTATATCAAGAGACACCGATTGATTATCAAGCGATAATTGTTTAACAAGCGGATATTTTTTAGTATTTAGGTCAAAAAAATAATATAACAATAATTTATCTATTTTTCCTTGACTATTAACAGGCATTGTATTAATAAAAATCCATTTTCTTGGCAAGAACAAAGCCTCAAAACTTTCTAAACACTTTAACCTTAAAATATCAATCAAAGCTTTCCGACCAAAATCATTCTTATATTGCTGGCCTTCTTCAGATAAAACAGCGATTACGGCAATACATTCTCGATTCGTTATTAATTTAATCGCCACCGCTTCATTAACCCAAACACTATCAGTTAATAAAAACTCAAAAGCCGTTAATGACAATCTTTTTTCTTCTATTTTGACTACAGTATCTTTTCTACCCAAAAGTTTAAACTTATTATCAGCTTCAAATTGAAGACTATCCTCAATTAAATACCCATTAGCATCGGGCAAATAAGGTGAATACAGTAAAACATCGTCCCCCTCTGCATCTAATTTTAAACTTTCAAATAACGTCCAAGTTTGACTGGGATATTGTCGCCAAGCGATACCGCCAGTTTCTGTACTGCCATATATTTCATTTGGCACAATGCTATATTGATTACTAATTGCCTCTGAAACCAAACAAGGTAAAACACCGCCAGAACTGAAAATCATCCGCACCTTGGATAAATCAATCCAAGCAGCATAAAAATCCAATCTTTTTAAATGAGCAGGACAGCTAATCCAACAAATAGACTGATGATTATTTTTATACCATCTATTTTGACTATTAAAACAACGCCCACTAGCTAATGGCCATAATACTCTAAACAATAAACCATAAATATGCTGATGACTGACACTGGCATAAATTTGGCAATCTTCAAGCTCATGCCCCCATTGTTTTTCCAAACAATTAATTTCATTTTGTAATTGCTGAATTGATTTGGCGACTTGCTTTGGTAATCCATTAGATCCCGACGTAAATAAAACAACAACATCATTTTTTAAATCAATTAACGGAAATTGATTATCTGATTGTTTTGTCAATTGATAATCAAATTTTTCTAACCAATCGCCTATTAGCTGACAACCTAATTTCTCAAGTTCTCGAGCAGTAGCAGGCAGATTATTTCCCGGAATCCATATTTGTTTACTGGCTTGTAAAAGTGCAAAAAACAAAACGGCAAATGGATAAGTATCGTGACTATAGAGCGCGAATTTTTTATTAGGTTGTTTTAGAAAAACTCCAGTCCAAAAATTAACTTGTCTTTTAAACTGATTGAAAGAAAAATAACTGCCATTGTGAAAAGCAGCCGGATGATCTAATTTTGTCGAATTAATTTCTGATAGATTAATCATTGACATTCTGTTTAATCAATTTCTGCCTTACTGCATATTCTGCAACAAACAAAATCCCCATCAATAAATAAGAAATCAATCCATTATACAACGTCCAGATTTCAAAACTTGCCCATAATGCTGTCAGTAAAGCAACCACACCATTTACTGCAAAAAAAACACACCAAACAATATTAACTTTTCTTGTGTAAACGACAGCCTCTGGTGGCAAATCGGGCTGACTGATACGGGCAATTTTCTCAATAATAGGTGGAGGAAAAAACAAACTTAATGTAAAAATCAACAACAAAGTAAAACTCATTACAACAGGATAAAACTGCAATGAAATCAGTTGATTAGTCCATACCACTAAAACAAAATAGGCACAAACCACTAAACCCAATATTTTATTTTTAATTTGATCAAAAAAGACTAATCTCAGCAAAAATAGCGATACCATAACAATAGCCAATATACGTGGTTCATAATATTGCAAACCGCAATACACAATTATTGGGTAAATAAGCATTATCAAAATGATCAATGCTTTTACTAATCCACGCATATTAACTATTGATTAGATTAAAAACAGCCTCAACAACATCATTAATAGTTCGTGCCGATTTGAAATCCTCAGGTTTAACCGTTTTCCCTGTAATTTCCTTTAATCTTACAATCATATCAACCGCATCAATACTATCAAAATCAAGATCCTCATATAATCTAGCCTCTAGCGTGACTTTTTCAGGATCCAATTCAAACATATCAACCATAATCTCTTGAATGGTTGCCAATATCTCTTGACGATTTTCCATGTTAACCTCAGGCTTTAGCTGTTTTAATATAGTGACTTAATGCTGAAACAGATGAAAATATTTTTACAACATCATCTTTTTCAGCATCAATTTTAATATTATATTTTTTTCTAATCGCCAAACCTAACTCTAAAGCATCAATTGAATCCAAGCCCAATCCTTCGTTAAAAAGTGGTGCCTGACTATCAATATCATCAAAATCCACATCGTCTAAAGCCAGCGTATCAACAATGAGTTTTTTTATTTCTATTTCCAGTTCATTCATAATATTTTTTTGTTTTTGTAAAATAATCTGTTAGCTTTTCTGTTAAGCGCCGAACTGCAATTGGTCTTGATTGAGCATCATAAAACTCATCAAAACCAATATCATCCCCGACCACCATTCTCAAATGAAATTTCTTCTTAGGTATTTGATACCAAGCCTCTGCTTTTGTCAGTGTACTTGGGTTACAGGTAATCGTTACAGGGGTGATTATACAATTTGATTTTAATGCGATAGCGGCTGCGCCTCTTTGAAAAGGCGAAAGTTTATCAGCTTGGCTTCGAGTTCCTTCTGGAAAAACAATTAAACATCCGCCTGATTTTAAATATTCCGAACATTGATCAATCATCATTTCAGAATTTTCATTGCTAATATACCCAGCATTTAAAATAGGGCCTCGCATAGCTGGATTATTAAGCAATGCCGCTTTCACAATACAAGTCGCATGTTTAATTCGGCTTAATAAAAATACAACATCAATCAGCGTTGGATGATTCGCTACCACTAATTGTTTTGGCTTATTAAGTTTTTCAATACCAATAACTTCATAAGTCATTATCCCTAGCCTATGCATTAGCCCAATAAACAGAGAAAAACTATAATGGACCATTCTTTGGTTTCTATTAATTTTTATTTTTTGACTACCTGAAAACTGATTAGCAACGGGAAAAATAAACCACCACAAAATCACTCCACCAACACCAAAACTAATAAAACTAATTGCGGTTGCGATTAATCGCCAAACATAGTTAATTCGAGACATGTTTTTCCCATTGCCAACTACATTGAAACCCATCAAGCATTATGTTCAATTGATCTGAAACCAAAAACCGAATGAACTTTAATAACTGAATTGAGTGCTCACTCTGCTCTTGTTGCAGTTGTTCAATTCGCCGAGCGATTAGAGTTAATTGCTTTGAATTAGACCTTAGCTTGAGCGCTAAAGCCAATGGAAAACCACTATCTAATTTAAACGGCTCGATTGGGAAAAAAATCGGTATAGGCTCTTCATAGAAAACCAATAACACTTGCTCGACACCTTCGTTTAATATCCCCAACGCCTCTTGAAATCCCGACACCATGCCGTTACCAGCCGATGCAATCACTACAATTTCATGGGTATTGTGATACACCATTGAAAATAGACCCGCTATGCCGTTATGGACTGATAGGCTAAACCCTGCTGGCGAAAGTTCTTCATTATTTTGCAAATCCTGTAGTAAGGAGAACGCATTATTGATTTCACCACTACCCGAGGCAAAAACCGCTGGCATAGTTTGATCGGGGGTAATACATTGATTGATCACATGAAAAACGATGCGTGCCAAAGGACTCAACCGCCGTTTAAGTAGTTTCGGCACATGATCACTTGGAATTGGCAAACTATAATCACTAGGCATTGAATTGATATTAAAATCCCAACTCAACCAATCTTGCCTTGTTTCTAAACCAGGTGCCCAAGCAGCCCAGCTATCAATACCTAAGTTAAATTCCATTTTAACAATTAATATATTTACATAGTTCGCTTAAAAATTAATGACGTATTAATTCCACCAAATGCAAAATTATTACTCATAACGTATTCACAATTAATTTGCCGTGTATTACCAACAATATAATCTAACGCTGCACATCTAGGATCTGGATTAACCAAGTTTAAATTAGGATGAAACCAACCTTCATTCATCATTGAAATAGCCGTCCACGCTTCTAATGCGCCACAAGCCCCCAATGTGTGACCGGTATAGCTTTTTAATGAACTGATTGGCGTTTTATTGCCAAAAACGCTATGGGTTGCATGACTTTCGGCAATGTCACCATGCTCTGTGGCTGTGCCGTGTGCGCTGATATAGGCAATTTGATCGGCTGTAAGATTGGCATCTTTAAGCGCCAGTTGCATAGGCACTTGCATACTTAAACTATCTGGCTGAGTAACATGCAGACCATCTGAGTTAGTACCGAAGCCAACGATTTCCGCGTAAATTTTAGCGCCTCTGTTTTTAGCATGATCCCACTCTTCGAGAATCAAAGCTCCCGCGCCTTCACCAATTACCAAACCGTCTCTATCAATATCAAATGGTCTGGGGGTTGATTGCGGATTGTCATTTTGTAAACTGGTGGCAAACAAGGTATCGAACACCGCAGCTTGACAAGCAGAAAGCTCATCGGCACCGCCAGCAACCATTATCTTTTGATAACCGTGCTTAATCGCTTCATAAGCAAATCCTATACCTTGACTTGCCGAAGTACAGGCACTTGAGGTTGTATAAACTCGGCCATTGATACCAAAAAACAATCCTATATTAACTGGCGCGGTGTGCGACATCATTCTGATATAAGAAGTGGCATTTAAGCCATCGACAGAATGATTAATCAACATATTGCCAAATTCAGCAACAGCCTCGAGACTACCCGCACAACTACCAAATGCGATGCCGGTTTCACCTGATCGCAAACTACTATGCATCAATAGATCAGCATCAAGTAAAGCCAATTCTGTAACGTAGGTAGACAATAAAGCGACTCTCCCCATACTCCTAGTTTGCTTGCGTGAATAGTGAGCAGGTTTTTCAAACTCAACCGGGCCAGCTAAACGTGTGTTGAGCCCTTTATATTTATCCCAATGCTCAACATATTTAATCCCTGTTTGCTTAGCTTTGAGATGTCTGGATACATCGTTCCAGCAATTGCCGATTGGCGACAGGCCCGCCATACCAGTCACGACAACCCGTTTCAACACAAGCCCCCGTTTACCGATATTACTTGTCGAGTAATATAGGCTGCATCATCTGACATCAAAAAGGCAACAGTGGCAGCAACTTCTTCCGGCCTACCTACACGGCGCAATGGAATCATTTTTTTAATTTCGTCCAAAGGTAAAGATTCGACCATTTCGGTATCAATTAAACCCGGTGCGACACAATTAACAGTAATATCTCTTTTAGCTAATTCGATAGCCAAGGCTTTAGTCGCACCAATAATCCCTGCTTTAGCGGCACTGTAATTTACCTGACCACGATTCCCCACCAATCCTGAGACCGACGAAAGTGTGACGATACGCCCAGGGCTTTTTCGTCTAACCATTGGCATAATGACAGGTTGAAGGACATTAAAAAAACCATCGAGATTGGTATTAATAACGCTATCCCATTCATCACCAGTCAAAGCAGGAAATGCGTTATCAGCACTGATACCCGCATTACAAACCACCCCGTAATAACACCCTTGTTCTTCAATATCTTTTAGCAATGTTTCAGCACATTGTTGACGATTGGCGATATCAAATTGTAATACCCTGACACTTCGGCCGATTTTTGAAATCTCGTCAGCCACTTTCTCCGCATCCTCTCGTCGAGAGCGACAATGTAACGTCAAATCATAGCCTTGCTTAGCCAAATAGATTGCAATGGCTTTACCAATGCCACGACTAGACCCTGTCACTAAAATATTTTTATTCATAAAGGCTTTAAATTCTCAATTGAATCCGGCTGATACGCGGTGATTTTTGCTTTTATTTCTACATGCTCACTTTTAATAGTGCAATCAAAAACACCTAAAAGCTCATCTTGCATAATTTTTTCAACATGGATAATTAACTGCACGCCCACAGCAAATTTATCAACACTACAGGTATATTGACGAGTTCCGAGCAGGAAACCTAATCGTACAGGCTGATTATTTTGTTTAGCGTTATAACCGACATAAGCAGCGATAGCTTGAGCCATATATTCCAAGCCAGCCCATGCTGGCACAAAATACTCATTCCCTAATAACCAACCATCGCCTCTGACTTCAGCCAAGGCGATTAAATAATTGTCACCTACTTCCAAAATACGGTCGAGCAAAACCATATTGCCTGTATGAGGCAAAAACTCTCGCACATCCAAACTCTCGCTCATACTCTTGTCACAACTATCGAGACATTGCTACCGCCAAACGCGAAAGAATTGCTTTGACAAACATTAATGGTTTTATTTAATCGCTGACCTAATTTCACCCAATTAAGATCGGGTAGCGATTTATCGAAATTATCATCATTGATATTGGGAATCACATGTCTATCCGATTCATTACCGCTCAATAACAAGCAACAAAAACCAAGCTCCAATGCAGCAGCGGCCCCTAGAGTATGACCTGTCATGCCTTTACTAGAGCTAACCGCCACATTATTACTGAAAAGCGTATCCACGGCACGACTTTCCATCGCATCATTCAAAATAGTCGCCGTACCATGAAGATTAAGATAATCGACATTATTGGCTTTAAGTCCGGCTTGTTCTAATGCTTTAGCCATTGCCCGAACCACCGAACTACCTGCAGGATCAGGTGCAGAATAATGATAAGCATCACTGGTAGAAGCTATTCCCGCTAAACGGATCGCCCCAGGCACACGACTCAAAACAAAAAGACTTGCAGCCTCACCAATATTAATCCCATCGCGACTAGTACCAAAAGGCTTACAAAAGCTTTTACTCAAAGATTCCAATGCCGAAAAACCATTGATAGTTAATCGACATAAGGAATCCGCCCCTCCGACAATCACCGCATCACAACTATTGGTTTCTAATAACCTTTTCGCTGAAGCAAAGGCTTTGCCACTCGAAGCGCAAGCTGACGATAAGGTATAACAGGGCCCAGAAACATTAAGATATTTAGCCAAAAAATCCGATCCCGCTCCCATTTGTTGCTGCTTGTAATGGAAATGCGGTGGCAATTCACCCACAGTAGCGAGATGAGAAAGTGCAATTTCGGTACTCCTAACACCTGATGTGCTTGTGCCCAAAACAATACCTATCCGATCAGATCCAAATTGACTGATTAGATTTTCTACCACTAAATCAATCTGAGAAAGCGCTGCTAACAATAATTGATTATTACGACACCCATAGAGTTCAAAGTCATCAGGTATATCAGGAATTGTATCGATTACTTGACCCACGACAATGGCTCGATCAGCGATAAATTTATCTGATAATCGCAAGCCACTACGCTCACCTGCCAACAATTTATCTTTAATTTCCTGTTTATTCGATCCTAGACAACAAACAATACCAAAATCATTAATATAGATATTCATATTTAGTCGTCAGAATATGCAGCGAATAACCCAAGCTATTATTAACAAAATCAACCTCTACTGGCCAATTAGATTGCATTTTAAGATATTTAACTTCGACCTGCACTTGATTAGTATCATCATAAAAAACCCTACCATTATCAATAACACTAATATCAGAAAAATGCTTAAGCGATTGTTTTAACTTATCAACAGGCCAATATATCATCTGCAAATCGATCAAAATTCTTGTCGGATCAATATCTATATTCAATAACTGATCTTTATTCAAAACCAGCTGATTTCCATCATAAAAAAGATTGAACAGACTAAACCCAGTCTCATCAAGCCCAGCTAGCGACAAATGCGTATCGTCAATTTCTAAAACGCAAATAAATCGTCGTTCAATATTTTGCCATTTAGCAGTAACCAATTGTTCTATATGTCGAGCAGGGCCAAAAGAAACTAATTCAACAGGCTTTGCATCAATACTCATTGAATCTAATTTTGAACATGAGGCATTTAAAATCAATATAAGCCAGCAAATCAAAATCTTAACGATGAAACCCATGCGGATTTTTTGCATAAAAAAACGACCCCATTGATTTTAACAACACAAACACACCCCTAATCATCTAGCCTTATATAGCTATTATTCGGAATAATACTGAACCAGAAAAAATCTCGATTATAACCTGATGCTAAAGCAGAAAAGCGAATACTACTGACATGGAGCGCTTAAACAAACCCAAGAATCAATCATCATTCCCCTGCCAAAACCCAGCTTTTACTGTTACATTACCGCTCTTTATAAACTAAGTGGCATTCGCCACAGATCACCACATCATGGCCAATTCTAAACACATCATCATCGTCGGCGCGGGGCCGGGCGGACTTTGCGCGGGTATGTTGTTAAGCCATCGCGGCTTTAAAGTCACAGTTTTCGATAAAAACAGCGAAGTCGGTGGGCGTAATCGTCCGATTAAACTCAATGGTTTTAGCTTTGATACCGGCCCGACCTTTTTGTTGATGAAAGATGTGTTGGATGAAATGTTTCAGCTTTGTGATCGCAATAGCGAAGACTATCTATCGTTTTTGCCGCTGAATCCCATGTACCGATTACTCTACGATGATCGCCAGTTGTCGGTATTTTCTGACAGCGCAAATATGCGCGCCGAGCTGGACAAGGTGTTTAACGAAGGTAGCGAAGGCTATGACCGCTTTATGGCGACCGAGAAACAGCGTTTTAACAAACTCTATCCTTGCATTACCCGTGATTACAGCTCGTTGACTTCCTTGTTATCGCTGGATTTGATTAAAGCGATTCCTTGGCTGGCGTTTCCGAAAAGCGTGTTTGCCAATTTGGGCAATTATTACCAGCAAGAAAAAATGCGTTTGGCGTTTTCGTTTCAATCCAAATATTTAGGCATGTCGCCTTGGGATTGTCCGGCGCTGTTTACCATGCTGCCTTATCTGGAACATGAATACGGCATTTATCACGTCAACGGCGGCTTGTTTCAAATTGCTAAAGCGATGGCAAAAGTGATTGAAGAACAAGGCGGTAGCATTCACACCGATAGCGAAATTGACTCGTTAATCATTGAAAACAAAGTGGTTAAAGGCGTGAAACTGGCGAATGGTGAAGAAATTCGCGGTGATGAAGTGATTATCAACGCCGACTTTGCTCATGCGATGACGCATTTGGTGGCGAATGGCGAATTAAGCAAATACAGCCCAGAGCAACTGGAAAAGCGCGAATATTCTTGCTCGACCTTTATGTTGTATCTGGGTTTAGACAAGCTTTACGACTTGCCACATCACACTATCGCCTTTGCTAACGATTATCACAGCAATATTCACAACATTTTCCGCAGCAAAACCTTAAGCAGCGATATGTCGTTTTATGTGCAAAACGCTTCGGTGAACGATCCTAGCCTAGCGCCAGCCGGTAAATCGGCTTTGTACGTGCTGGTGCCGATGCCGAATAACGACGCCAATATTGATTGGGATGGTCATTGCCAAGCGGTACGGGAACGCGTTTTAGATACACTGGGCGAGCGTTTAGGTTTAACGGATATTCGCGAGCATATCGAATGCGAAAAAATCATTACCCCACAAACTTGGGAAACTGAGGAAAACGTCTACAAAGGCGCGACTTTTAGCTTGGCGCATAAATTCAGCCAAATGCTGTACTGGCGTCCTCACAACCGCTTTGAAGAACTGGATAATTGCTATTTGGTTGGCGGCGGTACTCATCCCGGCAGCGGTTTACCAACCATTTACGAATCAGCGCGGATTTCCGCGAATCTGATTTGCAAAAAACACCGCGTCAGTTTTACAGACCTGAAACAAAATACCTGGCTGAAAAAATAAGTAGGCATGGCGGAAATCCAAGCTATATCACCGATTGATGGCCGTGCGCTAGGTAGTTTTACGATTACCCAGCCAGAACACATTCAGCAACAATTACAATCGGCTAAACTCGCTGCAAGCGCATGGGCGCAGTTAAGCGTTAAAGCCCGTTTGCAAAAACTGGCACCGTTGAATCCATTGTTATTGGCTAATCTGGACAGGATTTGTGACTGCGTCTGCCAAACCAGCGGCAAAGTCAGTACCGATGCCTTGTTAGGTGAGTTAATTCCGATTTTGGAATTACAGCGTTATTACCAAAAACACGCGGTCGCAATTTTAAAACCGCGCCACGTTTTTAGTTCGCCGCTGACCTTCCCGTTTGCCACCGCCAAAATTGAGCGTCGGCCTTTTGGGGTGGTGGCGGTAATTTCGCCTTGGAATTATCCGTTTCAATTAGCCATTTCACCGATGCTTAGCGCCTTGATTGCTGGCAATGCGGTGATTTTAAAAGCTTCGGAATTGAGTTTGCCGGTGGCGGCATTATTGCTGAGTTTGTTCGCCGAACTGGATTTGCCGACTGGCTTAGTGCAAGCAGTCACTGGCGATGGTGAAACCGGACAACAATTAATTGCCGCTGGCCCCGACTTGGTAGTGTTTACCGGCAGTTTGAAAACTGGCCGGGCGGTCATGCAAGCTGCCGCGCAACATCCGATTCCGGTAATGCTGGAATTGGGCGGTAAAGATGCGATGCTGGTGTTTGCCAAAGCCAATCTGCAACGGGCTTGTCAGGCGGCTTTATACGGCGCATTTAGCAATAGCGGCCAAGTCTGTATGAGCATCGAACGTTTATATATTGAGCAAAGCTGTTTTGAAGGGTTTTTGCAATTATTGCTGAGCGAAGTAGACAAATTAACCCTACAAGCTGATTTGGGTGCCATCAGTTCGGAACGGCAATTTGCGATTCTGCAAGCCCATTACGACGATGCGATTGCCCAAGGTGCAAAAGCCTCCGGCCCTTTCCAACGTGACGGTCATTATCTAAAGCCTATCGTGTTGTGGAATGTGAATCACAACATGCGGGTAATGCGGGAAGAAAGCTTTGGGCCGTTATTGGCGGTGATGGCATTTAGCGATGAAGCCGAAGCGGTACGACTGGCCAATGATAGTGAATTTGGCTTGAACACCAGCATTTGGAGCCAAGACCTAGCTCAAGCCGAAAGCATTGCTCAACAATTACAAGTCGGCAATTGGGCGATTAACGATGTGATCAAAAATGCTGGCCACCCTGCCCTGCCTTTTGGCGGCGTTAAACACAGCGGTTTTGGCCGGTATCGTGGCGCGGAAGGTCTAAGCAATTTTACTTATCCGGTATCAGGCTTAAGCAATCGCAGTCGCTTAGCCAAAGAGCCGAACTGGTTTCCGTATCACCCAAAAAGCTACGAGCAATTTAAAAGCTATATGGATTTTGTTTACAGTCAGGACTCGCTACTCAAACGCCTAAAACGCAACTGGCCAGCTTTAATGGCTTTTCGTCAATATTCCGCCATCGATGTGAAACAGAGCTGGCAAAACTTTAAACAACTGCTGCCTTGGCAACGGGATTATTAATATGAACAACAAACGTGTCGTCGTAATTGGTGCCGGCTTGGGTGGTTTATCCGCCGCGATTGCCTTGGCTTCTGAAGGCTTTGCTGTGGAATTGGTCGAGAAAAACGACAAAGTCGGCGGCAAGCTAAATATCATGAGCAAAGACGGCTTTACTTTTGACTTAGGCCCGTCGATTTTGACCATGCCGCATGTGTTTGAAGCCTTGTTCACCCGAGCAGGCAAAAACATGCACGACTACGTTGGCATCGAAACTGTCACTCCGCATTGGCGTAACTTTTTTGAAGATGGCACGGTGGTCGATTTAACCCCTGACGAAGAGGCGCAACGCCGTGAGTTCGAGAAACTAGGCCCGAAAACTGCTGATGAATTTGCCCGTTTTATGGCTTATTCAAAACAGATTTCTGATGCAGTGGAAGAAGGTTATTTTGCCAAAGGCTTGGATAGTTTTTGGGAGCTGGTGAAGTTTTACGGCGTGCGCCGCAGTTTGCAGAACTTTGATGTGTTCCGCAGCATGGATCAAGGCGTCAGACGCTTTATTTCCAATCCTAAACTGGTGGAAATCTTAAATTACTTCATCAAATATGTCGGCTCCTCACCTTATGACTCGCCAGCGTTGATGAATTTATTGCCGCATATTCAGGCCGAATACGGCTTGTGGTATGTCAAAGGCGGCATGTACGGCATGGCACAGGCGATGGAGCGGTTGGCGATTGAATTGGGTGTCAATATTCGTTTAAACAGCGAAGTCACAGCCATTGAACAACAAAACCAAAAAGCCACAGCGGTTAAGCTACAAGATGGCAGCGTGTTAGCGGCTGACATTGTGGTATCGAATATGGAAGTGATTCCGGCGATGCAGCAACTACTCAATAGCCCAGCCAAAGAGCTGAAAAAAATGCAGCGATTTGAACCCAGCTGTTCGGGCTTGGTGTTGCATTTGGGCGTCAACCGCATTTACCCACAACTCGCGCACCACAATTTCTTTTATTCCGATCAGCCAGAACAACATTTTGATGCGGTGTTCCACAAACACACTTTGTCAGAAGACCCCACCATTTATCTGGTCGCACCAGTCAAAACCGACCCCAGCCAAGCGCCTGAAGGTTGCGAGATTATTAAAATCTTGCCGCATATTCCCCACCTTGACCCAGAAAAACCGCTATCTGCCGAAGATTATCTAGCTCTACGGGAACGGGTGTTGATTAAGCTAGAGCGCATGGGGTTAACCGATTTACGTCAACATATCGTCACCGAAGAATATTGGACACCGCTGGATATTCAAGCTCGGTATTACTCGAATTTGGGTTCCATTTACGGCGTGGTCGCGGATCGCAAAAAGAACTTAGGCTTTAAAGCACCACAGCGCAGTCATGAATTAAGCAATCTGTATTTTGTCGGTGGCAGTGTGAATCCCGGCGGCGGAATGCCGATGGTGACAATGTCGGGGCAGTTGGTTAGGGATAAGATTTTGGCGGATCTTAAAAGTTAAATAATGATTGCCGTCAAACCTACACTTTTTCCAGCTACCTAAGCCGTTGGTACTGAGCTTGTCGAAGTATGAAGGCGATTAACTCGGCTTTTCCGATCATCCTTCGACAAGCTCAGGACGAACGGAAAAGCCTTAACTGGTTAGCAAATATCAAATAACTTTTTGATTTTGTTATCTGGTGTTTCGGAGTGGATCGTTATTCTCCCGTCTGCCGCGCCGAGCACTGAAACTTTTACTGGGAACAGCCCGTTAGGGTCGCTGCAGGACGCGGCGAGTTGGCAAAGGGACAGGAAGTCCCTTTTGCCAACCCCCTGTAAAAGTTTCAGCGCGCAGGAAGCAAGCGGCAGTCGGGTGGACTTTCTTTTGGTTACTTTTCTTTGCCCAAACAAAGAAAAGTAACTCGCCTGTCGGTGCGACCAATCGGCAGGATAGCCGATTGACATTTACACTTTAGGGCGAAAAGCAGGGATGTTTTTCGTGAAACCGACATCAAAACAAGCCTCGCAACGCGAATCCTTAAAAATAATAAAAACAAACACCATAGCCATGCACGAACTAACAGACCGCGAACTATTTTTAGCCCTCCAATACGCCAAAAGCCTCGACGAAAACGCTGGCCGTGAAATCATTCTGCGCTTTCAGAATGAACAACCCGCCTTAGCCCAAGCCGTGTTCGGGATTTTCCCATCAATGATCGCCCAACAAAATCAAGACATGAGCCATTTGTTTATGGACTTATGTTTCGATGTCATTTGTGTGTTTGAACACGCTTTCGGCACCCTGCCCGCGCAAAAAACCATTGATGTTGAATGGTTGGAAAAACAAGCGGCATTGGTTGATAGCGAATTACAAGCGCTGATGCCAGAAACGGCGATGGATGAAAAAATCCGCGACAAGCTGCAAAATCGCTTTAAACAACGCGAGCATGAAGACGACCCGCAAACTGGCTTGGTCAAATTTATGAATGATTCGATTGATGAGTTTGCTGCTGAAAACTCGACGCGGGTTGATGCGGTTAAAATCACTCAAGTGATGATTTATGTGGTGATTCGCTTGTTGAGCAGTTTATACAAACATACTAGCGGGAAATTGTTAGCTTAGTTTAGTAAGGTTTCACTGCCAGACGGGGTTTGTAACCCCGTCTGATCCGTTTATTGTTACTTTGAAGTAATTTGAAACGTTAAGATCGGGGTTATACACCCCGACCTGCCCTGAACGGATAAATAAGATTTGCCGTTGGCTGAGCGTAGCCGAAGCGAACGGACTTGAACCCGTTAATTAGGCCAAACAATCCTTAACCGTCATCCCTGCCGCTTTCTTCGCTGGCCAGTAAGCGGCAAGCCAAGCCATGATCAGCATGATCAAAAGCCAATAAGCAACCGCCGGATAATTAAAACAATAATCCAGTTTTATCCCCAACATGGTTCGGCCTAACTCGGCTGCAACCGGCTGAGCGGCAAAATAGGCAATGGGGATACTGAGCGTCCAAGCCATTAACCCATGTAACAAGCCTTCCAGCAAAAATAAGCGAAAAATCGCCGCTGCCGATGCGCCTATCGCTCGCAACACACCAATCTCCCGCCGCCGTTGCAAAACGCTAATCGCCAACGCCCCCGACAAACCAATCCCGCCAACCGCAACGATCATACTGGCTAGACCAAGCAAAGTGCCAATCACTGATTGAAATTGATTACGGGCGAATTGGCGTTGTTCCAATTTGGCTTGGGTGGTGTAAACATCGAGTTTAATCGCTTGATCTGCAAACACTTGTTTGACTTGTTTCAGGTAATCGGCTTCTTGCTCAAGACTGTTAATCGGCGCATCCAGCAAAGCAAACGATGCCAAATCGCCACGTTTACTGATTTGGCGGACGCTATCCAATGGCGCGTAGACTGGCTCGACGGCATAGTTAGTACCCGCTAACCAGCGATATAAACCAATCACTTGCCAAGTTTGTTGCGTTGCTCCCAAGCGCATCTCTAACTGATCACCGACTGCAATACCATTAAGCTGAGCGGTGTCAGCGCTTAATACCAAGACTTTTTGCCCTGCATCACTGGCTTGCAGCCAACGACCGGATTCAATTAAAGGTTGATACAAATTTCCATCAACTGGCAGCGCTAATAACTGTGCGCCCAAGCTCCCTTGTTGCCGCAAAACCTGATGATTTTTCGCCAAACTCATCGGTAACCGCTGCCAAACTTCAACCGCTTGAGTGTCGTTAATCGTTTCGGCTAAGGCTTTGACTTTGGATTCGGCTTGGTCGCTGGTAAAACCCAAACGCAGCGCATATCGACTACGCGCCATTTCGTTATCCAAGGTTAAATTTAACGAGGCTATCAAACTCATCAACAACAAAAACATCACCCCAGCGATAATCAATACGCTTTGGGTCAACAATAACCGGCCTTTGCGACGAAACAGATTGCCCAAAGCAGCCGCGTAAACGGTTGGCAAAAAATGTGCGCCGAAGGTTTCAATCAAACTATCAAAGCGACTGCGCCCAAAATCACTGCCCAAACCATAACTGGCAATCGCTTCACGAACGGTGATGGTGGCACCTCGCCAAATGGGCGGTAAAGCCGCTAGCAACGGCACTAACAATCCACCGAGCAGCATGTATTGAATCGCTAATGGCGAATAATCAAAGCCACCGCAAGCTATGTTAAACAAGCCCAAAATTTTGCAGGAGCTGAAATAAGCCGCCGCTAAACTCGGCGCTAATGCCAAGCCAATCGCCAACAGCGCCATCAACAAAATTTCCAGCAAATACAATTTGGCAATGGTGAACGTCGATGCGCCCAAGGCTTTCATCACCCCAATTTGGTCACTTTGCTGGGCGATATGGGCGGAAACTGTGTTTAAAATCAACACACACGCCAGCGCCAACGACACTAAAGCCATCCACTGCAACACGCCATTGACACCGGCTAAAAACGGTCTGCCCCAATGTTTTTGCGGGTCTTGTAATAATGTGACGTTGACATCAATTGCGCGTTTAGCCAGCAGAGTGCGGATTTGTTCAGCCACGTTTCGGACTTGATCGCTGTCGTAAGGCGGTTTGATTTGGACTAGCAGTTGTTTGAATTGTTGAGCGGATAAGCCAAATTGCTCGGCTTGGCTGCTATCAATGAAAAAATGCGCTTGGCCGCCGAATTTGGGTGGCTTAACAAAAGGATGACGAACCACAGCGCTAATCTGCAAATGTTGGCTGCCGGTATCGGTCGCTAATTCAATCAAATCACCCTGCTTTAAACCGCTAAAGGCAGCCGATAAATTTTCAATCGCCACTTCGCCTTTCGCTGGCCAAGCGCCGGATTGCAAGCTGGTTTTATCAAAGCGTTGCTGATTCGGTTGAGGGCGAATCATTAAGGTCGCAATTTGCCAATCGGCATTTTGATTGGCTTTAAATGACACCGTTAACTGCGTCATGCTATCAACCGCTTCGACACCCTCAAGGGCTTGGATTTGCGTCAAGACATTGGCATCAGCAGCTTGGCGCAGGATTAAACTGATATGCGAAGGCTGCGATTGTTGATGCGCGGCGTCCATTTTTGATAATTGCAAAGCAATCATGCCGTACAAAGTGCCGACGCAAAACACACCAGCAGCCATGCTGATAATGGCCATCACGGTTCGCGATTTTGACAGCCATAAATCGGCCCAAACTTTATGCCATAAGGTATTCACAGCCCAGCCACCGTTTGTGTGTCGGCATGAATCCGTCCATTGCGGATTTCCAATTTGCGGCTGGCGGCGTCGGCTAAGTTTTCGTTATGGGTAACCATCACCAAGGTTTTGCCTTGATCGCGTAAATGGGCGAATAAATCAAACACCGCATCCGCGGTGGCAGTGTCGAGATTGCCAGTCGGTTCGTCGGCAACAATCAACGGTGGATCATTGGCTAAAGCGCGCGCAATCGCTACCCGCTGTTGCTGACCGCCAGAAATCTGACTAGGCAAGCGATCAGCGGCATCGGCCAAGCCTACCAATTCCAATAAATGCAGCGCTCTTTCATGACGTTCGCGCTTGGATAATTTGCCAACAAAATCCATCGGCAACACGATGTTTTGCAGCAAACTTAACGCGGGTAGCAATTGGAAAAACTGGAACACGATGCCCAAATTGACACCACGCCATGCGCTGAGTTGTTCGCTATTCAGCTGGTGCAAAGCCGCGCCATTGACCAACACTTCACCACGACTGGGATAATCGATGCCAGTGAGTAAATTTAATAAGGTCGATTTGCCATTGCCCGATGGCCCGACAATCGCGACAAATTCACCAGCAAAAATGTCTAAGTTAATGTCGTGCAATACCGTTTGCAGGCCAGCGGCTTGCGGGTAGTCTTTATAGACGTGTTTTAGTTCGATGATTTTGTTCATATTGAAATCAAAAAATGGGCTTAAATTAGCCATTAGACGCATAACTGGTAAAATCCACCCCCAGCTGGCGGACGTATTATCCGCTCTCCACCCACTTTAAACTAAATTTATACCGAACATGACCACCCAACCTAGCTCAGATTTAGCGACTTTTGAAAATCCAAGACCAGGTCGCGATTTTACGATTCGCATTGATATTCCTGAATTTACTTGCTTGTGCCCGCTAACCGGCCAACCGGATTTCGCCAAATTGACTTTGGAATATGTGCCAAACAAATTGTGCGTTGAGTTGAAATCATTGAAATTGTATATGTGGGTTTTCCGTGAACGTGGTGCATTCCATGAAGCAATCACTCACGAAATTTTGGATCATATTGTTGCCGCGACTGCGCCTAATTTTATGCGCTTAACCGCTGATTTCAACGTTCGTGGTGGCATCTACACCAAAGTGATTGCTGAACACCGCAATCCAGAATGGAAAGTGCCAGAATTGATTAACTTACCGTAATCAACCCGCATCAATACTTATAGGCCAGAGGTAGCGTTTAAATCGTTGCATCTGGCCTAATTTTTTACGCCCTACCGTTAAATCCCCATGAGCTTAAAGAAAATTCTTACCGTTTGGCCTCAATACATTTTGCCGCATCACGCTTTGTCTACGCTGATGTCTAAACTCACCCATTGCGAAAACACTGCGTGGAAAAACAGTTTTATCAAGCTGATTATTCGCTTGTACGGCGTCAATATGACTGAGGCGAAATTTGAAAACCTTGACCATTACCCCAGCTTTAACCACTTTTTCACCCGTGAACTAAAAGACCATGCGCGTCCAATTGCCGATGCCGCCAATGCGATTGCCTGCCCTGCCGATGGCGCAGTCAGCCAAGCTGGACCGATTGAGCAAGGCCAGATTTTTCAAGCCAAAGGCCATAGCTACACGGCTTTAGAATTATTAGGCGGCGATGTTGAACGCGCTAAAGCCTTTGAAGACGGTTCGTTTGCGACAATTTATTTGTCACCGAAAGATTATCACCGCTTACACATGCCTTTAACCGGCACTTTAAAAGAGATGGTGCATATTCCAGGCCGTTTGTTCAGCGTTAACAATACGACTGTCAGCGCGGTGCCGAACTTATTTGCCCGTAACGAACGGGTGGCGTGTATTTTTGACACCGAAGCGGGTCCAATGGCTTTAATTTTGGTTGGGGCGATTTTTGTTTCGAGTGTTGAAACCGTTTGGCACGGTGTAGTAACGCCACCTAGCATTAGCGAACCAAGAGCTTGGCAATATCAAGATGATGCGCCAGTATTGGCAAAAGGTGAGGAAATGGGCCGTTTTAACATGGGTTCGACCATCATCGTTTTGTTCGGCAAAGACCAAACAGAATGGGCGCAGCATTTAGTCGCAGGGCAAGCGGTCAGACTCGGCGAGCAAATCGGTCAAACCCTGTAAGCGCTTAAAACCACAGCGAAATGCGAGAATCGCCTCTTGTGTGGCATAATGCGCGACTGTTCGGCTGGCAGGCTGAAACCTAATTTCAATAAGACAATAACTATTAGAGGATTTCCATGAGTTTTTTTATCTCTGACGCATTGGCTCAAGCAGCGCCTGCTTCATCACAACCTGGCTTTGAAGGCATGTTGTTCCCATTAGGGATTTTGGTGTTTTTCTATTTTCTGTTCATTCGTCCACAATCAAAACGTAACAAAGAACAAAAACAAATGCTGGCCGCGTTAGGCAAAAATGCTGAAGTGGTTACTACAGGCGGCATTTTGGGCAAAGTGGTTGAATTAGATGATAATTTTGTCAAATTAGAAGTGTCTGACAACAGCTTTATCCAAGTACAACGTCATGCGATTGCCAACATGATGCCTAAAGGTACTTACAAAACTTTGAACAAAAAGAACTAATTTTTGATTCTGTCGTTTCAACTCTTCCTTGATTTTTTAGCAACAGCACGGCTGTCACTGCTTTTAACGGAATAACCATGCAAAACCATTTCCCACTTTGGAAAAACATTCTGGTCCTGACCGTTCTGGTTATCGGCGCTCTTTACGCATTACCAAATCTTTATGGTAATGACCCAGCGGTGCAATTGGCTTCGAGCAACAATACCCCGTTGCAACAAAGCCAAGCCGATACAGTGACAGCGGCGATTAAAGAAGCCGGCTACACCCTAAAATCGTTTGAGTTTAACGAAGGCAAAATTCTGGCGCGTTTTAACAATACCGACGAGCAATTAAAAGCCGCCGATTTGTTAAGAGAAAAAATGTACGGCCAAGCCACCGTTGCCCTCAACTTGGCACCAGCAACCCCAGAATGGTTGCATAAACTAGGCGCAAAACCGATGTATTTGGGTCTGGATTTGCGTGGTGGTGTGCATTTCACTTTAGAAGTGGATATGGACACCGCGATCAAACAAGCGGAAGAGCGCTATATCAACGACATTCGTGGCGCTTTTAGAGATGGCAAAGTCCGTTACCAATCGGTAGCGAAAGAATCAGGCGGGATTAAAATCGTTTTACCTAACGAAGAAGCCCGTGTTGCCGCTGCTGCTGTATTAAACAAAGATTTTCGTAATCTGGATTTAGACGAAACAGCGACTAATGAATTTACTTTGACCATGCCTGAGCGTGAAATCAGAGAAATCAAAAAATCCTCATTAGGTCAAAACATCACCACCTTGCGTAACCGTGTTAACGAATTAGGTGTTGCTGAACCGATTATTCAACAACAAGGCGATAGCCGCATCATCGTTCAATTACCTGGCGTTCAAGACACTACTCGCGCTAAAGAATTATTGGGCACTACCGCAACTTTGGAATACCGCTTAGTTGATGTTGAACACGATGTGCAATCAGCCATTGCAGGTCATGTTCCTGTTGGCAGCCGTTTGTATTACGACAAAAACGGTGCACCTGTATTGTTAAAACGTGCAGTGATTGTTACTGGTGACCAAATTACCGACGCTTCTTCTGGTCTTGACCAAGACGGCGCAGCGGCAGTATTCATCACTTTAGATGGTGCTGGTGCTAAGAAAATGGGCAAAATGACCCAAGAAAACATCAACAAGACAATGGCGGTGGTGTTTATCGAATACAAATCAGAAACTCGCGTTATCGATGGCCAAAAAGTTCAACACAAAGAAAAAATTGAAAAAGTCATCAGCGTTGCCACTATCCGTGACAGCTTTAGCAAACGTTTCCAAACCACTGGCTTAGACAGCCCACAAGAAGCTCGCACCTTGGCGTTATTGCTAAGAGCCGGCGCCTTGGCTGCTCCGGTTGAAATCGTTGAAGAACGCACCGTTGGTCCAAGCTTGGGTCAAGAAAACATCGACCAAGGCATGATGTCGATTATGGCCGGCTTCTTGTTGGTGGTATTTTTCATGATTGTTTACTACAAAGGCTTTGGCTTAATCGCTAACTTTGCTTTGATTTACAACGTATTACTGCTGATTGCGATCATGTCAGTGTTACAAGCAACCCTAACCTTACCAGGTATGGCAGGTATCGTCTTAACCGTCGGTATGGCGGTGGATGCTAACGTTTTGATTAACGAACGGATCCGTGAAGAATTGCGTAACGGCAGCAGTCCACAAGCCAGTATCTATGTCGGTTACGAAAAAGCTTTCGCCACCATTCTTGATTCTAACGTCACCCACTTTATCGTCGCGGTGTTGTTATTTGCTTTCGGTACCGGCCCAGTTAAAGGTTTTGCGCTGGTATTATCGGTCGGTATTTTGACTTCATTGTTTACCTCAGTGACCAGCACTCGGATGTTGGCGAACTGGGTTTATGGTGGCAACCGTCAAGTCGAAAAGCTGTCAATCTAAATACCTTATAATTTCACAACCCTTTTTTATTAACCCTATTGGAGTTTTACACAATGGCAATCGAACGTACTTTCTCAATCATCAAGCCTGACGCAGTCGCTAAAAACGTGATTGGTGAAATTGTTAGCCGCTTCGAACAAAATGGCTTGCGCGTTGTTGCATCAAAAATGATGCAATTGAGCCAAGCACAAGCTGAAGGCTTTTACGCTGTTCACAAAGAGCGTCCTTTCTTCAACGACTTAGTTAAATTCATGATTTCTGGCCCTATCGTTGCCCAAGTTTTGGAAGGCGAAAATGCAGTATTGAAAAATCGTGATTTGATGGGTGCAACCAACCCTGCTGAAGCTGCTCCTGGCACTATCCGCGCTGATTTCGCTGTAAGCATCGACGAAAATGCTGTACACGGCTCTGACGCTCAAGAAACAGCTGCTCAAGAAATCGCTTACTTCTTCTCTGCTGATGAACTCTGCGACCGTATCCGCTAAGCCAGCATTGATTAATCTGCTTGATTTCGACAGAAAAGGGCTACAGCCCTTTTTTGTCGGTCTTGGCGAAAAACCATTTCGTGCAACCCAGTTGCTGAAATGGATTTATCAGGAAGGCGTCACTGATTTTGACGAGATGACCAACCTGAGCAAATCTTTGCGCCAGTATCTTAAAGAAAACTGCACGATTAGCACTCCCGAAATCGTCGCTGAGCAATTAGCCACTGACGGCACTTGCAAATGGGCGATGCAAACCCATTGCGGCAATCGCATCGAAACCGTGTACATCCCCGAAGAAAAACGCGCGACTTTGTGCATTTCTTCGCAAGTGGGCTGTGCCTTGGCTTGTAGCTTTTGTTCAACCGCACAACAAGGTTTTAACCGCAATCTCTCGACTGGCGAAATTATTGGTCAGTTGTATCTGGCTCAAAAGCTGTTAGGTCCAGATCGCCGCATCACCAATGTCGTGATGATGGGCATGGGCGAGCCGTTGCTGAACTTTGATAACGTCGTTGCTGCGATGAATTTGATGATGGATGATTTCGCTTTTGGCTTATCCAAACGCCGCGTCACCGTTAGTACCTCTGGCGTTGTACCAGCGATGAATCGTTTGGGTGATGTTTGCGATGTCAGCATGGCGGTGTCTTTACACGCGCCTTACAACGAATTACGCGATCAACTGGTGCCGATTAATATCAAATACCCGTTAGATCAATTGATGGATGCTTGCCGCGAATACGCCAAAACCGGTCCGCGCAAACACATTACGTTTGAATATGTAATGCTAGATGGCATTAACGACAGCCAAGACGATGCGAGAAAATTGGTCAAGCTGTTGAAAGACGTACCATCAAAAGTCAACTTGATTCCGTTTAACCCGTTCCCACAATCCAATTATCGCTGCTCGAAAAAAGCCACTATGTTGGCGTTCCGCGATACTTTGCATAATGCAGGCATTATCACCACCATCCGCAAAACACGCGGTGAAGATATTGATGCCGCCTGTGGGCAGTTAGTCGGACAAGTGAAAGATAAAAGTCGTCGCCATTTAAAACTGCAAGCGGCGGCAGGAAATAACCATGCGGCTTAACCGCTGTGGATTGATTTTAGCCAGCGTTTTAAGCAGTAGCTGTGCCCTGCTCCCTGATTCTGGGAGCATCAGCAACAGCGAAAAAGCCCAGCTTAATTTGGAAATGGGTAGCCGTTATTTGGAATTAGGCATGTTAGACGTTGCCAAAACCAAGCTAGATACAGCCTTAAGTTTGGACGCCAATAATCCTGAGATTGAAAATAGCTTAGGGGTGTTTTACGAACGGATTAACGACTTGAACCAAGCCGGTGATTATTATCAAAAGGCGGCAAAATTAGCGCCCGATAATGCCAGTATCCAAAGCAATTACGGTCATTTTCTTTGTCAGCGCGGCCATTATGCAGAAGGCATCAGCTTGTTACAAAAAACCCAAGCATCGGCATTGAACAAACAACCGTGGGTCGCAGCAACTAACTTAGGTATCTGCTACCAACAACAAAACGATTTAAACTCGGCTGAACAACATTTCCGCCAAGCCTTGCAAAGCCAAGCCGACTACCCGCCGGCTTTATTGGCAATGCAAAAAATCAGTTACCAGCATCGCCAATATTTATCGGCGCGTGGTTTTATGGAGCGTTATTTAAGTGTCGCCAAACACACAGCCGAATCGCTATGGCTGGCTACACAAACCGAACGCGCTTTAGGCAATAATCATTTGGCAGCAGACTACAGCCAGCAATTGCTGACGAGTTTTCCGTCATCTCAACAGGCACAACAAATCAAATCCGCGATCAGCAACTAATCCGGCATCAACAAAAACATGGCAAAACAACAACAGGCTATTCAATCTATTCGCGGTATGCACGACATACTGCCCGAACAATCATCTTACTGGCACTGGCTAGAAAAAAATATTAAAGAAGTTGTAGGCTCTTATGGCTACCAAGAAATTCGCCTGCCTATCGTCGAAAAAACCGAGCTGTTTAAACGCTCTATTGGCGAAGTCACTGACATCGTTGAAAAAGAAATGTACACCTTCGACGACCGCAACAACGATTCACTGACCTTGCGTCCCGAAGGTACCGCTGGCTGTTTGCGTGCTTGTTTGGAACACGGCTTACTACACAACCAAAGCCACCGCTTATGGTATTACGGCCCGATGTTCCGTCACGAACGCCCACAAAAAGGCCGCTACCGCCAGTTTTATCAATTTGGTGTCGAAGCTTATGGCATATCTGGGCCAGATATAGATGCTGAAATGATTTTAATCACCCATCGCCTTTGGAAAAAACTTGGGATTTTAGACAAAGTAGAATTACAAATTAACTCGTTGGGCACTAGCGAAGAACGCTTAAAGTATCAAATCGCTGTAAGGGATCACTTTAATAACAGAGGAATGTTTGCTAAGTTTGATAGTGACTTTGTAGAACGGTATCAAAGAAATCCTCTTAGAGCTTTGGATAGCAAAAGTGATACCCCTGCAACTCAAGACGCAATAAATACTGCACCAAAATTATCAGACTACCTTGGTGAAGAAAGTCGTAAACACTTCGATGAATTTAAACAAATACTGGACGAATTAAAAATTCAGTATCGAGTTAATGAGCGCTTGGTTCGCGGCCTTGATTATTACAGCAAAACCGTTTTTGAATGGGTCACAGACGAACTCGGCTCACAAGGCACCATCTGTGCTGGCGGTCGTTACGATGGCTTAATCGAACAACTGGGCGGCAAACCCAATCATGCAATTGGTTTTGCGATGGGCATGGAGCGAATTTTGGCTTTAGTTGAGCTGCTTGAAAATGTCGACATCGCGCCAACCGTTGATGTTTATATGATTCGGGTCGGCGAAGCCGCCGAACAAGCGGGCATGATATTAGCCGAGCGTTTACGTGACCAACTGGACGGCTTAAAACTACAAGTCAACTTTGGTGGCGGCAGCTTTAAAAGCCAGTTTAAAAAAGCCGATAAATCCGGTGCCGCTTATGCCATCATCATCGGCGACGATGAAGCGCAACGTGGCGATGTAGCGTTAAAATCTTTACGGGTTGAGCAAGAACAAATCACCCTAAATCATGATGACTTGATCGACCGATTAAAATCACACTTATCCCTTTAATTTAAGTAAGCAAAGAGAATCGACGTGGCAATTTACGATACCGAAGAAGAACAACTGGAACAGTTAAAAAAATGGTGGGAAAGCAATAATACTTCGCTGATTGCTGGCGTTGCTGCTGCTGTTGTCATCGTGACTGGTTTTAATTTTTGGCAAGCTCAGCAATTAGAAAAACGCGGCCAAGCTTCAGAACTTTATCAACAAGTATTAGATGCTTCTGCGGCTAACAACAGCGACAACATTGAGAAATTGTCAGGTCAATTAGCCAGTGAATACGGCTCATCCATTTATAGCAACTACGCGGCTTTGCAATTAGCCAAACTTAAAGTGCAAAAAGGCGATGTTGAAGCGGCTAAAGCGATTTTGCAGAAAGAAATTAAAACTAACGAAAGCGACGAACTGCAACATTTAAGCCGCTTGCGTTTAATTCAATTATTGTTGGAAACCAAGCAATACGAACAAGGTTTACAACTGATTGCCGAAGTTGACCCTGCGTCTAGCGAAGGTTTTTCTGCCAGCTATGACGAATTGCAAGGTGATTTGTATGTGGCTATGGAGCGTTATGACGAAGCACGCAATGCTTATCAAAGCGCGATTCGAAGCGGTTTCGCGACACCGCTGGTGCAATTTAAACTCGACGACATCGCAGTACCGGCTTTAGCAACCGGCACCGCTAAGTAAAACCTGATCCCACTTAAATCATCATGTTAATGACTCGGAACCGTCGTTATTTACTAGCCGCAACCTTGTTGGCTAGCCTTACCCTTTTAACCGGTTGCGCGGGGCTTGATGCCGGACGCGACTTAATTTCGGGTCTTACCGAATATGTATTGGGGGATGACGATAATGCTGATCCACCCGCGACATTGGCTGAAGATTTTCAGGGCGAAATTCAAACAGAACAGCTTTGGCAACACAGCATCGGCGATGGCGCAGACGGTCAATTTCTCAAGCTGATTCCCGCAGTTCGTAGCGATATTCTGTTTGTCGGCGACCGTAAAGGTTTGCTACAAGCGCGTAATTCGGTCAACGGCGAAAGCGCTTGGGAAAACAAAACCAACTACAACTTCTCAGCAGGCCCTGGAGTTGGCGTTCACAGCATTTTCATGGGCACCAGCCATGCCGAAGTCATCGCTTTTGACAAAGTCACTGGCGAACAAAAATGGAACACTCGGGTGCCGAGTGAAGTGTTAGCGGTACCTGTCGTGGCTAGAGGTTTGGTGTTCATCCGCACCACCGATGGCAAAATCATCGCCTTGAATGAACACAGCGGCAGCGTGGTCTGGACTGTCGAACAAAGCGTGCCTGCTTTGAGCATTCGCGGCACAGGCAACCCTTTAGTAATTGACGACACTCTGATTGCCGGCGCTGCCAATGGCAAACTGGGCGCCTTTCAAGTCAGCGATGGTAAAGCCTTATGGGAAGCCACCATCGCCATGCCAGCTGGTCGTTCTGAAGTAGAACGCTTGGTGGATTTGGACGCCGATCCAGTTGAACGCCGTGGCGCAATTTTCATTGCCAGCTACCAAGGTGGCACCTCATCAGTATCAGAAACCGATGGCGATGTGATTTGGCGTAATGAAGCAGTTTCGTCTTATACCGGCCTTAGCACCGATATGCGTTATATCTACATCAGCGACACTCGCGGTGATATTTCGCAATTAGATCAACGCAACGGCGCGGCACTTTGGAAACAAAAAGATTTACACAACCGCCGTTTAACTGCTGCGATTGCCTACGATAATTATGTCGTAGTCGGTGATTTTGAAGGTTATGTGCATTGGCTATCGATTACCGATGGCCGCTTAATGGGCCGCACTCGAATCACCAAAGCCCCCATAGAAAATACCCCCGTCGTTGTTGACGGCACTGTTTACGTTTACGCAAAAGACGGCACCCTTGCCGCTTTGAGAGTCAAATAATTTATGTTACCTGTTATCGCCCTAGTCGGCCGCCCCAACGTGGGCAAATCCACTTTGTTTAATTACCTAACCCGTAGCCGTGAGGCGCTGGTTGCCGACTATCCGGGCCTTACCCGCGACCGCCAATATGGTCGCGTCAAACGCGGTGAACGTGATTGTTTGGTGGTCGATACTGGCGGTATCACCGACGATTTGGAAGGCATTGACGCGTTTGCCAAAAAACAAGTCGAAATCGCCCTGCAAGAAGCCGATGTGGTGTTTTTCTTGGTTGATGCCCGTGATGGCTTGAATGCTTCCGATGAAGCGATTGCTGACATGCTGCGTAAACTGGGTAAACCGGTAGTATTAGTCGTCAATAAAATGGACGGCATTAACAGCAACACCGTTACTCACGAGTTTTACAGCTTAGCGTTTGGCGAGCCCATTCCCATTGCTGCTTCTCATGGCCGTAATGTGCATGACTTGTTAGAGCGTATCGACGAATTATTGCCACCGCTTGATGAAGAAATTATCGAAGAAGATCCAGGTATTGCGATTGCGATTGTTGGTCGCCCTAATGTCGGTAAATCGACACTGGTTAACCGGATTTTAGGCGAAGAACGCGTAGTAGTATTCGACGAAGCCGGCACCACTCGCGACAGTATTTACATTCCCTTCGAGCGCAACGAACAAAAATTCACCATCATCGATACTGCGGGTATGCGTCGTCGTTCGCGGGTTTCGTTGACAGTGGAAAAATTCAGCATCATCAAATCCCTGCAAGCAATTGAAAAAGCCCATGTGGTGATTTACCTGATCGACGCTCAAGAAGGCGTCACCGATCAAGACGCTCACATTTTAGGCTTGGTATTAGAAGCGGGCCGCGCCTTGATTATTGGTTTGAACAAATGGGATGGCCTCAGCGCTGAGCACCGCGAGATTGTTAAAAAACAAATCGAAATTAAATTAAGCTTCTTAGACTTTGCCGAAAAACACCCAATTTCTGCGCTCCACGGCAGCGGGGTTGGCAAATTGTTTGATGTAGTCGGTAGTTTGTACGAGTCAACCATGACCGATATGTCGACTCCCGTACTGACCCGCATCTTGACTGACGCTATAAAAGATCACCAGCCGCCGTTAGTGGGTGGTCGCCGGATTAAGTTGAAATACGCTCATCAAGGCGGTCGTAATCCGCCTATCGTGGTGATTCACGGTACTCAGACCGATGCTTTGCCGGGCGCTTACAAACGCTATTTGATGAACTATTTCCGCGAGCAACTACAACTACGCGGTACGCCGGTACGTTTGGTGTTTAAATCGCCGGAAAATCCATTCCAAGGTCAAAAAAATCAGTTGTCTGACCGCCAAATGAAAAAACGCAAACGTTTAATCACCTTTAGCAAACGCAAAAAATAACCTACGAGGCTTAACTTATGGCAACGATTACCTTTCAAGGCAACCCAATTAACACCATCGGCGATTTACCCGCTGTTGGCAGCCAAGCCCCCGAGTTTAAACTCTGCAACCGCAAAATGCAGGATGTCGGTTTAGCCGAATTTGCTGGCAAACGCAAAGTTTTGAACATCGTGCCGAGCTTGGACACCCCAACCTGCGCCACCTCAACCCGTAAATTTAACGAAAAAGCCAGTCACTTAGACAACACCGTGGTTTTGGTGGTATCTGCCGATTTGCCATTCGCTCAAGCCAGATTCTGTGAAATTGAAGGGATTAAAAATGTTACTGCCCTTTCTAGTTTCCGCTCTAGCTTTGGCAACGATTACGGCGTTAACTTGCTGGACAGCATTTTGGCAGGCTTAACTGCCCGCGCGGTGATTGTGATTGATGAAAACGATCAAGTGATTTACAAGCAGTTGGTCAGTGAAATTGCTGATGAACCGGATTATGTGAGTGCGTTGGCGGCGTTGTCTGCTTAACCAATCCCAGCTGTAATGTACGGCGGTTCCGCGATAGCGAACCGCCATAACTTTCAGGCCAATGGTGCATTGCTATCGCGAATGCACCCTACGAATAAGGCTGTTTCACATGGTAACCTTGCCATTGAGGTTCACTAACGACTAATAACAAACCAAAGCAGGAAACCTACCCATGATTTTCTTCATCGCCTACAGCTTGATATTAGCCATTCTGGTCAAAACCAATAATGAAATCTTGGCATTGCTAACCAGTCCTGTGGCGCTTGGATTAGGTTTAACCATTATGCTTGCCAGCATGATCGCTGGCTACTTGAAAAAAGCCAGCACCATTAACTGGCACGATGGCTTTGCGACGGGCGGTTTACTGGTTTGGTATGCTTACTGGCAACCGGAATTTGGTGCTGATGCGCCGATGTTTTTACTGTATCCGCTGTACTTCGCCGCCTTTACTTCAATCCTGACCTTATCGCTAATCAACAAAGCCGATTATTTCGATGTCGAATCAGTGGTTCAGCTGCGTTATCTGGAAAAAATTACCCGCTTTAATATGCCGTTTGTGATTGGCTTTGTGTTTCTCGGCTTGTTAATCACCCGCCATTACGCGCTTTACGCCATGGCGATGACCTTCTTCATCGTCCGCCACACCATGATTGTCTGTCTGGAAAAAATCGATAGAAATTAGATTAGCGTTTTTCTTTCTTGAGCTTGGATTCACATTTTTTCTTGCAATACTTCTTTTTCAGACCACCGTATTTAGCACATTGAGCCTCGCAGATATTGCTGTCTGATGGCGGGCTTATATTGGTAGAAAAGTCTGGGGTTAGTATGGACTCAGGGGTAGCGGTTTGCTCGGTCTCATCGCTATCATCCCAAAAAGGGATCTGAAATGCACAACCAGTTGTGCCAATGAGTAAACTAAAGATTAAAGCTTGAGTAAATCGCGTCTTCATAACAAATCATTCCTTGGTAAGCGCTGTCCTATAGTAAATCAAATTTACAAAAGTTATTAAATATAAATTAAAAATGTAATCCATTTAAACATTTGAAAATCCCGTTGATTATCGCAGTTGATTAAGGTTTTGTTTGATTTATTTCTTCATCCAATAGCGTTGCTTGCCCTCTCTTTCTGCCACCACCTTTAAGCCAGCATCATCACTACGCAGACTAATCGCGCCTTTCTCGCCAGTATTTAACCAATCAGCGCCTAAACGTTGATAACGCTCTAAAACCAAGGGATGGGGAAAGTGAAAGCGATTGAGATAACCGGCTGGAATCAGAATTAACTCAGGCGCGACTTGTTGCAAAAACGATTCGCTTGATGAAGTTTTGCTGCCGTGATGTGGGGCAATCAGGACCTTGCTTTGAAGTTGCGAGCCATATTGCTCGACTAGCCATTGTTCGGCATCGCGTTCAATATCAGCGGTTAGTAAAAAACGCTGATTGGCGGAGCTAATTTGCAACACACAGGAATTATCATTTTCGCTGCTGAATGGTTCAGCCGGTGGTGAAAGCATTTGGAATTTCACCGTATCCCATTCCCAGCTTTGCCCCGCTTGGCAATAGTTGCCGTTAGCATATTCAGCCCAAGGCGCGGCACTGCTGCTGATTTGGTGGATCGGCATTTCTGCTAATAAGGACTCTGCGCCACCGCTATGGTCGTTGTCGGCGTGGCTGATGATTAAATGATCAATGCTGTTAATGCCTTGCTGATGTAAAAATGGTAACAAAACCGCTTCGCCCATGTCCGTGCTATCGGCAAATTTCGCACCGGTGTCGAAAACTAAGTTGTGGTGTTGGGTTTGAATAACGACTGATAAACCTTGATCGACGTCTAATAAAGTCAACCAAATTTCGCCTATTTTGGGTGGTTCGATGTTGACTAATAACAGTGGCAGGTATAGCAACGGGCTTAAATAACGGCAGGGAAAACCTTTCGGTGCCAGCATTAGCAAGACAGCAAACACAGCGAAAATCAGCGCGTACCAAGGTGGTGGCAGGCAGTTTAGGTTGGCGAGTGGTAGTTCTGCCATGATCGACAGTAACCAGCAGAATCCTTGCAGTAATTGATCAACCAGCCACAAAATCGGCGTTGCTAAAATCGGTGCTATGACTAACAAAATCATCGCCAATAAAATCAGCGGCACAATTATCAAGCCGATCAAAGGCACTGCCAACCAATTCGCTAACGGTGAAATCAGCGACACTTGTTGGAATAAGGCAATTAACAGTGGCGCTAAACCTATCGTGGTGGCGAGTTGGCTAAGACTGGCTTGTTGCCAAGTTTGCCGAAAGCCTAAACGACCGGCTGACAAATAAATCAATAAAGCCACCGCCAGAAACGACAACCAAAAGCCGACTGCTAATACCGCTAAAGGATCAAAGATCAGTACCGCGAACAGTGCCAGAAATAAAATCTGCAAAGGCGAGCTATTGCGCTGCCAAACGATGGTTGCCAATGCCACGCTAAGCATAATCACCGCGCGTAAGGTCGGAATCGTGTAACCGGCTAATCCGGCATAAAACAAGCCGGTTAACCAAGTAAAACCCGCCGCGACTTGTTGCGGCGACACTGACAAAATCCCCAACCAAGCCCAGCCGCGTCTTAACCATAAATACACTAAACCGGCGATTAAGCTGATGTGCGAGCCAGAAATAACGATTAAATGAATCACGCCAGTGATGCGAAACAAATCCCACTGTTGTTGGCTAATGCTGCTTTGACTGCCGAGGCTGAGGGCTTTGATTAAGCCTAATTGTTGACCGTTGGGCAGCGCTTGGTCGATGTTGTCGGCCAGCGTTTGCCGCCAAACCGCGAAGTAGCGGCTTAAGCTGAACGAAGCCTCAATATTAGTGGGCGCAGGTTTAGGGCGTACATAGCCGATTGCGCCAATTCGATTGGCAAATAACCACGCTTCGTAATCAAAACCACCGGGATTACTACGGCCATGCGGTGGCTTGAGTTTTACGTTAAGTCGCCAGTTTTGACCAGCGGTAAGCCTTGGTTCTGGGTTGTACCAATTGAGGCGGATTTTTTCGGGGAAGTTTTTGCTAGGTGAGGTGACGATAAAATCAAAACTGACGCGGTGGTTGTGTTGTTCAGGCAAGTTGCTGATATAGCCTTCAACTACCATCTCCTTGTTGATAGCTGATTCGGGTAAGCGTTGCTTTAATTGCCAAGTACCGAACAGACTGGCCCAAACGATCCCAGCCAGTAAAAATGCCAACGGCCAATCGCGTCGCCAAGCGAAAAACACCGCAGCAGTGGAAAAGCTGATTAACAACCATGAATCGGGTAAATGGGCTAGATGTTGTGTGCCAACGATTCCCAGCAGAAAGGCTAGGCAGTTGAGAGGCAAGCGGTTGTGCATGAGGCTTGATCCGGTGATTGAATCGGAAAATCAAGTCTAGGTGAATAATGCTAGGTGTCTAGCGGAGCCGAAGCAACAATAGACTTCGGCCTCACTCTCAGCCATCCGCAAATGAGTTAGCGAAATCCAAACAATTAAAGCTGATTAGCGATCCAACATCCCTTGCTCAACAATAAAATTAGCCACTGCCTCCAAACCATGCCCAGTCTTAATGTTGGTAAACACAAACGGCCTCTCACCGCGCATTTTCTTGGCATCCCTGTCCATCACTTCCAGCGAAGCACCGACATAAGGCGCTAAATCGATTTTATTAATCACTAGCAAATCAGAACGGGTAATCCCCGGGCCACCTTTGCGCGGGATTTTGTCACCCGCTGAAACATCGATCACATAAATGGTTAAATCGGCTAATTCAGGGCTAAAGGTAGCACTGAGGTTATCGCCACCGCTTTCCACCATAATAAAATCCAAATCCGGCCAGCGTTCGCAGAGTTCATCGACAGCAGCCAAATTCATAGAGGCATCTTCGCGGATTGCCGTATGCGGACAGCCACCGGTTTCCACGCCCAAAATTCTGTCTTCCGCCAAAGCTTGGCTGCGAATTAAAAATTGTTGATCTTCGCGGGTGTAAATGTCGTTGGTAACCACGCCAAGCTGATATTGATCGCGCATCTTTTTGCATAAAGCATCAACCAAGGCAGTTTTTCCAGAACCGACGGGGCCACCGATACCGACTCTCAGGACAGGTTTTTTAGTCATTGTTGTTACTCTCAAGAACGAAATAATCGTGAATATTGCATTTCATGGCGGCTGCTGGCTAAAGCTAAACCAAATGCGCTGCCGCCAATTTGTTGATCAGTTAATTGCAAGGCTTGTTCAACCAAAGCGGGGATTTGCTGGGCGAGGGCGCTGAGTAATTGTTGACCAGCGACTTGGCCTAAGGGCACCAGTTTCACCGCGCATAACACTTGGTTTTCTAACCAACCCCATAAATAACCGCTCAAGGCAGCTGATTTGCTAATTTGCCAATTGACCGCCGCCAAGCTGAATAAAGTCGCTAAGGTCGCGTCACTATGACGCAACCAAACTTGCGCGTCGGGCATTTCTAATTTAATCAGCAACCGCGCCAACGCTTGTCCGGTTTGTCTATCTTCGCTACGCAATTCTGCGGTTTCGCGGCAAGCGATTAGGTATTGGCTCCAGTATTCGACTTTTGCCAAATCTTGTTCAGCCCAAGCATCGTACAAACGTGCCAGAATCGGGGTATCAGTTAAGCCCAGCGCTTGATTTAACAGGCCATGTAGCCATGCTTCGCAGTCATCAACATCACGAATCCAACCATCATCGACTGCCCGTTCCAAGCCTTGTGAATAGCTGTACATGCCAATTGGTAAGCCGGGGCTGACCAATTGCAACAGTCTTAATAAGGCTAAATCAGTGGCCATGACCGTGATAAGCACCGGCTTCCGGTTCAAAGGCTAATTGTTGATGATTGACCGTCAAGCCTAATCCGACCAGCATTTGATCCAGCACATGATCGCTGAGATAGCGCAATTGATTGGGCAGAATCTGCAAAGCGACATGACGATTGCCCAAGTGGTAACAAGCGCGAGCGAACAATAAAGCATCATCGCATTCGACCACCGACACATCTTCCAACGCCGCTTGCACCCGCACTTTAAACCCTTGGCTGCCGGTTAATACCAAACCCGAGCGTAATAATTGCCCGCGCGGTAAAAACAAGCCAACCACCACCCCACCATCGGTGGTGGCGGGCAAACGGCTTTTTTGCCGCGCTTCAAACGGTAGGGTTAAGACATCATCAGTTTTAGCGTCGCTGTTCGACAGTTCAGTCAGTTTAAGCATGATTAAAATAAGAAATAACGTTGAGCAAACGGCAAGACATCGACCGGTTCGCAGCTGAGGATTTGCCCATCGGCACGCACCAAATAAGTTTGTGAATCAACTTCAATCGTCGGCTGATAATGATTGTGATGCAAATCCGCTTTGCCGATATTGCGGGTGTTTTTGACTGTACCCACCCGTTTTTGTAAAGCCAGACGTTCAGCAACACCGTTGGCAACTGCCGCTTGCGGCAAGAAAATCATCGAGTTATTGGCTGAGCTTTTGCCAAAACTGCCGAACATGGGGCGGTAATGAACGGGTTGCGGGGTTGGAATCGAGGCATTGGCATCGCCCATCGGTGCGGCAGCGATTAAGCCACCTTTTAAAATCAGACTCGGTTTTACCCCAAAAAACGCCGGTTGCCACAATACCAAATCTGCTAATTTGCCGACTTCGATAGAGCCAACTTCATGGCTAATACCGTGACTAATGGCGGGGTTAATCGTGTATTTGGCGATGTAGCGCTTAATCCGAAAATTGTCATGTTGGCTGGGATCTTCGCCCAAACTACCGCGTTGTAATTTCATTTTATGCGCGGTTTGCCAGCTACGAATAATCACTTCACCGACCCGACCCATCGCTTGTGAATCCGAGGAAATCATCGAAAACGCGCCTAAGTCATGCAAAATGTCTTCGGCGGCAATGGTTTCGCGGCGGATGCGCGATTCGGCAAAGGCAACGTCTTCGGCAATGCTAGGATCAAGATGATGACAAACCATCAGCATGTCTAAATGTTCATCAACGGTGTTGACGGTGAATGGTCGTGTCGGATTGGTCGAGGACGGCAGTACATTACTCAAACCGCAGGCTTTGATAATGTCTGGGGCATGGCCACCGCCAGCGCCTTCGGTGTGATAAGTGTGGATAGTGCGGCCTTTGAAAGCGGCAAAAGTGTCTTCAACAAAACCGGATTCGTTCAAGGTGTCAGTATGAATTGCCACCTGCACATCAAAACGCTCGGCAACATCCAAACAGCAATCAATCGCCGCTGGCGTGGTGCCCCAATCTTCATGCAGCTTTAAACCCATCGCACCGGCTGCCACTTGTTGTTCCAAAGCCGCTGGCAAGCTGGCGTTGCCTTTGCCTAATAAACCAAAATTCATCGGAAAACCGTCCAAGGCTTTCAGCATTTGCTCGATATGCCAAGGGCCGGGAGTGCAAGTAGTGGCGTTGGTGCCAGTAGCGGGGCCGGTGCCACCGCCAATCATGGTGGTGACCCCAGAGGCTAAGGCTTCTTCAATTTGTTGTGGGCAAATGAAATGGATATGGGCGTCAATGCCGCCAGCAGTGAGGATTTGACCTTCACCGGCAATCACTTCAGTACCGGGGCCAATCACGATAGTCACCCCGGGTTGTACGTCAGGATTACCGGCTTTACCAATCGCTGCAATTCGGCCATCTTTAACCCCGACATCGGCTTTGACGATGCCCCAATAATCGATAATCAAGGCATTGGTAATCACCAAATCAACCGCGACTGAATTATCTAACTGGCTTTGACCCATGCCATCGCGAATCACTTTGCCGCCGCCAAATTTCACTTCATCACCGTAAATGGTGTAATCGGCTTCGACTTGTAAAAACAGTCCACTATCGGCTAACCGGACTCGATCACCAGTAGTAGGGCCGAACATATCGGCGTATGCCTGACGGCTAATTTTGCTCATGCTTCTGCCTCCAATGCGCCCATGATGGCTTGTCTAAAACCATAGACTTTGCGTAAACCGCCAAAAGCGACCAAGTTGACTTGGCGTTGTTGGCCGGGTTCAAAACGCACTGCGGTGCCGGCGGCAATATCCAAACGAAAGCCACGACTGGCTTCGCGGTCAAATGTCAAAGCGGGGTTGGTTTCGTAAAAATGATAATGCGAGCCGACTTGGATTGGGCGGTCGCCGGTGTTAGCGACCAATAATTCAAGTTTGGCTCGGCCGCTGTTCAGTTCGATTTCGCCATCAGCAGCGATGATTTCGCCAGGAATCATGGGGGCTCCTTCCATTAAGTTAAGGGCCATAGGATGATGACATGGACTCCTCTCCACACCCAACGGTGTCACAATGCACCAGACAATTAAAACGGGGCAAAGAGGAGTCCGAAATGAATCGTAACGTAGTGGGTTTGGATATTGCAAAAAACATTTTTCATTT
>CAIXED010000051.1 GCA_903918375.1 uncultured Pseudomonadota bacterium | reverse complement strand
TTTACCAGCGATGTGATAATTGATGCCTCTAGCCAAACTGCCAGCGGTACCGCGTGAACTGTGAATTACATTGGTCATCGCGGCGATGACGTTATCGACGTTTTGTTGTTTCAAACCCAGATTTTCGGGATTGCGATTCTCAAAGGTTTCGGCGCTGTCTTTATTGATAACTCGTTGCACCAAATGCGGCACCACCACTTGACCATTATTGGCCAGTGTTGCCGTTGCTCTGGCTAATTGCAGTGGCGTGGCTTGCATATAGCCCTGACCAATACCGGTAATAATGGTTTCTCCAGGAAACCAAGCGTGTTTGCGAAAGCGTTTTTTCCATTCTCTTGACGGCATTAAACCGTCTACTTCGCCCACTAAATCAATGCCAGTTTTGCGACCAAAACCAAATCTATCCATAAATTCGTGCATTTTGTCGATGCCCATCGCCATCGCTAAATCATAAAAATAGACGTCGCAGGATTCGGTAATCGCACTATTCATATCAACCGAGCCATGACCAAATTTTTTCCAGTCGCGATACTTATGTTCGACATTCGGTAAACGGTAATAGCCAGGACAAAACAAATGATGGCCAAAATCAGTAACGCCGTATTCCAAGCCCGCCAAACCTAAAAACGGCTTGGCGGTTGATCCGGGTGGATATTGACCACGTAAGGCGCGGTTATACAGCGGTTGGTCGTGAGATTCTTGTAAGGCTTTGTATTCTTTGGCAGAAATACCGGCGACAAACGGATTGGGGTCAAATCCCGGCCGACTAGCAAACACCAAAACCGCGCCGGTTTTAACCTCAATCGCCACCGCTGCACCGTTGTATTCGCTCAAGGCATCGTAGGCGATTTTTTGTAAATCAATATCTAAAGTCAGATAGATATTAGAGCCGGCTATCGGCTCGGTGGTGGCAACGGTATTAACCGCTCGCGCTTGGGCGTTGGTTTCGATTTCCTCATAGCCTGCCGTGCCATGCAATTGATTTTCATAGGTTTTTTCGATACCGATTTTGCCAATAAAATCAGTGCCGCGGTATTCGGCAGAAGGTAAGGTTTTTAATTCTTGTTCGTTGATACGCCCGACATAACCGACCACATGCGCGGATAAATCAGCATAGGGATATTGGCGAACCAAGCGCACATAGACATCAACCCCAGGAAAATAAGGCCGCACCACCGCAAATTTAGCCACTTCTTCTTCGGTTAAATTTTGCAATAACGGTGTGCTGGTAAAGGCTTTGTTGCGTTTGCGAAGTTTTTGAAATTGCTCGAGTTTATCGTCAGAAATCGCCAGCAATTGTTGAAGATTTTTTAAGGTGTCATCGAGATTTTCGATGCGTTCGGGGGTTAATTCCAAACTGTAAGTTGGCACATTCTCCGCCAACATCTTGCCATTGCGATCATAAATAATGCCGCGAGTCGGTGGTAATGGGGCGATTTTGATGCGGTTGTCTTTGGATAAAGTCGAATAATGCTCATGGCCGACGATTTGCAGATACACCAAGCGCACCACCAAACCGGACATAATCAAGATAATCAGCACAAATGCTGCCACAACCCTGTTTAAAAAAATCCGACTCTCTTCTAGTGGATCTTTAACCGCAAAATGATTATCCATATCCGTTAAGCAAGACGCGCAACAACACGCAGATACCGCAGCAACCAAAACACCACAGGCCAAGCCAGTATGCCGCTAAAAACCGGATACCAAAACGATAAACTCAAGCGGTTACCGGCTTGTAAGCTTTCCATACCAAATACGATGATTTTGGCGAGTAACAGGAAATAAAACACAAACAAACTTTGTTGTAACAACGGGAATTGCCGTAAACGCCGGTGTTCTTTAACGCTGAAATAGGCAATCAAGGAATAAATCAGTGCATATTGGCCCAATAATCGGCCTGTGAGCACATCGGTTAACAAGCCAACAAAACAAGCAGTGAATACCCCAAACCGCTCAGGAAACGCCATAGTCCAATACACCAACACTAAAGCAATCCAGTCAGGGTTTAATTGATCCAGCAATGGCGACACCGACATCACCCGCAATATCATTGCCACGGCGATGGTTGCCATAAAATAAACAAAGGCTAACGATGAATTAGGGTTGGACATGGGCTTTTCCACTGTGATCAACGGCAACAGGCGCTGATTGTTGATTGCCTAATTCCACTGGTGTGGAATCACTCCAGACGATTAAAAATTCGCGACTGGTTTCCAACTGGGCTTTGGGGGTGGCGTAAATGGTGGCGAAAGATTTGTCGGGTCTGGCTTCAAATTTATCAACCACTGCCACGGGATAACCAGCTGGAAAACCACCGCCTAAACCAGAAGTAACTAATAAATCACCCGGGACAATATCAGCGTTGTTGGCTAAAAACGGTAAATGCAGACGATTGGACTGACCACTACCAAAGGCAATGGTTCTAAGACCGTTACGATTCACTTCGACCGGAATCGCGTGACCGGGATCGGTAATCAACATTACTTCAGCACTATTGGGCAACACCCGAATCACTTGACCGACGATACCGTTGGCATCCAACACCGGTTGCTGGGTATGAATCCCAAAACGACTGCCTTTATTGACCACTACCGTATGTTCGTAGGGCGCTAATTTGACTGATAACAGCTCAGCAACCAAAACTTGTTCACCGAGTTGAAACGAGTTTTCTAATAACACCCGTAGGCGGATATTTTCTTTTTCCAAGGCAGCCAGCTTTAGCAAGCGTGCATCGTTAATTAACTGGGTTTCTTTAAGGCGTTGATTTTCTTTCTGTAATTCGACAAAAGAAATCATGGTTGTCGATACCGAATTATAAAAATCAACCGGCAGACTGGCTAAAGATTGCAAAGGATAAAGAGTGACAGATAGCAACGAGCGCAAAGCATGAAGCTTAGTGCCGCGGTAATCGGCAATCAAAAGCGAAAGTGACACCAAAATCGCGACTAATAATCGCGTATTGAGTGATGGGCCGGTTGCAAATAGGAGTTTTATAACAAAACCTCAAGAATTTAAGTCAGACGGGAGCGGTGAAGTGGTTAAGCTACTTCACCGCTGACAGGCTTAGCTAACAAAGCTGTTTGATTAAGTCTGTCCGCTTCCCCAAACTCGCTGCAAGCCAATAAGAAGTTATTCTAAAGAAAACGCAGAAGCACCTTTAGAATCCAACATTTCCAACACCATCCCACCACCGCGAGCTACGCAAGTTAGTGGGTCTTCGGCGATGTAAACCGGTAAACCGGTTTCTTCTGAAATTAAACGGTCGATGTCTTTCAACAAAGCACCACCACCAGTCAACACAATACCGCGACTAGCAACGTCAGCACCTAATTCTGGCGGAGTTTGTTCTAAGGCAACGCGAACCGCGCTAACAATGCCTGATAAAGGCTCTTGTAAGGCTTCTAAAATTTCGTTGCTGTTCAATGAGAAACTGCGTGGCACACCTTCTGCCAAGTTGCGACCTGTGACCTGCATTTCGCGAACTTCACTGCCAGGATAGGCCGCGCCAATTTGATGTTTAATTTTTTCAGCAGTCGATTCACCAATCAAGGTGCCGTAGTTACGACGTACATAGCTGATGATAGATTCATCAAAACGATCACCACCGATACGGACAGAAGCCGAATAAACAATGCCGTTTAATGAAATAACCGCCACTTCAGAAGTACCGCCGCCAATATCTAACACCATAGAACCGTGTGCTGCATCAACCGGTAAACCAGCACCAACCGCAGCCGACATTGGCTCTTCAATCAAATACACTTCACGCGCACCAGCCATTGCCGCTGATTCGCGAATCGCCCGTCTTTCAACTTGAGTTGAACCACAAGGCACACAAATCAAAATCCGCGGGCTTGGTCTTAACAGCTTGTTTTCATGCACTTTTTTAATAAAATGCCGCAACATGCGTTCGGTAACAGCGAAATCAGCAATTACACCGTCTTTTAAAGGTCTGATCGCGGTGATATTGCCTGGCGTCCGGCCCAGCATACTTTTCGCATCCGCACCAATCGCTGCGATGGTCTTTTGACCGCGAACTTTGTCTTCCTTAATTGCCACGACGGAAGGCTCGTTAAGAACGATGCCTTGACCTGGAACGTAAATAAGCGTGTTAGCCGTGCCTAAATCGATTGATAAGTCATTAGAAAAAAGGCCACGAATTCGTTTGAACATGATTACACCTGAGCGCACAGAAAATCCCGCTACTTTATCAATCATGCGGGCAGTTGGGCAAGATATAAAGTATGATATTTGCATTACTCAACATGGAGCTTACACGATGTCGTTAACGGCCAGTGACGTTAAAAAAATCGCCCACCTCGCCAGATTGGGCATTGATGAACAACAAATCGAGCATTACGCTCAAGACCTTTCTAAACTTTTAGACTTGATGACCCAAATGGGCCAACAAGACACTAACGGCGTTTCCCCCATGGCTCACCCGCTCGATCAAATGCAACGCTTGCGCCCTGACGCAGTGACAGAGAGCGACCAACGCGACGCCTTCCAAGCCATCGCACCGCAAACCGAAGCCGGACTGTATCTGGTTCCTAAAGTTATCGACTAATCACGATTATGCATAACAAAACCCTGACCGAACTCGCTGCCGGATTACGCAGTAAACAATTTTCCAGTGTTGAATTAACCCAAGCTTTTTTAGCGAGGATTAAGCAACATCAAAACTTAAACAGCTTTGTTACCGTCACCGAAGAATTGGCTTTGCAACAAGCGCAGCAAGCCGACCAACGCTTAGCCAGCGGTGACAGTTCCGCCCTAACCGGCATCCCAATTGCCCAAAAAGACATTTTCTGTACCCAAGGCGTTAAAACCACCTGCGGCTCAAAAATGCTCGACAACTTTATCGCCCCTTACAACGCCACCGTGGTTGATAAATTTAATCAAGCCGGCAGCGTGTTGTTAGGCAAATTAAACATGGATGAATTTGCCATGGGCTCATCCAACGAAACCAGTTTCTACGGTGCCACCCAAAACCCTTGGGCAACTGATTGCGTCCCTGGCGGTTCATCCGGTGGTTCAGCAGCGGCAGTCGCGGCACGTTTAGCGCCAGCGGTAACCGGCACAGACACCGGCGGCTCGATTCGTCAACCTGCAGCTTTATGTGGCATCACCGGTTTAAAACCGACTTATGGCCGCGTGTCGCGTTACGGCATGATTGCCTATGCATCGAGCTTGGATCAAGGCGGGCCAATGGCGCGTAGTGCTGAAGATGCGGCATTATTAATGCAAGTGATGGCCGGATTTGACCCTAAAGATTCAACCAGCGTTGACCAATCAATTCCCGATTACAGCGCCAGCCTCAACGACAGCTTGCAAGGCTTAAAAATCGGCCTACCCAAACAGTTTTTCAGCGCCGATTTAGACAGCCAAATGGCAAGCACCATTCAAGCCGCGATTGGCGAATATCAAAAACTCGGTGCCGAAGTGGTAGAAGTATCGATGCCGACTTTGGACTTGGCGATTCCGGCTTATTACGTCATCGCTTCCGCAGAATGTTCATCCAACTTATCTCGCTACGACGGCGTGCGTTTTGGTTATCGCTGCCAAAATCCAGCTGACCTGACCGATCTTTACACCCGTTCGCGCGGTGAAGCCTTTGGTGCCGAAGTTAAACGCCGGATTTTGATGGGCACTTATGCCTTATCCGCTGGCTATTACGATGCCTATTATTTGAAAGCCCAACAAGTACGCCGCTTGATTAGCGACGACTTTAAACGTGCTTTATCGGAAGTGGATGTGTTGATGGGGCCAGTGACACCAAGCCCCGCTTTCAAAATCGGCGAAAAAACCGGTGATCCGATTCAAATGTATTTGTCAGACATCTACACCATTGCCATCAACTTAGCTGGCTTGCCAGCTTTGTCAATTCCAGCTGGATTTATCGACCAAAAACCGGTGGGCTTACAAGTGATTGGCAACTATTTCAGCGAAGCCAAATTGCTGAATATCGGCCACCGCTATCAACAAGTCACCCACTGGCCCCAACAAGTGCCAAAAGGTTTTGAATAACGAGGTTTAGCCATGACGCCGATCACTCAACTGTCGCAATTAGATTTAAATGCAAACTACAGCTATGCCGATTATCTAACTTGGCAACTGGAAGAAACGGTTGAGTTGATCAAAGGCAAAATCATGGCGATGTCGCCAGCGCCGAATGTAAAGCATCAAAGTATTTCCAGAAATATGTTGGTGGAAATTGCCAACCATTTGCATAAAAAACCCTGCAAGGTTTTTCATGCACCGTTTGACGTCAAACTTTACGACAGCCGTAAATCACAACTCACTGACCGCGAAGTATTCAGCGTGGTACAACCGGATTTATGCGTGATTTGTGACAAAAGCAAACTGACTGTCCAAGGCTGTGATGGCGCACCAGACTGGATTATTGAAGTTTTATCGCTCGGTAACAGCAAAAAAGAACTACATCTTAAATTTGAGCTTTACCAAGAAAACGGCGTTAGCGAATACTGGATGGTGCATCCTTACGAACAAACGGTCTACCAATTCGTCCTCAACCACGAAGACAAATACCAGCTTCACGCCATGTATGCCGGTGACGATATTGCAACGCCTTACCTTTTCCCCGAACTAAAAATCGACTTAGCCGACGTTTTTGCCGAATAGCTATCAAGGAAACAACCAATGAACTCACAATGGGAAGCCGTTATTGGCTTAGAAATTCATACCCAACTCGCCACTCAATCTAAAATCTTCTCCGGCGCAGCGACAGCCTACGGCGCAGAACCCAATACCCAAGCCTGTGCGGTTGACTTAGGCTTGCCGGGCGTGTTGCCGGTGTTAAACGAAGATGCAGTCCGCAAAGCCGTTACTTTTGGCTTGGCGATTGATGCCGAAATCGCCAGCCACTCGGTATTTGCCCGTAAAAACTACTTCTACCCAGACCTACCAAAAGGCTATCAAATCAGCCAGTTAGATCACCCTATCGTTGGCAAAGGCTATTTGGATATTGAAGTAGACGGCGAAACCAAACGCATCGGCGTCACTCGCGCCCATTTGGAAGAAGATGCCGGTAAATCCTTGCACGAAGATTTCCAAGGCTTAACCGGTATCGACTTAAACCGCGCCGGCACCCCGCTGTTAGAAATCGTTTCCGAACCGGATATGCGCTCCGCCAAAGAAGCCGTAGCCTATATGCGCAAACTGCACGAACTGGTGCGCTACTTAGAAATCTGCGACGGCAATATGCAAGAAGGCTCGTTCCGTTGCGATGCCAACGTCTCTGTGCGGCCCAAAGGCCAAGCCGAATTTGGCACTCGTACCGAAATCAAAAACATCAACTCCTTCAAATTTGTCGAAAAAGCCATCAATTACGAAATTGAACGCCACATCGACGTAATCGAAGGCGGTGGCAAAATCGTTCAGGAAACCCGTCTTTATGATGCCAACAAAGACGAAACCCGCTCAATGCGTAGCAAGGAAGAAGCCAACGATTACCGCTATTTCCCTGATCCCGACTTATTGCCGGTAGTGATCGAAGACAGCTTAAAAACCGAAATCCGCGCCACTTTGCCAGAGTTGCCGAATGCTAAAAAACAGCGTTTTATTGAGCAATACAGCTTAGACAACGAAAGCGCCACCACCCTAACCTCATCACGCGAACTGGCTGATTTTTATGAAGCCGTAGTTACGCAATCAGGTGGCGAAGCGAAACTAGCCAGCAACTGGATGACAGGCGATGTATTAGGCGCATTAAACAAAGCCGGTTTGGAAATCAGCGATTGCCCAGTCAATCCAGAACGTTTGGCGGGACTGTTAAAACGCATCGCCGACAACACCATCTCCGGCAAAATCGCCAAACAGGTGTTCGATAAATTATGGAACGGCAGCGCCAGTGCCGATGAAATTATCGAGCAAGAAGGCTTACAGCAAATCACCGACACCGGTGCTATCGAAGCCATCATCGACAAAGTCATCGCCGCCAACCCCGGCCCAGTTGAACAATATCGCGCCGGTAAAGACAAAGCGCTGATGGCGTTGGTTGGGCAAGTGATGAAAGAAACACAGGGTAAAGCGAATCCTGGGGAAGTGAATAAGATGTTGATTGCGAAAGTGAAAGGCTAGAGTTGAGTTCATTCTGAGGTAAATAAAATGATTCGCGAATTACATATTAATAACTACAAATCCCTACACGACATAACAGTTGATGTAGCACGTTTTAATGTGTTGATTGGTGAAAATGGTTGCGGCAAAAGCAATATACTCGAAGCAATTGCTTTAATTGCCGCAACTGTCTCAAATAAATTAGATAATGAATTTTTAGTGTCACGTGGCATTAGAGTTACTTCTCCTGAGTTAATGCGTTCAGCATTCAATACCGAAGACACCCAAAAATCCATAATTATCAAGGCTAGTTATGACGACTCAAATACACCGATCACTTATACCCTTGAAAATGAAAACCAACCTTACTCAAAATGGGAAAAAACTGCTGACGAACAAATAAATGATATTACTAATATATTGACTAACTTCATCAATATAAAAGAAATTTCTACCCCTCTTGAAGCCAAAAAATTGCGTCAATCAATGAACGCACTACTTGCAGACTCACTAAAAAATCATACAAAAGAAGAAAAATTACTTAACAATTTCATTATTTATTCCCCTGAAAACACTGCATTAAGAAACTTCTCTAGCGAAGGACAAGTAGAGCCATTAGGCATTCATGGCGAAGGCTTACTAAAGCTATTAAAAGTAATTCAAAACAAATCGCCCGAAAAAATAACAGAAATACGCAAAAGTTTAGAAGTTTTTGACTGGTATTCTGAGTTTGAAATACCTGATGGCATATTGAATATTGAAGAAAAAATATCAATCACTGACCGCTATCTAAGCCAACCTTTCGATCAACGCAGTGCAAACGAAGGTTTCTTATTTGTCTTGTTTTACATTGCGCTGATGGTGTCTGACGACACCCCAAAAATATTTGCTATCGATAATATTGATGTCGCACTTAATCCAAAGCTTTGCACAAAACTAATTAAAGAACTCACTCGCTTAGCTAAAAAATATGACAAACAAGTATTTGTCACCACTCACAATCCAGCTATTTTAGATGGAATAGACTTGGGCGACGATGAACAACGCTTATTAGTTTTTTCAAGAAACAAGCAAGGCCATACCCGCTATAAACGTATTAAACTAGAAGACAAACCTCGATCATCAAGTAATGAAGAATTAAAACTCTCTGAAGCTTTTTTACGCGGTTATCTAGGTGGCTTGCCAAAAGGATTTTAGAGTTTAATTATGGCAATCTTTGGTTTAGCTTGCGAAGGTGTTACAGATCAAATCACACTCGAAAATATTCTCTGTGGATATTTTTCTCCCTATCCTGACCTAGATTCTGAAATCGAATATTTTCAACCACAATTTGACGAAACCGATCAGAAACAAAAACAAGCCGAAGGCGCTGGTGGTGGCTGGACTCGATTATTTACTTATTTAAAATCAACTCGCTTTCGAGATGACGCACTAAATACTCGATTCATTGTTATTCAGACTGATACCGATATATCTGGTGAAAAAGGTTTCAATGTCCCAACATTCGATCCAAATAGCCAAGAAATCGATAACTTTATAAACGAAGTGACCAAAAGATTAATTGAGGTTATTGAAGAGGGCCAAGCTGATTTCTATACAAACAATTCCGATAAAATTATATTTTGCATCTGCGTTCATTCGATTGAATGCTGGCTTTATGCTTATCACAATGAAGAATCTTTAAAAAAACCTAAGATCACCGGTTGTTATAGAGCGTTATCTTTCTCGCTATTAGGCAATAATCAGAGCCTTAAAAAAGATAAATCGACATACGACGAATGCAGCAGACCACTTTTAAAACGCAAAAACCTTGATATCGCCATTAAAAAAGATCCAAGCTTACAGTTCTTTATCCAACGATTAGAAAAGATCACCCTATAATTCGGCTCACCGCCCCACCACCCCCAAACTAACCGCAATATGCGCCAGCTCCGCCGCTGTTTCTACCTGTAATTTTTTCTTAATCTGCGTTGCATAATTGGCAACGGTTTTTTGCCCTAGACACAATTGATCAGCGACTTTATTCACTGTTAAACCTTGCGCCAGCAGATTAAACACATCAAATTCTCGCGGTGAAAGGCCGTCAATAATGGTCTGATAGTCATCGCTAAGCACTTGTTCTGGATTAACTTTCAGCAATCCCCGCTCGATATAACTGTCGCCCTCCATAATCACGCTAATCGCTTCTGACAGCAGTTCCGGTGCGCCATTTTTACTGAGATAGCCTTTGGCACCAGCGGCTAAAGCCCGTTGTACATAGACTTGTTCGTGATGAACGCTAAACACCAAAATCCGCGCTTGTGGGTCGCGTTGCATAATCCGGCGTATCGTTTCCAAGCCGCCAATACCGGGCATCGATAAATCCATCACCATCATATCCGGCTGTAATTCTTGATAGAGCTGAATCGCCTGTTCGCCGCGCTCGGCTTCGGCAACTACTTCAATATGCTCATCGGCGGCTAACAACATACTAAAACCGGCACGCACCACGGCATGATCGTCTACCAGAATAATTTTGATTTTGTCACTCATGCTAACGGTATCCTTGCTGTAATCGTCATGCCGGCTTGCGGTTTGGAAACCACCGTCAGCTCACCATCTAAAGAACGAATCCGCTCTTTCATGCCTAATAGGCCAAAGCCACGGGTTAAGGTTTGCAAATCACAGCCGACGCCATCATCTTGGACTTTTAATTCCAATAACTGCGCTTGTTTGTCTAAATCAATTTGCACTGTTTGAGCTTGAGCGTGGCGAACTACGTTGGTTAAACATTCTTGTATCACTCTAAACACCTGAATAGTCAGATGTTTATCCAAACCATCGACTTGCTCGCTACAGTTAATTTGCACATCCAAACCGGGATTGCGTTCTGACCAGTGATTAACCATGTCTTCCAAGCTGGCTTTTAGCCCCAATTCGGTCAATACCAGCGGATGCAGTTGTTGCATCATCGAGCGCAACACCATCATCAGGTGATTACAAATATCGGCAATCGAATGACTGATTTTCACCGCATCGGCTTGCGGTTTGGCGGCAGTAACGGCCATGACTTTGATCGCGGTTAAGGATTGGCCGAATTCATCGTGTAATTCTTGCGATAAGCGTTGGCGCTCTTCTTCTTGAATCGCTAAGGAATGCTGGGTTAAAGCGTGATTTTCCTGACGGGTTTTCTCCAATTCGCCAGTCATGTGATTAATCGCTTTAGCAATATCGTCAAATTCTTGGGTGGAAAACGTCGGTAATTGTTGGCGATATTGTCCGGTTTCGATAATTCTCAAGGCATCGACAATGCTGGCAATCGATTTCAGCGATTTGTTGAACACCAGATTAACCGCCAAAAAAGTCAGTACGGTTAGCAAAGCCAGCGAGCCAAAAAAGCCCAAACTTTCCTGCCAAACTTCGGTGATTTCATCCAAGGGCTGGGCTTGGATAATCAAGGTTAACGGCTTGCCATCTTGGGTTTTAAGCTGATGTTCCAGTTGTGGATAGTCGCTTTTTACCCAGCGAATAAACCACGCTGGCGGCATATCTTCTGGGTGACTGGGTTGGTTTTCGCCAGCGAAATGAATCAATTGACCATCGGCTTGATGTAGCTGAATACTTAAATGCCGCGTTTGTTGCAAAGAGGCGAAGCGCGATAAGTCGTCAATTTGTTGGAATGCGGGAGCGTTGTTAACCCCCAAGGTGATTAATTGCAAAGCCAAATGAATCGAGGCATCGACCTCTTTCGCCACCGCTTGTCGAGCTTGCCAAATAGCAATCGCGCCGCCCAAGACCAAAATCCCCAGCGACAACAATAAAATCCGACCAATGATTTGATAACGTAGGCTCATAAACCGCAACTGGCATAAAAATCGCTATTATCAGCCCCAATACCGCCAGCGGCTACAGGAAAAAATCTTTTTCTAGCCGCTTAAATGTCGAACTGGATAAGGCGATTTTGGCCTGATACCGTATAATGGCGGACTGTTTTTGTTTACTACAAGCCGAGGAATCATGAGCATTACGCTGTCCAACCGCGTCAAAGCCGTTAAACCATCACCGACTTTAGCCGTCACCGCCCGTGCCGC
>CAIXED010000050.1 GCA_903918375.1 uncultured Pseudomonadota bacterium | reverse complement strand
CGAATTATATCTCTCGATGGGAATTAATCAGAGGTTCCTTAAGGAGCCTCTGATTAATTCGCTTTCCAGAATTTTGTGACCAATAAAATCAATAGCTTGCGCATCTGTTTTTCTTAAAAAACTGAATTAATCAGAGGTTCCTTAACACTGTTAATCGTAGTCATTTATAAGGTATTTAATATGAGTTTGAATAAACAATACAAGATAGAAGCCGCTGGATCTATTGTTGCGGGAATTCTTTTAGCTTTGTTTGCTAATAATGTCTTTGCACAAGAAGTCACCGATCCAGCAAAACGAGCGCCGCAACCTGCCGCGCACGGTCCCAGTTTGGAATCAGTGATTGACGCTGCTAATGCTGCAGTTGAGGCTTGTGTTGATAAAGATCAACATGCTGGCGTGAGTGTGGTCGATTCGGCTGGAGTGTTGAAAGTGTTGCTGGCAGCTGACGGCACTTCCGAGCGAGGTGTAGTTTCGAGCACTGCCAAAGCGCTAACCGCATTGCATTTCAAAAAATCCACCAGTCAATTATTTACTGAGCAACAAACTGATAAGGCTTTAGCAGCTAAATTAGCTGAAAATCCTAAATTCAATCCTCGTCCAGGAGGCGTATTGCTAAAAGTGGGGGATGAAATTATTGGTGCAATTGGTGTTGGCGGCGCGAAGATTGATGAAGAATGTGCGTTAGCGGGAATTAATAAAATTGAACCATTGGCAAAGTAGTTTTTTTAAATACTCAGTGTTGATTGGTCAACAGGATTTGTTTGATAACTGTTTCTAAATCAGCATCTGTAACGGGTCAAAATTCTTAAAACAGTTGCCTAAAATAAATAACTAAATATATCAATCAGTTATTTTGATGATTCTAAATCTGTATTTTGGCACGGAAACTGCTTTTATAAATTGTGCTTAAAGCATAAATCTGTGAAGACTTTAAACCCTTGATGGGTAATAACTTTTTAATAATAAGGATGTAATATGAAACGACTGATTAAATTAATGCTTTTAACGACTTTATTGTTTTCTTCAACAGTTTTTGCACAAGAGGCTCACCCCTATACTGCCAAAGCGCCAAAGTTAGATAAACAAAAAATCGAAGCTTTATTAGCCAACCCAGAGAAACTAGTTGTTGTTGATGTCCGTAGACCAGATGAGTTAACTGCGATTGGTGGCTTTCCGGTTTATTTAAGTATTCAGAGCAAAGATTTGGAAAAATATTTGGCTTATATTCCTAAAGATCGCCAACTGGTCACCGTTTCTAATCACGCAGGACGCGCAGGTAAAGCGGCTGATTTATTAGTTGAAAAAGGTTTCAATGTAACCGGCGCAATTGGTGTTCAGGATTATGAAGCGGAAGGTGGTGTTTTAACCAAAATTCCAGTCCCTGCACCCAAACCTTAATATTTGATTTCGACTTAATCGCACTGCTGATAGCGTATGTCAGCAGTGCGTTTTTATTTTTGTTTTAACGGTTATTACCACCATGAAATTTTTAAATTGGTTGTTATATCAATCCCATCGCTGGCTAGGTGTGGTGTTGGGAGTATTCATGTTTGTTTGGATTACGTCGGGTTTAGTCATCATGTATTCCACACCAACGGCGCAAACTCGAACTCAGCTATTAGCTCATGCTGAGCGTTTATTACCTGATTCCAATTGGCTAAGTTTGGGCGAAGTTTGGCAACGTAGCGCTGAACAACGACAAGCGTTAGTGGATGGGCAACAATCAAACGGTCATGGTGCCGCAGAGAAAGCTAGTCCAGTTCCAGCAATGATTTTAGATGCACGTTTACAACGAATTGCCGGTGAACCGCTATGGTTGGTTGAAGATAGTCGCGGTAAGCGTTTTGCTTTGTCGGCATTGGATGGCAGTTTAAAAACCATCTCAGTGGAACAAGCGTTAAACATCGCTCAACATTGGGCAACGGCGCAGGGATTGAATGACTCGCTGGAGTTTGCTCATTTGGAAACTGTCGATGCGCCGATTATTTTGCGTAATCAAGATGCTTTAAAACCATTTCACCGCATCGGTTTTGGTGACGAGGGCTATGAATTATTGATTTCCAGTCGAACCGGTGAGGTATTACATGCCTCAACAGCCTTTAATCGCGGCTTTTATTGGGCGGGGAATTGGATACATACGTTCAAACCACTGACTTCGTTGGGTTTAGAGCATCAGCGGCATTTAATTCAACAATGGGCCAGTGGCTTGGCGGCTATTGCTTGTTTAACCGGTTTGATTATTGGTTGGCTGCGCTGGCGTCCAGGTTTTGCCGGTAAACGGACTTATTCCGAAGGTCGTACTCAGCCTTATCGTGAATTTTGGGCTAAATGGCATTTTTGGACCGGTTTAATCGGCGGCACTTTGGCTGTGTTTTGGGCTTCGAGTGGCTTTTTAGAAACCAATCCTGCTCATTTATTTTCATCGACAGAAGTCAATAAGGCCGAACAAGCGCGTTATTTCGGTAGTGAATTACCTGAAGTGATGGCTAATTGGCAGCCAACTTTGAAATATAGCGCTATCGAGGGTTCGGAGTTAGTGGAATTGACTTGGAAGCGAGTCGGTAATGAGGCGGTTTTATTGGCTTATACCCAAAATGGTGAGCGTTGGCCGCAAGCTGTATCCGGTGCTAGTGCAAAAATCGCAGAAACAGCCTTACTGGCTGGAATACAGCGATTATCGGCCAATACAGCGGTTGCTAATCAGGAATTGCTGAGTTATTACGATAGTTATTACTATCCAAGACACCATCAAACTTTAGTCGAAAGACCGTTGCCGGTATTGAAAGTGGAATTGGCTGATGAGGCGGGTACACGGTTTTATATTGATCCACAAGATGGACGGATTTTGGCTAAGTTAGACCGAAGTCGTCGTGTGTATCGTTGGGTTTATAGCGCATTACATCACTGGGATTTTGGCTGGCTCTATTACCGACCAATTTGGGATATTTGGATGCTTACTTGGATAGGTTTTGGGATTGTTTTAGGTGCTAGTTCTTTGGTATTGGGCTGGAGACGCTTGAAACTAACTTTTGTACCTAAAAAGAAGCCTGTTAAGGTTGACAGAGCTAAGCGTCAGTTATTGCCGGATTAATGCAACAAGTATTGACCTTGTGTTGAGCTATCAGCATAAGGTCACATCTCTTCAGATAAAAACCTTTATTACTTTAGTGACGGTAGGGCTTTGTGCGTTATTGATTGCGCTGTTGGCTAAGCGGATATTGCCATCTGGTAATATTGGATGATGAAAATAAATGAGATAAATACTATTTTAAAATGATAAAGGCGAGTGGTGAGCTCGCCTTATCAAAGCATCCTTGTTGGTAACAATCCATTGTCACCTAATCCATTTTGATAACACATGACAGGAACTCCTTTGAGTTCGTCGGTGATTTTAATGATTATTTTTATAATTAGGAAACAATCATTTTAGAATTAGTTATCGGTATTTTAAATATATGCTATTAATTTCAGGCTATGTATGGTGTGAATTGTGAAATGCAATAAATGGATTTGCCAGAAAGAAAAAGCGGGGTTGCCCCCGCCGAATAATGACATCCATGTTGGTAATTGTCCGTAATCACCATTCCACTTAACCAAGGTAAACACAGAGACTCTTTAAGAATCAGGTGCTACTTTAAAAGTTTTAAACGCGGTTTGGAAACGATAAATTATGATTTTTATATCGTTTTATTGGATTGAATTTCAGTTGCCTCAACTTCAATGATTTTCTGATCGCCAAAGGCATCGAACGCCGCGTTAATTTCTAACACAGCGGCTTCGCTATCGCCGATAGTCTGCTGTAATTGTTCGG
>CAIXED010000049.1 GCA_903918375.1 uncultured Pseudomonadota bacterium | reverse complement strand
GTTTTTGCTAGTGGAATAGTCATTTGTAATGAGTCCATCTAATATTTGTAATGATTGATGGATGTGATTGTAATGTTTTTACCAAGAAGATAGCTAGATTTTATTCATAAGCCAGCGCTACCACTGGCTTATCCTTACCGACACAGACAGTTTATTTCTCCATCGTCACAAACGCCATTTTCGAAATCCCCGCATGTTGAACAGTCGCCATCATTTCAGCAACCTTGCCGTAATTAACCGCTTCATCGGCCCAAACATGAACCGCCACTTCAGGATTTTGCGCCAATTCGTTTCTAAGTTTCACATCCAAAGCATCCAAGTTTTCGATAGCCACCTTATTCAAAGTAATAACCCCTTTCGCATCAACACCTAATTGCAAAGGCTGTTTCTGAATATCGGGTGTCGTTGAGGCCGTTTTCGGCAAAGCGACATTAACTGATTGGGTAACTAACGGTGCGGTCACTAGCAAAATAATCACCAGCACCAACATCACATCCACTAAAGGCGTAACATTGATTTCGCTAACCGCATCATCGTCATCTGCATTAGTTTTAAAGCCCATCATCCTCTCCTTAGGCTTTATCGCTAAAAGCAATGTGTAAAAAGCCATCAACAAAATGTTCCAATGAGGCTTTGTATTGTTTGGCGCGACGAGTGAAAAAGTTATAGGCCAATACCGCAGGCACCGCCACCGCAATACCAATTGCAGTCGCAATCAAGGCATCACCAATAGGACCTGCAACCACTTCTAAACTGGAAGAACCACTGGCACTAATTTCATGCATGGCGTGCATAATCCCTAAAACAGTCCCAAACAAACCCACGAATGGCGCGGTACTGCCAATACTGGCTAACATAGTCAAACCAATTTCCAGTCGATTTTGTTCGAGCCGTGTTTGATGATGTAAAGTCTGTCCCAACAAATCGCTAGGTGTGCCACGAAACTTCAGACTCGCTGATTTTTCAGCGTGGCCCAGTTGCGCTAACCAATCAAAGCCAACTTGTGCAACCCGTGCTTTAGGGCCTTTAACTTGTTGTTCTGACAAGTTTTTAGCCGCTTTCAAATCAGATGCATCCCAAAAGGCAGCGCTATATTGTTTGTTGTAATAACCCGTTTTAACAAATTGCCAGATTTTGAATAAAATCAAAACCCAAGTAATCACAGAGAAACCAAGCAAAGTGTACAAAGTCGCATCAATGATGATATTGGGATCAATATGGTGTGGCATTTAAAGTCTCCTGAGTTTTTAAAGTTTTATTTTTTTATCATTACTATTCGTAGGGTACATTCTATCCACCAAGAGCATTGGCAATAACCGGTGCATAAAATGCACCCTACCCATTTAACAGCGATTAATCCCGCAAACTAAACACAACCGGCACAATCACCGCACTGGCAACCGGCGTATCGCCTCGTTTTGCAGCAATAAATTTCCATTTTTTCACGGTCTCAATCGCTGTTTCATCCAGCATTTCATGACCGCTAGTGGTTTCAACCACCACCGAACTCGGTGTACCTTCCGGTGTTATTTGCACTCGCAACATTACCTTACCAGTCCAACCACGACTTTTAGCTATCGCCGGATATTCGGGTTTGGGATTGTTCAGATAGTCAGCTTTGAAAACTGCCTCGGTAAATTGCTCGGTCACAGGTGCGGACTTTGCAGGAGCCGAAGCCGCTGGCGGCGTCGGTTGCGGCTCGCTAACCGGTTCGACCGGCGCAAAATCAGGTGATTTTTGCACTATCGGCGGCGCTTTTTTAACGATGGGTTTTGGTAACTGCTTTTTCGGTGGCTCAACCGGTTTCGGTGGCGCAACTTGTGGCTTTGGTGCCGAAATCGTCACCATCGACACTTCCATTTGCAAAGCCTGAGCAGCAGTAAATTTTTCTTCGGGAGCGAAAAACCACATCAAGGCATAAACATGGATTAATACCACTAATATGGTTAACAAACTCACCATATTATTGGCTTTCTCTTCACCTAATAACTGTTTCAATAATTGATAAGGTTGGAGATTATGACTAGTGGTTTTGAGATCAGGAGCCGAAATATAACTATCAAATACAACATCCGTTTCGCTTTTAGATAAATACATAGATAGTGTCAGTTAAATGAAACGCATTTAGCGCAAACAAAAATTAATTAGTTTAGTAGGTCGGGTTAGGCAGAGCCATAACCCGACTTTTAGCATGATGTTCTAATTAGAACTTATAACCAACTTGCGCAAAGAATGTGCGCTGTGGCAATGGGTGATTAAAGAAGGCTTGATAATCGTTGATATTATCGATACCCGCGGAAACGTGACCACCTTTCATAAATCTATAGGTTGCTTTTAAGTCAACATAAACTGATTCACTAAAGGCAGCGTAGTAAGGCAATTGTAAATCTTGATTATCCAACTGAGAAAACATTCTGCCTTGATAACGAGTACCGACTGACAAATCCAGATCCTTTCCATAATGATAAGTCGTTAACAAATTAGCACGGTAATCAGGTAATAACGGAAAGCTTTTGCTAACATAGTTTTTGTCGTTATCATTTTTAAGAATTTTTGAGTTCAAAATAGTTGTATCTAATTTGACATCAAAATCAGAATCAAAAACTCGATCTTGGTTAATAGTTAAATCAATCCCATTAACCTCGACCTCACCTAATGAACCTAAAATACCACTATAGTTATTAGGATTTAAGGCTGCGAATTTTATTGGATCTTGTTGCAATAGAGCGGCGTTAGATATGTATGAGTTATAAATTGCATTTCTAATATTCTCATGGAACAGATTTAATCTGATATAACCATTATTAAAATCATATTCACCTAATAAATTATGGTGTGTACCATCTTCAGGTTTTAATAGTGAATTTGCTAACTGCACACTACCTGTTAAATTGTTTGAGTTATCAAATAACTCACCTACTAATGGGAAACGATAGGCTTTAGCAACCGAATAACGGAACTTCCAGCGACCAGGCTCATATCCCAACGAGAATTTTGGTGAAAAAGTTGAAGCTTGACGATCTTGTGGCGAGTAATTTTTAGTACCTGATAAATAAACGCCTTCTGACATATTCCAGCGTTCAAGACGAGTCCCTACAGAGGCGTCCCATTCAGGCATAAAGCGCCATGTCAGTTGACCGAAACCTGCGTGAGTATCAGTTGCACCACCTGATCGTAATGATCTATTGCTTCTATCGGTCACTCCATAATTAGCTAAGTTGTACTGGCTAGTAAACATTTTTGAATGTTGATATTCATAACCAGTTGCAAATGATAAATCTTTGTTATCAAAAAATTGATCATTATCAAATTTGGTTTTAAGGTTAATCCAACCCATGCTATTAACTTCAGTCAACTGACCTGCATTGGTTCTATTAGGATCATTAGGGTTATAAGTTGATGAAATGGATTGGTCATGAAGAACATCAAAATAACTAATATTACTATCGGTATTCCAGTTTCCAAACACATGGCCTTTTAAGCCGGTTCCTAAGCTAAGTGTTTGGCGATTTTGGACGCTAGAACCAAAACTATTGCTCGTTGGCACAACTTTCAATCCGTTGTAATTATAAGTTGCCCCAGCTGGTGTGCCGTAAACAGGATTGCCCTTAGCATCTTTTAAATAGGTTTGACCAACATTTGAAACATCCAAATTTTCAAATGCCGCAGTGAATTGGGCAGCTAAATCTGGCTTAATATCATAAGCGCCTTTCCATTTATAGAGATCATCGGTCGAATGTTGAATACCGCTATCACCATAAGAAATTCTTGGCTGTCCAGCATATCCTCCCTGATTGGCATTAGTGCCAATGGCTTTAGGATTTCGTTCCAAATAAGCCCCAGACACAGCGCCAGCGCCACCCCCATAAGCTTGCAATGCACCACCGTTAGCACCAGCTGTATTTGAATAACTATAGGTTGTCATCGGCTGACCTTCGTTCTCTAAATGGTTATAAGAGAAATAGGTACTAAAATCACCAAATTTGTCACCGTATGAGCCGAAGGTTTTAAATCCTTGTAAATTTTTGCTGGTGCCTTCAAATTGATAAGGTTGCAATATATAGGTCGCCTCGGTATACAGTTCGCGTTTTTGCGGCATTAAGGTATTAATATTAATCACGCCCCCCATAGAGTTACCGCTATGCTCGGCAGAAAATGGACCTGACAAAATATCAATTGATTTAATTTCCCCAGGCCCCACCAAACCCCAACGTGGTGAACCGTTAAAGGAATATTGCAATGAATTCCAAATAGGCATCCCATCCATCATTACCATTACCCTACCACCTTGATAGGGGTTGGAGCCGCGCATACCAACTGGTGCATTAGGATCACCAATATAACGCTGACGAACCACAATACCTGATTCATATTTAATCGAATCTGAGGTAGTAACGGCATTTGTTTCTTCAATTTCTTTTTTGGTTACTTTAGTTTTTGGTGTCGCAAAATCGGTTTTCGATGGAATTTCAGGGCGTCCATCTTCTGAAGCATCTTCTTGAACAACGACATCCTGTAAGGTTGTTGCTTCTTGTTTATCAGCGGCCATCGAATCTAGCGGATAAACCAGCAAGCCCGGCAAAGCCAGTACCGCTGAGGCAATTTTTTTATTTTTTGATTTCATTGATAAAAAATCCTGTTGAAGTCTGTGTGATAAGTTGGTTTTATTATTTTTATTGATTGAAAATACAAACTATTCCAGCTCATCAATTTACAAATAAACTGATGAGCTGGTTTATATGATTAATAGTTAAATTTCAACTGAGCCATGTAGGTTCTTTGTGGAAATGGGTGAAAAATCCAATAATTATCATTATTAATATTATCAATACCACCACTTAAAGTGAATTGCTTGTTAATTTTGTAATTAACTTTTGTATCTACTACAAAATATCCACCAACACCTGTATAAGTTTTATGATTAATATCGCTATTATTCAACTGACCAAATGCTGCATCACTATAACGCCCATTAACTGTAGCACTTAATTGATCATTGACTTTATAAGTTGCACCAAAAGTTGCTCGCCATTGTGGAATACGTGGCATTAATGCACCTGTACTAGGTGCATAGGTATTAGGGTTATTTGCAAGATTTGCAGGAGTTATAGGTGATGCGGCAAGAGCTTGGTCTGATGCCACGTTATTTGTAATACGAGCATCCGTCCAAGTTGCACTACCAAACAAATCTAACCCATCAATACCTACATCGGATTGATTACCAGAAAACTCCAGTCCATATGCATCTGTTTGGCCAATATTATTAACAATTGAAGTCTGCTGATAACCATTAATATTTGGCACACTAGAAACAGTTGAGAAAATAGCATTTTCTACTTGTTCTTGGAAAAAGCTCAGGCGGTATTTGCCTTTATTCACAAAATATTCGACTGATATTTCAGATGATAAAACATTTTCTGGTTTCAGATTTGGATTACCTGTTACCAAAGTTGTTGGAGCACTTGAAGTAGTATAAGTTTGGAACATTTCACCAACAGTTGGGTAACGGTAAGCTTTTGCGATAGCTGCACCAAATTTCCATTGATCAGTAGGGCTCCAAGTTAATTTACCTTTTGGCGAGAAATTTAGGTCATGGGTGTTTTTCTGATTGACTACTTGATATTTGTTGTTTGTCCAAGCTGAGTTGACACCATCATAGGCATTCCAGTTTTCTAATCGACCACCAGCTGTAAAATTCCAGTCCTTAGCAAAATCCCAAGAATCTTGCACCCAATAACCTTCGGTTGTAGTTTTACCGACAGCATTGGTCGAACCGTCATTAAGAGAAATCGGCAAAGTTGAATCATTTGCCCAGTAACCGGTTTTGGAAACTGGATTAGCTAACTCGTACATATCATGGTGAAAACCAAAACTGACTTCATGATTGCCATAAAAGTCGCCTGGACGCCAAATACCCTTAGCATCAACGGTATGCCAGTTGGTACCATTCATCGATGTCAATTTACCAGTGGTGGTAGTTGCATTAGTTGGAGCTTTGGATAAATCTTCGGATAAATCAACAACACTGCCGATTAATTCCCAGTCAAATTTACCACCAGTTTCTGAATGTAAATTCATACCATGTGACCAAGTAGTTTGCTGAGAAATACTTGGTAACATGGCAGTTGCCAACGAGGTGCCAATAGTTGGATTGTTGGCCAATTTAATATTGCCGCTATAAACAGGATTACCAGCTGAATCTGTTAGAAAACTACTAACGCTAGATTCATTATTGTTTTGCCACATACCCAAGGTATAAGACGCTTTCAATGTTGATGTAATGTCGTAAGCTAACTTCCATTTAAAATTGTCTTGAATCGTGTGATTCATCGCAGTTGCGCCTAGAACCGCCATAGGCTGACCAAAGACGTTTGATGACATGTAAGCACCCTTTACAGGGGTTGCGGCTGCTAGTGCAGCACCTCCAAGCAAACCATTAGAACCGGGCGCCACAACCTGGGTTGCGTAAGCAATTGGTTGACTATGGCTATCCAAATGGTTGTAATCAAAACGGAATGATAAATCATTGACCCGATCACCAATTCCACCTGAATAATTCTGGGTTTCATAAGTACCAGAATGGCCGTATTGACTGTAATCTTGCCAAGAAGCTTGAGCATCTGCATAGGCTTCAAATTTATCCGGCATTTTGGTAGTGATATTGATGACACCACCCATTGAGTTCCCAGCATAAGCTGCTGAGAAAGGGCCGTACATCATTTCAACTTTGTCTATTTCATTAGGAGCAACCGTATTCCAACGCGGTGAACCTGTATTGCTATTGTTATTGTTCAATAAGGTCGATAACAAAACACCATCTGCATAAATCAGAGTTCTGGCGCTTTGAGAAGTAGTTGCGGTTCTGGTACCGACTGGAGCATTGGTGTCACCGACATAACGCTTACGAACCAAAATACTGGGTTCGTATTTAATCGCGTCTTCGGTATTAAATACGTTTACTTTTTCATCAAGCTCTTTCTTGGTAACCGTTTCAACAGTCACCGGCAATTTGTATTTTTCTACAATCGATGGCTCGGCTTTTTCTGACTGACTAGAAACCGATACTTCTGGCAATACTGTCGCATCTTTTGATGATTTTTTTTCGTCAGCGGTTTGATCCGCATCACTAGCCGCCATTACTGGCATAGAAGCTAAAGCTAACAAGCCAATCATTGATCGACTGGCTTTAGGAAGGTTGCGTATTTTCATAGTTCCTCTTGGTTTTATATTCTTAAAATTGATTGATTTGGCGCTATAGGTGCTAACAAACGCCAAGCAATTCCAAAGTCACTGCGTAACCTTCCTAACAAAGCAATTATCATGCCAAAAATACAAAATACAATAATATCAATTGGTTAGGTTTTTTCGTCTTTAACTAACCCCCTAAATCATTTAAAAACTGTGTGATATGCCACACCTAAAATGCGTTAAATAACACAGTTTAATTATCTGACGAATAAACTGAGGTTTTTAAGACCGGTAGAAAAACGGCTTTTCGTGGTATTTTTGGTGCTTATTCCCACTATTCATCTATTTTTGCGATATGAAAATCATAAAATCATCTTTTTTACTCAATATTCATCGATCTGTGATGACTTTGTCGCTCAGTTGCTTGCTGTTAACAGCTTGTGGCGAGTCGTTAACAAGCAGTAATGACACCAAACCTATTGCATCTATGCCAAATCCCGCCTCTGCTGCCTGTGTTAAATCGGGTGGAACGCTATCTATCAAGCCTGATTCGACGGGCGCTGAGGTTGGTTGGTGCACTTGGCCTTCAGGGACTGTATGCGAGGAATGGAGCTACTTTCGCGGCGAATGTAAGGCAAAATTAGATGAGGATTTACCGAAATAATCACTGGTTTTTGGGTGGTGAAAAATTAGGGTGTGTTAAATAACACAGTTTAATTAATGGCGAGATAGGATGATAAAAGCAGCCAATAAATCGCTAGTAAGCTGACCAGAGCGATACGATGAAGAAAACTATATTCAGATTGCTAGTGATATCTAAAGAACGGATAATGGCTGTAAATTTTGAAAAAATCGGGCTTGCAGTTTTGTGGTCTAGCTTGTCAAGCGAAAGTGGTTAGTTCAGTGCAAAACTAGCTATGCGTTGTTTGGTTATTTGTTAAAGCATTAGTGTTTAGCATTTTGCCCTACAGATAAAGGCTAGCAAGTTTACTTGCTGGCCTTTTTTGTTTCTGTCACTCAGCCAATGCCATGAAAAAAAGCGATTTCAATTACCATCTCCCCGACTCTTTAATTGCCCAAAAGCCTTTGGCAGAACGTACTGCCAGCCGTTTACTGCATTTGAACCGAGTATCTGGAACGATCAAAGACAGCCAATTCAGCGATTTTCTTGATCTGCTAAATGCCAATGATTTGGTGGTGTTTAACGATACCAAAGTGATTCCAGCGCGGTTATACGGCCACAAAGCCAGTGGCGGCAAAATTGAAATTTTGATTGAGCGAATCGAGGGCGAGCGTCAAGCCTTGGCGCATATCAAAGCCAGTAAATCGCCTAAACCGGATTCATTACTCAATTTAGACGGTGGCGCAGTTTGTCGGGTGATTGAGCGGGAAAACGATTTATTCCGACTGCAATTTGAAACCGAACAAACCCTGTTAGATTTGCTGGCAGACATCGGCCACATCCCGTTGCCACCTTACATCGAACGCGCTGATGACAGCGATGATTTAGAGCGTTATCAAACCGTGTTTGCTAAACAAGCCGGCGCGGTGGCAGCACCAACGGCGGGATTGCATTTTGATCAAGCGGCGTTGGATAAGTTGGACGCGAAAGGCATTGCGAAGGCGTTTGTGACTTTGCATGTCGGTAGCGGCACTTTTCAGCCAGTGCGAGCCGATGATTTAGCTGATCATGTCATGCACAAAGAGTTTTACCAAGTCAGCCAAGCGACGGTGGATGCAGTCCAGCAAGCCCGTGCGCGTGGTGGCCGAGTGGTGGCGATTGGCACCACAGCGGTTCGTGCGTTGGAATCCGCCTCGCGTAGTGGCAGTTTGCAAGCTGGTTTTGGTGACACCGATTTATTCATTACCCCTGGCTATCAGTTCAAATCCGTCGATGCCATGCTAACTAACTTTCATTTGCCAGAATCAACTTTGCTGATGCTAATCTCGGCATTTGCTGGTTATGACGCGGTGATGCAAGCCTATCAACACGCTATCCAGCAACAATACCGATTCTTTAGTTATGGTGATGCGATGGTGATTATTTAACTGATGTTACACAGTGCTAATAGCGGAGAGTGCGACGTATTAAATTTTACCGCTGCATAACTTCAAAAAACCATAACACTTAATTTAATACCTTGGCCTTTGATTTTGTCATTCCGTAGAAATCCCTCAGCCTCTAAGTTATCCAATCCGTTTAGAGTTAAGCGATCCCTAACGGGATGACAAAACGAAAAGTTAAGGTAATTAAATAAAGGACTGATTTTTATAAGCCCTATGGTTTTTTGGCAGTGCTAAACCAAAATAGTCATCTATAAAGCGACAGGCTTACCTTCAACATTCTTGACTTGGCTATTTGTATTGGCTTCGTCATTCCCGCAAAGGCGGGAATCTAGGTTGTTGGCTTCGAGGTCTGGATTCCCGCCTTCGCGGGAATGACGGCTATGTCCATGGATAGCCATAATTTCTGCGTAACATCAGTTATTTAATTGGGTGACATAAGCAATTGCTTTAGCTATTATGATAGTTATACTTTTATATAATTTGGCTAATTGGAGCTAATTATGCTTACAACCTCTTTTAGACGAGTTGGCGGATCTGTCATGCTGACCATTCCACCAGCATTTCTTGAAAGTTTAGCGATTAAAGAAGGCTCTCAAGCCGAGATTGATATTATCGATGGTCGCTTAGTGATTGAACCGCAAAAACGTCGTTACACGCTGGAACAATTGCTGGCTTTATGTGATGCAAATACCGAACTAAACCAAGAAGACCAAGCTTGGCTTGATGCGCCAGCTATTGGCAACGAGTTACTTTGATGCAACGCGGTGATATTTATCTGGTTTCGCTTGACCCTACCAGTGGCAGTGAACAGCAAGGAACCCGTCCGGTTTTTGTCGTGACCAAACAGGCATTTAATAAAATGACCAATGCCCCGATTGTATTACCGATTACCAATGGTGGTAATTTGGCAAGAACCGCTGGGTTTGGTGTATCTTTAATGGGGGCTGGTACACAAACGGTCGGTATTGTCCGTTGCGATCAACCCCGTGCACTTGATCTTACTGCTCGCAAAGCCAAAAAACTGGAATCAACACCTCAGTTTATTGTTGATGACGTAATTGCCAAGCTACAAGCAATCATCGAATAATTTTATAATCCCAACTCACTCAAGCCCGGATGTTCATCTGGGCGGCGGCCTTGAGGCCAGTGCATTAAACGCTGTTCGGCTTCAATCGGCTTGTCGTTAATGCTGGCATAGCGGCGTTGCATTAAACCTTTTTCGTTAAATTCCCAGTTTTCATTGCCATAACTTCTAAACCAATCGCCGGCTTGGTTGTGCCATTCATAAGCAAATCGCACCGCAATCCGGTTGCCGTCAGTGGCCCATAATTCTTTGATTAATCGGTAATCCAGTTCGGTTGCCCATTTGCGCTGTAAAAATGCCCGAATTTGCTCACGACCACGCGGAAACTCGGCACGGTTACGCCATTGGCTATCTTCGGTATAAACTTGAACCACACGGTCTGGATCGCGGCTATTCCAAGCATCTTCCGCCAAACGTACTTTAAGAGTGGCTGTTTCTATGCTGAAAGGTGGATAAGGTGGTTTGCCGTCCATTTTGATGACTCCTGTTAGCGGATAAATTGTCTAAAAATCAGTTTTTCTAAACCGATAATGCTGTATATCGACAAGCTTACCACGCTAATTAATAACCATTCTTCAAGCCCAATCGCTGCGGTATCAAAGGCCATTTGCATCGGTTGCCAGTAAGTAAACAACATTTGCAACAAGCTCATGCAAACCACACCAAACAGCAATTTGGGATTGGAAAACACCCCAACATAAAACATCGAATAACGCAGTGAACGGCAGTTGAATAAATACATCAATTGCCCAAACACAAACACATTTACCGCCACGGTTCGCGCTGCTTGTAGCGATTCACCGTGCATCAATTCCCATTGAAACAAACCAAACGCACCACTCAATAACAATACCCCGACCAAGACAATCCGAAACCCTAAATGACGAGTCAAAATCGCTTGTTTGGGATTGCGTGGTTTACGTTGCATCAAATCCGGCTCTTTGGGTTCAAATGACAGCATTAAGCCTAATAAAACGGCGGTGGTCATATTGATCCAGAGGATTTGCAACGGTGTAATCGGTAGCGCGACATTGGCAACCACGGCGGCGGTAATCACTAAGCCTTCGCCTAAATTGGTCGGCAGCGTCCAAGCGATGAATTTGACTAAATTATCAAACACGCCTCGGCCTTCTTCGATAGCGGCTTCGATGGTGGCGAAATGGTCGTCAGTCAACACCATCGCCGCCGCTTCTTTGGCAACATCGGTGCCACACAAGCCCATTGCCACGCCGATATTGGCTTGCCGCAGTGCTGGCGCATCATTAACCCCATCACCGGTCATGGCGACGATGTGGCCTTGGGCTTGCAGGGTTTTCACTAATTGCAGTTTTTGTTCTGGCGCTATGCGAGCAAACACATCGCAATTGCGGACTAAATTGCCATAGTCATGGTGATTGGCTTGTTCTAGTTCTACGCCGCTGATGACTTTCTCAACTTGTTTCATGCCTAATTGCTTGGCAATCGCTAAGGCGGTGATGGGATGGTCGCCGGTGATCATTTTCACGCTAATGCCCGCTTTGTAACAGGCGGCAATTGATTTAGCGGCTTCGGGGCGTGGCGGGTCTATCATCGCTTGCAAGCCTAGAAACACCATGCCACTGCCGATTTCATGGTGTTGAACCTGATCGTCGCTGTGTTCAATGCGTGCAAACGCCAGCACTCTTAAGCCTTGTTCGGCTAATTGTTGCAGTTGCTGATGCAAGGCGGCTTTATCCAAAGCGACGGTTTGCAACTGGCTATCAAAAGCACTATCGCAGCGTTCTAACACCTTTTCCAGCGAGCCTTTAAGATAAATATGCCGCAATTGGGAGTCGGCATTACGATGCAAAGTGGCCATAAACTGATGTTCAGATTCAAAAGGAATCGCATCAAGGCGTGGCTGGTTTTGACTGGTGGCAATTTGATGTAAACCGGCTTTATGCGCGGCGACTAATAAAGCCGCTTCGGTTGGGTCGCCTTCGATTTGCCATTGTTGATGGTCGCTTAATAAACGCGCGTCATTGCACAGCAAACCGGCTTTCAAGCATTCGATTAAGGCGGGATAAGATTGAGGATTGATGGTTTGTTGGTCGAGGCTGAATTCACCTTCTGGCGTGTAACCGCTGCCACTGACGGTAAATAAACTGCCGCCAACGTAAATCGCCTGTACCGTCATTTGATTCTGGGTCAAGGTGCCGGTTTTATCAGAGCAAATCACCGTGGTACTGCCCAAGGTTTCTACTGCCGGTAACTTGCGGATAATGGCGTTGCGTTTTGCCATGCGCGAAACGCCAATCGCTAGGGTGATGGTCATCGCGGCAGGTAAACCTTCCGGTATCGCCCCAACCGCCAATGCCACCGAAGCCATAAACATATCTAATAAAGTTTCACCGCGCCAAACCCCAACGGCAAAGGTCAACAAGGCACAGCCGACAATAATCCATAACAGCCATTGCGAAAACTGGCTGATTTTGCGGGTCAACGGGGTTTCTAAATCATCAACGCTGGCGATTAAGCGATTGATTAAGCCAATTTCGCTGAGGTCGCCAGTGGCAACCACGATGCCAAGCCCAGTACCGTAAGTGACTAAACTGGACGCAAACGCCATATTGCTGCGTTCGGCTAACACGGTGTCTTTGGCTAAATTGGCGAGTTGTTTTTCTACCGCCACCGATTCGCCGGTTAATACCGATTCGTCGATGCGTAAATTGCGGTGTTGGATTAAGCGTAAATCAGCGGGGACTTTGTCGCCGGATTGTAAAAACACCAAGTCACCGGGCACTAATTCACTGCTGGCAATCAGGCGTTTTTGGCCGTTGCGTAATACAGTGGCGGTTTTGTTTAGGCTGTGGCTTAAGGCGTCAATCGCTTTTAGTGCATTGGCTTCTTGGACAAAGCCAATCAAAGCATTGATTAACACCACGCCAAAAATCACCCCCGCATCAACCCATTCTTGCAAGCTGGCGGTAACGATGGCTGAGATTAACAAAATGTAAACCAAGGGCTGGTTAAATTGAGATGCCAGTAACGCCCATTTCGATTTGCCGCGTTTAACCGTTAATAGATTTGGCCCAAATTTCTCCAAGCCTTGTTTAACCTGCTCATCATTCAAACCGCTGTTTAGGTCGGTCTTGAAGGTGGTTAAAAGTTGATCAATGTCTAAGCTATGCCAGTGCGGCTGAGATTTATTCATTTTGATCTGCTCAGTGATTGGTTTGCTACAGACTACGCAACCCAGGATTTTTTGCAAAGCCTTAATTTTTAAGCTTGTTACGTATTGATTACAGGGTTATAGTCGGCGTCAAGGTTTCGGCCTTATAAAACTATAAAATAACGAGATTGAGGAGGTCGCTGTGGGCGGTGTGATTGAAATTTTCTTTTGGATGATGGTGGTAGCTTGTTTGGCGTTTGCACCATTGGGTTACTTCATTTATATGTACATCGCTAAAAATGGCGAACCATTTGGTGATACTGAACCGCACGGCGATAGCGAGTCGGCGGTGTTGAAATTGGCGGAAAAGCTGATTAATGGCGTGAAAGGTAAGTTAGCCAAATAAACGCAGAGCAATCAAATCACCAGTAGTATCTACATTTTTACTGCTGGTGATTCAGTCATTATCAATAACAATTTCTTTATAAACTAAGCTAAAACGACATATAGAGCACTAGCCAAAACTGCCATATCGGCTAAACCCCGCTCCTTGATAATTAGCATAAACATGCTGATAAACCAGTAAGCTTTTAACCTCTAACTCCTCATCAGGATAAGACTCTTGCGGCAACCACTGCAAACTATGGTCAATCATCGTTTTAACTTGCGCTGTGACCTGAATACTTTCCCGCCAACGCTCAATTTTTAGCTTTTCTGCTTTCAAAGTAGCCAAGGTCTGTTTAGCCACTTCTTTAACCGCTGTTTCCTCAGCTTTAGTTAATGCTGGTTTTTTCAACAAATCAAAAACTGCCAAAGTTTCCTCATCCAATCCTTCACGCATCGCTCTATCCATTTCTGGCGTGAGTTCATTTTTCATAAAATCATTTAAAGCATCAAAGGCCTTTTGAACCACCTGAACATCCTTGCCTTGATTATATTCCTCAATAATCGTTTTATATTTTTCGTAAAACTCCAAGCGAATCGGATTTTGTTGAACCATCTGTTCAAGTTTTTTCTGGATTGCTTCTTGCAGATCAAATACCAAAGCATTTTTCTGCGTTGATTTAGCAAAAGCCGCTCGCAATTTATCAAAATCCAAACAACTCAAATCAACATAATCAATATCACGCACTTCATTATCATGAATGCTAATGCTCATACTCACTTCTTGTTGCAATCTGCGGATTACATGCGAAATATCAGCCTGCTTGGTTTTTTGATTTAACTGATCATAAATCGCCTCAATCGCATTAAAGTCTTTCAAAAAAGGCTTAATTTCCGGCTCTGGATATAAGGCTTTGTATTTACGAAACACATCACGAGCCGCCACCTCATATTGAGTACGAGTAGTCGCATTTAAGCACACGGCATTAGTCGCAAACTTTAATTGCGCTAACTTTTCCAATGCACTGGTTGCGTGCACCAGCTTATCTAAATCAAATTGCATATCCTGCAAAAACTGACGAACGGTTGAAATCGCCATCTCTAAATCATCAACCATTGCTATCAACTGCTCAACAGGACGGCCATCACCATCACCATCATCAGTTTTCGATTTGCCGCCTCTATCGCCGCCCTCACCGTAAACCGAATAAGCCCGCTCTAACTGTTTATAGACATTGCCATAATCAACAATCAAACCATTTTCTTTTTCGTCATCATAAACTCGATTAGCTCGAGCGATGGTTTGCATCAAAGTATGGCCTTTGATCGGTTTGTCCAGATATACCGTAGAGATACAAGGCACATCAAAGCCAGTAATCCACATAGCGCAAACAATCGCCAAACGAAAAGGATTGTTTTCATCTTTAAACTCGGTTTCTAAATCCCTAGAAACCATCTTTTTACGGTGTATCTCAATATCCAAACCCAATTTAGCGAATTTTTGCACCTCGTTTTGCTCGCTACTGACCACAACACAAACTTCAGTTTCCTCAACCCGTTTCAAGTGATGCTTGAGTTTAAGTTCTTCTTGTTGATCATCGACATTGGCAATCCGTTGCTTTAACTCAGCGACATATTCGGGCCAATACTTCATCACCAAACCATAGATTCGTACTGCAGTGGGTTTATCCAAAGCCACAAACATCGCCTTGCCTTGATAACCACGCTCATTGAAATGCCAAACTAAATCCTTAGCGATGGCATCCAATCGGGATTCAGCGGTTAAAACCGGATAATCGCGCTTAAACTCTCGCTCAAGCTTCCGTCTTTGATCATCATCCAATTCCGCATCATTGATGATGTCGGCCATACGTTCATCCAGATCAGGATTTTCAATCCCCAGTTTTTCACCACGATTCAAATAACGCAGTGGCAAAGTTGCGCCATCAACAATAGCCCGCTTAAAGTCATACACCGACACATATTCACCGAAGATATTCCGCGTCAATTCCAACTCATCTTTAATAATCGGCGTACCGGTAAACCCTAAGTAAGAGGCATTAGGTATCGCGTTAAAACGCATATTATTGGCAAACGCCCCACCCTGAGTGCGATGTGCTTCATCAGAAATAACGATGATATTGCTACGCTCAGTAATCAATGGATAATCAATTTCTTTTTTCGGATCAATCGAAAACTTATGAATCAAGGTAAATACATAGCGATGATTTTCTGCTAACAAGCCCCGTAAATGCTCACGGCTTTTAGCCCGCACATGCTTCTCGGTAACAGCACCGACACCGCTAAACGTATCGTAAAGCTGACCTTCTAACTCGGTTCTGTCCACCACCAACAAAAAGCTATAGCTACCGCCAAACTTACGCAGTACCTTCTGACACAAAAACACCATCGAATAAGATTTACCCGAACCTTGTGTATGCCAAAACACACCTAATTTGCCCTTCAATACATCAATATTGGCGGCTTGCCCGACAACCTTATTAACGCCGATAAATTGATGGTTTTTAGCCATAATTTTGGTAATTTCAGCGCCTTCACCATCAAACAGCAAAAAGTTTTCAAACAAATCAAGCAACCGATGCGGAGCACAAGTCCCGCTCAGCAATGTGTCTAAACTCACCAAGCCCTCATCGTCTTCTTCGATACGCTTCCAATCCATAAAAAATTTATACGGACTGGTTACAGTGCCCACTCGACTAGCAGTGCCATTACTCAACACAATAAAGGCATTGCAATGCAAAACTTCAGGGATAGCATCTTTGTAATCGCTGAGATTATTATCAAACGCATGACGTAAATCAGTGTGATGAGCCTTAAGCTCGAAAAACACCAGCGGTATCCCATTAACAAAACCAATCACATCAGGGCGACGGTTATAGAGCCTCCCGACCACTTCAAATTGTCTAACTGCCAAAAAATGATTATCAGTCGGATGATCAAACTCAAATACCTTTAGCCGCTGTTTCTGCAAAATCCCTTGGTCATCTTGGTAGCTAACGGGAATCCCTTTAACTAACAAATCATGCTTATCTTTATTGATAGCCGCTAAATGCTTATCAGCCGATGACTCCTTCAAAACATTGACCGCTTGCTGATAAACCGACCCCGGTAACCCTGGATTAAAGCTTTGCAAAGCTTGTAATAAATACCGCTCCAGAATCACCTCAGATTTATTCAACCTGCCTAATAAGCCATCACTACGGTCAGCTTGAGTTGCTAACGACTCCTTCTGCCAAGCGGTTATTACCGACCAACCTAATTTTTCCAATACTTCCTGTGTCGCTGCCTCAACTAAACCGTCTTCAGAATATTCGTAACTCATGACAATAATCGCGTTTCATTAAAAGTAAGGGTTTTAGATATGCCCAATAAGTTTTTCAGCCATTGTGTTGGCAGAACCTACGCTACCAATTGCAGGCAAATAGCAACTGTTTGATTTATAAAAACTATTTTTATATTTCCGAATTACAGTTAAATAAGATCAAGACACCTGCTATCAGCCGCTGCGATTAAGTTAAGCAGTTGGTTTCGTCTCCGCTCAGTCAGCGGCAAATTTTTTAATCAAACATTTACCTGTTTCTTAACTTAATGACAGTGATGCTATCAACAGCTACATATGAAGACTCTGGTAGCTAAAGTTAATTAACAACCTATTGATTTATAAAGACTACTTTAATATTTCCGAATTACAGTTAAATAAGAGCAAAAATTGCTACTAGCAACTACATGGTTAAGATTGTTGTTAGTAATTAAACCCAATACGGCAAGTACACAGCAAACTTTTTAGAACTGTTCGGGTCTTTAATCTTGATCTTACCTTCCAGTTGCGCCTCGCTAATCAGCTTCGAAATTTGCGGTGTTTGCTTATCATGCATCCTAAACCGCTTTCTCAATGAAGCATTATTCATCCCACCAGCGCCATAATACTGAATGATGCTGTGTTGGTAACAGGCATCAATTCTTTCTTCCCGGGTCATCTCGGCAAAAGTTTTCGGGCTGTACAGGATGACCTTGAACGAACTATCGGTTTCTTCCATTCTCAACGGCGGCAAGCCAAATAGCTCAATCTCGGTGATTGCCTTCTCAAAACCGGAACCACGCTCCTCGCAAATATTAAAGCGTCTGAATGCAGCAGCCAGCACTTCATTACGCGATTCCGGCGTCGCCCGAATCAGACGATCAATCTTCTTGCCCGGTAACAATTTACCAGGACTTGATATTTCAATTCGATCCGCAAAAATCTCAATCATCGGCCCGCTGCCACGAATCGTAAAATCCTGATGGATCAGCGCATTAGCGATCAATTCGCGCAAGGCAATCTCAGGATACATCGAAGCATCGGTACGCAAGGCATGTTTAATCACCTCGCTGCCCGGCAAAATGCCTTTCAAAAACTGAATCAGCCCTTCAAAACCAATAGCGTAACCCTTATTGCCTGGAAATTCCTTGCTGCCTTGGGTTTTAGTTTTGCCTTCATACTGGATTACCCGTAACGCTTTACGCGCTAAACCATCAAACTGCGACAGATTTTGCGCGGCCGCCAGTGCGCCGAAATTGGTAATGTAAAAACCTTTGCCATCCACGTCTTCAATCATCTTTTCTTGCTGCAGCCAATAGATGATTTCCTCAACATTATTGGGAGTCGGTTTTTTTAACAACCCATGAATCGTGGCCACATCCAGCAAGGTCATCACCTCGGTAGCATTTTTTAATGTCGATGCGTGTAATTCTTCAAATACTGGCGTTTTGCTATTTAACAGTAAAGCCGCCACATCTAATCGAGAGGCAGAGCGGGTAGTGCCGCCACTGCGAATAAAGCTATCTTCGATACTTTTATGGAACAAATGCACCGGCTTTATTGCACTTTCCTTGATATAGACAAACAACAAAGGGCAGTTTTCAAACAGTTCGACAGTGTGATCCATACTGACTAAAGGCTCTACACCTGCACGACACAGATTGGCCAAGCGCTCAACAATATCGTCTGCAGCCGTTTTGTCGATACCAATCAATGCGCCGGTGCTATCTTGCAAGCCAAATACCAGAAAACCACCGCCGGGTAAATTCGCAAAGGCGCACAAGTGCTGGCATAACTTATCTTTTTTGGGCGACAAATTGGATTTCCAGTCCAACTCGTTCAACTCCTGCGGCACAGGCGACAGGCTGCTTTGCAAGTAAGCGATGGCTTTGCTGATCCAGGGTTTCGTACTCATAGCATCAAACCCAAAACAGGCAGCGGCAGGGGTAATTGGAAACTCAGGTGACTCATAGGGATTGCGGCTCTTGCATCGAAGCTGACGGATGATTGAATAGCTCAGGTAAAACCAATTGCTCGACATCGATCATGCCAGTCATCAGGCGCGGTAGCAGGATGTCGCGGGCTTCTTTGAGAAAACGATTTTGACTATTTAAATTCAAGATACTTTGAAAGATTGAACTGGCATAGCTATCAAATTGTGTAAGTATGCTTTTATCGGGCACAATAATTTTAACGAAATCCAATTCCTTCCTCTTTATATGTTTCATTGTTGCGCCAGTAGTCAGATTGTCAAAAATAGGTAGACATTCTTTAAGTGCTAAATATAAAAATGATTTTTCAACTTCACGGTTAGGTATTACTTTAAATAGATGCTGATTTAATAATCCAGTTTCATTTTGCCAAATAATAACTTCCAATGATGCAGACCAAGAAAATAAAATATCGCCTTCGTTTACGATGTACTTGGCAGGAATATGTTTGCCATCATTACGCGGTGTCGATGCGTCAACGCCATTCTTTAGCTCTTTAATTTTTATTACAGGGTATCCATTTTCGCCTAAATCTTCTGGCTTGAAAGCATAACCATTTAGAAATTCTGCGACACTTAATAAAGACCGTCTTCCCCAGCCCACCGGTAACCCCGTTGCTGAATCCAGCGGCATGGTTTCGTGGCCGTGGAATTTCAGGCGCACAAACCATTCTTCGTAGGTGATTTGCGCCATTTCTTCCAACAGCTTGATGCGTTTTAAGTTGTTTTCAATCAGGTCATCGTAGGCGGAAAGGATGGTGGCGATTTTTTTCTGTAAATGAAGGGGCGGCAGTTCCACCATACACTTATAAATTCGCTCCGGTGCAGTGTGTTTTACTTTCGCGCCACTTGCACTACCAGATATTTGTTGCCTTACTATTTGGGTATTAAATAACTTATAAACAAAAAACAAATCTGCTTCGGCATCGTTTTTAATTGTGACGAGGCCTAATCGTTGATTATGTAAATAACGATCATTTTCAGGAATTATTGCGGCGCTACCAAGTAGCCCTTCCCCCTGTTCAGTCATTGCTACAATAACATTGCCTTTCGATAACAAATATTCCGACGGATAATCTCCAGAATAAAATCGATCTTTATCGCCTCTTGCCTTAAATCCCCCTTCTTCATAGAAATTGCCTGGGGTTAAAACTATGTGCTGACCGACATCTGAAAAGTGTTCGCTTTTAAAAGCCCAACCATGCTTAACTCGTAATATTTCACCTAGAGTAATTTGTTTCCATGTCATACAGAAATGCCTTGAATTAAGCCCATCAATCCATTGGCATCAGCATTTAAACCAGCCAGTTCGCCTCGAATTTCGCTTAACCTTTTTTGGTAATCAAAATCCTCATCCACCTGAACGCTATAGCCCACATACCGCCCGGGTGTCAGGCTGTAGTCGTTTTCTTCAACCTCGGTCAGATCAACCACTTTGCATAAACCTTCGACATCGGCATAGTGACCGTCGGGAAAGTATTGCAATACTTGATGCCAGTCTTTTAACGCCTGTTTGTAATCCTGTATCGGTTCGCCAACCTGACTTTTGCCGTATTCGCTTTGATAGGCATTGATGGCAGCGTTTAATTCGCGCAGTAGTTTGGCTTGTTCATCCAGTTGTTTTTTGCCAGCGCTGTCTTTTTTATCGAGTGCTTTTTTGGCGGTATCCAGTTGGATTTTGTAGTTTTCCAGCAGCGCCGCCAACTTGGGTACAGGATTTTCAAAGGTTTTTAATAAGGCATGGCAAGCGGTGTAACCGGCATCCTTAGCCAGTATTACGCAGTGCGCCAATTCCAGCTGTGCGGCCTTAAAGTTCAAAACTGTGTTGTTAAACAGGCTGCCAGCGCAATGTTGCCGCAACTCATTGACCGCTTCGACTAGACTGGCGGCTTGCTCAATAGCGTGGGCTTGCAATTGTGCGGTGCATTTGTCGATGGCCAGCAAGTCGCCGCGATAGGCGTTCATGATGGCTTGGAAGGTCAGCAACTGGCCGGGTGAGTAATCGTTGATGGTGGTGGTGACTTTGCGGAAAGTATTTCGCCCATCAATCATCAAAATTCTGTCGTGATTTTTTTCGCGTTTGCCGCGATCCAGAAACCAGACATGGCAAGGCAGCGAGCGGGTGTAGAAAAAGTTGTTGCCCACCGCCACGATGCAATCTACCGCACCGGTTTCGATCAGCTTTTGGCGGATAGCTTTTTCGCTGTTACCGGCATCGGTGGCAGAGCTGGCCATGACAAACCCGGCCCGGCCTTTGTCGTTAAGGTAATGGTAAAAATACTGTATCCATAAATAGTTACCGTTGTCAGCTTTGGGGATGCCCACCTCTTTAAACAGGCGCGGGTCGTTTTTGACGTAATCCTTGTCTTTATCAACTTTGTTGACGTTAAACGGTGGATTGGCCATTACAAAGTCACATTTAGCGACTAAGTCGTGAGGGTCGGAGTAGAAGCTGTTGCTTTCGATGACCTTGCCTTCGATACCGTGAATAGCTAAGTTCATTTTCGCCAATTTGGCGTTGTTGGACTTTAATTCGGTGCCGTAGCATTTGATGGCTTCGTTAACGCTTTTGCCGCCGCGTTCTTCAATAAAGTGGCCGGTTTGCACAAACATGCCGCCAGAGCCGCAGGCGGGATCGTGAATAATGCCGTGGTCGGGTTGGATTAGGTTGACGATTAATTGTACTAATGAGGGCGGGGTAAAGAATTCACCGCCTTCTTGAGCGCCTGCGCCACTCATGGAGAATTTCATTAAAAAGTATTCGTAAATTCGCCCGAACACGTCGCCAGTGAGATTTTTAACCGCATCTTTATTAAATACACGAATTAATTCGCGAAGTAAGTCGGGGTCCATTTCTTGATAATTTTTTGGCAAAATCCCTGCCAGATCGGTGTATTCCTCTTCAATCAAGCGCATGGCGGTGTTGAGTGCTTCGCAGATTTCTACGCCTTCTGGGAGATTAGCCAGATAATCGTATTGCGATTGTTCCGGTACCATCATGGCACCGGCTGCTAGGAAATGTTCTTTAGTCAGTTTTGCTTTGCCGCGAGGGGTTTCCGGCAAACTGGCTTCGATATTTAACTTGGCTTGTTGGTAACGATTTTGGGCGTAACGCAGCAAAATCAAACCTAACACGGGGTCTTTATATTCCGCTGCTGTCAGTTTGGAATTAGCCCGCAAATTATCGGCGCTGGCCCAGAGTTCGGTTTCGAGTTGTTTGATTTGTTGCTGGTTCATGGGGCAGGTGTAAGTTCCTGGGTTTTGTTATGTGTTTTTTGGGATTTTACAGTACATACCGTCTGTAGTGGGTTGTCAGTCCTATCCGTTATAGAGCTGGCTACAACTCGGACAAGCCGGATTCTTCTTTAAGCGCATGGTTTGCCATTCCATGGTTAAGCCGTCTAATAACAATAAACGTCCCACCAAACTCTCACCAATTCCCATCAGCAACTTCATCGCTTCTAAGGCTTGAGTGCTGCCAATAATGCCGGTAATGGGCGCAATCACGCCGTTGCGACTGCAATTTTGTAATTCTTCACCGTCACTTTGATACAAGCAGTTGTAGCAAGGGCTGTTATTTGCACCTGGGGTAAAAACGCTGACTTGGCCTTCAAAACGAATCGCTGCCCCCGAAACCAAAGGGGTTTTAGCGTTCACACAAGCTTGGTTAATCGCAAAACGAGTTGAAAAATTATCACTGCAATCCAATACCACATCGGCATTTTCCACTTCATTGGCCAGCAATTCGCCATTTAAACGCGCCTTGTGTGCCAATACCGTGACTTCGGGATTGATATTTTGCAAAGTGTTAAGGGTTGAAATGACTTTATCCATCCCTATATCAGCAGTGTGATGGGCAATCTGGCGTTGCAAATTGGTTAAATCCACTTGATCGTCATCGTAGATGCTGATTTGGCCGACACCGGCTGCAGCGAGATACATGGCGGCTGGAGAGCCTAATCCGCCCGCGCCGACGATTAACACTTTGGCGTTGAGTAATGACTGCTGGCCGGCAATATCAACTTGCGGCAACATGATTTGGCGACTGTATCGGAGTAATTGTTGATCGTTCATAGTCTTTGTGTTGTCAGCTAAGGCGTAGATGATGCCAAACAGCTTGACAGAGTGCAAAAGCGGGATATTATTAGCACTCTAAGCACGAGAGTGCTAATAAATTTTTAACCTTTTATTTTTTAATTTGAACCTAAGGAGATATTGATGAAAATTCGTCCGTTACATGACCGTATTGTCGTTAAACGCGTTGAAGAAGAAACTAAAACCGCTGGTGGTATCGTTCTACCGGGTTCTGCCGCAGAAAAACCAAGTGAAGGCGAAGTGTTGGCCGTTGGCGCTGGCAAACCTTTAGATAACGGTCAAATCCGTGCTTTAGAAGTAAAAGTCGGCGACCGCGTGTTGTTCGGCAAATACTCAGGCACCGAAGTTAAAGTCGATGGCGAACAATTAATTGTGATGCGTGAAGACGACATCATGGGCATCTTGGCTTAATCGCTAATTCCCACTCTTTTTGACTTAACTACACATTTTCAGGAAATTAAGAAATGGCAGCAAAAGACGTAAAATTTGGCGGCGACGCTCGTACTTTAATGGCACAAGGCGTTAACATTTTAGCTAACGCAGTAAAAGTCACTTTAGGCCCTAAAGGTCGTAACGCCGTATTAGATAAAAGCTTCGGCGCTCCAACCATCACCAAAGACGGTGTATCGGTTGCTAAAGAAATCGAATTGAAAGACAAATTCGAAAACATGGGCGCACAAATGGTTAAAGAAGTGGCTTCAAAAACTTCTGATGTTGCTGGCGACGGCACCACCACTGCGACTGTTTTAGCTCAAGCTATCGTTAACGAAGGCTTGAAATCAGTTGCTGCTGGCATGAACCCAATGGACTTAAAACGCGGTATCGACTTAGCGGTTACTGCGGCAGTTGGCGCTATCGAAAAAGCAGCGACACCTTGCGTAGACAGCAACGCGATTGCTCAAGTAGGTACTATCTCTGCTAACTCTGACACTTCTGTCGGCGCGATCATTGCTGAAGCAATGGAAAAAGTTGGTAAAGAAGGCGTTATCACTGTTGAAGAAGGCACAGGCTTAAACAACGAATTAGACGTTGTTGAAGGTATGCAATTTGACCGTGGTTACTTGTCTCCATACTTCATCAACAAACAAGAAAGCATGAGCGTCGAATTAGACGACCCATTCATTTTGTTGTATGACAAAAAAATCTCAAACATCCGCGAATTGTTGCCAGTATTAGAAGGCGTTGCTAAATCTGGCCGTTCTTTGTTAATCGTTGCTGAAGATGTTGAAGGCGAAGCCTTGGCAACTTTGGTTGTGAACAACATGCGCGGCATCGTTAAAGTATCTGCAGTTAAAGCACCTGGTTTTGGTGACCGTCGTAAAGCTATGTTGGAAGACATCGCAATCTTGACTGGCGGCGTAGTGATTTCTGAAGAAGTAGGTTTATCTTTAGAAAAAGCTGAAATGGACCAATTAGGTACTGCAAAACGCGTTCAAATCAGCAAAGAAAACACCACCATCATCGACGGTGCTGGTAACGAAGAGCAAATCAAAGGCCGCGTAGCACAATTGCGTGCACAAGCTGACGAAGCAACCTCTGATTACGACCGTGAAAAATTGCAAGAACGTTTGGCTAAATTAGCTGGCGGTGTTGCGGTGATTAAAGTCGGCGCTGCTACCGAAGTTGAAATGAAAGAGAAAAAAGCTCGCGTAGAAGACGCATTGCATTCAACACGCGCTGCGGTTGAAGAAGGCGTTGTTGCTGGCGGTGGTACTGCGTTGATTCGTGCATTGGCGGCTTTAGAAGGCTTGCAAGGCATCAACCACGACCAAACTGTCGGTGTTAATATTTTGCGTCGCGCAATGGAAGAGCCATTACGCCAAATCGTGACCAACGCTGGCGAAGAAGCTTCTGTAGTATTGAACGAAGTCAGAAAAGGCAGCGGTAACTTTGGTTACAACGCAGCGACTGGCGAATACGGCGACATGATCCAAATGGGTATCTTAGATCCAGCTAAAGTAACTCGCTCTGCATTACAAAATGCAGCGTCTGTTGCTGGTTTGATGATCACCACCGAAGTGATGATTGCTGATGCGCCAAGTGATAACAAAGGCCCTGCAATGCCTGATATGGGCGGCATGATGTAATCGGCTTCCCAGCCCTAGCTAAACAAAAAGCCCTAAACCGCAAGGTTTAGGGCTTTTTTATTGCCATCAGTCGTACACGAAGGCTATACCGGTTGTAAAAGCTCTCTGCTCGAAACGTTATGCTTATTCGAGCCTACGCCTTCAAAAAAGCTTAAAGTTCGGACAACAACGCTTGAGCCGCGGCTTTTTGTTGTTCATTACCAGTTTTCATCACCTCTTCAGCAATAATCTTTGCCATTTCCAGATCGCCCATATCGATATAGGCTTTTGCTAAGTCGATTTTGGTTTCGGTTTCATCATCCTCATGCCACTCAGCGTCATCTTGGTTGGCTGGTGTATTGACGAGAATAGGCGCTACGGGCGCTTCAAAAAAGCCAAGATCGAAATCGAAATCACCATTGTTGGTGGTTGATGATGATTGGTCGGTCGCAGCTAATTCGCTAAAAGAAAATGCCTCGTTGTGGGTGGCTGTAGAAGGCAAAAAGTCGTTATCAAAAAACGCTTCATCATCGCTTTTTCGTTGTTGCTCACGCTGATTCTTGTGCCATAACAACCAGCCCAATCCTGTTAATAAACTCAATCCAAAACTGGCTATTAGCAACGAAGAAGGCGATTCTAATTCGGCTTTAACCGCGACAGGATTCGCCTGAGTAAACTGGTTTTTATTCGCATTTTGTAAGATCGCAAGCTGTTGGTCTTTTAATGCCAATAACTGTTGCATCATGCTGAGTTGCTGCTCTAAGGCAGCAATCTTGGTTTGTAATGCTAGAAAATCGTTATTGCCGGTGGTTGGCGAGTTAGCAATGACTGCTGGTGTGCTGGGATTAGGCTCCGGCTGTGGTTCTGATTTTGCTTGGCTACCGACTTCGGTTTTGTCGCTGACTGTGGTTTCTGTCGGAGCGGCAAGTTCTAAAGCTTTATTCTTAATCGCTGGCGCAGATTCGGTAGGCTGATGTGGTTTTGAGGCAAGTTCCAGACTGGCTTCAGCCGAAGGGATTTGCAATATCGCATCAGGTTTTAAAGAATCGATGCTGCCATTATTAAAGGCATCGGGATTGGCTTTTTGCAAAGCGGTTAGCATTTGTTTGGTGCTTAAACCGCGTTGTTTGCCAAGGTGAGCGGCAATACTCCATAAGGTATCGCTGGCTTTAAGTGGGCCGTATTCGGTGCCAGTTGCATTTAGTGATTCAGGATTAAACCCTGGAACTTTTTTGCTGGGTTTAACGGTTTCGCTGGGAGCATCAGATTGTGTTTGATTAACTACCGGTGCAGTTTGCGCTGTAAAGGCTTTGAGCTGTGTACCTTGTGGGCTAGAAACTTCAACTAACAAGCTTAGCGCAGCGCTGGTTAATGGCTCTTTTGAACTGACTTTTACCGTTATAGAACCATTGTTTTGATTAGTGGTTTGAAACTGTAAACCCGATAACAATGGGTTCCAAGCAATGCCTGCTTGTTCGAACTTCTCTGCTGTCGCTAAGCGAACGGAAATATCACTAGCATTTTCACCTTCCGCCAAATTGAGCTTAAATTCGGCGTTAACCGCTTGGTTTAACGTCGAATTTAAGTGAATCTCACCAATGCTGAATGGCAAGCCTAGGCTTGGAGTCAGCAAGCCAACAACCGCTAATGTTTTGCATAAATAAGCAACAGATTTTAATTTCATTGTTTTAACTCAGCAGTTTTAGCGGTTTTATCAAGGCTTTAAAGTACACGGAAAAGGATCGTGCAGAAATTTGATCGGTTTTCTAGCCAGTTGAGGCTTTTCCGTTCGTCCTGAGCTTTGTCGAAGGATGAGCGGAAAAGCCGAGCTGTGCCGACCATCGCCGTTCATGCTTCGACAAGCTCAGCACCAACGGCTTAGCTAATCGGCTGGTGGAAACGAACTTACAAATAATCCCTGATTAACACTTCAGCAATTTGCACGCTATTCAGCGCCGCGCCTTTTCTGACGTTATCACCAACCACCCATAAATCAATCCCCATTGGATGGGAAATATCTTCACGAATCCGACCCACAAACACATCATCATTACCTGATGATTCGGTCACAGCGGTTGGATAACCACCATTAACCCGCTCATCAACCAAGGTCACGCCCGGTGCTGAAGCCAATAACTCACGCACTTGTTCAGCAGTGATTTTTTGTTTGGTTTCAATATGCACCGCTTCTGAATGACCGAAAAATACCGGTACTCGCGCTGCAGTTGGGTTAACCAAAATCGACTCATCGCCCATGATTTTGCGGGTTTCCCAAACCATTTTCATTTCTTCTTTGGTGTAGCCGTTGTCCATAAAGACATCAATTTGCGGCAAGACGTTGAAAGCGATTTGTTTAGGATAAACGCTGGCTTTGACGGGTTTAGCATTCAGCAAGTTAGCAGTTTGTGTCGCCAATTCTTCAATCGCTTCTTTGCCTGTGCCGGATACCGCTTGATAAGTGGCAACGTTGATACGAGTAATGCCGACTGCATCGTAAATCGGCTTTAAAGCCACCAACATTTGGATGGTTGAGCAGTTTGGGTTAGCGATAATGCCGTGATTTTTATAGTCAGCGACTTTTTCAGGATTAACTTCTGGCACTACCAACGGAATCTCATCGTCGTAGCGAAATTGTGAGGTGTTATCAATCACCACACAACCTGCCGCCGCTGCTTTGGGTGCGTATTCAGCGGAAACCGAAGCGCCCGGTGAGAACAAGCCGATTTGGACTTTTGAAAAATCAAAAGTAGCTAAATCTTCCACGACTAAAGAGCCGCCTTTAAACGGAATCCGTTTGCCAGCCGAGCGTTCGCTGGCCAAAGCGTAAACTTTGCCAACTGGAAAATTGCGCTCTTCCAAGATCGAAATCATGGTTTCGCCAACCGCGCCCGTTGCACCAACTACCGCAACATCATAAGTTTTTGACATGATTAAGCTCCTTTCAAAGCATTAACAACCGCATCACCCATTTCTGAAGTGCTGACTTTGATCATGCCTTCAGAATAAATGTCTGCAGTTCTCACTTTAGCGTCTAAAGCGCTGTTAACCGCTTGTTCAATACGATCCGCAGCCGCCGCTTCGTTGAAGGTGTAACGCAACATCATTGCCACTGACAAGATGGTTGCTAATGGATTAGCAATGCCTTTGCCAGCGATGTCGGGTGCAGAACCGTGAATCGGTTCGTACATACCTTTGGCGTTGGCATCCAAAGACGCTGATGGCAACATGCCGATTGAGCCGGTTAACATCGCTGCTGTATCCGACAAAATATCGCCAAACATATTGGTAGTCACCATCACATCAAACTGTTTTGGCGCACGAACCAACTGCATTGCAGCGTTATCAACATACATATGGCTCAATTGCACATCTGGATATTCTTTACCAACTTCGGTCATCACTTCGCGCCATAACTCGGTGACTTCAAGCACGTTGGCTTTATCCACTGAACAGAGTTTTTTATTACGTTTTTGAGCGATTTTGAATGCTGAATGGGCAATGCGACGGATTTCTGATTCGCTGTAAATTTTGGTGTTAAACGCTTGTCTTTCACCGTTTTCCAAAATCCGTGTGCCGCGTGGTTGGCCGAAATAAATCCCACCGGTTAATTCACGAACGATCATCAAATCCAAGCCAGAAACTACTTCTGGTTTCAAAGTGGAAGCGTCAACCAATTGTGGATACAAAATCGCTGGACGTAGATTTGAGAACAAACCTAATTCAGAACGAATGCCCAATAAGCCGCGTTCTGGACGTACCGCATGAGCCAATGGCTCCCATTTAGGACCGCCAACCGCACCGAGCAATACCGCATCGGCGTTTTTGCAGAGATTTAAAGTTTGTTGTGGTAGCGGTGTGCCAAAAGCATCATAAGCCGCGCCACCAATCAAAGCGTTTTCAAACACCAAATCTAAATTCATATCGGTGTTTAAGAAACTTAAAACTTTAATCGCTTCCGCAACAATCTCTGGGCCAATACCGTCGCCGGCTAATACTGCAATTTTTCTTGTCATTGTTGTTACCTTAATCTGTAAATTCTTATGCGTCTTTAAACAACCACGGCGCACGTTTAGCGCGTTCGGCTTCGTAGGCTTTGATTTTGTCGGCGTGTTGTAGCGACAAAGCAATATCATCCAAACCATTTAATAAGCGATAACGACGATTTTCATCGATACTAAAGCCTATGCGTTGGCCGCTGGGCGTGGTGATGACGTTGTTTTCTAAATCAACGCTTAATTGATAACCATCCGTGACTTGATTGAACAATTGGTCAATCAAATCGGCTGATAACACAATCGGCAAAATGCCGTTTTTGAAGCAGTTGTTATAAAAAATGTCGGCAAAACTGGAACCGATAATCGCCCGAAACCCATAATCTTCCAGCGCCCAAGGTGCGTGTTCACGCGATGAGCCACAGCCAAAATTTTCGCGAGTCAGCAAAATTTGTGCGCCTTGATATTTAGGCTGATTGAGCACGAAGTCTTGGTTTAACGGACGATTGCTGCAATCCATTTCTGGCTCGCCGCGATCTAAATAACGCCATTCATCAAACAAATACGGGCCAAAACCCGCGCGACGAATCGACTTTAAAAATTGCTTAGGAATAATGGCATCGGTATCAACATTCGCGCGATCCAGCGGTGCCACCAAAGCCGTTAATTGGGTAAATGCTTTCATGCTGAGGCTCCTGATGCTAAATCGGCAACATTGACAAAATGACCGGCAATCGCTGCCGCCGCTGCCATTGCAGGGCTAACCAAATGAGTTCTGCCGCCGTAGCCTTGGCGACCTTCAAAATTGCGATTCGAGGTTGAAGCACAATGTTCGCCCGCTTCCAAACGGTCGGCATTCATCGCCAAACACATTGAACAACCTGGCTCGCGCCATTCAAAACCAGCGGCAATAAACACTTTATCCAAACCTTCGGCTTCGGCTTGTTGTTTAACCAAACCTGAACCTGGCACGATCAACACTTGTTTAACGCTATCGGCTTTGCTTTGACCATTAATCACTGCCGCGGCTTGGCGTAAATCTTCGATGCGGGAATTAGTGCAAGAACCGATAAACACCCGATCCACTTTAATATCAGTAATCGCTTGACCTGCTTCTAAGCCCATATATTGCAAAGCGCGTTGCATGCCTTCGCGTTTAACCGGATCAGCTTCTTGTGCAGGATTTGGGACATTGGCATCAACGGGTACCACCATTTCTGGTGAAGTGCCCCAAGTCACTTGTGGCTTAATTTCGGCAGCATTTAATTCAACCACTTTGTCGAATTGAGCATCGCTGTCGGAATGTAGACGTTGCCAGTAACGCACCGCCATTGCCCAATCATCACCTTTTGGTGCATAAGGACGGCCTTGGTAATAATCGATAGTGGTGTCGTCAACAGCGACTAAACCAGCGCGAGCACCGGCTTCAATCGCCATATTACAAACCGTCATCCGACCTTCCATCGACAAGGCTTGAATCGCGGTGCCAGCGAATTCGATGGTGTAGCCAGTACCGCCAGCGGTGCCGATTTTGCCAATAATCGCTAACACGATGTCTTTCGCGGTCACGCCTAAACCTACTTGGCCGTTGACTTTAATCAGCATGTTTTTGGCTTTTTTCTGTACCAAACATTGCGTCGCTAACGCGTGTTCGACTTCTGAAGTACCGATACCAAACGCCAATGCCGCTGATGCGCCATGGGTTGAAGTGTGCGAATCGCCGCAAACCACGGTCATACCTGGCAAAGTCGCGCCTTGTTCTGGGCCAACAACGTGAACGATACCTTGACGAATATCGCTCATGTCAAATTCGGTAATCCCAAATTCAGCACAGTTTTTATCTAGGGTTTCAACTTGTAAACGCGAAACCGGATCAGCAATGCCTTGATCGCGGTGATCGGTCGGGACGTTGTGATCAGCAACCGCCAAATTGCGAGTCACTCGCCAAGGTTGGCGGTTGGCTAAACGCAAGCCGTCGAACGCTTGCGGTGATGTCACTTCATGCAATAACTGGCGATCAATATAAATCAGGCACGAGCCATCGTCTTCGGTATGAACAACGTGATCGTCCCAGAGTTTGTCGTATAAGGTTTTACCTGCCATGTTCTGATTCCACTTGAGATAACAACGGCTTATGCCAAAACAGCAAGGACTTTAGCGGTAATATCGCTAACTGAACCTACACCGGCAATCGAAGCAAATTTTGATGATTGATTGTCTGCTGAATAAAAACCAACCAATGGTTTGGTTTGTTCGTGATAAACCGACAAGCGCTTACGCACGGTTTCTTCTTTATCATCATCACGTTGAATCAAGGCTTCGCCAGTGACATCGTCCAAGCCTTCTTGTTTGGGTGGGTTGAAAACCACGTGGTAAGTACGGCCAGAATCCAAATGCACGCGTCTGCCGCTCATGCGTTTGATAATTTCTTCATCATCAACCGCGATTTCAATCACATAATCCAGCTCAACACCCATGGTTGCCAAGCCTTCTGCTTGGGCGATGGTGCGAGGGAAGCCGTCTAACAAATAGCCGTTTTTGCAATCAGCTTGAGCAATACGCTCTTTAATTAAACCCAAGATAATGTCATCAGATACTAAACCGCCGGCATCCATGACTTTTTTAGCTTCAATACCCAGCGGCGTACCTTCACGAACAGCAGCACGCAACATATCGCCGGTTGAAATTTGAGGAATCGCAAATTTTTCGGTGATGAATTGTGCTTGGGTACCTTTGCCCGACCCCGGACTGCCTAACAGGATAATGCGCATATCAATAACTCCAGAACATAAAGGCTTACTGCCTTGAAGAAAACACCAAGGCAGCCGTTTGCTTGCCTTAGCCAAAACTGCGTATTGTATCGTAAAACCTATAACTGCCGCATATGGGCTTAGGTAGGCGAGATTCAACACCAAGCACAATTCACTATCAGCCTTGCGGATGCTATTCCAAGATAACTAGCGAAGATTTATGTAGGCTCAATCAATACTTTATGCTGGCTAACCGCCTTGATGAAGCTTTGGCAACACAATGAAACCAGAAACGTCAGCTTAAACACTGAGAGGTTGAAGCAAGCGAGGCTTCATTCTAAATTTGGGTAATTGCCACCTGAAGCCTATGTCTTTAAATTTTTCGCTGATTCAGGTTAGCTAAACTGGACAATAAAAAACCCGCTAAGCCTTGTGAGCCGCGGGTTTATAGTCTTTCTTGATTCTCTTAAAACTTATTCTTGGTGGAGGCGGCGGGAATTGAACCCGCGTCCGCAAGCACTCCGCCACAAGCTCTACATGCTTATCCCGCGCTTTTAATTTAACTGTTGACTACCCGTCGGGCCAAGAGGATCAACAGCGATTTCGATTGGATTTAGCGCTTTTAGCTCCGAACTAAGCCTTGGCGCGATCTTATGTAATATGATCCCTGAATGTCCCCGAAGGAACTCTGCACGCATAAGTACACACAGTCAGAGAAGTGGTGCAGGGTTTAAGCTGCTAAAGCCACTGAGTAGTTTTCGTCGTTTGCGAATACTTTATTTCAGTAGGTTTTACGAGCTGTACTGTGCTCGGCATGCACCTGAGGTTTTGCTACCCACGTCGAAGCCAGGTCGCCCCCAAGAGCTTGTATTCTATCCAATTGACGCGAAGCTTGTCATTTTTGTTTTAGAATCAATTAAATCCCTTGGTTTCCGGTTTAACGGGTGAGCAATTAGATGACGCCTTGCTCAATCACCGGCGTCACCCAGTAATGCAAACCCGCCCCCGCAAAATCGGTTTTTAACTGATTCAAAACCGCGCCAATATCATTTTTTTCAACATACATCTGAAAGCTGATTTTGCCCTGCCTGCCACTGACTAGCTCAGCCAGCGATGAACCATGATTACTATGATGGTGGGCATTGACTGCAAAGCTGGAAAAACCTTGAGCGGTTTCAAAGCCCAACAAACAATCCACCACCGCATCTTCAAGGCTGGGTGGGACGTGAATAGTAATTAAGTAATCGCTATGACTCATTATTCAATCTCCCTTGGCTGGCCAAATCGTAAATACAGTATCGGCAGCATAATTAAGGTTAGTAAGGTTGAGGACAATAAGCCGCCGGTAACAACAATCGCCAATGGCCGCTGAATTTCCGAACCTGGGCCGGATGCAAACAATAGCGGAATCAAACCAAATGCTGCGATGCTAGCAGTCATTAACACCGGTCTTAATCGTCGCGCCGAGCCGATTAAAACCACTCGCGATAATGCCATACCCGTCGCCGCTAATTGATTGAAATAGCTAACCATCACCACCCCGTTCAACACCGCAATCCCCAGCAAAGCGATAAAACCCACCGAAGCGGGGACTGATAAATATTCGCCGGATAAACCTAAAGCAAACACACCGCCTATCATCGCCAAAGGAATATTGGATAACACCAATACCGCTTGTCTGACTGAACCAAAAGTCGAAAATAGTAATAAGAAAATTAAGCCCAATGACACCGGAATCACCAACGACAAACGCGCTGCTGCTCGTTGTTGATTTTCAAACTGACCGCCAAATTCGACATGAAAGCCGGTCGGTAATTGAATTTTTTCTGCGACGGCTTGGCGGGCTTCATCAACAAAACCCACCAAATCGCGGCCTTCGACATTGCTACGAATCACCACAAAACGCTGACCTTTTTCACGATCAATCGATACCACGCCTTCGACTTTTTCGATTTTAGCGACTGCGGTGATCGGAATATGGTTACCGTCAGCTAGGCTAATTTGTAAGTTATCAAAATTGGCGGTGGTGCTATCACCACGTAATAATAGCGGTGTGCGCTTAATCCCTTCTTGAACAATGCCCAGTTGCTGGCCTTCAATTTGCGCTCGCAACAGGTTTTCAATCGTGTTGCTATCCAAACCAAAACGCCCAGCCGCTTGCCGGTCAATGCTTAATTGCAAAAACTGCATCCCTTCGTTTTCACGGGTAAACACATCGCTAGCGCCAGGAATGGTTTTCAACAAACTTTCAATTTCACCGGCTTTAGCATTCAGCTGCTCTAAATCACCGCCAAATAATTTAATCGCCACATCGCCACGAGTACCGGTCAACATTTCTGAAACCCGCATTTCAATCGGCTGGGTAAAACCAAACGAAATCCCCGGGGTGTGAGACATGATGCCGCGAATTTTCTCAATCAAGGCTTCTTTAGATTCCGCTTGCCACTGATCTTTCGGCTTCAAAATCAAGAAAGTATCGGTGTCGTTCAAACTCATCGGGTCTAAGCCCAGCTCGTCAGTACCGACCCGAGAAACCACGGTTTCAACTTCTGGAATATGTTCGAGGATGTTTTTTTGCACGCGAATATCCAGATCAACTGAATCTTGCAGGGTAATCGACGGCAGTTTTTCCAACTGCACAATAATGTCGCCCTCGTCCAAGGTCGGCATAAACGTGCTGCCGATTTGGCTAAACACCAAGATAGTCACAGCGAATAAAGCACCCGCGGTGATAAAGACTTTTTTACTATTCTCCAAACACCAAGCTAAGGCCGGCTGATAAATCGCCAACATTTTGCGCGGCAACCATGGTTCTTCGTGGGAAACTTTGGTCAATAAAAAAGACGCCAACACCGGAATTGCGGTCAGCGACAACAGCAAAGATCCACTCAAAGCAAACACAATTGTCATCGCCACAGGGCCAAACAATTTGCCCTCCAAGCCTTGTAAAGTTAGCAATGGCAAGAAGACGATAACAATGATTAAAATCCCCGATGTCACCGGCACCGCGACTTCGCGGGTAGCGCGGTAAATCAAATGCAATCTGGGTAAACGCTGATTTTTGCCATGATCGGCTAACTGGGTAATGATGTTTTCGACCACCACCACCGCGCCATCCACCAACATCCCAATCGCAATCGCTAAGCCGCCCAAGCTCATTAAATTGGCTGACATGCCAAAGGCGTGCATCAAAATGAAGGTGATTAAAGCCGCCATCGGCAAAGCCAAGGCAACCGTTAACGCTGCCCGTAAATCGCCCAAAAACAAAATCAATAACACCACTACCAACACAATCGCCTCAAATAAGGCTTTTGAAACCGTATTAACGGCTTTGCCGACCAAAATCCCGCGGTTGTAGAAGGTGTTGATTTTTACCCCTTGCGGCAAGCTCGGTTGTAACTCGGCCAACTTGGTTTCTAATAAAGCGATGGTTTGACGGGCATTGGCTCCGCGTAAACTCAGTACAACAGCAGTCGCCGCTTCACCCTTACCATCTTTACTGACCGCGCCATAACGAGTCAAAGAGCCGATACGCACATCAGCAATGTCAGCGACTTTAATCGGCAAGCCATTTTGCTGAGCCACCACAATCGCGCTGACATCGTCTTGATTTTTAATCCGGCCTTCAGCGCGAACAATTAAAGCCTCTTCGCCCTCGCTCATTCGCCCAGCGCCATCATTACGATTATTGTTTTCTAAAGCCGCCGTGAGTTGGTCAATAGTGATATTACGTGCCGCCATGCGGGTATTGTTGGGCACTACTTCAAAACTACGCACCAAGCCCCCCAAAGCATTAACATCCGCCACACCCGGTACTGTGCGTAAAGCTGGACGTATCACCCAATCTAGTAATTCGCGGCGCTCCATTAAACTTAAATCGCCACCTTCAATCGCAAACATGAACATCTCACCCAACGGTGTGGTCATCGGTGCAATGCCGCCATTGACGCCAGCCGGCAAATTGCCCCACATCGCATTTAAACGCTCAGCAACTTGCTGTCTGGCCCAATAAATATCGGTGCCTTCCTCAAAATCTAAGGTAATGTCGGTAATTGCGTATTTAGCCAACGAGCGCAGCATGGTTTGGTGAGGAATCCCTAATAATTCGACCTCAATCGGCGCAGTAATCCGCGATTCCACTTCTTCCGGCGTCATACCATTGGCTTTAACGATGATTTTCACCTGCGTCGGCGATACTTCAGGGAATGCGTCAATCGGGATTTGCTTTAATGCCAAATAACCGCCACCGCATAACATGGCTATTGCCAATAGCATCAACAGGCGCTGAGTTAAGGCAAAACGAATCAACGCCGCCATTATTCATCGCCTCCCAAGCCCAGCCAATTAGCTTTTAAGGCCACCGCGCCTTTGGTAGCAATTTGTTCATCACCGCTTAAATTGCCGCTGATTTGTGATTCGGTATTTTGTCTGCCGGTAACATTGATTTCCCGCACTTCAAAACCTTCGGCATTACGGACGAAAATGTATTGATGACCTTGGTTCTGGGCAATCGCGGTGTTGGCAACACTAAAGCCGTTTTGAGCGCTGTTTTGCATGATTTGCACATTCAAATGCTGGCCGCTGCGAAGGCTAGCATTTTTGTCATTCAGCACTGCGCGTGCCAATACGGTTTGATTGGCATGATCGACGCTTTGGCCGAGCAATTTAATCTTGGCGGTGCTGGTGCTGTTTTCCAGCTTAACCGTATCGCCAACATTGATGGTATTTAAACGTTCTTGCGGCAAATTGATTTCCAGCCAAAGCTCAGATAAATCCGCAATGCGGTATAGCGGCGCTTGTAAATCCAGACGTGAACCTAAAGTGACTGAACGCTCCAAAATCACGCCGCTAATCGGTGCGCGAATGTTTAACTGACTGGTGAGTTGCCGAGTTTGGGCGAGGGTTTTAATTTCGCCAGCTGACATGCCTGCCATGACCAATAATTGTTTGGCGGTGTCGAGTTGTGCCGATTTGCTGTTATGAATGGTTTGAGTTTCTTGCCAGCGGCGTTCGGCAATCACGCCTTCTTGTAATAGTTTTTGATCACGCTGATATTCTTGAGTAGACAAGCTTAATTCACTGCTTGCATTTAAATATTCGCGCTGCAAATTGACTAATTCAGGGCTGTTCAATTGCGCCAAAATTTGGCCTTTTTCGACCTGATCGCCGATGTTGGCCGCCAGTTTGACCACCAAACCTGGCTGAGTGCTGCTGATTAATAATTCGTGATTTGCCGGCACTACCACCGTCGCTGGCGCATAAAACAACGGGGTTTGATTGCTTTTGCTGATACCGCCAACTTGAATCCCTAAATTATCAATTTGCTCTTGGCTGATTTTAATTTGCCCATCGTCTGCAAATACCGCTAACGATTGGCTTATTAATAATGACAACAGCGTTTTTTTAAATCTCATGGCTGCGCTCCAACTGCTTGATTATAAAAAGCAATATTGCGTTGTAACTTAACTTCCTGTTCTTTGGCGTTGCGAATCGCTTCTAAGCTGCGGGCTTGGATTTTCAATAAATCCAGCAAGTTGATTTCGCCAGCGGTAAAGCTGATTTGGGTCATGTTTAAATGCGTTTCGGCGATTTGTTTTAGCTGTTGTGCTATCGACAATTCTTGGCGAGTCACTTCTAAAGCGTGTTCTGCTTCATGTAAGCCTTTTTCTAATTGTCTGACCAAATGTTCGCGTTGCGCCAATGTTTGGTTAAGTTCCAAATGAGCGGCGGCAATTTCGGGCGCATCGTAAGTGCTATGTCCAAAAGGAATGATTACGCCAACGCCAGCACTTTGGGTATCGGATAAACCGTATTGGTCGCGACTGGTTTTACCACCGATATTGATTTTGGGTTGGTTGATGGTATCGGTGTTTTTCGCCCATTCAATCCCGGCTTGTTTACGAGCGATTAGGGCATTGATTGCTTCCAGTTGCGGATGATTGTTTTCAATCTTTGTAATCGGGCTGAGCTGTTCCTGATACTGGGCTGGCATCCGTGTAGTTTGAGTTAATGATGCATAGTTTTTACGACTGTGCATAACTTCGGCTTCGGCTTGAGTTAGCAATGAACGATTTTGCAAATGCTCACCTTCGGCTAGTAATAAATCGGCTCTAGCCAAATCACCCAGTTCAACCCGACGCTTTACTTTTTCCAGCAATTGCGCAGAAATATCGACGCTATATTTCGCCTGTTGCCAGCGAATATCCGCCAACGCCATTTCCCACAAAGCTTCGCGAACTAAATGCGCTACTTCCAATTTAACTGCTTGTGATTGTTTTTCGGCGGATAACTGTGATTGTTGCGCGACATCTTGCGCGGCAGAGCGTTGCCCCCAATTCCAAACCGTCGCTTCTAGTTTTGCAGAAGCTTCCCGTGTGCCTCGGTCGTTGGCGATTTGGTCGGTGTTGTAATCTAAAGATAAAGCCGTGGAACCGGCAAACCAGCTATCACCACGAGTTTGCCAAGCTTCGGCTTGTTGCGCCAAGGCTTCGTTAATCAATCGATCTGGATATTTTTCCAGCGTTTGCTCAACCAATTGCGGCAGACTAAGGCTTTTATCAACCTCGATAGGATCAAGATGCTCCATCGTCAACGATGTATCAGCAACACAAGGCAAAGCAATTAACAGGCTGATTAACAGACTGTATTGAATATGACGTAAATGAGTCATATCGCACTCCAAAACAAAAATTAAAAATCGGATAAGGCTTGAACAGCAGACAAATGAATACCGCGCCAATGCTTGGCGGGTTGTTTAAAGCGGTGGTGCGCGGGAGGTGTTGTGGCTAATGAAAGGGCTGGGGACAAATGCCAACGGTTGTGGCGAAAAGTTAATCGTGTCGGCTTGGCGACTGATCGCAAAACTGCTGATTTGGCTATGTAAATAAAACGCGGTAATACTGTCGCTGGCGGATGATTGCTGCTTTATTGCTGAATCAATATCAACAATAACGCTATCAGCATGACTATCATGGCTGGCAGTAACCATTGCGACTTCGTTGGCGACATGGCTAAATGATTCAAACTCATGGATATGCAAGCCGCTTTGATAAGCATTGCCGCCAGTATGAGCGTGCACCAACGGTGCCGCACATTGCAACAAAACTAACAATACAACTAAAAATTGACGTAACAATGCAACCATTTATGTTTTTGAAAGGTCTATGAATATGTCACTCAGTAAACAGAGAGCTGTTGTATAGCCAACAGCGAAAGGCTATTCTACTTGAAAAACCAACAATGTATCCCGAATATAGCTAACACACATCACTATAGGCACATAAATTCCATGAACAAGAAAATCAGTATTCTGACAACCGCTTTAGTTAGCTTGGTCTTAGTGCTAGGCAGCATTAATGAAGCACAAGCTAAACGGATGGGCGGTGGTAGCTCATTTGGTAGCAAACCCAGTTATAGCGCCCCTTACCAGCGCTCAGTGAGTCCATCGCCCAGTGCCAGCCCTAGCGCAGCACCTAGCAGCCAACCCACCCATTCACCGGCAGCCGCTCAAAATCAAACCGCTCGCCAAGGCTGGGCAAATCGGGGTGGTTTTATGGGCATGTTAGGCGGCTTAGCTTTAGGTGGTTTATTAGGTTCCTTATTCTTCGGTGGTGCTTTTGAAGGCATCAACTTTATGGATATGTTGTTATTTGCTGGCATCGCCTTTGTTTTGTACCGTCTGTTTGCCGCCAAAGCCAGTCAGACACAAGCGCAACCACTCGGTAATGCTTATGGCCGCACTAGCCACAGTGCCGACACTCAAAATCAATATAACGCTGGCACCGCTAATCCTGCGGGCTTTGAAACTGATGTTATGTTTGGCAAAGATAAGGTGGCACCAGCAGCTGTGGTTAATTTGCCAGCCGGTTTTGATAAAGCCAGCTTTATGTCCGGTGCTGAAAACGCCTTCCGTTATTTACAAACGGCTTGGGATAAAGGCGATTTAGCCAGCATCCGTGGCTTAACCACTGACAAAGTGTTTGCCGAAATTCAAGATCAACTCCGCGCTTCAAACGGCAGTAATAAAACCGAAGTGTTAAAACTGCAATCTGAGTTATTGGAAGCTCGCGAAGTGGGGAATGATTTAGAAGCAACCGTCTTGTTTGACAGCTTAATGCGCGAAGATGATGGCAATGTTGAACAAGTTCGCGAAGTTTGGCACTTCATCAAACCTAAAAACAGTGCTCAACCAAAATGGTATTTAGACGGGATTCAACAGTTAGCGGATTAATTTCGTTCAGTTAAAACAACACTCCCGCATTGCGCGGGAGTGTTTCAAATCATCAAAGCACAGTTCTTTCAATCAACCAATAAGCGCCCATCAAACTCACCAGCAACGAGCAGAGATTTAAGAAAGTCTTGGCAAATTTTGGTTTGTTATTCAGCCACCAAATCATTGGTAACACGACAGCCGCTACGGCAATTTGTCCACTTTCAATTCCTAAGTTAAACGACAACAGCGGCACCAAAATTCCTGTATCGCCAGAAGAAATTTCCATTTCGCGCAAGACACTGGCAAAACCAAAACCGTGAATTAAACCAAAAGCAAAGGTCAACCAATGGCGACCTTTGGGATGTTCGCCGCGAATAATGTTTTCAACACCGACATAAATAATGGTTGCCGCGATAAACGGTTCGACAAAACTGCTGGGTAATTCCAAGATGTTTAAACCAGCGAATGCCAAGGTAATCGAGTGGGCAACGGTGAAGAAGGTGATGATTTTAATCGCTGGCCAAAAGCTATGAGTGACGGCTAACAGTGCAAACAAAAACAGCAAATGATCGTAGCCCGTCAGGATGTGCTCAATACCGAGTTTGAAAAAATCTGCCACAGTGCTTAAAGCACTATGGCTTGCGGCATCTAAGCTCAGACTAATCTGATCATCAGTTTTGCCTAGCATTTTTTCATTAAGTGTCACGCCATTGGCATCTTTAGCGGTTAAGTATTGCTGATGACCTTCTGGTAGCAAGGCTAAAAATTTCGATTGAATCAAAATTGCTTGCTGTGGCTGAACCGCATAATGAAATTCAACATGAGCGTTATTTTGCTCATCGAAACTAACTGTTCCGGCTTCTAAAGGCTGTAAATCTTGATCATGATTATTAACCCGCAATTGCTTAGCCAATAACTGAGCGATATTAGGTTTCGCTGCATCGCGTTCAGCATCGCTCACTTCAGCATCCAAATCACTGTCCATCGGTGCGAACGCTTCAATATCTTGCAAAGCAAACGTGATTTTTACATCCATTTGCTCGGCGTTTAACACCACATCAATCGAGCTTAAACCCGGAGCATGAGCAGAAGCCGCACTTGATTGCAGCAATAATAAAACAGCAATCAAGCATTGCGCGAAGCCAGAAAATTTCAAATTAGTCATGGTGTTTAAGCGGCTTTGCGTTTAGTGGTTAGGAAATAAGCTAAGAAAATCAGGCCGATGAATAGCACGATGCCGCCAGAGATCAAGGCGATTTCTTTGATAGTTAAGGCTTTAGGATCAACGCCTACTTCCAGCGGTACGCGGAATTTATCGTCATCTTCCATCGCTTCGCCGATCATCAAATACAACACGTAATCGCCGTTTTTATCAATTTCAGCCTGTGCTTCTACCGCACCGCGTGGATACAGTTTGCTTGGGATTTCAGCCACAGTGCGAATTTCGCGGATGTCGTCTGGTGCTTTCTGACCGGTTTTTTCAACTTCAACGATACGGATGCCGATTGGGGTGGTGCGAATGTCGCGATCAATTAAATCAGCAGTGAAAAACATTTTGCCCGGACGCGGAATTTGTTGGCAGTAAGGTACAAAAGCGGCTTTGGCATCTTTGCTGACTTCGTCTTTGCCGGGCTGAATGTAGGCGCTGAAATGTACAGCGTAAAAATCATTAGCAATGATGCAATCCAATTCAGGGCGATTGCCGACAGGGCTGGAAGTGTTTTTGTTGAAGTTAATGCCTAATTTATCGCAGCCAAGCAGCGAGAAAACGACTAACAGCATTGCAACAATGCGGAAATGACTTAAATGCAGTTTTTTCATGGTGTTTAAAACTCAAAAAACAAATGACAAAGGAGGGTAAAACGCGGTGTTGATCCTGTAACTGTGGGGGCAGATTTTCCGTTCGTCCTGAGCTTGTCGAAGGATGAATGGAAAATCTGCTGTTATCCCCGTTAAGCCGTTCATGCTTCGACAAGCTCAGCACGAACGGCTTAACTAAGGCATTACATTACACACAGGCATCTTGCGATTTTTCTAATTATTAAGGTTTTATCGTAAATTCAAATTTGCCGGTGACGATATGGGTGTCTTCGGAAACTACGCGATAACGAATGGTGTAAGTGCCTGGGGCTAGATTAGGAACCGTGGCGTAAATGTGTGAACCATCGGTGAGGCCTTGGGCGACATCGTGATTATCGACCCGTTTGCCAGCGCTATCGATCACTGCGACCGCTTTGTATTCACTACGCACCGCATCGTTAAACCATAAATCGACTTGTTTAGGTGATTGGCTGATGGTTTCGTCTTTTGCCGGTTGCGATTTCACCAAAATCGCATGGGCAAAAGCCGGTAAAGGACTTAGCAGTGCAGTCAATATCACAGCCGGTTTTATTATTTTTGTTATGCTCAGTTTGTTCATGACAACCTCTTGTCTCAGAAAATCATTGAATCACGGCTGATAGCCAGTGTTTAGTTTTATCGGCTTGTTGCTCAGTCCACAGCGCCAGCCAACCATTTTTAGTGGCGACAATTCTTGGATGCGAAGCCGAAACGCCAACGCTTGATAATAATAAAGGTGTAGACCATAGCTTACCGTTATCCATCGAATCGGCCAGCATCACAGTCGAACCATCTGGCCCCATGGCATCCCAAATCATTGCCACTCGCTGTGAGTCTAGTGCGGCAATATCGCCATGAAACGCACCGCTACCGGCAGCAACCGCTTGTGGCTGGCTCCAACTTTTACCGTTATCGGCAGATTGTAAATGATACAGGCCGGCTTGGTTTTCTGCGCCAGTCCAAATCACGCTGTGAATGTCGCCGTCTTTGGCTTGGCTAATCCCGCCGCCATTGTGCGGACAGCCTTCAAATTTCCAATTAAATTCGCCCACGGTGCTAAGTCTTTGCCAAGTTTCACCGCTATCGGTGGATTGCGCTAAAGCCATGTCGCGAAATTCCATATCGCGATACAAGACATTGACTTGGCCTTGGTCATTTACCAATAAACGGTTCCAACAGCATGAGCAGCTGGATTGGTCTAAAGTTTGTGACAATTGCCAATGTTGTCCAGCGTCGGCAGAACGGGCATAACGCAAGCCTTGGTAAGCATTTTCTTCTCTATCATCCAGCCAGACTAAATGAAATTGACCTTGAGCATCAGCGGCTAAATCGTGATGGGATTGGTCGATTTCAGCGCCAGTCGGATTGCTGCCGCGTTGCCAAGTTTGGCCGTCATCATTGGAATAAATCGTTACCAGCGGCCCCATGCCAGGAATTTCGCCAGTGGTTTGCCAGATTACAACTCGTTGTTTGCCGGAAGCGGCGATTTGAATATCGTTACCGAGTTTAGATTCGACCGGCAAATTAAACGCATTGCCAATATTTTGCACCGCTGACCAATTCTGGCCGCCATCTTCCGAGTGCAAATAGCCGATTAAAGTCTGTTTGCTATTCGCTGCTTGCGCGGTAATTACGGCATGAAGATTGCCTTGATCAACATGAATATCGAAGCCGGTAATGGCTTGAAAATCAGCAGCATCGGCAGCGATAGGACTGGCGATAGTGACTTGTCGAGCTTGATTGGCGTTGTTGGGCGCACAGGCTGTCAAAGCGATGCTTGCCGCCATTGCCACCGAGCTTTTTAGTTTTAAATCCGACATACGCGCTACTCTGTTAGAAATCGGGGCGAGATTACATCATATTGACGCGCAAATCAGCACTGTTGATTGGATTATTGTTGAGCGGAAAACTTAATAAAGCTTTTAAACCACCTAATTCAGACTTGGAAAACTGAATTTCAGCATGATGCAAACTAATAATGCGTTGCGCTATCGACAAGCCCAAACCACTACCTTCGACCGACGCCGCGGTATCGATACAGCGATAAAAGCGTTGGGTAAGCCGCTGGTAATCGTCATCGGCAACACCATTACCACTGTCGTCAACGCTGATCAGTATTTGTTGTTCAACTTGTCGGGCTTGTAGCAAAACGCGACTGCCATTCGGTGAATACTTGATGGCGTTATCGACTAAATTCCGCACCAAAATCTGCAATAACTGAGGATTAGCATTGATCGCTAAATTGGCTGGTACTTGTAATTCAAGATCAATCGATTTGGCATGAGCGACCGCATCCATATCAGCAATCACAGCAATCAAGGTTTCGTTAATATTTAACGCTTGTTTATTAATGCTGGCGCTGTCATGTTGAACTCGTGACAAGGTCAATAATTGTTGCACCATATGCGTCATTCGCATCACCGCTTGCTGGGCTTTTTGTAACGCCAACTTGCGAACGGCGGAGTCTTCAGTTTTCTGAGCCACTTGCATTTGGGTTAATAAACCCGCTAACGGAGTTTTCAGTTCGTGGGAAGCATCGGAAGTAAAATTGCGCTCGTTGTTAATTGCTTGTTCCAATTGTTGAAACAGGCTATTGATTTGATTAACCACCGGCAATAATTCATCCGGTAAACGCTTAGCGGGCAAGGCTTGCAGATTGCTGAATTCGCGGCGGGCTAATTGGCGTTTTAATTGATTCAATGGTGACAGGGTTCGATTAACAATCAGCCAAATCATCACGCCGAGAATAGGTAGGGCGATCAGAAAGCTAATGCCTTGTTCACTGGCAATGCTGTTGACCATTTGTTGGCGAATGTCATCACGCTGTCCCACATGAATCACATACTCGCCATTTTCACTGCTAATGCTAAACACATGCCACAACTGGCCATCTAATTCGGTTTCACTATAGCCATTGCGGGTGAGCGATAAAGCATATTCAGGCGCACTTTCCGAACGTAACACCACACCCTCTTTCACCGAACGTAGCTGAAAAGCAATTTTGCGTTCGTATTTATGCCCCAAAATCGGCATATCAAATAAATCCGGCGCTTTGCGGCCCCATAATTTATTTAAAGAATGCTGCTGCAACATATTCTCGACAAAGGCATGTAATACCCGTGCCGATTGAGCCAGTTCTGCATTAAATAATTCCGCTGTTTCGGTACGCATCAGTTTATAGCTGACAAACGCTGTCGCCCCCCAAACTATCAATAGCGAGGACAGTAAAAACAGCAGCAGTTGTTTTTTTAACGAACGAGGGACTAAGCGCAGGCGGATTTTCATTATTAAGCCAATATGGGGCTGTGAGAAGTTTTGCTCCCGTCTGCCGCGCCGAGCACCAAAGTGTTTACTGGGAATAGCCCGTTAGGGTTGCCGCATGGATGCGGCAAGTTGGCAAAGGGACAGGAAGTCCCTTTTGCCAACCCCCAGTAAACGCTTCGGAGCGCAGGAAGCAAGCGGCGGTCGGGTGGCCTTTTCTTTGGTTACTTTCTTTTGGCCACGCAAAAGAAAGTAACTCGCCTGTCGGTGCGAGAACCGACATTAAAATAGTCTCGCAAAGCGAAACCTTACATAGGTTATTGATGATCAATAATGTAACCAACACCACGAATCGTACGAATTAAGTTGCTATCAATTTTCTTACGCAAATGATGAATATGCACCTCAACCGCATTACTTTCTACTTCCGAACCCCAAGCATATAAACTTTCTTCCAGCTTGGCGCGGGAGATGACTTGACCAATGTGGTTCATCAAATAATTTAAAACTTCAAATTCTTTCTGGGCAAGGTCTACCAACTGGTCTTGATAGAACACTTGATGGGCGGCGGGATTAATACTGACGCCTTTATGCTCTAGCAATGGCGTCGCCCGACCTTCATGACGGCGAGCTAAAGCCCTTAAACGAGCGCAGATTTCCGCTAAATCAAACGGTTTGGAAACATAGTCATCAGCGCCGCTATCCAAGCCAGCAACCCGATCAGTGACACCATCTCTGGCAGTCAACAACAGCACTGGCGTGGTATCTTTACGCTTGCGTAAGGCTTTTAACACGCTAAGACCGTCCATGCGTGGTAGATTGATGTCCAACACAACCAAATCGTAATGATTTAAACGCAAGGCCTCGTCAGCTTGAACACCATCGGTTAGCCAATCGACAGCATAACCGTCCATGCTCAAGCCGGCTTTAAGGCCGTCGCCTAAAATTGTGTCATCTTCTACCAGTAATAAACGCATTGCGAATCGTCCGTTTTTTGTTGTAATTAGCGGGGGTTTTAAGTTTTGCGTGGCTGTCGTTGTCTTGCAAGGCCGCGGTCAGCTGATAATAATGTAACACTCTTCAACTTTAAGGTAACAGGAGCCGAGTGATGAATACCATGATTTACTATAGTTTTAGCCTGCTTTTTTTGTCTGTTTTAGTGCTAGTGCTTGGCATGATAAAACCAAAATGGATTTTAATTTGGGTCGAGAATCCAGGCCGCTTGCCAATCACCATGATTAGTATGGTGTTGTTTATGATTTTTGCGGTGATGTTTGGCGAAGGTAATAAACAATTAAAACAAGAAAAAGAGAAGGAACAGGCAACCCAGCAAATTACCAAACCGGCTAATGAAGTGCCTGATTTGCATTAATGATGGCTTCGGCTTCGCTCAGCCAGCGCTAAGTTAGGCTTGAAACGCTTAGTTTGCTGCTAGTAGTAACAAGCCTCGAAAAATCTTTATTGCACCTAAATGGGCAATGGGTATCCAATGCGATTTCGAGGCTTGTTTAAAGCCTAATAGCGGAGATTAACATGAGTCAATATCAACAAGTACGCAACAATCTCATCGACATGCTGGAAGAGCTTGACGAGCGATTGACTAAAATTACCAGCGATGTCAAACACGAAGAACAAGCGCTGGAACAAGATTTTGAGGAACAAGCAACCGCGAATGAAAACGACCAAGTGCTAGATGCTTTAGGTAATTCGGCGCGGGTTGAAGTGGAAAAAATCAAACAAGCTATTTCCCGAATTGATGCCGGTACTTACGGCACATGTGCCTCGTGTGGCGAAACGATTAAACCTGAACGATTAGCAGCAATTCCTTACACCCATTTGTGTATTAGCTGCGCCGAAAAGCCAGCTTAGGCCGCGCTATTCAAAAACCGCCAGCTTAACTATCCTTGCCTAACTGTTATTTCACTTTCAAGGCGGGGTATTTAAGCGATGGACATCACCGAATTATTAAATTTCGCAGTCAACAATCAGGCATCAGATTTACATTTATCGGCTGGCTTACCGCCGATGATGCGAGTTGATGGCGAGATTCAAACCATCAATCAATCTGTGTTGGATCACCAAACCCTGCAAGCATTGATTGAGCAAATCACCACTGAACAACAACGCCGCGATTATCAGCAACAGCTGGAAATTGATTTTTCATTTGCCTTGCCGGATGTCGCTCGGTTTCGAGTCAATCTGTTTAATCAAAATCGCGGTTCAGCGGCAGTGTTTAGAGTGATTCCCTCAGTCGTACAAAGTTTAACCTCGCTGAATGCACCGCCATTGTTCGCAAGCTTATCTGAAAAACCGCGCGGCCTGATTTTGGTGACTGGCCCGACGGGTTCGGGAAAATCCACCACCTTAGCGGCAATGATTGATCATATTAATTGCCAGCAATCAGCCCACATTCTGACCGTTGAAGATCCGATTGAATTTGTTCATCACAGTCAAAAATCCTTAATCAATCAACGCGAAGTCCATCGCGATACGCAAAGTTTTAGCCAAGCCCTGCGCTCGGCTTTGCGAGAAGACCCTGACATTATTTTGGTCGGCGAAATGCGCGATTTAGAAACGATTCGGCTGGTGCTGACCGCTGCCGAAACAGGCCATTTAGTATTGGCTACTCTGCATACTTCATCGGCTGCGAAAACCATTGATCGGATTATTGACGTATTTCCAGCCGCTGAAAAAGACTTGATTCGGGCTATGTTGTCGGAATCTTTGCAAGCGGTGATTTCGCAAACTTTATTGAAAAAAGTCGGCGGTGGCCGAATTGCCGCCCATGAAATTATGCTTGCCACGCCAGCGATTCGTAATCTAATTAGAGAAGGCAAAGTCGCGCAAATGTATTCGGCAATCCAAACCGGTCGCCAGTACGGAATGCAAACTTTGGACCAAAATTTGAAAAGCTTGCTGGATCAAGGCTTGATTGATCAAGCTACCGCATTCGCCAAGGCGGTTAATCCTGATAGCTTCGGTTAAACTATAAGCTTTCGTCCAACTCAGTCGGCTTTTATTCTGTATGTTCAAATTGGTTTCAAGCAAACACCGTTTATTACTGTTCACTTTATTATTGTGCGGTTGCGCGAATCAGCCCGAAAAAGCCGATCAAAATCCCAGTCGAGCCAAACTTAATCCGCCACCTTCTGCACCACAGGTTATAGATTCGCGAGTGTTTTTGAGTGTCGGCGGCTACAGCGCCACTCAAGTCAGCGGTGATTTCGCCAACTATCCGGCCTTGAATCAATTTATTGACAGCATGGTGCAAAAACACGGCTTTAACCGTGACTATTTAAACGGCTTATTTTCCAACGCCAAACGTAAACAATGGACGCTAGATTATTTAGCCAAGTCCGACCAACATCTAAAAGGCAAACCCGCGCAAGGCGGCTGGAGCAAGTATCGCGCTCAATTTTTAGATGATAAACACATCAACAGCGGCGTCAGTTTTTGGCAGAAATACCAAACCACTTTGCAACGCGCCAGCCAACAATACGGGGTGCCGGCTGAATATATTTTGGGAATTATGGCGGTGGAAACTACCTTTGGTGGTTTTGTCGGCAATCACCGCGTTATTGATGCCTTAACCACTTTAGGCTTTGACTATCAGCGCCGTGGCGAGTTTTTCCGCAGCGAATTAGAAAACTTTTTAATCATGACCCGCAGTGAAGGCATTGATCCCGGCAAACCAGTCGGTTCGTTTGCTGGCGCGATGGGCTTGGGGCAATTTATGCCCGGCAGCTTTTTGAAATGGGCGGTGGATTTTAACGGTGATGGCCGCCGTGATTTATGGAACCCTGAAGACGCTATCGGCAGCGTTGCCAATTATTTTTCCCAACACGGCTGGCAAGCTAATCAACCGGTGGTTTCTTCAACGCGCGGTACTTTCAGTGGTGTAGAAAATCTGGAAGCTGGGATAGAGCCACAATACCCACTGCCAACCTTAACCCAAGCCGGTGTCGAACCTGTTGAACCGTGTCGTTGTGATTATCCCTTGCGTTTATTGCTGTTAAGACATCACAGCCATGACCAATATTTATTAGGCCATCCGAATTTCTACGTCATCACGCGTTATAACCACAGCACTCATTATGCGATGGCTGTGCATGAGTTGGCGCAGGCGATTAAGAGTGGGTATTTGAGTAAAATAAGGGGTTAAGCTAGTAATTTACGGTGGAACTTGTTTTAGGCTGAATATTATTGGGTATACAAAAGCTCTTACCCCCTCAGTTACCGAAAACCCATGTGAAATCTAATTAACAAGTTTCGACCTGTTGCGGTCTATCACCTAAGCTGACTCAATGGCCGCGATTTGTTGTTTGTCACTCATATTTACTTAGCTCTTAATAATATACAAAAACCAAAATACATATTAATCAGAGGGTTAAAAAAATATAATATATATTATATTTTAAAAAGAAAAGCATTGGGAGTCTGTAAAATGAAAATATTGAAGCATAAAGAGATTTTTGATCGTTCGTATGCATATTGCAATTTACCATATGGTGATCCTGCTTTGCTGGCATGTATTATCGAAAAGGTCACAGAACTAGCTAACACTAAAAACTGGAGTTTAATCGAGAAATATTTGGATATAGATGATGATCCTCTTTTTATTCTAAACAGAGCAATATTAGTCTCACATTGCGCTTCGCAAAAAGGATTTGACACATCAACAATAGAAAATATGCTCGACCTTAATAGTCCACTAAATAATTGGGCAGATTCTATATCGAAATTACTTTTGCGAATTGTGCAGCAAACAAAGGATTATGATTATTTAGTTCAGCAAATTCTGAATTATGAAGATTTTCTTTTTTATGAAATGAGGATTACACCAGAACGAAAACAAATTGTATGCAAGATATATGATTTACGAGGTATCGATTTCTTTTTAATCCATTATATGGGCGGGCAAACAACAGCACACAATGACGATGCACTTTGGAATAACGCAAATTTGATTGTTGAATTTTTAAATGAATCTGGAAGACAAGAAGAAGCAACCCGTGTCACTGAAGAAATCAAGAATCGAAAAGAAAAATTTAAGGATATTATTGCAGAGTATTCTACGATAGATTCTGAGTCGATTTCTGAAACGTTCAAAAATATAAGACTAGCTGGGGAAAGGTTTTGGGTTGACTACCTTTCGCCATATGTGTGGCAAAAAATAGATCAATCATCTCGCAGAGAATTAGTCGATGCCTTTGTTACTGAAATTATGTTGAAAAACGGAGTATTGAAGGGATGGAGTCAAGTTGTTCTTTCTTTGTGTAAGGTCCTAGAGAGAGAAACTGCTGATATTTTGTTTACAAAATGGATTGAGCTAATCAAAAAATCAGTTTTCATCATACCATCAAACGCGTCAGACAAGGCATTGAAGCGAATTAAATCAAGAGAAATCGAGGGTGTCCTAGATTTTGTGTAAACGGGATTTAAATTATCGGCTCACCATCCGATCCTCAAATTGAATAGTAAACCGATTTAGAGCGGCTTTCCAGTCACGCAATGGCATAGTCCATTGCTTACTAATATTCATCAACG
>CAIXED010000048.1 GCA_903918375.1 uncultured Pseudomonadota bacterium | reverse complement strand
GCCCAACAAGCCAAAACCGGCCAAAGTGCCGAGCAAACGGTCGCCAGTCTCAACCGCGACACCGCCAATACCGAAAATGCGATTAAACCGATTTTTGACCAACAAAAGGTCGAAAACGAGATTAATGCACAAGTGGCGATTACGCAGGCGTTTGGGCAGCAGGCTAGTAAAGCGGTAGGTGACTACGCCGCCAGCCAAATCAAACAAGCCAGCGCGTTAATGGAGCAAGCCGATAAGACTAGCGACCCCGCGCAACAACAAGCACTACGCGACCAAGCTCAAGCGATTAACGCCCAATGGGGTGAAAACGGCACACTCAGAATCGCCGCCCACACCGTCATCGGCGGCTTAACTGGTAACTTGCAAGGTGCCGCTGGAGCCTTGGTTGGCACGCTCACCGCACCTGCCGTCGCCAACGCCTTGCAACAAGCCGGTATCACCGGCATATTGGCCACCGCCTTAACCCAGATCGCCAGCACCGCCTCAGGCTACGCCGCCGGCGGTGGCGCGGGTGGGGCTTCGGCGTTTAATGAGGTGACGAATAATTATTTGAAGCATGATGAGGTGGAAAAATATTGGAAAGCCGTCGCTGCTTGTAATGCGGGGGATAACCAAGCCTGTTCGGATCGCAACAGTTTAAAAGCCACCAGTGACGCTAGGGATGCTGCGCTTCAGGCGTGTGTTGGGGTGAGTTCGGCGGAGTGTAACGATACAAGACAGATGGTTCGTAGTGCAATGGCAGAATTTGTTCGAAATGGTGCCAACTTACTGCTCTTGGATGCGCTGTCTTTAGGTACAAAATTACAGGCCGATAATACACTTTCAAGCATTGAACAATCACAAGGTGCAATCAGTGGTTTAGTGAATGGCCTAGCTGATACGATAGTATCGCTCGGTAAAGGCTTGAGTACGCTGGCTATTGCAAAATTTGGCGATCAATCCAGTCCTGCTTACCAGCAATCGATACTAGATATTGTTGAAACTACCAGCACATTAGCCGCGTTGTCTGATCCTGATGTGCTGGCACAAGTGCTGAAAAATGCTACTGCTAGTCAAAGAGAGCAAATAGCTGTTGCCTATGAAAATGGCGATGCGTTTGCATTGGGACAGGCTGGAGGCGAAACCCTTAGTTATTTGGTCGGTATCGGCTCTATAAAAAATACCGCTAAGGTTGCCGAAGCAGTTAGGGCAAGTGAGGCTAGAGTTTTGGCAAATGCAGCTAAAGGCAATCTATTTGAATCATCATTACTCACTACCTTAAATTTAGATAAAAATACGCAACGAATTACGGTAACACTTGAATCTGGCAAAGAAGTTACTGTGATTCCCGATGCGCTAGGTACAACTATTATCGAGGCTAAAAATGTCAAATACTTATCTAACTCGAATCAATTTCGAGGGTATTTTGCAACAGGGAAGCCGATTGAATTGTATGTGAGTCCGGGAACGACGATTTCGGGGCCGTTGAAAGATTTAATTCAAAAATCAAACGGCTCAATTCAAACATTCGATCTTTCAACAAAAAACATAACTAAGATATACCCATGAAACTAAAGGATAATTTTACTCTTCACATAGAGTCGGTATGGTCATTTAAATTAGCATCACAGTTTGTGTCCGTAGTTAAATTACATTGTGAGCTATTACCGGAATATATGCCGACCCGATGGGGTTGGACTGAGCCCAAAAAAAATTTCGATCCTACCCATATTGAACAATTAGTGTTTGAGAATAATCGAGCCGATAATGTTTGGTGGAAACGAATTGAAAGACCTAAAGCCACAGGTTCTTGGATGGTTCGATGGGGTAAGGAACCTAAAACGTATACTCATGCCTCCATTGACTTGAACATAATTGAAAGCCGTTTGCAGTCCAAATTAATTGCATATTTGCAACAGGCTAGTATGTTTACTGATGCCGATTTTAGTTTTCTGGATGGAATGAATGAATTCTACAGGCCAATGGCTATGCAAAGTCACATAAGCTCATTTGGTGGAGATAGGCTGTATGTCACCACTCACACCCTTCGCCATTGGCTCCCTGACATGCCTTGGGCGGTGGTATTTGGTCCTGCGTATGTCCGGCTATTCGGCAAAGATAACTTGCTTAGCTGTCCTGCCTACAAAGTGGAAGAACTCGGTCCCGAGATGGTGTTTATTCAGCTCACGCCAAATATAGACGATATTCATCAACAATTCGATGTTGTAATGAAGGCCAGAGCGTTAGCCAAACAGCATTTAGGCGAAGACTGCTTTTTTAAACCCGAGCTAGCTTATGACTATCGCCTCAGCGTGATGAATCCACTTAGCGAAGAAGAAATTGAAGCCAAACGAGGCAAAGTATTTCGCGTTCCAACTTTTGAACTGAAGCCTGATTAAATTCATTGGATTACCACACCGCGATACGATGCGCTAAACCGGATGGCTAATAGGATGCCGCCGACGTAAGGAGGCGCATCGTTCGGGACTGTTGCGCCTCGTAAATTCCGCACAACCTATATTTGGCGCACCTTATCGGGTTGCGCTAGCCGCTGGTAACGATATTAACCTTCTCGCCGCCGACAACAGCCAGTCTGAAAGCCACTATTTGTATAAAAAATCCAGCGGCCTGTTGATGAGTAACGGTGGTGGTAGTTTCACGATTGGCGGTAACCGAAGTCAAACCCTGAACCAAGCCACCGACGGCATTTTCACCACTGCCACCACCATCGGTAGTCATCATGGCGACGTCACCACGTACGATGGGCTAATTATCAACCCACATAGGATGCTGCCGACGGTAAGGAGGCGCATCGTTCGCGACTGTTGCGCCTCGTAAACTCGGCACAACCTATATTTGGCGCACCTTATCGGGCAGCGCCCGCGATTAGCTTTTTGCTAACGGAAAGCGCCAATCTCAAATTGCCGGATGGTTCCAGCTATTTCAACCCATCGGATGCGGCTTTTGCTGATTCCAAACTATTTGCTGTTGATGCCTTAAAAGGCCAAGGTTATCAGCAATACCAAACCCATTTAGCCATCAGTAGCGACCCGCAAATCCGCGCGGCACAACAACGCTATGGGCTAGTGCAAGGGGTTGGCAATTATGTTAACCATCTAGTCGAAAGCGTGGTGTCAACACCGGAGAACCTCGCTGCCCTGAAAACCGCTTTTGAAGCCTATCAAAAAGACCCAGAAGCCACCCGTCAAAAGGTGCAATCAGCCCTATCGCAACTACCGAGCACGGTTGTCGAATCGCTGCAAAAAACCATTGCGCTAGCGAATTTACAGGAAATGTACGGTAATTATGCCGAATCGGCGGCTATTTGGACGGCGTTATCGCTAGAAGCCGTCGATCCAGTCGGCAAGATGACTAATACGCTGGAAATAAGCGCGAAAATC
>CAIXED010000047.1 GCA_903918375.1 uncultured Pseudomonadota bacterium | reverse complement strand
GTGTTGCAGGAAATCGTTCCATAGAACTTCTGCAATATCTGCCATCCCCATCGGTGCACCTGGGTGTCCTGAGTTGGCTTTTTGTACGGCGTCCATGCTAAGTGCGCGGATGGCGTTCGCTAGGTCTCTACGCGAAGGCATAGTAATCTCCTTGGGAATTTGAGCTATAAACCAGCTGTTACTTAAATTAACTGGTTTAAAAAACTAGGGGTGATAAACAAACAAAAGGACGAGTGGCATAACCACTCGTCCTTTGTTTTACTGCTTAGGATTCGGTGTTGCCAAAGCGAGCTTATGCAGCTGCTGCTTCAACCAACTCACGAATTTCACGAGCAGAAGTCGCAGGGCATGCAGCGCCATAAATAGCTGCACCAACTACGATGATGTTTGCTCCGGCTTCAACAACTTGTTGAACAGTTGATTGTTTAATACCGCCAGCAACAGAAATTCTGACGTTCAAGCCTAAACGAGCAACGTCATTTAAGTCAGTAAATGGAGTGTGGCCAGCTGCTTGAGCGTCTAAGCCAGTGTGAATGCCCACGATTTGAGCGCCCAATTTCACTGACTCTCTTGCGATGTAAGCTTTGTCTTCAACGTTGATCAAGTCGATTTGAACTTCAGCGCCGTGTTTTTTAGCTGCTTTGATAACGCCAGCAATAGTAGCCAAACCAGAAACACCTAATACTGTGCAGATGTCTGCGCCAGCTGCATAGAATGCACCCGCTTCGTATTCGCCAGCATCCATAGTTTTCAAGTCAACCAACAACAATTTGTCTGGGAAACGTTGTCTTAATTCTTTAACTAAATTGATACCGTTGAATTTGATGCAAGGTGTACCAATTTCAAAAATATCTACATAAGGCGCTACTTGATCAGCCAACGCAACTGTTTGGTTGAAGTCTAGTGAATCCAACGCCATTTGTATTAATGGTCTTGCCATGTGATGTGCTCCGATAGTTACAGTTATAGTTATAAGGACCACTCACCAGCGACGTTTCTCAGTAAAACCGAGAGAGCAACATCTTCTGCTGATGAGCAATAAAAAATAAACTGGCGCAACTCTAAATCAGAACAAGGCGCTCTGTCAATCGTAATCCTTAGCTTGTGTGTGCTTTAGCAAGCATTAAAACAGTTTAGAGTTGGTTTTCAGTGGCTTTAGCTTTATAGCCAAAGCCGAATTAGTTACAATTTTATGATTCAATTTATCTTAATCGCCATGAATTTTAATGCTTCATTAGCAGAGCAAATCGAACTGTTATTGCCACAAACTCAATGCCGACAGTGCGGCTACCAAGGTTGTAAGCCTTACGCAGAAGCAATTAGCCAAGGCAATGCGGATATTAACCAATGCCCACCAAGCGGCGAGCAAGGTATAAAGCAATTAGCTGACTTATTGAACATTCCTGCAAAAGCGCTTAACCCTGAGTTTGGTATCGAAAAGCCCTTTCAAGTTGCTGTAATTATTGAAGCAGATTGTATCGGATGCACTCGTTGTCTGCCGCCTTGTCCAGTAGACGCTATCATTGGTGCCTCAAAACAAATGCATACGGTGGTTGCTCAGCAATGTACTGGTTGTGAATTATGTCTTGCCCACTGTCCGGTTGATTGCATAGTGATGCAAGCGCCAGTTGAGCCAAAATTTGATGCCACACAAGCCAGAAAACAACACCAAGTTAAAAATCAACGTCTTGCTAAATTAGAAGCAGAAAAAGCTGAACGACTTAATCGTCAAAAAATGCTATTGGCGAAACTCAAGCAAGCCAAATCTTAGTCTAGCAATGACTTTGCCTTGATTTTCGCTTATACTCCATAGGCTTGAAAACGCGCCCGTAGCTCAGCTGGATAGAGCGCAGCCCTCCGGAGGCTGAGGCCAGAGGTTCGAATCCTCTCGGGCGCGCCATTATCTATTCATATTCTACAGTCTGTTTTCACAAACATTCAGCATCAGTCCGGCAAAACTAAGCGGCCATTCCTATAATCAGCAATCGCCTGCTCAATCTCCTCATGTGTATTCATTACAAAAGGCCCATATTGAACAATTGGTTCATGCAAGGGTTTTGCAGCAAGCAACAAAAAAGCAAGATTCTCTTCGCCTGCTTGAACCGCTAGATAATCGCCATTCGATAGTAGCCCAGCACTGTGGGTTGTGAGTGTTTGTTTTTCTGTGCCTAAACCAATTTCCTGCTGACCTTCATAGGGGTAAATAAAGGCATTATGACTCGGTGCGATTGGCAGAATAAAGTCAGCACCTGCGTGTAATCGAATATCTAAAAATAAAGGTTCGGTGCTAGAGCTTTGGATGGGGCCTACGATAGTTTGATCTTCGATTTCTGCTTCGCCAGCAATAATTTTTACCGTGCCACCATGGGCTAAATTGATGATTGGCATCTGTTCAGGTTGAATATCTTGATAAGCCGCTGGTTTCATCTTTTCTTTGGCGGGCAGGTTGATCCAAAGCTGAAATCCCCGCATACGCCCACTGTTTTGTTGTGGCATCTCGGAATGAATGATGCCACGGCCAGCTGTCATCCATTGTGCAGCACCGCTTTTTAAATCGCCTTGGTTGCCTAGGTGATCACGATGCAACATGTGACCATCTAACATGTAAGTGATGGTCTCGAATCCTCGATGGGGATGGTCAGGAAAACCAGCAATGTAGTCATCGGCATTCATAGACGAAAACTCATCAAGCATCAAGAAAGGATCAAGCCGTAAATTTTGGCGCTGTCCAATGCTACGCAATAATTTAACGCCGCCACCATCAGAGGTTGCGATGGATTTAATGACTTGTTTTAAGGTCCGAGTAGTCATTTCTTGAATTTCCTATTTATTCGTTAAACCAGTGATTTGTTGTTTAGCCGAGGGTGTCTGGATGCGTAATAAAGGCTTGTAATCGTTCGGCATCGAGATGAGGCAAGGGGGTGTTGGTTATGCCAGGCTGAAACAAATTGATTAGCGAGTTGGCTAGATTGGCCGTCGGCATGAAAAATGCTTGAGTTGATTTGTAGCAAGGTTGTCATGAGGTGTTACTCCGTTATTAATAATGGCCTTATTAAACAACGCTATAACCGGAGCTGTATATTGGAGAATGGCTTCAGCCGGTTTTCTAAAGCCGTTGCCATTGTGAGAAAAAAGGCTGATTGATGTGCCTTTTTATTGAATTCTGACCAATCCTGATGGTCGGGTTAGGGAATAAACCTTAACCCGACATCGTTACCGTTAATATTTTTCCTCATATTTTTCGGCAAGTAGTTCTCTTAATTCATCAGCAATTTTAGTGCCGCGTAAGGCGCATTGTGATTTGATTGAGCGATGTAGATAAGAAGGGATATCGATAGTCAGGCGTTTGAATTGGCTGTTATGCGAATTATCTTTTTGACTGACGGTGTGAGTTAAGTTGTTTTCTGTTTTGTTTATAGAAAATGGTGAATTGATTGACATGGTAGCCTCTTGCTTTAGGTGGTTTCAGGTTGGTGTCGGGTAAATTCAAGTAATCAAAATCGCTTGGTTTTTACTCATAGCATTGCCAGTGGTTGAATATCTGGCTATGTGTGTTTGTAACCTTAAACAATAAAAATTAGGCTATCTGTGCGAAATCCAACATAACTTGATTAGCTAAAGAGGTCGAAAGGCGAGGTTGTTTGTGATTTCCATTTAAAAACAAAGTGTTATCTTTGTTTTTGGTGCTTTTTATAGCATTGCTTATTTGTATTAAGGCTAGGTTTATACAAACTTTTAATGCGGATTTGTTTTTTGGGTAGGTTGAAGCAGAGCAGGTATTGAAGCCTATCGCTCTAGGTTGAGTGATAGGCTGTTTGGGTGTGAATTAGGCTTTACGGCTTTGTAATTTACGTTTACGTAATACCAGTGTCACAATCGGCCCAGAGAGGGCGTAGCCAACAGAAATTAAAAACAACATTCGTTGGGGCTGAGCCATGACAAAACCGATAATCAGCATAGCCACGATGGCGACGATAAACGGTACTTTGTTTTTGAAATCGATTTCTTTAAAGCTGGAATAACGAAAATTACTGACCATCAGTAAGCCGGTAGTAATAGTGGTTACCACCGCGATGTATTTGATGCTTTCAGGATCGTAGCCATTTTCAACACAAAACCATAAGCCACCAGCAACAATGGCCGCTGCAGCAGGACTCGGTAAACCTTGGAAATAACGTTTATCGGCCACTTCGACTTGGGTGTTGAAACGAGCTAAGCGTAATGCGCCGCCAGCCATGTGTACAAACGCTGCAAATAAGCCAACTTGACCTAAAGTTGAAAAAGCCCACAAGTAGGTGACAACGGCAGGAGCAACACCAAATGACACCATATCCGACAAACTGTCGTATTGGACGCCAAATTCACTTTGGGTGTTAGTCATGCGCGCTACACGACCATCGAGCCCATCTAAAACCATCGCAATAAACATAGCAATCGCGGCAGTTTCAAAGCGGCCATTGATAGCGGAAGTGATGGCATAAAAACCGGCGAACATAGCGCCAGTGGTAAACAAATTGGGCAGGAGATAAATGCCACGATGACGAGGTTGTGATGTTTTTAGAGTCATTCTTCTATCTGTGGAATTAGAGGTGGCGGCATTGTACCTTGGCAATATGACAAGTGCTAACCCTATTCTGTTGGTGAATAAAAAAAGCCCATCTAAAGACGGGCTTTTTTCTACAAGCTTGAAAAAGCGGATTTGTTTAATTCAAATCAGCCACTTTTCAATTAGTTTTTGCTTTTATCAACGATTTGGTTAGCTTTAATCCAAGGCATCATTGCACGCAATTTTCCACCCACTTGTTCAATTGGGTGCTCAGCGTTCAAACGGCGACGCGCTGTCATTTCAGGGTAGCCTGTTTGGCCTTCTAAAATGAATTGTTTAGCGTATTTGCCTTGTTGAATATCAGCTAAAGCTTGTTTCATCGCTAAACGGCTTTCGTCGTTGATGACGCGAGGGCCAGTAACGTATTCGCCGTATTCAGCGTTGTTTGAGATTGAGTAGTTCATGTTGGCAATGCCGCCTTCGTACATCAAATCAACAATCAATTTCAATTCGTGTAAGCACTCGAAATAAGCCATTTCAGGTGGGTAGCCAGCGTCGGTCAAAGTTTCGAAGCCTGCTTTAACCAATTCAACGGCACCGCCGCACAATACTGCTTGTTCGCCGAACAAATCGGTTTCAGTTTCGTCACGGAACGTGGTTTCGATGATGCCTGAGCGGCCGCCACCGATAGCTGAAGCGTAAGACAAGCAAACTTCTTTTGCTTTGCCAGATGCATCTTGGTGAATCGCGATCAAATCAGGAATACCACCGCCTCTGGTGAATTCAGAACGTACTGTATGGCCAGGTGCTTTTGGCGCGATCATGATTACGTCTAAGTCAGCGCGTGGCACGATTTGGTTGTAAAGAATTGCGAAACCGTGAGCGAATGCTAAAGCAGCGCCTTGTTTGATGTTTGGCTCGATTTCTTGTTTGTAAAGTTGTGATTGGAACTCGTCTGGAGTCAAAATCATCACGATGTCTGCAGAAGCAACGGCTTCAGGTACATCTTTTACGGTTAAGCCAGAAGCGGTTGCTTTAGCAACTGAAGGCGAGTTTGGACGCAAGCCAACCACAACATCAACGCCAGAGTCTTTCAGGTTGTTGGCGTGAGCATGTCCTTGTGAACCGTAGCCAATAATCGCTACTTTTTTGCTTTTGATAATGGAAAGATCAGCGTCTTTATCGTAATAAACTTGCATAGTTTTTCTCGTTACTTAGTAAATATCAGTTGTTATAAATGTAGGCCTTTTTCGCCGCGTGAAATGCCTGTTGGGCCTGAGCGGACGACTTCGATAATGCTGCCTTCTGCAAAACCGTGGATAAAGGCATCCAGCTTATTGGATTGACCGGTCATTTCCACTACATAACTGTGAGCAGTTACGTCGATGATTTTGCCTCTGAAAATGTCGACCATGCTTTTAACTTCTTCACGGGTTTCGTGGGTAGTTTTGATTTTGACCAGCATTAATTCACGTTCGATATGTGAAGATTCAGCAAGGTCGATCAGTTTAACCACGTCAATCAGCTTATTTAGCTGTTTGGTAATTTGTTCGATGATTTCATCGTTGCCGCGTGTGACTAGTGTCATGCGTGACAAGCTTGGGTCTTCAGTGGGGGCTACGGTCAAAGATTCGATGTTGTAGCCACGCGCTGAAAATAAGCCAGCAACCCGAGATAGAGCGCCCGATTCATTTTCAATCAAAATAGAAATAATGTGTCTCATTATGACAGCTCCCTATCCATTGGTGTGCTTGGCGCAACACGTAACTTCATGTCGTTATGGGCTTTGCCGGCTTCAATCATTGGATAAACGTTTTCGGTACGGTCAGTCATGAAATCAAGGAATACAGTTCGGTCTTTGATTGCAAAGGCCTCTTCTAATGCGCCTTTAACGTCTTCTGGGCGTTCGATACGCATACCAATGTGGCCATAAGCTTCAGCCAGTTTAACAAACTCAGGGATGGTATCCATATAAGATTGCGAATAGCGGCTTTTGTAAGAAAACTCTTGCCACTGTCTAACCATGCCCATGTAGCGGTTATTCAAGTTGATGATTTTAACCGGTGCGTTGTATTGCAAAGCGGTTGATAGTTCTTGAATACACATCTGGATACTGGCTTCGCCGGTGATGCAAGCGACATCGCTATCAGGGAATGCGAGTTTTACCCCAATTGCAGCAGGTAAGCCAAAGCCCATCGTGCCCAAGCCGCCTGAGTTAATCCAACGACGCGGTTTGTCAAAATGATAGTACTGAGCCGCATACATTTGGTGTTGACCAACGTCAGAGGTGACATAAGCGTCACCTTTAGTGACTTGGTATAGCTGTTCTACCACGTATTGTGGCTTGATCAGTGTGCTTGAGCGGTCATAGTCCAAGCAGTTGACTGAGCGCCAGCTTTCAATTTTTTCCCACCATGCTGCCAGTGCGGTTTTTGATGGTTTGATATCGGATTCTTTAATCAGCTCTATCATTTGCTCAAGAACCGGTTTGACTTCGCCAACAATCGGCACGTCAACTTTGACGGTTTTAGAGATAGAAGATGGATCAATGTCGATATGGATGATTTTGGCGTATGGGCAGAACTCAGCGAGTTTGCCGGTCACGCGGTCATCAAAGCGAGCGCCAACCGCTAAAATCACATCGCTGTCATGCATGCCCATGTTGGCTTCATAGGTGCCGTGCATACCCAGCATGCCGACAGATTGTTTGTCAGTTGCAGGGAAGCCGCCTAAGCCCATTAAAGTTTGGGTAATCGGGTAGCCGAGCAAATGAACCAGCTTAGTCAGTTCTTTGTGGGCTTCGCCTAAAATCACACCGCCGCCAGCGTAAATCATCGGGCGTTCAGCGTTTAACAGAATATCCACAGCCTTTTTAATCTGACCTTTGTGACCTACAACCACAGGGTTGTAAGAACGCATAGTGATTTTCTTAGGGTATTTGTATTCTATTTTGATGTTCGGGTCGGTCATATCCTTCGGAATATCGACCAACACAGGTCCGGGTCTGCCGGTAGTCGCCACATAAAATGCTTTTTTTATGGTTTCAGCCAAATCACGAACATCTTTAACCAAAAAGTTATGTTTGACGCACGGGCGGGTAATGCCGACCGTATCGACTTCTTGGAATGCATCGCTACCAATCACAGGAGACGGTACTTGGCCGGATAGGATGACCATCGGAATGGAGTCCATATAGGCGGTTGCGATGCCGGTGACGGCATTTGTTGCGCCTGGGCCAGAGGTAACAAGCACCACGCCCGGTTTGCCGGTTGCGCGTGCATAAGCATCGGCAGAATGCGCCGCGGCTTGTTCGTGTCTGACTAGAATATGTTTGACGTCGTCTTGATGAAAAATAGCATCATAGATGTGCAAAACAGAGCCACCTGGATAACCAAAAACAAATTCGACGCCTTCGTCTTTAAGACATTGGACAAGGATATGTCCACCACTGAGTTCCAATTTTATGCCCTCAATAAACTAATGAAATCGCTGAAATGCAGATTTTACAAAAAAGGTTGGATAAGCTACTGTTTTTAGTCTTTTACGTCAAGAGAAACCAATGGTTTTGCTAAGAAATACTCAGTTAGAAGCGGGCTTTGTTGATGTTTGGTCTGTCAATTTGGTCTTTGATGAGGCTGATTTGCGGCTTTTTTCGCAAACTTTGAGTGTTCAAGAGTTGTCCAAGTTGGCATTGTTTAAGTCGCAGGGGCAAGCTAATCGTTATTTGGCGGTTCGAGGGGTATTGAGGCGAATATTGGCCAGATATTTGGCTATTGAGTCTTTTGATTTGAGATTTGAAGTGAATGCTTATGGTAAGCCGTATCTTAGCAATGCCTCGTTATTTTTTAATATTTCCCATTCCAATGATTGTTTGCTGGTTGCGGTTTCGGATTTTGATCAGATTGGGGTGGATATTGAGAGGATTAAAACCAGAAGCAATTTACTTGGTTTGGCTAAGCGCTGTTTTTCTGTTGATGAATTTAATTTTTGGTGCGATTTATCAGTGGATGTTCAGATGCGGGTGTTTTATCAGTTTTGGGTTAGGAAAGAAGCTTTTGTGAAAGCGGTGGGGCGGGGGATTGCTTTAGGGTTGGAGCAGTGTGAGTTGCAAGTGCCTGATTTAGCGAAATTGTCCAAAATTCCTAATGATTTTGGTTTTGCGGAGGATTGGAAGGTTGTGGGGTTGCAAGTGGCTGATGAATTTGCAGCTGCCTTGGTAATGCCAAATCGCTGTTTGGTTTTAAATCAATATTGCTTTGAATTGTGATGGTTTAGACAACAAAAAAGCCGCTGAAAAGCGGCTTTTTTGCGTTCCAAATAAACGAAACGATTAACGTTTTGAGTATTGTGGACGTTTTCTGGCTTTGTGAAGACCGATTTTTTTACGTTCAACAACGCGAGAATCACGAGTAACGTAACCGGCTTTTCTCAATGGCGATCTTAATGACTCATCGAATACCATCAAAGCACGAGTTAAACCGTGTCTGATCGCGCCAGCTTGGCCAGAAGGGCCGCCACCGCTAACGATGATGTTAATATCAAAATCTGTGCCTTTACCTAGGAGTTCCAGAGGTTGTCTGGCGATCATCTCGTCGGTTTTGCGGCCAAAATATTGTTCAACAGGTTGTTTGTTGATAGTGAAATTTCCTGAACCGACTGTTGCGTAGACGCGAGCGACTGCGCTTTTGCGACGACCTGTTCCGTAGTATTGAGCTGCCATAGACTATCTACCTGCTTAAAATTCTAAAACTTTAGGTTGTTGAGCTTGGTGACCATGCTCAGAACCTGCGTAAACTTTTAATTTTTTGAACATTGCACGACCTAATGGGTTCTTAGGTAGCATGCCTTGCACGGCGGTGTTGATAATGCGATCTGGAAAAGTTTGTCTCAGTTTTCCTAATGACGCTGACTTCATGTTACCGACATAACCAGTATGGTGGTAGTACATTTTGTCTTTTTCTTTGTTACCGGTTACGCCAATTTTTTCAGCGTTGATAACAATGATGTAATCGCCAGTATCGACATGTGGTGTGTATTCGGGTTTATGTTTGCCGCGAAGACGTCGTGCAATTTCAGTAGCAAGGCGACCAAGCGTCTTTCCTTCTGCATCAACCACGTACCAATCGCGCTTAACTTCTGCGGGCTTTGCACTAAATGTTTTCATCTTTGCTTCTATATTCGTTAAGACTGTGTATAAAGAGGGCGAATTCTACTCAAAGCAAGCAATAACTTCAAGTTAATTTAAAGTTTGATTTTCAGAGAGTGTAGTTTTCGGTATAAATGTGTGCGTTCCATACCGATTGCAGACGCCAGTTTTGCAACGCTGCCGCCATTTTTTTCGAAGTGATATTCGAGATAAGATTTTTCAAAATGATCTCGTGCTTCTTTTAATGGCAAGTTAAAAAATTCCGGCACATTGTTACCCAACTTAGGCTGTTCGGCAATTGAACCCAGTGCATTTTTTACTTCATCCAGCTCAATATCGTCGCCTGCGCCCAGTATCATCAAGCGTTGTACCAGATTACGCAGTTCGCGCACGTTGCCTGGCCAAGTGTAATTACGCAGATAATTTTGCGCTGCCATTGAGAAGCGTCGGAACGGTAATTTTTCTTGAACAATGAAGTGATCGACGTAGAAGTTGAGTAAATTCGGCACGTCTTCACTATGTTCGCGCAACGGCTCAATCTCTAATTTCACGACATTTAATAAATAATACAAATCTTGCCGGAAACGGCCGCTATTCACTTCTTCATCTAAAGCCATGCGCGTCGATGCAACCACACGCACATCAACATGAACCGCTTGACTGCCGCCGACCCTTAAAAATGAACTCGATTCCAAAGCACTTAATAAACGCGCTTGTGTTTCAGGATCCATGCCGCCGATTTCACCTAAAAATAAAGTGCCTCGATTGGCTTGTTCCAATAAGCCTCGATAAATTCGTCCATTATCTTCACGACCAAAAAACTCAACCGCGGCATTCTCAGGCGAAATACTACCCACCGAAACATCGATAAACTCACCTTCACGACGAGGGCTGTTATTGTGTAAATAACGGGCAAACATTTCTTTACCCACACCCGCTTCACCGACAAATAACACGCGCGCATCGTGTTGAGCCAAGCGTTTTAACTTGTCTTTGGTACGTTCAACCACAGCGCTTTTACCGACCGGATCAACACCGATCATCAACTGTTGTTTTAAACCGGCGTTTTCACGCTGTAACGAGCTGGTTTCTAGCGCACGCTCGACAATCAGCAGCAGTTTTGCCAGTGACAAAGGTTTTTCCAGAAAATCGTAAGCCCCCAATCGAGTCGCTTCAACGGCCGATTCCACCGAGCCATGCCCCGACATCATAATCACCGGACACATCGGTGCATCGTCTGCCACCCATTCGCGCAATAAAGTAATGCCATCGCAATCGGGCATCCAAATATCCAGCAAAATTAAATTCGGTGTGCGTTGTTGCTTGAGTTTTCTAGCTTCACTGGCATTTTCTGCCATTGCCACCTCGTAGCCTTCGTCTTCAAGAATCTCTGAAACTAATTGACGAATGTCCTGTTCGTCATCGACGACTAATATGTAAGGCGCTTGCTTATTCATGGTTTTTTCCCTAATTCAAAAACTGGCAGCTGAATCACAAAGCCAGCGCCGTCATTATATGATGTATCCACCCAAATCGCGCCGCCATGCTCCTCGATAATCTTTTTGACAATCGCTAGTCCTAAGCCAGTACCTTTGGCTTTGCTAGTCACATAGGGCTCAAAAATGGTTTCGATTTGCTCAGCATTCAAACCGTTACCGTTGTCGTACATCCCTAATTCAAGATATTCGACATTATTACGGACTACATTGCTGACTTTAATCTCAATCTGGCATTTTTCACTGGTGGCCTCCAGTGCGTTCTTAATTAAATTATGCAGCACTTGTCGAATGCTAACCGGATCAACCTCGACAATCGCCCTATGGCTACTAAATGCGGTTTTAAACACTACCCCCGACTGCATATACAGCGCCAACACTTCTTGAATCAAATCCAATAAATTGATGCGCTCAACCTGTTTCTTCGACGGCTTAGCATATTCAGCAAAATCATCGACCATACGTTTCATCGCTTCCACCTGTTGCACAATGGTGCGAGTACCGCGTTGTAAAAATTCGGCGGAAGTGTCGGGAAGTTCTTTAGCTAATTTATGTTGCAAGCGTTCAGCGGATAATTGAATCGGTGTGAGTGGGTTTTTAATTTCATGCGCCAAGCGTCGCGCTACTTCACCCCAGGCGGCATTTTTCTGTGCCTGAATCAAATCGGTCACATCATCAAAAACCACTACCGCACCGACCCGTTTGCCATCTTGTGAAAACAAAGGTGTGCCACGACATAACAACTCTTGGCGACCATTGGGGCCTAAAAACACAATTCGCTGCTCCCAAATATCATCGGCTTGTTCAAGTAAGCCTTGTATCACAATCAATATATCAGCCAATTCAGCGTGTTTGACCGATAGCGTCAGCAGGGTTTGGCCGACAAAATGACTGACTGGAATATGCAAAATTCGATAAGCCGCTTGATTGGCGGTACGAATATAAAAATTGCCATCAAAACTGATCACGCCAGCGGTCAAATTGGCCAGAATGGTTTCCAGATAAGCCCTTTGATTCTCGACCTCAAGTCCAGCAATTCGTGTTTCATCACGGGAACGGGCAATACGCTTGGTCATTTGGTTAAACGATTCCACCAAAAAACCTAAATCGTCTTGATTAGTAATCGGCAATTGTTGTTGATAATCACCGCTGGCGACCGCTTGGGTACCTTTCACCAAATCCTTAACTGGCGCGACGATATTGCGAATGCTAATAAACGCCACCCAAATCGCTGCTAATAAACTTAATAGCAATACCAGCAACAGGATCAGCGAAAAACTGGTTTTCAATGAATCCCGCAAATACGTCATTTCTTGATAACGGATAAAGGCAAACTCAATCGAATCCGCTAAATCAGTTACCCGAACCGGCACCGGATATAACACTTGCACAAATCGGGATTGATCGCCGGCGATAGGTTCAATGATACGCGCCACCATTTGGTCGGTATCACTGGCGTCGTAAGCGTAATATTCTTTGTTTTGGCGTAATTGCAGCCAGACTTGTTCATCGGGTAGATGCGGCAAAATATCGCTAGGGTTGGCACTACTTGAAGCGACGATATGGCCTTGGCTTGAAAATACCGCGATTTCCATCGCTTCCGAGTCACGCCATAAATTGCCGATTTCTAATGCAATCGAGGTTTCCGATTGGTTATTCAACTTAGAGGCAATTTGCCGAGTTTGTTTGATATGCCAATTCATCCGTTGCGCCAATGATGATTGGCTCAGCTCTAAAGCATCATCCATCGCTCGGTCAATTTCGACGTTAAACCAGCTATCGATGCCTTGATGTAAAAACTGCACCGAAAAATAAAACACAATCGCCGCTGGCGCTAAAGCCAACAACACAAACAGCGAGATCATGCGGGTAGTTAGCTTGGAGCCGGCTTCCTTCTTTTTTAGTTCCCGAACTAATGAATAAGCATTAACCGCCACCAAACCCAACAGAATAATTGAGCCTAAAGTATTGATGACCAGCAACCAAGAATACAGTTCGCCTAATTCCGATGACTCTTGGGTGGCGCTACTCATCAACTGTAACGACAACAACACAAAGCCGAATAGCAACAGAATCGAAGCGCTGGCGGGGAGTTTTATTTTTGAATAGGCCATAAAAACCAAGAGCTAGACAGAAACCACCGTGAATCCAGATAAGCAAACGGACGCAAGGGGACGGGGAGTTGTTCGCGGTTAAATTTGCTGCGTACCGCTAATTGATAGCGTTTGCCTGATTCGAGCAATTGGTAATCAATGACTCGAATCGGGTGCGGCAGCGACATAAAATTCAGCGCTGCGGTTAAGGTTAAAAACATTTCCGAATTACCGCGCGGGTCTTTAACGGCATATTGTTTTAATAAAGCGTGATATTGCAAGGTATAGCGGAGTTTATCTTTATAAAGAGTTGGCCCCCACAAAAAACCGGGGCGGCGAATTTCCAAATAGACATCCCATGCTAGTGGAATACCTTTATCTAAGGCTTCTTTCGCGGTTGCACTGAGTTGGTAATCAATTTCGGTTTCAATTTGATAACCATCGTGATGATCAATCAACTCAGCATGGCGAATTTCTGTACTGGATGGATCGGCACAACTGATGGCCGGTAATAAAACCAGCCATAACAGCAAGCCCAGCCTAAGCGGTTTTGCGAAGTTTGGCATAGTAAAAGCCATCCATCTGCTGTTGACCGGTGATGATTTGTCGGCCATGCGGTCTAGCGATGCCCCAATCCGCCTCGATTTTGATTTCAACCGCATCGGCATGACGAGCTAAAAACGCCTCAATTTGCTGTTCGTTTTCTTGTTTCAAGATTGAACAGGTGGCGTACAACAAAATGCCATCAACGGTTAGCAATGACCAAGCGGCTTCTAAAATCTCTGCTTGCAGGCTTTGCAAAGCGGCAATATCAGTTTCGCGGCGCAGTAATTTAATGTCAGGATGACGACGAATGACACCCAAGCCAGAGCAGGGCGCATCCAGCAAAATCCGTTCAAACTGCCGACCTTTTGCCCAGTTTTGTGGCTGAGAAGCATCGGCAGCCAAGGTTTCTGCCGTTAATTGTAAGCGTTGTAGATTTTGGGTAACTCGTTCCAAACGCTGGCTATCGACATCAATCGCCAACAAGGATTTTAAATCGGGCTGGCGCTCTAAAATCGCAGCGGTTTTGCCACCGGGAGCCGCGCACATATCCAATACCGATTGATTGGCTTGCGCATCCAGCAATTGCGCGGCCAGTTGCGCGGCCAAATCTTGCACCGACACTAAACCATCATGGAAATCAGGCAAGCTTTCAACGCTGACCGCGTGCGGCAAAGTAATCGCGCTATCGCAAGCGGCAAAACGCTCAGCATCAATGCCTTCGGCTTGTAACGATGCCATATAATCTGAGCGGCTGGTTCTATGCAGATTAACCCGCAAGCTCATCGGTGGCGCTTGGTCGTTGGCGCTAAAAATTGCTTCGGCATGTTCCGGCCAAGCTTGTTGAATCAAGGTCATCATCCATTCAGGATGGTTGTGATGGGTTTGATGATGGGCGGCGCAAGTCGCTTCTAAACTGTCTGCATCACGCAAATACTGTCTAAGCACGCCATTCACTAGAGATTTTGCCCAAACTTTATGTTTAGCGGCTGCTACCGTTTCCGAAACGGCGGCATGGGATTTCACCCGCATTTGTTGTAGCTGGTACAAACCGACTAATAACAAAGCTTTGATGTCGTTGTCTTTTTGTTTGAGAGGCTTAGTTAGCAACTGACTTAACAAAAACTCTAAATCAAAATAATGACGAATCACCCCGTAGCATAGGGCTTGTACAAAAGCGCGGTCTTTAGGATCGGGGATTTTCGGTAATCCTGAATCCAAAGCGGCGGTTAATGATTGGCCATCGCTCAACACTCGCGACAAAACCTGTGCCGCGCAGCGACGTAAATTCATAGACCTAACCTTAGATTGTCGGCTTGATGGGCATTGAGAAAATCTTTACCAGCAATCCGTTTACCGCCTGGTAATTGCACTTCCAGCAAACGCAAAATGCCGTTACCGGTTGCCACATCCAGCGCGTGTTGTTGGCAGCTAATCGTGCCAACTGGCAAATCGCTTTCGCCTTCAATCACTTCACTGCGCCAAACCCGCAACACTTCACCTTTATACAAAGTTTGCGCCACCGGCCAAGCATTTAAACCGCGCACTTGGCGATCTAATTCCTGCGCCGATTTCTGCCAATCCAGCACCGCTTCGTTTTTTTCTAATTTATGAGCGTAAGTGACTAAAGCTTCGTCTTGTGGCTCGGCAATCAGCGTCCCCTGTTCGATTTGATTAACGACTTGGATTAAACCTTGGGCGCCGATGTCGGCTAATTGGTCGTGGAGTTCGCTAGAAGTGGAATCTGGGTTAATCGGGCATTCGATTTTATACAGCATGTCACCAGCATCGAGTTTTTTCACCACCTTCATAATGGTAATGCCGGTTTTATCATCACCCGCCATCACCGCGCGATGAATCGGCGCCGCACCACGCCAACGCGGTAATAAAGAGCCATGAACATTAATGCTACCGAATTTAGGAATATCCAAAACCGCCTGCGGCAAAATCAAGCCATAAGCAATCACCACAATCAAATCCGGTTCCAACGCCGCTAACTCTTCTAAAGCACCGGCTTGTTTAAAGTTTTCCGGCTGAAAAACCGGCAGATTCGCTGATACTGCCAACGCTTTAACCGGACTAGCCGTTAGCTTACGGCCACGTCCAGCAGGGCGGTCGGGTTGGGTGTAAACGCCGCAGATTTGATGCTCTGAATCTAGCAAAGCCTGTAAGGTCGGCACGGCAAAATCAGGCGTGCCGGCAAAAACGATTTTCATGATATGTCCTTAGCGGCCTTGAGATTTATGGATTTTTTCCAGCTTGGATTTGATGCGGCCACGTTTAAACGCCGACAAATAATCGACAAACAAATGGCCTTGTAAATGATCCATTTCGTGCTGAATACAAACCGCCAACAAATCACTGGCTTCTAATTGAAAATGGTGGCCGTCACGATTTAAAGCACTGACTTTAATATTGGCGGCGCGGGTTACCGGCTCAAAAAAACCAGGCACCGACAAACAGCCTTCTTCGCCTTCTTCTTCACCGTCTTTGCTGATGATTTTAGGATTGATTAAACACAGCGGCTGGTTTTTCTCCTCGCTAATGTCCATCACAATCACTTGCTTATGCACATTGACCTGCGTCGCCGCCAAGCCCACACCTTTTGCCGAATACATGGTTTCCAGCATGTCATCGACCAATTGCTGAATGCCGGCATCGACTTTATCGACTTTTTTGGCAACGGTTCTAAGACGTTTATCGGGAAACTCAAGAATGGTTAGAATACTCACCCAACACTCCATAACTTTAACTAATTCAAGGATTTTATCTGAAATCGTCGCGAGTTTACATGTAAGCGTGTGGACAGAGAGTATTTAGAGAAGGTGTATGAGGGTGGGGCTTTGGGCAATTGGTGTAGAATAAAAACAGATCAGGAGATGATGTTATGGCTACTATTACATTTGATACGTTAGAGTTTACGCGCAAGTTACGCGATGCCGGTTTTGACGAAAAGCAAGCAGAAGCAGTTGTGCGTGTGTTGAGTGAGTCTCAAGATAATCTGGTTACCCGCGAGCATTTTGACGCCAAAATTGAGTTGTTGCGGGCAGATAATTCACATACTCGTTGGATGCTAGGTGTTTTGACTGCGTTGGCGATTGCTAATTTTGCTAAGCAGTTTTTTTGATTCGTTCTAGTCTCATCTAAATTCATTAGAATTTTTCATGCAGCGGTTTTCAAACTGTCTGGCTATCTTGCTTTGTAGCGGTTTGATTTTAATTTCAGCCGCCTCGAATGCCGCCACCCCCAATAAAAAACAGCTAAAACTGCATATTCGCAATTTGCCGGAGATTGATTTAACCGCTGTCGAAAATTTGGCAATCGACCAAGAATTTAATCTTTCCGGCTTATCGGGTTTATCGAATTCAACGCTGGATTACGGTTTAGCTAATGATTGGAATCTCGGCCTTAGCTTACTCAACGCCCAATTTTATGGCGCACAAACTTGGCTTTTTCAACCCGATGCTTTGCTGAATATCGAAAAACATTGGCAATTCGAGCTAGGGCGGCTTGTTGTCGGTAGTCACGCTGGCGCTGGTTTTTTCGCTCAGGGTACAAGCTTTATTAACTATAGCTATGTAGAGTTTCAGCAGCATTTTGAGCAATGGGATGCTGATTTTGATGTCGGTAGTTATTACGGCAATGCCGCGCTGGCTGGTTTTGAAAGCGCTGGATTGCATTTGAATTTGGAATTGCCGTTAGTTGCGGGGCTTAGGCTGAATAGTGATTATTTGTCCGGCAATAATGGTCTAAGTTCGGCGACCTTTAAATTGCTATATCCGTTGGCTAAAGATTGGCAATTGGGTTTAGGTGTGCAAATCGCTACCGCGCAGGGCGTTATTGATCCTTATCAAGGCATGTTGGGGATTTATTTTCATTAAATCGCCGCTAGAAAATTAACGGCGATGGTTTGGGCTTAGCGATTAAGGCGTAACCGTATAACTTTGAGTATAGCTACTGCCTTTTTTACAAGCATCGCGGCTAATCGGCGATTCACAGGAAATATCGGTGAACTCGGCTTTTAATTCACCGGCTTTGTCGGGCACGAAGTAAAAACGGAAGTTAGGGTCGGCGCTGATCGCAATGTCGATTTTGGCGTTTAACACCGGTTTGTTGTTAAAGCTGACTTTTAACTGGTCGATAAAATGCGATTTTCTGACAAAACGGGTGATTTGATCCATCTGCATCCCTGTTAAATTAGGATGGCTAATCATCAACTGCGCCAACGACGCTTCGCCGTTTTTAACCCCATCGTCTAAACGAAATTTCACCTTACCAATTCGGCTCATCGCCTCGTCCAAATCCGCGCCTATCGGAGCCGAACAACCACCGCTGGCTTTAACGAATTTTTTGGACATGGTGAATTTGCCGTCATTGGTTTCGGCAATCGCGCGGATGTTGCTGTAGGTGTTGACGCGGATCCGCATCGCTAAATCGGCCTTGCCGCTTTCAGGGGAAAATTCAAACTCACCGACGAAGGGGAATGGGTTTTTATCGACCAGTAACCAGATTTTTTTGATGTATTTGTCTTTGCTTTGCGCGAATTTGCTACTGACTTTAATCGGCACGATAGCGGGGTCTTCGGCGCGGTAGGGTGCTTCTAACTCGATTACGCTGTCTGATTCTTCAATGGTTTTACCGGCAAAAAACTGGCTTTTTAAGCTGGTGTTCCAAGTGATGTCATCGCCTTCTGCTTGGGCAAGGGCACAAAAGCTGAATAGCAAAATTGTTGCGAGTAGCTGGGGTTTTTTCATTAAAAATCTCCTGTGTCTTTTTTATCTTATTTTTGATTGTTATTGGCTTTATCAAATATCGCTAATGTAGCGGTAAATATTACCTTTTATTTTGATAAATAGGGACGTCAATCTGAGCGCAAAAAAAATTCTCGACTAGAATCAAGTGTCTGGTCACTGCTGTAACAAACAGTTGATGTTTATATTTTTGTTAATACAATAATTGATATGAAAAATAAAATTATCATGCCTACCGAAGCAGAAGACACGAAAATCAATGTTGGCATAGCTGCCGATCCAGATACCTTCGAATTAAATGATGTTGAATTTCAGCGTATGCGACCTGCGGCTGAAGTTTTACCTGAAATTTTTGGTGCAACCATAGCTGCCGAAATGCTCAAGCCTAAAGCGGGCAGACCGCGTAAAGGCAATCCTAAAGTGTTTACTGGCATTCGCCTTGATGTTGAAGTGGTGGATGCTTTCAAGGCTACCGGCAAAGGCTGGCAAACCCGTATCAATGATGCATTGAAAGACTGGCTAAAAACTCATTCTGCGGTTTGATTTGATCACTAAAGCAGTCTATGAGCCTGAAGAATAAACACTTACCACCATCCGATAAAACCACAGCGGCCTGACCAAAATAATGCCAAAGGCGATAACTGGCGTGACAGGCACTGGCGCAATGTCGATCAGAAATAAGCTCAGTAAGGAAAGAAAGGCTTTAATTCGTGGATTTTTGATGTAAGTAATCGCGTTCAAAGCCTCCAATCGCTGCGGTGACGATTTTTCCCGATACATAGTTTCGGTTAACGCCAAAAACCAAGCTGGTCGCATCGTTACGATATACATGCCAATTAAACAGCCCGGCGAAATAGGGCCAAAACCAATAATGGCGAATAGGGAAAAAACGGCTAAGGTTTTTAGTTGGGCTGAGTTCATTTTTTAATAAGGGGCAGGTTGAACAGCTTGAAACTCTTATACATTGGGTGGTGAGAAAACGGTAGCATTCATATTTATGCTACGTTCGTTTTTGAGTAGCTCAAGCAACAGCCTTCTAAGCTCTTGTTGCTCGCCTTCTGTTAGTTCGTAGCCCCGAGGATAGTAAGATGGCTGAATAATATCGGTTTTGCTAAATGGAATATTTAAGTCTTTCGCCATTAAATGAAGAAGTTCAGTCAATAGGTTATTTGACTTTTCGTACCACCTAACACGACTGTCTTCGGTTGAACCTTGGTCTGCATTCAAATGAGCAAAGTATAAGCCCCATGCATCAACTATCTCCTTGTGATTAGAGAATACAAAGGCAATGTTATTTAATGCTTGAATATGGTCTGGCTGTAGTCGTGCGGAGCGAGTTGTCATAAGGGTTCTAAATACCCACTCTTTTCGTTCCTGATTTTGACGATTATTTTGCCGCCACTCGGATGCCCAGACGGCTAAAATAGGACCTAAGAAAGTCGCAAAAGCTATTGCAATGTCTGTGGCTTTTATTGACCAATCAATATTCATTTTTACTCCAAAAGTGTTGTGTAATTGGCTTCAAATCTGGATTTTCGCTAACGCTACACTCCATGTCTACTAAAGCTAAGGCATTTGTCTAGGTAACTCAATCCTCCCACTCCAACTCCGCAAACCCCAATGTCACATTTTTTCGGTGAAATTGTTCGTAAAGCTGCCATTGGTTTTTAGCATTTAAGCCTACATTCGCTACCGCATGCTCCAAGGTCTTGCCGCTTTTGATTTCAGCTCGGATTTCGTTGCTGAGTTGGGTTAGGTAGTTTTTCTCGGCTTGCATTGAAACTGGCCAGTCTTTCACTAATTTGCCGTGTCCAGGAATAACCAATTTATATTGGTTTTTTTCGAGTTTAGTTAATTCGTTTAACCAGCCTTTTAAACTGCCATCAATCACTGGAATGTGTTCTAAAAACAGTAAATCGGCCAGCCACATGGTATTGGTGGTTTTGTCGTAAATACTTAAATCGTTGTCGGTGTGGGCGGTTGGATGGGCGGTTAATAG
>CAIXED010000046.1 GCA_903918375.1 uncultured Pseudomonadota bacterium | reverse complement strand
TTCGGGTTTTTTATAACCTGACAATAAGGCATCTATCAGGTCGGTCGGGATTGATTTTGTGTCGGTCATTTCTATTCCTCGCAAAGTAACGACAGTTTCCTGCCAAGTGACCGTTTACACAAAATTATTTATACCCTCCGTTTTAAATCATTAATATCGTGCTTTGTCGCTAATTCGGCTTCGCCTTGTGCTTCTTTAAAGGCATCTGAAATGGCCTCTGCTTGACTTTCCGGTACACCTGCAGCTTTAAGAGTGCGTACAAATTTATGTGTGTCGAATGTGATTGATGCCATGTTCCTAGTCCTTGTATTGTTTAATCTCTTAATGCTATTGCTAGGATACTACAGTATTGCAAGGTGTTGAATACTCAGTAAGTCTGATGGGCCGCCATCTATTGCGTAGCACAGATTTTTCAATCCTTCTTATTGTTAAGCTTAACTTAAGCGCTAGGTTAGATAGTGCACCAGCCTGATTGGTTGGTAAGTACGTCGCCTCAAATCAGGTTGATTAACCATAAGTCTTCATAGCGAGGCTTATAGTCAAAATTCATTGGCTGATGCTGAGTGTCTATTTAGCGGTAGCCGAATCAACGTTTAACGCTGGAGAAAATAGCATGGACATTCCCAACCGTTTCGCAAGCACTCGTTTAGCTGCCGCATTATTGATTAATCTCGCATTGGTATCACCAGCGGCTAATAGTCAAACCATTCCCACTACCGAACAACAGCGCTTGGAATTTAGCTTGATTGCTAAGGCTAAAATGTTTGTTGAACCGGTCACTATGGCGGCTAATGTTGTGCCACCTAATACCCATAGCGATATAACGGCGGTGTTGACCGATACCCTGTATAAAAAACTGGCTCAGCAAAATCGTCTGCAAACCGAGAAAAAGATCGCTCGGCTGAAATTGAATACCACTATTTTGGCTTATCAGGATCAAACACTGACCGTTCATGCCGAATTACGCTATGGCAAAAATGTTTTGGCGGTCAGTCGTGTTGAACAAGCGATTGATACCGAAAGCCAATGGCTAACGAGCATCGAATCTATTGTTGATCAGCTGCTTACAGAATTATTGGATCCGAGAGCCAGCGAAATTCAAACCGATGAGCAGGAATGTTATCCCGCCAATGACTGCAGTAGTGGCACTATCACCAGCAATGATTATCGACCTGTTTACAACCGTTATCCGACGGTTCAATTCCGACCAAGTTTTCAATCAGATGGTCGATATGGGCGTAGATACCAAGCACCACCGCCTCCAGCACCCGCGCCACATCGTGAAGAGAGACATGATTATGGTCGGGAAGGTGAGCGCCATGAACATCATGCTCAAGAGGCTTTCAATCAGCGGGAGCCGCATGTCGATCATCATCGAGATCATATCGGGCATCAGGAGCATCATTCTCATATGCGTGATCAAGCAAGTTCGGCAAATGCTAATCCATCACAGGTGGATACTGGCGGCTCAGCTCCGGTGAGCAATATGGCAGAACCGCATCGAAATAGCGATCATGCTCATCGTCATCCTCAAGCGGCAGGATTAGCAAGCGAACCACAAAAAGAGAATTTGAAATTACCGCCGGTTGCGAACACAGAATCTGTTCCCGCGACTGCCAAGCCTGATGCCGTAAATAGCAGCGCTGTAACTGCAACATCGAATACGGCTCAGTCACCCGCTAGTATGCCCAGTTTGCCTTCATCTAGCGGTTCATCAATGACAGCGTCGCCTAGTGTAAGTAGTTCGGTTTCAGCACCGACTGCCAGCGGGTCTTCAATCGCTAGTTCGCCATCTTCTAGTGATTCATCATCGGCGGCATCAGGCAGTTCAAACGCTTCGATGTCGGTGCCAGCATCATCCAGTATGTCTTCAAGTTCAAGTATGCCGAGTTTGCCATCAGCGAGCGTGTCCTCAAGCTCAAGTGTGCCAAGCTTACCGTCGTCTAGCGGTTCATCGTCGTTTTCATCAGGTAGCTCAAGCAGTTCAATATCGGAGCCATCGTCCAGTATGTCCTCAAGCTCAAGTATGCCGAGTTTGCCATCAACGAGCATGTCCTCCAGCTCAAGTGTGCCAAGCTTGCCGTCGTCTAGCAGTTCATCGTCGTTTTCATCAGGTGGATCAAATAGTTCAATGTCAGCGCCATCATCGAGCATATCTTCTAGCAGCTCATCCTCATTTTCATCAGGTGGCTCAAGCAGTTCAATGTCTTCGCCGTCATCCAGTATGCCATCGTCAAGTAGTCCAAGCTCGACACCGTCATCTAGTTCGTCATCAGCAAGCTCAAGCGCACCAAGTGCAAGTAGTAGTACAAGTACGCCGCCAGCTGCTCAGCCAGCAACTAAAAAAGAATCGGAGACGCAACCTGCGGCCAATTAAATTGAGTGCTTAGAGGGTGGGAGCTGGAATTTTCATTGAAGATTCCAGCACTCGATAAAATGAATTGGATGTGGCTTATTAGTGACTAGCGTTTAGGCGGGATTTGGCAATCATCGCCCAATCGCATAATAATCCAACCCCGCCTGCTTAACGACCTTCGGCTCATACATATTGCGGCCATCAAAAATCACTTTATCGTTCAGCTGTAGACTCAGTTGCTCAAAATCAGGGCTGCGGAATTGTTTCCATTCAGTAACGATGACCAAGGCATCGGCTTGATTCAAGACATCGGCTTGTTTGTCACACAAAACCAAACCGGTTTTTTCGCCAAAAATCCGTTGCGCTTCATGCAATGCTTCGGGATCGTAAGCTTGGACGATAGCACCAGCGGCAGTTAATGCGTCGATTAACACCCGACTCGGTGCTTCACGCATATCATCGGTATTGGGTTTAAACGCCAAGCCCCATAAGGCAAACACTTTGCCTTTGACGCCTTGCGGATAATGAGTGCTGATTTTTTCAAATAAGCGCTGTTTTTGGCGGTCGTTGACGTTTTCAACCGCTGACAATAATTCGGCGTGGTAGCCCATTTCTTGAGCGGTGCGCTCCAAGGCTTTGACATCTTTCGGGAAACACGAGCCGCCATAACCACAGCCTGGGTAAATAAAGCTGTAACCAATTCGACTGTCAGAACCAATGCCGTGACGCACTTGTTCAATATCGGCACCCAAACGTTCTGCTAAATTTGCCAATTCGTTCATAAAACTGATTTTGGTCGCCAGCATTGCATTAGCAGCGTATTTGGTCAGTTCTGCTGAGCGAATATCCATCGTAATTACCCGTTCACGACTGCGATTAAATGGCGAATACAAGGCTTTCAGTAACTCGGCGGTTCTAGGGTTATCGGTACCGATGATGATACGGTCGGGCTTCATGAAGTCGTCTAAGGCCGAGCCTTCTTTTAAAAACTCAGGGTTAGAAACCACATCAAACTCTAATTGTTCACCGCGTTCGGCTAACACTTGGCTAATCACGTTTTTGACTTTATCCGCAGTGCCAACGGGTACAGTGGATTTATCAATCACCACTTTATAATCGCTCATGTGTTCGGCAATGCTTTTCGCCACCGCCAATACATATTTCAAATCAGCCGAGCCGTCTTCATCAGGCGGTGTGCCAACTGCGACAAATTGGAATAAACCAAAATCGACCGCTTGTTTAACATCGGTTGTAAACGACAATCGTCCTGCCGCTTGGTTGTCTTTAACCATCTCTTCCAAGCCGGGCTCATAAATTGGAATGATGCCTTGTTGGAGTTGCTCAATTTTGCGTGGATCAACATCCATGCACAGCACTTGATTTCCGACATCAGCGAGGCAAGCCCCCGTGACTAAACCAACATAACCGCTGCCAAATACTGTAATTTTCATTGCGTTCCTCGTGGGGGAGTTTTACGTTTTAATCGAAATAAAGCCGAAATGTCTTCGTTGCCGTGGCCTTGCTGCATTAATTGCGCGTAATCGGCCAAAGTGGTGTCGGTCAATGGACTGGGGATTTCGGCTTGTTGTGCCATTTGTTGGCAAATCAGTAAATCTTTATGGTGTAAGGCCAGTTTAAAACCGGGATTAAATTGGTCTTGGCTCATGGTTTGGCCGCGATGCTGCAAAAACCAATTGCCAGCGGCTCCGCCCGATACCACTTCAATCACTTTGGCTAAATCCAGATTTTGCGCGTCGGCAAAGGCTAAGGCTTCACAAACTGCTTGATTGATGCCAGCTGCCATAATTTGGTTAACTGCTTTGCAAGCTTGGCCAGCGCCATGCTCACCTAAATGTAGGATGCGAGCAGAGATAGCTTCTAATGCGGGGCGAACTTGATCCAAAATGGCGATCTCGCCACCGACCATCATCGCTAAAGTGCCTTTATTAGCGCCTTCAACACCGCCAGAAACCGGGGCATCTAAAAAGCCAATCTTGTGTTCAGCTAATAGTTTCGCTGCTTGTTGAGCGGTTTGGCGGCTGACCGTTGAGGTATCAACCACAATCAAATTGGCATTGCCGCTGTTGGCAATCGCATCAACCACTTCCAAGACATCGGCATCGGCTGAAACGCAGCTGATAATCAGCTCAACATGGGCGGCTAAGTCGCTAATCGTTGCATAAGCTGTAATCGCCAGCTCATTGGCTAAATCATCGGCTTTGGCACTGGTGCGGTTATAAACGCCGCTTAAAAAGCCGGCTTTGGCTAAATTCCGCGCCATACCGGTGCCCATTGCACCCAAACCAATTACACCCACTTTCATCGTTTATTTTTCCAGATAGGTATAAGCATTTAAGCCGTTTAATAGCTCTTGGGCGAAACTATGTTTTTGCTCGGTGCTTAAACCGCTGGCATCGAGTTTTTGCTGATAAGCGGCTTTCAATTGTTCGGTGTTGATGTGGACATAATCCAGCAATTCGCTGACATTTTCACCAGCCATGAAATCGCTGAACTGATAACCGTCCGCCGATAATTCGACATTAATTGAATGAGTGTCGCCAAACAGATTGTGCATATCGCCCAAAATTTCCTGATAAGCGCCAACCATAAAAAAGCCAATCAAATAATCTTGGTTATCATCAATTTGATGCAAGGGCAGGGTGTGGCTGATGTTTTGGTGATCGACATATTGATCAATGCGGCCATCAGAATCACAGGTTAAATCTTGCAATACCGCGCGGCGGCTGGGTTGTTGCTCTAATTGATGAATCGGCAAAATGGGGAAAATCTGTTCAATCCCCCAAATATCCGGCATCGATTGGAACAAGGAAAAATTGCAAAACACTTTATCCGCGAGTTTTTCATCTAGCTCTTGCTGAATTTCACGGTGATGGTGATTATTGATGTTCAGCGCATTTTGAATTTGCTGGCACAAGCTAACGTAATGTTTTTCAGCCTCTGCTAATTCGGGTAAAGACAAATCGCCTTGGACAAACTGAGTCCGCGCTTCGGCCATATCGAATTGGGCGTTGTGATAGGCTTCGGTGATATTGGCGCTGATTAATGCCGCTGGTGAGGCGCTCGTTTGCAAGCTTTCGACTTCGGTGACATTGGTAATTAATACCGCATGATGAGCGGTGATGGCTCGACCCGATTCGGTGATGATGTTGGGTTGTGGTAGCTGATGTTCCGCGCAAAATTCAGCAAAGCTGCGGACAATGTTTTCAGCGTATTCAGCCATGCTGTAGTTAATCGAGCATTCGCGACGCGAGCCGCTGCCGTCATAATCAACCCCCAAACCGCCGCCAGCATCAACGGTGGTGATATTGGCGCCTAATTGACGTAGTTGCAGATAAAACTGATTAGCTTCTTTTAACGCGACTTTAATATCGTGGATATTGGCAATTTGTGAACCCATGTGAAAGTGCATCAATTGCAAACAATCCACCATACCTGCTTGTTTCAAACGGGCGATTAATTGCAAAACTTCGCTGGCGTGTAAGCCGAATTTAGACTTTTCACCACCGCTGTTTTGCCATTTGCCGGCGCTGATGGTCGATAAGCGCACCCGCAAACCGATCAACGGTTTAACCTTTAATTTTTCAGCTTCTTCGAGAATCAATTCCAGCTCAGACGGTTTTTCGATGACGATAAACACCGATAAGCCCATCAATTGACCCATCAAGGCCATGCGGATATACAAACGGTCTTTGTAACCATTGCAAACAATGGTGCCGCCGCGTTTCGCCAAGCCCAAAATCGCTAATAACTCCGGTTTGCTTCCGGCTTCTAAGCCAATATGCTCAGCGCCAACGATGCTTTCAACGACATGGCCTTGTTGATTGACCTTAATCGGATAAACCGGCGTGTAATGGCCTTGGTAATGATGGGTGCTGCGAGCAGCGTCAAATGCTTGCTGCAATTGTTGGATACGATCACGCAGAATGTCGGTAAAACGCACCAGTACCGGAAAGCTTAAGCCTTTGTTTTTCAAGGCTTGTGCAACATCAAACAAATCAATTTCGGTGGCGCAATTGGCTTGCGGTTTAACGCAAACATGGCCGCTGTTATTGATCGAAAAATAACCATTACCCCATTGCTGAATGGCATACAGTTGTTTTGATTGTTCAATCGACCATGGTTGTGTTTGCACGAATGCTCCGGCTACTGTCATAAAGAGTGCAAAATTCTAAAGTATAATGATGAAACTTATATGACTTTTTGAGGATTACTCATGCTTGACGCACAATGGTTTAGTGAACCACTCGAATCTGATGGCTCTGCCTTCTCGTTAAAAATCAAACGTAAACTCCATGAAGAACAATCGGAGTTTCAATTTTTGGAAATTTACGAGACTGAGCACTTCGGTAATTTGATGGTCATCGACGGCTGCACCATGGTGTCTACTCGTGATAATTTCTTTTACCATGAAATGATCAGCCACCCTGTGCTGTACACCCATCCAAATCCTAAAAACGTTTTAATTATCGGTGGTGGTGACTGCGGTACTTTGCGTGAAGTGTTAAAACACCCAGGCGTTGAACGCGCTGTGCAAATCGACATCGACGAGCGTGTGACGCGTTTAGCCGAAATCTATTTCCCAGAATTATGCGAATCTAACAACGATCCACGCGCTGAATTGAAATTCATCGACGGTATCAAATGGGTCAAAGACGCCGCGCCAAACAGCATCGACATCATTATCGTTGATAGCACCGACCCAGTCGGCCCAGCCGAAGGTTTATTCTGCGCGGAATTTTATAAAGACTGCTTCAAAGCCTTAACTGAAAACGGCATCGTGGTTCAACAAAGCGAATCACCGTTGTTGCATATGAAAATTTTGGCCGAAATGCGCGGTGAAATGCAGGTTGCCGGTTTTAACCACCACCAAACGGTATTCTTCCCACAATGCATCTATCCATCAGGCTGGTGGAGCGCGACTATGGCTAGTAAATCAGCATTCGCGCCATTCCGTGAGCAAGATGCGGCTAATAAAGGCTTTGAAACTGTTTATTACAACAGCGAAATCCACAAAGCCAGCTTGGCAATGCCAGAGTTTTTTAAAAAGGCATTTGCTAAATAAATCGGTTGGATAAAATGGTGTAATAAGTTTTATTGCACCGTTTTTGATTAGATTACACGCTGTGTTGCCTCGGCACAGCGTATCCCTAAGCATCCGCTAAGCTACAAGCCAAATAATCCAGCTCAATACGCCAAATTGCTTGGGTGTGTTAATTCCTATTTTTCAGATGAGATGATTATGACTAACTATAAATGGCTTTTATTTCTAAGTATTCTGCTAAGCAATTCTGTATTGGCCGAAGACAGGGAGCATCACCAAGAGCCGGTGATTAATGTCACTGGTCATGCTGAGCTTATTGTGCCAGCTGATGCCGCTTCGCTAACTATTGGTGCCCGAATCACCGCAAAAACCGCCAAAGAAGCTGAAGCGAAAGGCTATCAAGTCGGGTTAAAACTAAAAGAGGTATTCAAAAATTTCGGTATTGATGAAGCTGCGCTGACAAATTCCAATACTCATCTCGATGCTGAAAATTTCGATAGTAAACAGCAACAAAATGTCTTTAATCTTGAGTACAGCTTCGATTTTGGTCGCTTTGATTTAATCGATAGCTTAAGAGAAAAAGCGGTAGAAGCTGGCGCTACCGCATTTAATATCAACGGCTTAATCAGTAGCCATAATGCCGAGAACAAAACCAAAGTTCGTGGGTTGGCTTATTTGGATGCGAAAGAGAAGGCAGTTGGCTTATTGAGTCAATCGGGGTTTAAATTAGGTAAGCCGTTATTGATTGATGATCAACGTAGCGAGTTTCCCATCTATGCTTCGGCCAGAATGTTATCTGATGCCGCTGCACCTAATATTGAATCGAAAACGCCGTTATTGGAAAACCGAAACATCCGCTTTGAGCAAGAAGTACGGGTGAAATTTAAAATTGTCGAATAATGATTTTTGTTAGTTATGGATTGGATCTTGCCAATCCATAACGGCAAAAAATTAGACTAATAGCTGTCTTTGACGCTTATTCGCGACTCGAACCTTGTCCGATTCGTTGTCGGTTTTTTGTAAAAATGTCGGCTTACCTTTTTCACTACTACGCTGAAAATCCTCCGCTAATACCGTTTCCGCATCGGCAGCTGAAATCAGCAAAGTATCAGTCATCGCTACAAACACCAATTCAAACAAACGCTTCAAAGCGATTTTCCAAGTGCTACCGGCTAAAACATACAGCGCATCACTGAGCTGCAAAAACCGTTCAAAAGGCTGATCAGCAAAAATCAGCGGCAGGCTGCCACTAAACCGCCCCGAGTTACCAATCAAATCCCAATAACGCGCAAAGCGATTCAAGCGTTGCAGGGTGGCAAAATCCATGTTGCGAGTGCTGAGTACCGAATACGGTGGATTAGGGTCATAGCGCATTTGATAATGGTCGCTATGGCGGTTGATCGGTGCGCCGCGTAAGCGTTTTAAAATCCCGACTTGGATTTCTTGTGGGTTTAACTGGACTAATTGATTAAAACTGTCAGCAAAACCGCTCAGCGTATCGCCCGGTAAACCAACAATTAAATCCGCGTGGATATGGGCTTGCGAATATTCCCGTAGCCAGCGCAAATTATCTTTAGTTTTAGCGTTGTCTTGTTTGCGGCTGATTAATTGTTGAATGTCAGGATCAAAAGTTTGTATCCCCACCTCAAATTGCAACATCCCCGCAGGAAATTGCTGAATCGCTAGTTTCAGACGTTCCGGCAAATGATCGGGAATCACTTCAAAATGCAGGTATAAATCATCACTCAACCGCGCGAGGAAAAATTCCAAAATCGCCACGCTGGTATCGACTTTTAGATTAAAAGTGCGGTCGATAAATTTAAAATGCCGCGCTCCGCGTTGATGCAAAACCGCCATTTCCTGTAAAAACGCTTCCAGTGGAAACGGCTTGGCGGTAGCGTCCAAAGACGATAAACAAAACTCACATTTAAACGGACAGCCGCGCGAAGCTTCGATATAAGTAATCCGCTGGCGAATGTCGGTGTCGGTGTAAAAAGGGTAGGGCGAAGCGAGTGCCGATAAAGCCGCCGCTTCGCCGGTAATGATGTTCTCGGCTGGCGCTTGAGCATCCAGCCATTGTTGGCATAGCTTGGGGAAACTAATTTCACCGTTACCGGTAATAATGTAATCGGCTAACTCGGCAACTGCCGGTAAATCCGGTGGATGGCTCACTTCTGGCCCACCCAAAACAATACAAATCTGCGGTGCGACTTGTTTAATAATCGCCACCACTGCGCTGATTTCGGCGACGTTCCAGATATAAACCCCAAAACCGATAATCTTGGCTTGTTGCTGTAATAACTGTTCGGCAATTTCAATCGGCCGCTGATTAATACTAAATTCCAGCAACTCGGTTTGATGCTGCAATTCGCCTAAATTGGCATACAGATAACGCAAGCCAAATGCCGTATGAATATAACGGGCATTGAGAGTGGTGATAACGATGCTAGCCATTTACAAATAAGCGCAAACTAAACCAACAAACACCGCTAAACCAAACCAGTTGTTATTCAAAAAGGCTTTAAAACATTTGGGCTTGTCGAAATTAAAAATCAAAATTTGTTGGTAAATCGAAAACCCTGAGGCCACCGCTAAACCCGCGTAATAAGGCCAAGCCAATTGCTGCATCCAGCCAACGCTAATTAATAAAGCCATGATGATAATTTGCAAACTGGAGGTAATTTCCCGCACCCGTTTGCCAAACAAAATCGCCGTCGATTTGACGCCAATTTTCAAATCATCCTCAATATCGACCATTGCATACATAGTGTCGTAAACCAGCGCCCACAACAGCACCGCCAAATACAAAATCCAGCCGACGAGAGGAATCTCGCCCGTCACTGCCGCAAACGCCATCGGCACAGCAAACCCAAACGCTGCGCCTAAATAAGCTTGTGGCAAATGGGTAAAGCGTTTCATAAACGGATAGCTGGCGGCTAAAAACGCGCCGACAAATGACAAGGCTATGGTTAAGCCATTCATCAGCAACACCAAGCCAAATGCGGTTAAACACAACACCGCGAACACGACCAAAGCTTCTTTTGGGCTAACTTTACCCGCTGCGATAGGGCGTAATTTGCAGCGGTCAACGTGCGGATCAAAATCACGGTCAGCATAGTCGTTAATCACACAACCGGCGGCGCGCATCAAAGTCACGCCTAAGCTGAACACTAGCAAGGTCAACCCATCAGGCATCCCGCCCGCCGCAATCCATAAAGCCCACAAAGTAGGCCAGAGTAAGATAAAAATGCCGATAGGTTTATCGAAACGAGCGAGAATCCAGTATTGTTGAAGGCGGTCGGTTAAATGATTCATGGTTAAGCTGATTTTTAGATGGCTTTTGGTTGGCAAGTATTGTATTTGATATTACTCGTGATGTAGTCAAAACCAGTCTGACACCGAAAAGATTGGACAATAAAGACAAGTGCTATTAAATTGCGACTCGCCGCTTACTTTTGAGGTTAGTTTTTGCATTAACCTTAGTGTTCAAAGTAATTGGCTGTTTGATTTACGTTGATTTTTACTACAGGACCAGAATATGAAAAACCTAGTTTTATCTATGTCAATCGCTTTAATGCTTAGTGGTTGCGCTACTCAAACCTTCCAGATTAACCCTAGTTCAAGTGCGTCAACACCAACAAAAGAAGAGAGACAGCCTTTTTTTGTTAGTGGTATAGGCCAAAGCAAAACAATGAATGCGGCAGAAATTTGTGGTGGTGCTAATAAAATTATAAAAGTAGAAGCTCAGCAGACATTTATCGACGTTTTACTCGCAAATGTAACAGCCGGCATTTATACACCTAGAATAGCACGAGTTTATTGCTCTAAATAGTTGCTAGTTTGTTGGCGCATTGGTCGTAAAACGAATGCGCCAACAAGTTTACTCAATTCAATGTCCGCTCTTATCCTTAATGGTCTGAATAATCGAAGTCGTGGAATGCCCTTCAATAAATGACAAAATCTTCACTTCACCACCATTCGCCAGCACGCTTTCGTGGCCAGCAATGCTGGTAATATCGGTGTAATCACCGCCTTTGACCAGAATATCCGGTAATAATTGGTCGATGACTTCTTTTGGCGTGTCCTCTTCAAATTCCACCACCCAATCCACGCATTCCAACGCTGCCAGCATTTCCATACGGTGATCCAGCTTGTTGACTGGGCGTTGTGGGCCTTTTAGGCGTTGAACCGAGGCATCGCTATTGACCAATACCACCAAGCGGTCGCCCAAGGTTTTAGCTTGTTGCAGATAACGAACGTGGCCAGGGTGGAGGATGTCGAAACAGCCGTTGGTAGCGACGATTGTTTCACCCGCTAGTTTGGCGGCTTGGCGTTGTGCTAATAAAGTGTCGAGTCTGCAAACCCCTTGATGATCAGCGCGTGAACCGTGCAAAGCGGTGTTTAATTCTTCGGTGTTAACCGTTGCGGTACCGAGTTTGCCAACCACGATGCCTGCGCCAATGTTGGCTAATTGCGTGGCTTCGGCCAGTGATTTCTTTGCGGCCAAGCTGGCGGCTAATACGGAAATCACCGTATCACCAGCACCGGTGACATCAAACACTTCACGGGCATGGGTCGGTAAATGTAGCGGTGCTTGATCTTGGCTGAGTAAAGTCATGCCGTGTTCACCACGAGTGACTAGCAAAGCTTCTAAATGATGTTCCGCGATTAAATTTAAACCGCGCTCAACGATTTGTTGTTGATCGGCGCAACGACCAACCACCGCTTCAAATTCGCTGAGATTGGGGGTGATTAAAGTCGCATGTTGATAAATCGAAAAATCGCTGCCTTTAGGATCAACCAATACCGGTTTGTTCATTTGCTTGGCCAGTTTGATGAAGTTTTGCACTTGGCTGAGGGTGCCTTTGCCGTAATCAGACAAAACTACCACTTGCGATTGCATCAATTCGGCATGAAAACTGTGTAGCAATTTATCGCTATCGACAGCGTGGAAACCATCTTCAAAATCCAAACGTATTAATTGTTGATGACGGCTCATTACCCGAAGTTTGGTGATGGTCGGGTAGTTTTCAATCGCTTCAAATAAACACAAAACCCCCGCGTCTTTTAACAAAGCTTCCAACGCTTGCGCCGGTTCATCTTGACCGACAAAACCCAGCAACGAGGCTTTAGCGCCTAAAGCGGCAATGTTTAACGCCACATTGCCAGCACCGCCAGCGCGTTGTTCATTGTCTTTAACATGAACCACCGGAACCGGGGCTTCGGGGGAAATTCGGGAAGTAGCACCGTGCCAATAACGGTCTAACATTAAGTCGCCGACCACTAAGACACGAGCGTTGGCGTAATTCGGTAATTGCATAGCTTTACACGCGGGTTTGTAAAAACAGGGTGCTATTATAACGGCTTGTTTCGATTCACAGGCCAGTAAACCATGAGCGTTATCATCTACCACAATCCCCGCTGCACCAAATCACGCCAGACTTTGCAATTGCTTGAAGATCAAGGTTTGCAAATTGAAGTGATTGAATATCTGAAAACCCCGCCGACCGCCCATGAATTAAAGGAAATTGTCAGCAAACTAGGCATCACGCCTAGACAGTTATTACGCAACAAAGAAGCCGAATATAAAGAGCATGGTTTGGATGATTTATCCTTATCGGATGAAGCGATTATTGCCGCGATGGTGCGAGTGCCAAAATTGATTGAACGGCCGATTGTGTTAGCAAATGGCAAGGCGGCAATTGGCCGACCACCGGAAGCAGTTTTGGCGATTTTGGAATAGGTGAGCTGATGACAAAAATTTTAATCCTTTACTACAGCCGCAACGGCAGCACCGCGAAAATGGCTCAGCAGATTGCGCGAGGTGTCGAATCAGTGGCTGGCGCAGAAGCGGTGTTACGCACGGTGCCGGAAATTTCCGCACTGAGTGAAAAAGTCGCCGACAGCATTCCCACCTCCGGCGCGCCCTATGTCAGCTTGCAAGATTTGCAAACCTGCGACGGCCTAGCGCTAGGCAGCCCCACCCATTTCGGCAATATGGCTGCGCCGTTGAAATACTTCATCGACGGCACCACCGGCTTGTGGTTGTCGGGCGCATTATCAGGCAAACCGGCTGGTGTATTTACCTCAACCGGCAGTATGCACGGTGGTCAAGAAACCACGTTATTGTCGATGATGTTGCCGTTAATGCATCACGGCATGATGTTGATGAGTTTGCCTTGTAACGAAATCGCCCTACGCGAAACCGTCACTGGCGGCACACCCTATGGCCCTAGCCACCGTGGCGAAACCGACGAGCAACTCAGCGAACATGAAAAGCGTTTGTGTTGGGTGTTGGGGGAAAGGTTGGCGAAGGTGGCAAATTGTTACAGTTCATTTCGATAAGGTTTTGGGTTTTAAGGATTCACGTTAATACCTATTCCTCGATCTGTTTAATTAAACGGTCGAAGTCGTTTTCGAATAAACGATCCTGAATGATGCGGTATTTTTCAAACTCACTTTCAGCATAAGCTTTGGCTTGTTCGGCTGAAACCTTGCCGCCATCGCGTAAAATTTCACGATCGGTGAATTCCAGAAAGGCGTCTAGTCGTTTTGACCAGTCTTCCATGGTCATCGGAATCTTACGATTGGCGCGGTCTTCTGCGAGATCGAGATAGGCGTTAACGATACGCCCTAAAGATTCCAGTTCCACTTTGTTGAGGTAGTTTTTAGCGATAACCACATCAGTCTTAACAATTTTGCCGTCCGGTGCTTTTTCCCATGAAGTCAGACCCATTTGTGGTTTGTTGCTATCAGCGCGATTAATGATTAACTCGGCGGCTGTATGGCCGTGGATAGCGTAATGTAATTTGTTTTGTACCTTAGCGAAAAAGCGTTTAGTGGTTGGGGCGTTGCGGTTGTAGTCAAGTGCTGTCGCGTAAATATCAGTTATCTTTTGATAAAACATGCGCTCGCTGAGGCGAATCTCGCGGATTTCGGATAACAAATGTTCGAAATAATCTTCACCGAGAAAGGCGCCATTTTCTATGCGCTTTTTATCTAGCACATATCCTTTAATCGTGAATGAGCGTAATACGCTAGTGGCCCACTGGCGAAACTGTGTGGCTCGGATCGAGTTGATGCGGTAGCCGACCGAGATAATGGCATCGAGGTTGTAGAAATCAATGTTGCGTGTTACTTCGCGATTACCTTCGGTTTGAACTATCCGGAATTTCCGGATAGTTGGCTCTTTCTGGAGTTCTTCAGCCTCATAGATGTTTTTCAAGTGTTCACTGATGGTGCGGACATCGACACTAAACAGTTCACCCATCAGTTTTTGCGTCAACCACACAGTTTCATCTTCGTAGCGAGCTTCGAGGCTTTGTTCGCCGGATTGAGTCGTGAAAATTAGGAATTCCGTGGTGGAATTACGAATTAGCAGGTTGTTTGAATTTGATATGGTCATGCGGAATATCCCTCAAAAACAAAATAGGGTGGTAGTTCTGCACTGCTATAGCTTTCTGTTTTTAACAGAAACTCAAGAGCATCGGTATTGGAAAGGTCTATGATTGATTTGCGGTGTATTTTTTCTGTACTTATCTCATCCATGTCCGCTCCGCCTTTGTAATTTAGATTTAATCATGTTTTATCTATAGTTGACGCAGCCTCAACCCCCTCAAAACCCCATCCACTTCCTCAGCCGTACTACAACTTAACCAGCTAATCCGCAGTTTTCGACACAGTTGTTTCAAATGTGCCTGCCGTTGTTGGAAGCGTTGTTGATAGTCAGCCAAGCGTTGTTTATCAGCGCTATCGATCAGCAAATCGCGCAAACTGTCGGTAAATCGGTAGCGGCCTTTGTTTGGTAATTGCGCTTCCAGCGGGTCGAAGATCTGAATCAAAACCACATCACAATGCCGACTCAATTGCGCTAGATGTTGCTCGGCATTGGCAGTTAGGCCGCGGAAATCACTTAGAATAAACACTTGGCTGCCGGGGCGGGCGTGGTGTCTTAAACGGGTTAAGCTGTGTTCCAAACCGCTGTTGGTGGCGATTAATTGTGGATTGACCAAGGCATTAAAAAACCGTAACAAAGCCGGTTTGCCGGTTTGTGGTTTGAGTTCCTGACAGCCTTCTTCACTAAAAATCTGTCCACCAACGCGGTCGCCTTGTTGTAAGGCTGACCAAGCTAACACTCCGGCTAGTTTTGCTGCTTGTACCGATTTGAACACGCCGCGAGTGGCAAATTGCATGGTGGCGCGGTAATCGACAGCAATAAATAACGGTGTTTCGCGTTCTTCTTTAAAGACTTTGCTGTGCGGTTTGTCGGTGCGGGCGGTGACGCGCCAGTCGATGCGGCGGACGTCATCACCGGCTTGGTACAAACGGGTTTCGTCAAAAGTCATGCCGCGACCTTTTTGTGGCGATAAATATTGACCGGATTGCTGGGCGTTAATTTGCCGACGCTGGCGCTGTAAGCCGGTGGCTGGTTGAGCGAGGCCGAGCAGGGTTTTTAAGCTGATCGCCAAGCGGTCATTGGCGGCATGGGCTTTGGCTGTCATGGCGTTTAAGGCACCGCAATTCGGGCAATTAATTGTTTAATCACTTCATCGCTGGTAATGCCTTCCGCTTCGGCTTCGTAAGACAGGATTAAACGGTGACGCAGCACATCGTAAGCCAAGTCTTGAATATCACTCGGATCAACAAAATCACGTTGTTGCAGCCAAGCTTTGGCTCGGGCGCAGCGATCAAGGGCGATGCTGGCGCGAGGGCTGGCGCCGTATTGAATCCATTTGCCTAAATCTTCGCCATAAACCGCTGGGTTGCGTGTCGCTAGGATGATTTGTAATAAATATTGTTCTAGCGGCTCGGCCATGTACAAGTCTAGGACTTGTTGACGCGCTGCAAAAATGGTTTCGCTGCTGATTTTATTGATGGTTTGCGGTTTGGTTTGCAATTGGCCTTTGGCTTCGGCGCGGGCTAAATGCAAAATCGCTTGTTCGTGAGCGGCATTGGGATAGTCGATTTTGACGTGTAGCAAAAACCGGTCGAGCTGTGCTTCTGGCAAGGGATAAGTGCCTTCTTGCTCAATCGGGTTTTGGGTTGCCATCACCATAAATAAGGCGGGCAGGGGATAGCTGGCTTTGCCCACCGTGATTTGCCGTTCTGCCATCGCTTCCAATAAGGCAGCTTGCACTTTGGCTGGGGCGCGGTTGATTTCGTCGGCCAAAATTAAATTATGAAACAACGGGCCTTTTTGAAATTCAAAACTGCCTTGTTGGGGGCGGTAAATATCGGTGCCAGTCAAATCAGCGGGCAGTAAATCGGGGGTGAATTGGACGCGGTGAAAGTCGGCGTCTATGCCTTGGCTGAGCACATTGATGGCGCGGGTTTTGGCCAAGCCCGGTGCGCCTTCAACTAATAAATGGCCATCGGCTAATAAAGCGATCAACATCCGTTCAACTAGAACGTCTTGACCAATAATCTGGGTGTTAATCTGTGATTTAAGCGCTTGTAAGGCGGTTTGCGCTGCGGTCATGGTGTATTCCTTTTCGATTAAAACAAGTTTTTGTCAGGGAACAGGACAATTATTAGGGTTATTAGTTCGCTGCTGAATCATAATCCGCACTACTTCATCGAGGTCGTCGGTGACGGTGATTAAATCCAAATCTTCGTGGGAAATGGTGCTGTATTCCAGCATTCGGGTTTTAATCCAATCCACTAGCCCATGCCAAAATTCGCTACCAAACAGCACTAAAGGCAAGCGGCAGGTTTTGTGAGTTTGCATTAAGGTTAATGCTTCAAAAAATTCATCTAAAGTACCAAAACCGCCGGGCATACAAACATAGCCGATTGAATAGCGGACAAACATTAATTTACGGACGAAAAAGTAGCGAAAGTTGAGTGATAGATTTTGGTAAGGATTGGGGTGTTGTTCTTTCGGTAGCTCGATATTTAGGCCAATCGAGATTTGATTTTGTTGGTTGGCACCTTTGTTGGCGGCTTCCATAATCCCCGGTCCGCCGCCGCTCATAATCGCAAAACCTTGTTGGCTTAGACGCTCTGCCAATTGCACGGTTTGTTGGTAGTAATAACTGTCAATCGGCAATCGCGCAGAACCAAAAATCGACACGGTTTCTGGCAAATTGCTCAGTTGTTCAAAACCTTCGGTCAATTCGTGGGAGATGCGGAAAATTCGCCAGTATTGATCGGCTTTAAGATCGCCGATCATGCTGCCGTAAGCGCTATGGTTTTGATGGTTATTGTTGGTGGTCATGTTTATTGTTCAGCAATATCGCTGTGTTCCATGACATAAGTGCTGATTTTGGTTAAATCGTCGCTGCTGAATTGTTTAAACGCTGGCATTAGCCATGAACCTTGGCTAATTTTCTGATTCAGATAAGCAAGATTGTCTTTTTCGGCGTTTAAGCTAAACAAACTGCCATTGTTAGCCGGTTTATGGCATTCAGCACAGGTGGCTTGAAAGATTTGTTCGCCAGTCGCTTGTGGTTCTGGGCTGTAGTCGCGTGAACAAGCGGCTAATGTCAGCAATGCCGCCAGCAACAATAAACGCTGCATCATTGCGGGTTCTCAAGTTTAAAACTTAATTGCCCCGCTTGAAGCGTATGAGTGACACGGCCACGTAAATTTTGCTGCCAATATGGGGTGTTGATGCCAGCGCTATGCCAGTTTTGACGATTCACTTGCCAATTAGCATTGGGATCAAACACACAAACATCAGCAGCTTGGCCGATGCTTAAAGTGCCCGCCGCTAAGCCCAAAATATTGGCGGGTTGCTGAGTGAGTTTGGCGATGGCGTGATTTAAAGCGATGCCGTGTTGTTGGCTTAACTCCAGCATCAACGGTACCAAAGTTTCCAGTGAAGCAATCCCTGCTTCGGTTTCAGGAAAGGCGCCGAGTTTGGCGTCTAAGTCATGCGGCTGGTGGTCAGAGCAAATCGCGTCGATAGTGCCATTGGCAAGACCGTCACGCAGATATTGGCGGTCGATTTGGCTGCGGAATGGTGGAATCACATGGTAATTACTATCAAACGGAATCACATCGTTTTCGGTGAGATGCAATTGGTGAATCGCAACATCCGCAGTGATTTTTAAGCCGTATTTTTTGGCTTGTTGCAGTTTGATTACCGATTGTTTGCAGCTGATTTGGCTGATGTGCAAACGGCAGCCGGTTAATTCGGCTAATTCTAAACATTGTGCTAAGGCAATCGATTCGGCGGCAGTGGGAATCCCCGGTAAACCGTAACGGCTGGCAACTGCGCCCTCGTGAGCACAGCCTTTGCCGCTTAACGAGGTTTCGTTGGCGCGGTAAATCACTAATAAATCGTGCGTGGCAGCGTATTCCATCGCCCGACGCAAAATCAGCAGATTGTTTAACGAGTTGCCGGCATTGCTGACTGCGATACAGCCCGCTTGTTTTAAGGCAAATAAATTGCTGAGGTCGTTACCGGCCAAGCCTTGGCTGAGTGCGCCCAACATATAAACTTGCGGGTAGCCGGCTTTTTCGGCTTTGTCTTTAATAAACTCAACCACCGCTGGGGTGTCGATAGTTGGTTTGGTGTCCGGTGGTAGGCATAACGAGGTGACACCGGCTGCTGCTGCGGCGCGGGTTTCGCTGACGATGCTACCTTTTTGGCTGTGACCCGGTTCGCGTAAGCGCACGCTTAAATCAATAAAGCCGGGGCAGATGATTTGACCGCTGGCGTCGATCACGGTGTCGGCTGTTGCGTTGCTGTCGGCGCTGAGTAGCTCGGTAATTTTGCCGTCTTTGATGCTTAATGAGCCGATTTGGTCGATGTTGTTAGCCGGATCAATGATGCGGCCGTTACGAATTAATAGACTGCTCATGCTGCACCGCCTTGGCTTTGCATCGCCATTGACATCACCGCCATTCGCACCGCGATGCCGTTGCTGACTTGTTGCAAAATCACCGAATGCGAACCGTCGGCAACGCTGGAGGCAATTTCCACGCCGCGATTAATCGGGCCAGGGTGCATGACAATCACATCGCTTTTGGCGTGTTTAAGTTTGGCTTCGCTTAGGCCAAAGCAGCGGAAATATTCGCTTTCGCTAGGTAAAAATGCTGAGTTCATACGTTCTTTTTGCAGGCGCAACATGATAACCACATCGACATCGTTTAAGCCTTCGTTCATATCGTGTAAAGCGGTGACGCCCATGCTGGTGACATCGGCGGGGAGTAGGGTTTTTGGGGCAATCACGCGGACATCGGTAACGCCCAAAGTGTTCAGTGCCAAAATCTGTGAACGAGCGACACGAGAATGCAGGATATCGCCGACGATGGCGACTTTTAAGCCTTCAAACTGCTTTTTATGCTGACGAATGGTGAACATATCCAGCATGGCTTGGGTTGGGTGAGCGTGTTGGCCATCGCCAGCATTGATAACGCTGATATGCGGTGCAGTTTGTTGGGCGATAAAGTGTGCCGCGCCGCTGAGCGCATGGCGTACCACAAACATATCAACCTGCATCGCTTCCAGATTGCGAATGGTATCGAGCAAACTTTCGCCTTTGGATGTCGCTGATGTGGCGATGTTCATGTTCAGCACGTCGGCGGATAAGCGGGTCGCCGCTAATTCAAAGGTGGTGCGGGTGCGGGTGCTGTTTTCAAAGAACAAATTGATGATGGTCTTGCCGCGCAGCAAAGGCACTTTTTTTACCTGATGCTCTGACATATCGACAAACGATTCTGCGGTGTCGAGAATTTCAGTGAGTAATGGTTTGCTCAAGCCTTCGATAGTCAGAAAGTGTTTGAGCTTGCCGGATTCGGTGAGTTGTAAATGTCGAGTCATGGTTTAAGCGGGGCAAGCAGTGTTTTGAATGTGGATTGCCAACGGTTCTGGGCCTGTCAGTTTGATGCGTTGACCCGCTGGTAAGTTGATTTGACCACCGACGCAATCGGGTTGTAGCGGGATTTGTCGGCCGTTGCGTTCTATCAATACCGCTAATAGCACTTGATTTGGGCGACCATAATCAAAAATCTCATTGAGCGCGGCACGGATGGTGCGGCCTGTGTAAAACACATCGTCAATCAAAATAATGTCGCGGCCTTCTAAGTGAGTCGGCAATTGGCTGGTTTTCACTTTGGGGTGCATGCCAATTTGCGAGAAGTCGTCGCGGTAAAAGGTAATGTCTAATAAACCTAGAGGTTCTTGAATGCCAAGGCGTTGATGAATTTGCTTGGCTATCCAGGCACCACCGCTGTGAATACCAATCAGCACCGGATTATGTAATTGGCGTTGTTGAATTTGTTGGCGTATCGCGGTTTCCAGTTGGTCTAACAGGCTGGCAATATTGAGATTGTTGGTTGGCATAGTTAGGTATTTTGATTAAACCAGCTTTGCAAAATGATTTGCGCGGCTAATTGGTCTTGAACAGCCCATAGTTTACCAGCACTGACTTTTAGGTCATCAAATAACAATTGTTTGGCGGCAAAGGTGGTGAGGGTTTCGTCGATTTGATGGACCGGTAGGTTAAAACGGCCATTTAGCTGACGGCAGAATTTTTGCATTCGCGGCGTGACGATGTTGTCAGAACCGTCTTGTTGTTTGGAAAGCCCGACCACTAAGCCGAGCGGTTGCCATTCCTCGATTAATTTGCCGATGGCGACCCAATCCGGTACTTGGTTGGGTGAGCGTAAAGTTTGCAACGGGCTGGCGATAGCGGTGGTGGCGTGGCCGACGGCGATGCCGATTTTTTTGTTACCAAAGTCAAAGCCGAGGTAAGTATCGCTGCTTAATTTGGCAGCCAAGGGATCGCGTTTAACCATGACCAGCGCCAGTGGTTAAGCGGTTAATATCGATGCCAAGTTGTTTGGCGGCAGCGTTCCAGCGTTCGTTAATTGGGGTGTGGTAGATGATGGATTCCCCGCAAGGTGTGTTCAGCCAGGTGTTTTCAATCATTTCTTGTTCTAACTGGCCTTTGCTCCAGCCGGCATAACCGAGGGCGATTAAATAGTTTTTCGGGCCTTTGCCTTGGGCGATGGCTTCTAGTACATCTTTGGAGCTGGTGAGCGTGATATTGTCAGCGGTGGTGATGCTGGAATCCCAATGTTGTTCGCAAGGGCTGTGAATCACGAAGCCGCGTTCTTGTTGCACAGGGCCGCCAGCAAACACAGGGGTATTTGATACTTCTTCAAGGTCGGTTTTGATGCCGATTTGTTGAAAAATTTCGCCTAATTTCATGCCGGTCGGTCGGTTAATCACAATGCCTAGTGCGCCATCGTCTGTGTGTTGACAGAGATAGGTCACAGTATGTGAAAAATGTGGGTCATCCATGCTGGGCATGGCAATTAAAAATTGGTTATTAAGGTAGCTGGCTTCGATCATGGTTATACCTAGTTGGGCTAGCGGGTGGTCATGCCGGTTTCGTCGGAAAATTTCCAAACGCGGGTAATGACCAAGACATTCACTTCTTGCAGTAGTTCTGCGGGTAGTTCGGCAAACGGTGCGCTCATTTTGACAATCCGTTTGGCGGCTTCATCTAAATCGGGGTTACCTGAGGATTTTACAATCCGCATACTGTAAATGCTGCCGTCGGGATTGATGCCGACATCCATGGTTAAGGTTTGCGACTCACCGAGTTTACGAGCGGCTTCGGGGTAGTTTAAGTTACCAGTGCGTTCGACTTTGTCTTCCCAGTCTTTGACATATTGGGCGGCAAGGTATTTGTGGGTGCTGACCGCGTTGGCAAATTTGATTTTGCTGTCTTGGGCGCTTGGCTGACTGACCCGATAGCGTTCGCCTATTTGGCTGATTTGTTGCTGCAATATATCGGCTGACAGTAGGGGGCGATTTTCGATGCTGGCGCTGTCAGGTGATTTAGTAATTTGCGCAGCCGATTCGGGTTGGCTGATGATTTTTTTGTTACTGGTTGATGGTTTTTGCTGTGAAGCTGAGCTTTCTGGTTTTGGATTAGCTCGCGGTTGAGGCGTGTTATCGCTACTGGCTAGTTGGTTTTCTGAGCCGAGAAATTGTGCTTGCTTGGGTGCTTGTTTGCTGGCGCTGTAGGATAGGCTTATGTCTATCGATTGATTGCTTTTTGGCGCTTCGGGCGGTGCGAATCGAATCAATAGCAATAAACAATGCACGGCGGCGGCAATTAAAATTGCCGCCAATAAACGGTTATTCTGAACCGTGTTTGAATTAAATTCAGGTGTCAAAACCGTCATCATGCTTGTAAATGGGCTTCGATGTGATCCATCAATTGTGCGCTGATGTTAAGGCCAAATTGTTTATCCAGTTCTTGTACACAAGTTGGGCTGGTGACGTTGACTTCGGTGAGGTAGTCGCCGATGACGTCAATACCGACAAACACTAGACCCTTGGCTTTCAAAGTGGGGCCGACTTGTTCGGCAATCCAGCGGTCACGATCACTTAATGGACGACCTTCGCCACGCCCTCCGGCGGCTAAGTTGCCACGGCTTTCGCCGCTGGAAGGAATTCGCGCCAAGCAGTAAGGTACAGGTTCGCCGTTGACCATCAATATGCGTTTGTCGCCGTCTTTAATGGCCGGTAGATATTTTTGCGCCATGATGAAACGTTGGCCGTGTTCGGTCATGGTTTCTAAAATCACGCTGAGGTTAGGGTCGTTTTCGCGGACTAGAAAAATCGATGCGCCGCCCATGCCGTCGAGTGGTTTGAGGATGATTTCTTTGTGTTGCTGAAGAAAATTACGGATTTTTTGTGGATTACGAGCGACTAAAGTGTCAGTGCAGCATTGTGGAAACCAAGCGGTGAACATTTTTTCGTTGGCATCACGGAGCGATTGCGGTTTGTTGACGACGTAAACCCCTTCGCGTTCGGCTTGTTCCAAAATGTAGGTGGCGTAAATGTATTCTTGGTTAAACGGCGGGTCCTTACGCATGATGATGGTATCAAGCTCGGATAACGCGATTTGTTGTTCACCGGTAAAACGGTGCCATTGGTTGGCGTCGCGCTGTACTTCTAGGCTGCGGGTGCGGGCGTAAGCTTGGCCGTTGCTCAAAAATAAATCGTCAAGTTCGATGTAATGCAGCTCCCAACCACGGGCTTGGGCTTCTAAAAGCATTGCAAAGCTGGTGTCTTTTTTGATGTTGATTTGGCTGATGGGATCCATCACCATACCGAGCTTGATAGTCATTAAAGTCCTGTTTTTAATTTGAAAACGAATGAGATGATAAAATTCTATCAAATTTATTTTTAAGCTGGTTATTTACCGGAAAAAGAATTTTTGGTATAAAGCGCGGCTAATTTGAATTATAAAGCTCGCACTGAGGTAGTCATGTCCAGAGTATGCCAAGTAACAGGAAAACGTCCTGTGACAGGAAACAACGTTTCACACGCAATGAACAGAACCAAAAGACGTTTTACGCCAAATCTGCACCACCACAGATTTTGGGTTGAAACCGAAAACCGTTGGGTTCGTTTGAGAGTATCATCGAAAGGTATGCGTATTATCGACAAAAACGGCATTGATGCTGTATTGGCTGATATGCGTAGCCGCGGCCAACAAGTTTAAGGAGATAGAAAATGCGTGACAAAATCAAATTGGTTTCTACAGAAGGCACTGGCCATTTCTATACAACCACAAAAAACAAAAAAACCATGCCTGAAAAAATGGAGATCAAAAAATTTGATCCTGTTGTTCGCAGACATGTGATCTACAAAGAAGCTAAAATCAAATAACTTCTTTTTTAAGGCTGTCGGGTCTTATTTTAGACTCGACTAGCTTTAGTCAATTCGGTTTTAAACCAAAATTCCTTCCGATAGTTTCGATTTGTTTAGTGATATAAGCTCGCTGAACTGACTTGATGTCTTTTTTCTGCTAAATCGTTTGCATAGTTTTGTTGATTTAGTGAGTAATCATTTTTTTCTTGCCTGTTTTTGCCGGAGTTGCAAAGTCATGTTGTCGCATTTTAAATCTCGTAAGCTGATCCAAGTTTTTTGGATTGCTGGTTTCAGTTGTTTATTGGCGAGTTGCGCTATGCGATCGAGTCAACCCAGCGTGGAAGTTCAAACGCAAAAACTGGCTGAGACACAGAGTAAAGGTGGATATGTTGCTGGTGCAGAGATAGAAATTGATAGTCAGCGTGTGGCTTGGAATCATGATCATGTGCAATTAGATACGATGATGACTATGCCGACCGCAGCAGGCAATTATCCTTTGATTATCTATTTACCGAGCTTGGGCGAAGATGCAAATGCCGGACGAATTTGGCGAGAAACTTGGGCAAAAGCCGGTTATGCGGTGTTCAGTTTGCAGCCAGTTTTGATTGGTCAGGCCCTGAAGGAAATCGAGGCCATGAAAAAACTCAATCCTGAGCTTGAGAGAGAGGATGGTTTTGAAGCAGAGGATGAAGTTGAGCAATCTCAATCGTTAACCGAAGGCTGGTTTGGCGGGAAGTTGCAACGGCCTTCGCGTAGTGCTCAAAACAGTGAATTACGTTATTTAGGCCACGAATATTTTGCGGTTGATAACTTAAAGCAGCGTATGCAGCAGGTGTTTTGGGCTTATCAGCAATTGAAAGCGCGTAAATCATTAGGTCAACTTGCAAGCGTTGATTTATCGAAAGTGATTATTGCTGGTTATGACTTGGGGGCGCAAACCGTGGCGGGCGTGATTGGTGAAAATTTTGATAGCGCTTTGCCTGAATCGCCCGAATTTAAGCCTTTAGCGGCAATTACTATCAGTCCATCGGTTAATTTGGCTAAAGGCAATGTCCGTAGTCGGTTTCAAGCGATTAAGTTGCCGTTATTGGTGGTGACTGGTACGGAAGATAATGATCCTTATGCGATCAGCTCGGCTTCGGTTAGAACTTCGTTGTGGGAACACGCGGCTGCGGGTAGTAAGTATTTGTTGATGTTGCAAAGTGCTGGACATCAGGTATTGGCGGGTTCAGAGGTTAATTCGCGGTTTGCGGCTGGTCGGCGAGGATTGTCGGATCAAGAGCAGTTTGGCGGTTCGCAGGTAGGGCGTCGAAATGCTCATGCCAATGAGGGTTTAATTGCAGGCTTAATCGGCGATCGTGGGCGACGAAATGTTGAGCAAAGTTATAAGCAGGTTGCGGCTGTAGCGAGTGTCAGTTCGGCATTTTTGGATGCGGTGGTTAAAAATGACGAGTTTGCGCGGTTTTGGTTGGTAGATAAGGCTATCGCTTGGTTGGGCAATGCCGGCCAAATTAAACAACGATAGTTGAAGTGACGGGCCTAAAGCCGATTCTGCAGGTATAATGTGGCTTTTTTGCACTCTATTGGGTAGTTGGTTGTGGATATTAAACAATACATGCAGCAATTGGGGCAGCAGGCTAGACAAGCCGGACGCGCTATTAGCAAAGCTGAAACCAGTCAAAAAAATCGTGCTTTGTTAAGTATTGCTGAGGCGATTGCTGCCGGTAGTGCTGATTTGGTGGTTGAAAATCAAAAAGATTTACAAGCTGCAAAAGATAACGGTATGGATGCCGCATCGTTGGACAGATTGCAATTAACCCCTGCTCGTATTGAAGCGATGATTGAGGGCTTAAAGCAAGTAGCGGCTTTGCCTGATCCAGTGGGTGAAATCAGTGGTTTAAGTTATCGGCCTAGCGGGATTCAAGTTGGACAAATGCGCGTACCTTTAGGGGTTATCGGCATTATTTACGAGTCCCGTCCCAATGTAACGATTGATGCTGCGGCTTTATGTTTGAAAGCCGGCAATGCTTGTATTCTTCGCGGTGGTTCGGAATCGATTCATTCTAATCGTGCGATTGCTGCTTGTATTGCTCAAGGTTTAGCTGCGGCAGATTTGCCTCAGCAAGCCGTGCAAGTGGTTGAAACCACTGACAGAGCGGCTGTTGGTGAATTGATTACCTTAAAAGAATTTGTTGATGTCATCGTGCCGCGCGGTGGCAAAAGCCTTATCGAGCGAATTAGTGCAGAGGCAACGATTCCGGTGATTAAACACTTGGATGGGATTTGTCATGTTTATATTGACGCGAAAGCCAATATTGAAAAAGCGGTAGCGATTGCGGTTAATGCAAAAACTCATCGTTATGGGGTTTGCAACGCGATGGAAACCTTATTGGTTTCAGAAGCGATTGCAGGGCAAGTTTTACCGATTTTGGCTGAAAAATACCGTGAAAAAGGTGTTGAATTAAGAGGTTGCTTAAAAACTTGTTCGCTGATTCCTGATTGTGTTCGAGCGACTGAAGAAGATTGGCAAACGGAATATTTAGCGCCAATTTTATCCATCAAAATCGTTGCCGATATTGATGAAGCAATTGCCCATATTAATCAATACAGCTCAGCGCATACTGAGTCTATCGTTACTGAAGATTACACCTTAGCGCGACGCTTTTTGCGTGAAGTGGATTCGAGTTCAGTGATGGTGAATGCCTCGACCCGTTTTGCTGATGGTTTTGAATATGGCTTAGGTGCTGAAATTGGCATTAGTACTGATAAATTACATGCACGCGGGCCAGTTGGATTGCAGGGCCTAACTTCGCTGAAATTTATTGTGTTGGGCGGCGGCCATATTCGCCAGTAATGATTGGTGTTTATGGCGGCACATTTAATCCGATTCATTATGGGCATTTACGAACCGCATTAGAGGTTCAAGCCTTATTTAATCTGGATCAATTGCGATTAATTCCTTGTCGCCAGCCGCCGCATCGCGAGCAGCCCGAGGTTTTAGGTCAAACGCGCATGGAAATGTTGCAGTTAGCGATTGATGGTGTGGCGGGATTTATTGCTGATAGCCGAGAATTAGACCGAGAAGGGCCATCTTATATGGTTGATACTTTGAGGTCACTGCGCCAAGAAATGCCGGAGCAATCGATCATCTTGTTTATTGGTGCCGATGCTTTTCTGGGCTTAGAAAAATGGCATCGTTGGCAGCAATTATTTGATTACGCGCATTTGGTAGTTATGACTAGGCCTAATTTTAGTTTGCAGCCCGAGTCTGAGTTTTTTCGACAGCGCTTGGTTAGTCAGCGAGAGATGTTGGCAGCTAAATCAGCCGGTTATTTGTTTTTTCAAGCGGTCACGCCGCTGGATATATCGGCAACCCAAATTAGGCAAATTATTGCCACAGACGGTAATCCGCAATTTTTATTGCCCGATGCCGTGTTAGCTTTTATTAGGCAGCATCAACTTTATCAAGCTGCACCCTTAAACGACAGGACATTGAATGCAAACTGACGAATTAGTTAAATTAGTAGAAACCGAATTAGATTTTCGCAAAGGTGAAAACATAGTGACCCTTTATGTCGGCGATAAAAGCAGTATTACTGACTATATGGTAATTACGAGCGCCACTTCAGCTCGCCATGCTAAGTCACTATCTGATTATGTTGCTGAAAAAGTTAAAGAAAATGGTGTAATGCCACTTGGGGTAGAGGGTGCTCAAGTTTCTGATTGGGTTTTATTGGATTTGGGTGATGTGATTGTTCATATTATGACTGGACAAGCTCGCGAGTTTTATCAGTTGGAAAAATTGTGGTCAGTTCCTGCTGCAAACTCTAACGTTTGAGGTTTGTCAGATTTGGTTTTGATAGTAAGATAAGTAGGATTGTATTTTTGGCGTATCGGCTCTGCAATTTTGAGGATGTTCGGTACAGGTTAGATAATTTTTTGATGAAAAGTAAATACTATATGTCCTTTATTCGAGTTGTTGTTTTTAGTTTGTGTGCTGGTTTGTTGGTTTCAATGAATGCGTTTGCAGCAGATTTTGCTGAGCCGCAAACTGCGATTGAAGATGCATCTAATAAATTAAAAGTACGGATGCAAGAGCCGGGTTTTACGCAAGATTTTCGCAAAATTAATGCGTTTGTTAATGAAGTAATTTATCCGCATGTTGATTTTGATGTGATTTCTCAATTAGTTTTGGGCAAATTATGGAAAGATGCTTCGCCAGCTGAAAAAGATAACTTTAAAAAAGAGTTTCAAATTTTACTGGTTAGAACTTATTCCAGAGCGTTTGTAGAATTTAAGGATTGGTCTGTGCGTTTCTTGCCGGTTAATAAGGAAGAAAACGAAAAAAAGGCGATGGTTAAAACCGAAATTTTGCAGCCAGGTTTGCAGCCAATCGCAGTCAATTACAGGATGCATAATATCAACGGTGCTTGGAAGGTTTACGATATTTCGATTGAAGGCGTGAGTTTGGTGACTAACTACAGAACTAGCTTTAAAAATGAAGTTGAGCAATCTGGTTCGCTTCAGCAGGTTATTGATCAATTAGCTAAGCGCAACAATGAAGCGCTTAGTGCACAAAATCACTCTTAATCCTTATCTCAGCCGCTGATTTCAGATTTTGAAATCAGTGGCAATCTTTATGCAATTCAGCAAAGATTCTATTTACGCTAATCCATTGGGACAGGTTGCAGCCTTTAATTTTGATGAGGCTGTGGTTGATGTGTTCCCGGATATGATTCAGCGCTCGGTGCCTGGTTACAGTGCCATGATTTCAGCGATTGGTTTGTTAGCAGGGCGGTTTGGGCAAGACAATAGTTATTGTTATGACTTGGGGTGCTCGTTAGGTGCGGCCAGTTTAGCTATGCGTCAACAAATCAAAGCCGAAAATTGTCAAATTGTAGCGGTTGATAATTCGGAAGCGATGGTGAGTCGGTTTCGATCAGGCTTGCAAGCAATTCCCAATGCCCAAATTGATGTTCAGTGCGCCGATATTCGCGACATTGAAATTGTCAACGCATCGGTGGTCGTACTTAATTTTACGTTGCAATTTATCCCCATCGAAGACAGAGAGCAGTTATTAGCGAAAATTTGGCAGGGCTTGTTGCCGGGTGGATTGTTAATTTTGTCAGAGAAGTTGGCTTTTGATGATGATAAACAGCATGAGTTGCAAATGGATATGCATCATTTGTTTAAAAAAGCTCAAGGCTATAGCGATATGGAAATCAGTCAAAAACGCACTGCACTAGAAAATGTATTGATTGCAGAATCATTTGCAACGCATCGCCAGCGATTAAGCAAAGTTGGATTTAGTAGTGTTGAAGTTTGGTTTCAGTATTTTAATTTTGCTTCAATGATTGCCTTGAAATGATTGACTATCAGCTTTTGTATCAAGCTTTAGAAGTTGCTGGCGCCGGTGAATGGGTAAGCTTATTGCCTAGTCAGTTAGAACGGGCGTTTGCCAATCAAGCCCACGGTGATTTGCCGCGTTGGCAGAAGATCGTTGAAGAATTGCCTCGGTTAGCTGCCAATGATGTTGATTTGTTGGCTCAAGTAAGGATTGGTGCTGAAGCCGATTTGACTGGGGTTGAGCGCCAAGCGCTTTATGATAATTTGATGGGCTTGCATCCTTGGCGAAAAGGGCCATATCAATTATTTGGGATTGACGTTGATACCGAATGGCGCTCTGATTGGAAGTGGGATCGACTGAGTCAGCATATTTCGTCGCTAAAAAATCGTTTGGTTTTGGATGTCGGCTGTGGCAATGGCTATCATTGTTGGCGGATGTATGGTGCTGGCGCTAAGTTAGTGCTGGGTATTGATCCGACCTTGTTGAGCGTGATGCAGTTTCAAGCGATTCGTAAACTGCATGGTGAGGCGCCGGTTTATGTGTTGCCGTTAGGTATTGAAGATGTACCGGCAGAAACCAAAGCATTTGATACCGTGTTTTCTATGGGGGTTCTGTATCACCGACGATCACCGCTTGAGCACTTGCTGGAATTGAAAGGCTGTTTGCGTCCAGGTGGAGAATTAATCTTGGAAACGTTAATCGTTGATGGCGATATTAATACGGTTTTAGTGCCTGAAAATCGCTATGCACAAATGCGGAATGTTTGGTTTTTACCGAGTAGTGAGCTGTTGATGTTGTGGATGCGGCGTTGCGGATTTAAAAATATTCGTTTGGTTGATGTGACCAAAACCAGTATTCAAGAGCAGCGAAGCACTGATTGGATGCGTTTTCATTCGTTAAGCGATTTTCTTGATAAAGATAATCAGGCTTTAACTTGTGAAGGTCTACCTGCGCCGGTGAGAGCAATAGTCATTGCCGAGGTTGATTGATTTATTGAGCTTGTAAATTTAAAAGTCTGAACTAGTCTTTCTAGCGAGCATTATCAGTTTTTGATAAATGGATTGAGAGGTGCTCAAGGCAAATTTAATTAATTTACGGAGCTAATTATGAAAAAAATTTTTGCAATTTTAATGCTTTGCTCATGGTCTGTTTTTGCTGAACCTGTTGATATTAATAAAGCCGATGCCGACACAATTTCAAAGTCGTTAACCAATATAGGCCCCAAAAAAGCGGCGGCCATTGTTCAATATAGGACTGAGCATGGTGATTTTAAATCGGTCAAAGATATTGAAAATGTTAGTGGAATTGGTGCAAAAACCATCGCATTGATCGAAAAAGATATTGTTTTTGCGGATTCTGCTCCAGCAGGCGATAAAAAATCAGAGAAAACTGATCCTGCTAAAAAAACAAAATAGTTAGCAAAATAGCGGGCCATTTTTCATCGAAAGATGGCCCGTTTTGTTGTCGGATAATATGTTAACGACAATTCCTAAGTTTTTACGGCATCAGATATGTCCAAGCCTGTATGGGTGCTATATCAGTAGGCATTGACATGTATCCCATTTCTATCTTACAGTTACAGATGCATCACAAGTATGTGACAAGCCTAGCAGGTTGTGGCAGTTCGCAAATCGGCTATTACTAAAAATTAAAAACTTTCGGAGCACATCACATGGCAAGACCATTAATTCAAATGGCGTTGGATTCATTAGACTTCAACCAAACAGTTGCGTTGGCTGACCAAGTAGCACCTTATGTCGATATTTTCGAAATTGGTACACCTTGCATCAAATACAACGGTATCAATTTGGTTAATGAATTAAGACAACGTTTCCCAGACAAATTGTTGTTAGTAGACTTGAAAACTATGGATGCTGGCGAATACGAAGCAGGTGCATTCTATGCAGCTGGTGCTGACATCGTAACCGTATTGGGCGTATCTGGTTTGGCTACTATCGGTGGCGTTATCAAAGCAGCTAAAAAACACGGCGCTGAAGTTCAAATTGACTTGATCAACGTTGAAGACAAAGCCTATGTTGCTAGAGAGTCTGTTAAATTAGGCGCTCAAATCGTTGGTATTCACACTGGCTTAGACGCTCAAGCAGCTGGCCAAACTCCATTCGCTGATTTGCAAGACGTAGCTCGTTTGGGCTTAAACGTTAGAATTTCTGTTGCTGGCGGTATTAAACAATCAACTGTTCAACAAGTTGTTGAAGCAGGCGCGAACATTATCGTAGTTGGCGCAGCGATTTACGGTGCAGCATCTCCAGCAGAAGCAGCTCGTGAAATTCGTGAATTGGTTGAAGCTGCGGCGGTATAAGTCATGCATCAACAATTAATTTTTGACAAAATTAAAGGTATTCTTGAAGCAACTGATGACAATTACGATCAACAGTTAACTACCATTTTAGACCAAGCTAAAAGAATTTTTGTTTCTGGTGCTGGTCGTTCTGGTTTGATTGGTCGTTTCTTCGCAATGCGTTTAATGCATAGCGGCTACGATGTTAGTGTTGTTGGTGAAATCGTAACGCCAAGCATTAAAGCCGGCGATTTATTGATCGTTATTTCAGGTTCTGGTGAAACAGAGCAACTTGTAGCATTTACTAAAAAAGCTAAAGAAATCGGTGCGAAAATTGTACTGATCTCAGCGAAAGATGAATCAACTATTGGTGATTTGGCTGAACTAACCTTGCAAATTGGCAGAAATGAACAATATGGCAAAGTTAAAGGAATGCCAATGGGCACCGTATTTGAATTATCTACCTTGCTGTTCTTAGAAGCGACCGTATCACATATGATTCATGATAAAGGTATTGCTGAAGAAGACATGAGAGCAAGACACGCTAATTTAGAATAAACAGTATGTAACCTGTGATCATTAAAAATGGTCACAGGTTTATTATAGTTTGGGTGTTAAGGTCATACCGTTTCGCAGTCCAAAAACGATAGCATGGTTGTCCTTGCAGATACCAAGCCTTAGTCAGCTTGATGTTTCTATCAATAAGCATCGCACACAAATACAAATTAGAGGAGACCAACATGCCTTCGCGTAGAGACCTAGCGAACGCCATCCGCGCACTTAGCATGGACGCCGTACAAAAAGCCAACTCAGGACACCCAGGTGCACCGATGGGGATGGCAGATATTGCAGAAGTTCTATGGAACGATTTCCTGCAACAC
>CAIXED010000045.1 GCA_903918375.1 uncultured Pseudomonadota bacterium | reverse complement strand
TTCGGGTTTTTTATAACCTGACAATAAGGCATCTATCAGGTCGGTCGGGATTGATTTTGTGTCGGTCATTTCTATTCCTCGCAAAGTAACGACAGTTTCCTGCCAAGTGACCGTTTACACAAAATTATTTATACCCTCCATTATCATTTTTAACTTTAGTTCTATTGGCTTCGTCATTCCCGCTTTCGCGGGAATGACGTAAAAATGAGGAACTGGTCGGTTACCCGACACAGCTCCCCAAACAATTAAAGCACTCGCCGGCCTCTGATAATTCTCAACACAATGACAATCACCGCGATAACTAGTAATAAATGAATAAATCCGCCCAGTGTGTACGATGACACCAAGCCGAGCGCCCAAAGTAAAATCAAAAGAATCGCAATTGTTTCAAGCATAATTATTTATCCGAAAAAGGTGATTAATAGAATCAGACCATTTATTTAATGGCATCTTTAATATCTTGTTTGATATCACCAATACCGGCTTGTACTTTGCCGACATTCTTTTGAATATTGCCTTCCAATTCCATATCCTCATCTTGCAATATCTTGCCGGCAACTTCCTTAACTTTGCCCTTAGTTTCCTCAACGTGGCCTTTAACTTGGTCTTTGTTCATGATTGTTCTCCTTGTTTATTGTTGATTTCAAGCACGATGTTAAATAGCTATTCAAGCACCGTGATTTAGACGATACATTGATAACTTGGCTTAATCGGTTCGGGAAATCACATAGATTGATGGGATTAACGACAACGAGACTGTGCTTGATAGAACGACTTAATCATCAAAGCCAAAGGCAAAACCGACGAGACGCTATTAAACGTGGCGATTAGCTTGCGTAGGTTAAAGAAAGTGGTGTTATTAGCCTCTGCATCATCACAATTTTGCACTTGTGAATGAGTGAGTTCGCCGAGCATAAAACCGCTCGCCCCCGCTAACACTAGGCTCGATGGCGCGATCATTTTTCGATGTAAATGACGAAGTAATCGGCTGCTAACGGTATCGATTTGTCGGTGACGGCTCAATAACTGGCGTTCTGTAGCTTTAATGCGCTGGTTCAGTGTCATTATCTTCATGACTCAGGATTGGACTTTAAACTACGCAGCAAGGCGGGAAATTTTAGATAACGACTTTTATAGCGAACCAACATTGAACACAGTAAAACCAATAACAAATTGCCAGCAACCGCCAACAATATTGCGCTACTAAGCGCTATCCCGTTTTCAATCATCGCTAAGATGGCAACCACTACCAACCCCAGCCAGGCGAGATTTAACAGCAAGGCAAACATCACCCCAGCAATCAACATGGTCACTAAACTGCGGCCAGCACGTTGGGCTTCTAGTCCGGCGAGTTGAAAATAATCATGGACTAGGGTTTTTAGCGCCAGCCCTAATAAGCGAATATCGTCCAGAACGCCGATCTCACTGAGTGGATCGGCGTTTTCTGTCAACGGCTTACCTTTCGTGTTATCCAGTGACATTGAGTCTTGCGACCTAACGACTACTTAATACACGACTCAGTAAAAAACCCGCCGCTACCGCAATACCTAGCGAAGTGACAGGATTATCACGAATGTAGACCTGACACTCTTTAACTAAACGCTGCTCAACATCTTTCAACTCCTGACTTTTTTCATCAAAATTATCAGCAGCTTGATTAGAAACACTGGCGAGTTTATCGACAGCTTCGTGGGCGAAATTTGATACTTTATCAACGGCTTCCATAGTGATTCTCCCGATTATTTAAGGCGCATATCGTTTTTAACTGACACCACACCTTTTACGCCACGGGCAATTTCAACGGCACGGTTAATATCTGCACTACTACCGACAAAGCCACTTAGTTGCACCACGCCTTTGAACGTTTCGACGTTGATTTGACCGGATCTCAGATTAGGCTCATCGAACAATTCCGCTTTGACTTTGGTAGTGATGACGCTATCGTCGAGATATTCACCCGTGCCTTCATGCTTTGCAGTTGAGGCACAGCCAGTCGCGGTGATTAGGGTTAAGGCCAGAATAAAAGCACTAAAAATGCTGATAAGTTGTTTCATAACTAATTCTCCAATTGAGTGATCTCTATCCGGCTCATCAATGAGCCAAGATACGGTTTTGGTTAAAACCTTTGAAATACTCTAGCGGCAGAATTGATATTGATCGGTGCGCTGGCAAACATCAGCAATCTATTTAGAAAACTGTGTTATTTAACACACTTATCAACATAAACAGATTGACAGTTTCGACTAGCTACTTTTTTGAACCTAACAGCTAAAGCCATAAGCAAAAATTCGCTAAGTTATTGATTTATATTAATCTAAATCGAGTGTCTAAAAGATGATCAATCTAACTCAATCCGTGAAAAATTAAGCAGTTAGAGGGGCTATTCAGCTTGAATCCACAGAGTTATCCACAGCTTTTGTGGATAACTGCTTAAATCAATGAGTTAGCGGAGTTGTCTCTAAAATCAAACAAGAGCACTTGTGATAACTGTTATTTTGCAATCCCTAACAACACAGCCAAACAACGCTCGACCTCGACCAGCGAATTAGTATCTATCCGCCCAAAAGCCGGCCCTATCTTGTCACGCCTCACGGTCATGGCTTTATCTACCATTACCTGTGAAGGCTTCTGTAAGCCGTTTGCTGAAGTAGGTTGCACTGTGACACGAAACAACGGGGCTTCGACCAAGGTACTTGTTACCGGCAAAACAGTCACGCTCTCAAGTTCGCTGAACAGATCGGCTTGAATAATCAGAGCTGGCCTAGGTTTGCCAAAATCACCTTGCATGGCGATAGTTACGAAATCGCCACGCATTATTCAGTCCATCCATCCAAATCCGCTAAGGCTTGATCCATAAATTGCTGCATATCGTGATCAATCGCATCAGCTTGTGCTGCCAAACGCGATTGGCGACGACATTCCTCAGCAAAACCAGCTCGTCTTGTATCAGGCACCCATATTTGTACAGGGCGAAGTCCCGCCATTCGTAATGCTTCTCGGTGTTTTTGAACCCGCATATTGACATGTGTTGTTGCCATATTCGCTCCTCCTGATTAGTTACATGAAACACTATACAAGAGCAGCTTGGTAGATTCAATCTTCGATGGACGGAATCAATATCCCGCCCAACAAAAGCGCTAAGACTTCAATCAAACTACGGCAAATTCACCATCCCATAATCATCGGTCAGCAAAGTCCCTACCTGATTGATATACAAACCAAACGATAAGGCCGTAGCGCCAGCAGGGACAGCGGGAATGGTGTAGCTGGCTTGAGTCCAGTTATTGGTACTGACGAAATTCGGGCTGGTTAGCCAGTAAGTCCAAACACCGGCGCTATTGCGGTAATAGACCACAAAGCCAGTCGGTACCGTCGATTTATACCAAGCATTTAAGGTATAGCGAGTGCCTGGCGTTACCTTGGGCGCACAGGTGCTGCTATCTTGTTTTTGCACCAGTTTACGGTCGCCAGAACTACGGCTGGTGATTTGTAAGGATTCGGCAAAATTTCCGCTATGGGTCAAAGCAGGATCTTTAATCCGCGTCCAAACAAAGCTGTTAGTGCCCTGCCCGCCTAATTGCCAACAATCAGGAATACTGTCTTTATTGGCGTCAATTTCCAAAGACGCATTGTTGACAGGATTGCCGGCGTAGTTGTTCACCACGACATTAATCGCTGGCGTGGTGGTGATATTGCCTGCTGTATCGTAGGCTTTGGCGGTCAAAATCGCTGGGCCGTCGGCATTTAACAAGGTATTCCAGTTGATTGTATAAGGACTGCTATTGGTCACACCAAGCACTGCACCATTCACTAAAAATGTGACTTTTGAAATCGCGACATCATCCTCGGCAACCGCCGACAAAGTCACTTGCTTAGAGACGTTATCAGCTTCGCTAGGGGTTGGTGGTTGGATAAAGCTGATAGTTGGTGGTAATAAGTCATTTTGCACAGTCAGATTATTAACCGCTGACAAGGTTTGATTAGCACTATCATCCGTGGCTCGAACCGTATAAGTGGCAACAGCATTGGGCACCGAACTAGAATTCCAAGTCACTGAATAAGGTTTGGTGTGATCAGTACCAACCACAGTGTCATTGATTAAAAACTCCACGCTTTGCACCACCGAATTATCGGTAACCGATGCCGTTAATGAAACAGGGCCAGTGATCGAACTACCATCAGCCGGTCCAAAACTTTCAATCACAGGTGAATTACTATCAACTGCCGCAACGTTACCAAGCACTGCCGCCATTGAGTAATCATCGGTATTTAATTCGCCGGTACTATTCAGTGAAAGCCCAAAACTCAAAGCTTGAGCGCCAGCCGGTAAATCTCTGGCGTAATATTTGAACTGGGTCCAGTTATTAACCGCTGTATAAACAGGTCCATCACGCCAATATTGCCAGTTGCCATTAGCATCCAAATAGAACATCACCAAGGTGGTAGGTACTGTTGATTTGTACCAAGCACTCAATTCATACAATTCACCGGCAACAACATTGGGCGCACAGCCACCCGCCGCCTGACCTGCATCTAATTCAGGTAATAACTTTCGATCACCACTGCTATAGCCGCTAATCACTAAGGTTTCACTATAGCTACCACTATGCGCTTTGGAAGTATCATTCAGATGGCTCCAATTACCTGTATTAGCCCCATAATTGGACTGATACCAACACTGAGCTTGATTATTTTTATCGACTTCTAAAGATGGATTAACAATCAAATTCGGCCCTAATTGCGGTGGCGGTGGCGGGGCTGGATAATCGCCAGACATCACTTCATGCACGGTTCTAACATAAGTATCATTAGCGGTACGGGTTTCCAGCCAAGTCAAAAACGCATCCAAATCAGCCGGCTTTACCGCCAAGGTACTACAGCCATCACAAACTCGATGAAACACCAACGGCACCCAGCCACCGCCATGTTGTTCAGCTTGCATCACATAGCTTTGCATATCAGCCAAGGTGGTGGTAGTTGCCACCGAGCTATTGCTGGCGACGAAAAAACGATTGCCAGGTGGAATGCTTTCCGCCCAAGGACAATCTTGACAATAAGGGCCACTAATCAAGCCACCGACTGCGCGAGCACTTTCATAAGTGCCAAGACCATCGCAACCAGCCGCCACCACGCTCTGACTGCTTGGCCCAGTCGAGCCAAACGGATAAGCAAAGCTGTGAATTTGATCCAAACCATACCAATCCACCAAATTGCGCATATCGTCACAAATAGCATTATGTTGATCGGTATCCGACAAGGTAGCTAAATCGACGTGGTTAATGGTGTGGCCGGCAATTTCATTGCCATCGGCCAATAAGCCATCCACTTCGGCTTTGGTTAGATAACCACCACCAGAATCAACTTTGTTGGAATTGATGTAAAAAGTGCCATGCATTCCGTGTTTAGCCAGAATCGCACGCGCCGGAGATTGAGTTAAGCCATCATCAAAAGTCAACGAAACCAAGGTTTGCCAACGGACATTAGCGGCTTGTGAGGGCTGATTGAAGGCGACGATGACTAACAGAACCAATAGGATTAGCTTTAAAAAACCATAACGCATCATAAGGCCTCCAATTTCAAACTAGCTGGCTGTGCTAAATGGGTACCACCGTTATTCGGTGAAACCGCCACTACCAACGAGTAATGCCCAGCCTGCGCCAAAGTTGCTCGCAATCGCCATTCTTTAATGGTTTTTTTATTAATCGGAAAACCGCCACGTTTATGATGTTCGCTATGTGGCAAACCAGCGGAACTAATTGCCGCCATCACCCCACCATCCACCTGTTCTAGCGGTAAAGGCTTCCACTCATTACCTTCCTGAACATCCAGTTTCACATCAGCCACCCGCAAATCACTCAATTGATCATCGTGAATAAACAAGCGTAACCGCGAAGCCGCTGCTTCTACCGAATCTTGATTAACCAATCTGACATTAATCCCTTCAACCGGATAACCCGATGGTGCATTTTTCGGCCCAGTCAGACTAAGGCCTAAACGTGGGCGACTGTCGGCTAATGTCGGTTGGCTAACGCTGATAGCGGCGGAAACAATGCATAAAGTCACGCCCAATCGATAAGTGAATTTTCGACATTGTGCAAGTGGCGGATTTTGATAGTGATTCATAGCGTAGAGTCCTTAAGCTGCTGATTAACGGATGTTTTTTAACTTTATTCAACCGACGATTAAATTAATGGCTTATCAAAACGTCTGTGAACGCACATACAGCTTAAAGGCAACATTGGGTGGTTATCTGTGCGATAAACCGCTTAGGATCAATTACTTAGAGGGGTAACTCGCATTTGCCAGCGGTTACATAACGCTGACAAATCTCACCGTCATTGCCGCGAAGGCGGGAATCCAGAAATCGAAGCCAACAACCTAGCTTCCCTGTTTCGCGGCAATGACGAAGTCAATAGGCAATGGTGGGAGCTAATGGATAAAACCAAACTAAGTGTATTGAATTCAAGGACATAAAAAACAACCGCAGCCCTTCCCATTTGCCCCAAGCGGAACAAACAGAAAAAGGCTTTGGTTGTTTTAATTAAGCTTTTAAAAAAGACCTGAATTTAAGGCGCAGCCACCATTGCATAATCATCGGTGATTAAAGTACCGACTTTCTGAATAGCTAAGCCAAATGAGATGGCAGTCGCACCGGCGGGCGCAGCTGGCAGGGTGTAACTAGCTTGTTTCCAAGCACTGCTAATTGCGAAGTTAGGACTGTTTAACCAATACACCCAGTTCCCCGATCCATCACGGTAAAACACCGCCATGCTGGTCGCGACAGTTGATTTATACCAAGCACTGATGGTGTATTTCTTACCCGCAACAACCGACGGCACACAGGCACTGTTTGATTCATCTTGAAGCAGCTTCACATCTCCCGATTTATAGCGGGTCAACTGTACCGATTGTGCGTAAGTTCCGCTATGGGCTTGATTATTGATCCGCGTCCAAACCACCCGATTACTGGTCGAACCATAAGCATCTCGCTGCCAACAATCAGGAATACTGTCGTTATTGGCATCCGTTTCCAAAGAAGCATTGCTCAATAAACTCACCACTTGGCTGTTATTGATTGTCACGCTAAGCGTCGGTGTGGTGGTGACATTACCAGAAGCGTCATAAGCCTTAGCGGTGACAGTTGCTGAGCCATTGGCATTAAGCGCGGTATTCCAAGTCGCTGTATAAGGACTGGCGTTAACCGTTGCCAGCACCACGTTATTCACCAAAAACTCAACTTTGGTGACACCAATATCATCACTAGCATTGGCTGACAAAGACACTTGACCAGAAACAGTATCACCAGCATTCGGTGTCGGCGGCTGGTTAAAGCTAATCGTTGGCGCGGCGGCATCGTTTTTGACAGTCAAATTATTGGCCGTAGACAAGCTTTGATTATCACTGCTATCAGTCGCTCTAACGCTATACGTCACCGAACCATTAGCCACTGCCGTGGAATTCCACGCAGCCGAATAAGGGCTAGTGCTATCCGTACCGACCACACTACCGTTAATTAAAAACTCGACTTGTTTTACCGCTGTATCATCACTGACATTGGCGGTTAGCGACACAGTACCCGACACGGTGGTGCCATCCACTGGGGCTAAGTTTGAAATAACCGGCGGCGTGGTATCCGTGATCACCACAGGCGAACTGCTCACAGTAGCCAGCGAGTAATCATCGGTACTTAATTCGCCAACAGCCGCTAATGACAGCCCAAAACTCACCGCTTTAGCACCGACTGGCAACTCAGTGGCGTAATACTTCACTTGCGTCCAATTGGTCGCTGTTGCGTATAAAGGCCCATCGCGCCAATACTGCCAGACGTTATTGGCATCAAGATAAAACAAGGTCAACGACACTGGCGCGGTTGATTTATACCAAGCACTTAACTCATAGGTTTGCCCTGCCACCACATTAGGCGCACAAGCATTAGCCGCTTGGCCTGCATCTAAAGTTGGCAACAACTTTCTATCACCATTGCTATAACTGCTAATCGTCACTGTTTCGCTAAAGCTGCCGCTATGGGCTTTGCTCGGATCATTACGATGCAACCAAACCGCAGTATTGGTGCCATAGTTAGAGCGATACCAACAATCGGCTTGATTGTTCTTATCTGCATCCAATTCCAAAGATGGATTTTTCAGCAGATTAGTGCCCAATACTGGTGCTGGTGGCGCAGCCGGATAATCACCCGCGATCACTTGATGCACCGTTCTGACATAAGTGGCATTCGCTGCCGCTCGTGGTTCTAACCAAGCTAAAAAATCCTCCAATACCGCAGGGCTGACCGATAAAGTGTCACAGCCATCACAGACCCGATGAAACACAATCGGTATCCAGCCACCGCCATGTTGTTCTGCCTGTAATACATAGCCTTGTAAATCAGCCAAGGTGTTGAATGATTTGGTTGAGCTATTGGTTGGAATGAAATAAGGATTACCCGGTGGTACGTTAACCGCCCAAGGACAGCTAGTACAAGACGTACCACTGACTAAACCACCAACAGCTCGCGCACTTTCATAACTACCAACACCGGAACAACCGGCAGCGAGGACACTTTGCGTGGTCGGCCCAGTCGAACTAAACGGATAAGCAAAGCTATGAACTTGATCAGCACCAAACCAATTGACCAAGTTATTCATATCATCACAAATCGCCGTGCGTTGGGCTGAATCTGACAAAGTCGCTAAATCGACATGGTTGATGGTATGGCCACCAATTTCACTGCCGCTGGCCACTAAGCTATCTAACTCGGCTCTGGACAAATAGTCAGTGTCATCAATCCGGTCAGTATTAACGTAAAACGTACCGACCATCTTGTGTTTAGCCAAAATTGCCAGCGCTGCCGATTGGCTTAAGCCATCATCAAAGGTTAACGACACTAAAGTTCGCCACATTGGTGCTGCTTGTACCGACTGATTTAAAGTCACTAGCGACAACAAAACCATCAACATGAGTTTGAAGGACTGAATTCTCATAAAGCCTCCAACTTCAAACTAGCCGGTTTCGCTAAATGGGTACTGCCGTTATCTGGAGATACCGCCACCACCACCGAATAATGCCCCGCCAAAGCCAGCGTTACTCGTAAACGCCATTCTTTAATGGTTTTTTTATCAATCGAAAAGCCGCCTTTTTCATGGTTATCATCATGTGGCAAACCGGCTGAACCAATCGCCGCCATCACGCCGCCATCAATCGGCTCCAGCGATAAAGCCTGCCAATCACCACCTTCCAACACATCAATTTTGATATCGCTGGCTTGTAAATCGCGGTCTAACTCATCGTGAATAAATAACCGTAAGCGTGAAGCGGGCGCATCGGTGGCATCTTGATTGACCAATTTAACCTTAATCCCTTCAACCGGATAACCCGATGGTGCGGTTTTGGGACCTGTTAATGTCAGTCCCAAATGGGCATCAGCAAACACCGAAGCTGAAGCTGCTATCAGCAAAGTCGCAGCGATTAAACGGGATGGCCGACAGCGCCCGCCCCCTGAATAGTTGAGTTGATGATTCTTATATTGATTCATGGCATAGCTTCCTTAAATGACAGATTAAAAATAAGTCATCGAACTCATCGTCTAGTTAATGACTTATTCATATAAAAACCACGGCTTTGCTACATCGCTTAGTGGTCTCACCTTTTTTCATTCGCCCTGCACTAATCCCAAAGCTAAATGAAAAACTCCTTAATTTATTGATGACGAACTAGCCACCATCCATAAAAAATTATTAGCATCCCTAGGTTGAGACTGTTGATTAACATCGAGTACGGTGACAGTCAGAGTCTTACCCGCTTGACGGATACGCTGGATTAAATCAGTCAAAAATGCCCGCCAACCGTCATTTAACATGGAATCATTGACAACCAGATTCAGCCCATCAAATCCCGACTCACTAGCCCAATTAAGAAGTTGACCAGCCAATAATGGCGCATCGGACAGCGGCGTTTGCCCATCAACCACCACAGCCGGTTGAAAACTAAGCTGGTGATAACGGGCAAAAATCTCTAAGGCATTGTCATAAGCCGCTAACGCTTGAGATTTGCCGTCTTGCCAAGCGAAATACTGCGGACTGAGTATCGCTAATTGCTCAACCGCATCATGCAGTTGTTGCCAACCGGTTTCGTCTAACACTGGGGTAATAATGCCGGCTTTGGCAACCAGCGGCTTGGCAATGACTTTGCTGAGATTGACCACCGCCTCGGTTAAATCAGCTGATTCAGACGCTGGCTGCCAAACCGCCAAGGCTACAGGTCCCTGTTCAGCGCCTTCTGGCATGGCAACCGGGCGATTGGTTAACGGCTGGTCATTCAAATAAGCCATCGCGCCTTTACCGACCACCCGTAGTCTCAAAGTCAACGGCCCTTCACTAACATCAACACTGGCTAATTGGCGATGGACATCGGTAGCCAGTGACTCTTGCAATAAAACCTGACCATTAGCAATCCCTAACCGAATCGAGGCGCGGTGAGGATCATTGCGTAAAGACAGCCAAAATTGGCCAGTAGGATGCGCGGCTAATTGCACTTCAACATCGGCATCGCGCCATTTTTCAGTGCCCGCCAAACTCATCAAAGCGCCCTGCTCGTTCGGGCTATTGGTTAAGCGCAGATTACCCGGTGCTATCGTCATCTCACCACTATCAACAATCCACGCCGAGGCCGAAAGCGCCGAATCAAATTGGTCAACAAATTCGGTGCGGCGCGGTTGGTTATTATTGAGTTGGCTGACTAATTCGGCTGGAGCCCAAGTTCTGGAAACCCGAATCCGTTTCAAATGATTGGCACTATCCACTTGATAATTGGCACCCGAGGCGGCAGCGACGAAGCCCATAGTAAAACCAGCCTCAGTCAATGTTTGCGGCCAAATCACCGCACCATCGCCATAAGCCGGATTCCACGCGCGTGAACAATCCGCCACTAACACTGGAATTTGTAGCCGCTGTTCTAGTCTTTGCCGTTGTTGGCTCAGTTTCTGCGCCAACAACACCGGGTTAGCAAAGCCTTGGTCATCGCCATTTGGACAAGCAGACACCGCCACTTCCCAGCGGCCACTTTTAGCCATCAGCTCCAACTTATGCCACGACACCAAATGAATATTGGCTTGCTCCAATTCGGCGACATCGACAAATACGGTAGCGGTCATGCCTAGTCGAGCTAACACTGGATCAACAATTTCTATGGTTTCGCGATTCGCTTCTTCAAAAGTCAGCAACACGGGATTGCTGGGTAGCGATTCCTTATTGCTGGTTCGCCAACGATTGATCTGCGCCATACTCAGCGTGTGATAACCCGCTTGTTTAATCGCGTTTAAATCGTCTTTTAAGCTATTGACCGAAATTGCCAAACCGGGAGTATTACTGACTTTGCCAAAGCTTAAAGCCAAAAACGCTTGGTTTTCGATACTGGTGACAACTGGCTGGGTTTGGTTGCCAGTGCTGGCTAGTAATTTCGGTAACTCATGACCGGTAATCACTGCGGCAATTAATAGCAACCACCAAATCAGATTGCGTTTATGACTGACAGGCAAAGGCTGTTTAGGAAAACGATGTTGCATCGGTAAGCTACTCATCTTGTCCCCCATCTGTTATCGCGTTGGGTGGCTATCGCATACGGCATTTGCCAAACCAAAAACATCAAGTAATACACGGTGAAATACAGGCCATAAATCCAGTAACGGTCAGCTTTCCAGAATAGGTAATAGGCAGAAAACATTAAGCCAATCACCACCGTGCCCATTAAATACAACAGCGGTGAAATCAAATCGGTTTCCATAATCGGCAACCACAAGCACAAGCGCAAAATCAACAATGGCGCGATGATGGGGAACAAAAGCTGGGCGTAAAAAGCAATCGCTGCAAACGGGTGTTTTTTCCACATAAAGGTGGCGGCGATTAAGGTTTCGCGGAACCAAGATTTTTTCCAGCGTAATTGCTGTTTTAGAAATTGCTTGTGATGTTCTGGCACGATGGTAGTGGCAACCGCATCAGCAGCGTAAATCACTCGATATTTGCGTAACAAGTAATTGGTTAAACTGCGGTCATCACCAAAAGTGGCTTGAATACCTAAGAAATGCTGATTCAACCACACCGGCAACACTTCCATCACACAACTGCGACGATAAGCGGAGAAACAACCGGGGCAGCAAGTGACGGTGCCGAAAATACTCTCAGCGGCTTTCATGACGCGAAACGCCACGTAATAACGGGCTTGTTGCATTCGGGTCAGGCTGTTTTCACCGACATTAGCCACTTCGGTATGACCTGCCACCGCCGCGACACGCGGATCAGCAAAGCCTTGAACAATCTTGCGTACGCCATCGCGCTTAACAAAGCTGTCGGAATCGACATAGACCAAAATTTCGCCATCAGAAATATAAGCCCCTGCCGCCATCGCTTCGCGCTTACCTTTGTTATGAGCAAAAATTTCTAATTTCAGTTCTGGCCAGCGTTTCTGAGCCCGTCGAGTTTCGGCAACGGTGCCATCGCTAGATCCATCATCCACCACGATCACCTCAAACATATCGGCTGGATAATCAATGTCATAGCAAGCTTTAACGGTTCTATAAATTGCTTCTTCTTCGTTAAACGCGGTAATGATAATGCTGACTTTAGGGGTGATATGGGCGTTGTACGGGGTGCGATACAGCAAAGAAAATATAAAACGGGAAAAGATAAAACCGGCAATCGCTATCGAATATAAATTGGCATAAGGGCTATACCAATAATAAGTAAAGTTACTTAAACGGAGACCGAAAACCGTGGTCATGGCAAAAATAATTAAACCCACAGCCAGTATAAAAATAAATAGGCGTTTGAAATCTAAATTCCAGCCGTTGATCGGCGGACTTAGCACCGCGGCGTCGTAATCGACGATTGAATCTGCTTTTTCGGTTGATAACATCGCTCTCTCCAAAACGGGTTTACTGAATTATTTATACAATTTTGAAATCCTATAAATGCTTCTGCAAAAATTGACGGCCTTTAACAAGGCAATTACTATTTAAAACCAGTTGAATATGCTTCAACTCATAGTAACCATATCAATCTAAACAATGCCGTTCTGTACGATAAAACACATTCGTTAACTAGCGAACATTAATAATTAATCAGCATAAACAATAGTTAATACATATTTGTTAATTTCATCACCAAATAAAAAACAAGCCTAGATTTTAGCGCTAGAATCAAATAATCCCCGTTACACTCAGTTTAAAACCATCTAAGAACATCAGTTACGATTAGATATTATCAGGGGATAGGAAATATCTATTGTTTTATTCAGAAAAAATAAACAAAAACTTATTTATGTTTATTGACCTAATTTTTTCTTAGATTGGAAAAGTCATTATTCATTAACATGGAGTAAAGCAATGAATCTACCCCCCTTTTCTCGATCAAAATTATTAGCGATCGGTATCGCCACTGGCTTGATATTGGCGACACCGGTGAAGGCTGCCAACGACAAATTTGGCATAACCCAAATCTACCCATCGCTTAATGACGGAAAGTCATGGGTATCAAAATGGGATAACGGCATTAGCCGCTCGTTTTCAGGGATAGACCCGCAAGACACGTGGTTTGATGCCGATCATGGCGATGCAACCTACAACGTCGATGGCAAAGGCTTATTTAAAATTTCTGGTTCGGTGCCGAGAATGTATATCCACGACCCAGCTAAATTAGATAGCTGGCGTAATGTCGAAATGACGGTGTACGCGATGCGGGTTGCCGACAGTGGCACCGATTGGGGTGGCATCGTTGGCATCGCTCGCACCAACCACGGCACCACAGGCTCGGAAACCGCCAATCTTTGCGACACTCGCGGCATCGCGGCGCGAATACGCTATGACGGTCATATCGATTTTGAAAAGGAAACCAGTCACCCCAACTCGACCGCGATTCAAAACAAAACTGTTTGGTCGTCTGGCTTACCGAAAAACGTCTGGATTGGCTATAAATATGTGGTCTATGACCAACCGGACGGTAACGTCAAAATGGAATTATGGATGGATCAATCCGATGGTCTAAATGGCGGTAACTGGATTAAAGTTAATGAGTTAGTTGATACTGGCAGCAATTTTGGCGCACAAGGTACGCCCTGTAAATCGGGAATCAACCCTGGCATTAAGTTGAGCAATGTCGATGCCAGACCAGGCAGCGAATCAGGTAAACCGAATATCACTGTCTATTTCCGCAGTGACGATGTCTCGACTAATGGCTTGGTTTATAAAAAAATGACCATCCGAGAAATCGCCCCGAATGCTTCAATTTTGCCTGATGCCATAGCTCCGGTGATTAGTGACGTTGCCACTGAGAATATCCAAGGTGAACAAGCAACTGTAACTTGGACCACAGATGAATTAGCAAGCTCTGAAGTGCAATACGGTACTTCGACCGCTTATGAAAAACCCAGTATTTTGGATGAGGTCTTGGTGACGATTCATAATGTCGATTTGACCGGTCTAAGCCTGAATACCATTTATCACTATCTGGTTAAATCGGAAGACACCTCTGGCAACATTGGCACATCGAGTGATCAATCATTTAAAACCGTTGATAACTGCATCAGCAGCACGGGCCAATGGGTGAATAAATCAATCACAGCTACTAAATCAACCATGACGGTTGAATTTGATGCAACACCGTCTGGTTCTAATATCGACGGTGTGTTTGGATTATCCAACGGTATCGCAGATAACTACAGCGACTTAGCCGCAGCAGTTAGATTTAATACCAATGGCAAAATCGATGCACGTAGTGGCGGTACTTACAAAGCCAGCACTTCGATTCGTTATTTACCGAATAAAGCTTATCGGTTTAGGTTATATATTAATCTAATGACGCATCGTTACAACGCCTATGTCAGCGCTGATGGCACCAATTATCAGATTATTGGTAAAAACCTATTATTTCGTACCGAACAATCTTATGTACCAATTATTAATAACTTTGCCAGCATAGCCAGTGTTGGTTCGGATTCGGTGTGCAAAATTGTGAGCATCGTTCCGTAATTAATATAAATAATAAGTAGGTTGGGTTCGCTCGATAGAGCGAACCCAACAATCGAAGGCCAACGCGTTGGGTTACGGCTAACGCATAACCCTACCTACTTGATTTTCAAAAATTAATTTAGTTATTCTGGATTTTCAACCGCCGCATAAGCATCGAAATTAACATCCATAAAATCACTCCGAATCCCTGCAAAACCTTCATTCAAAATAGTATCGCCATTCTGCCCAGAATCTTCTACTTCTAAGATTTTAATCCAACCTGTTCCCAAATTAATATCATTGATATACATCGCAATCATAACTGAATTATTACTAGTATTAATCACTTCAGAACGAATACCTATCCAACGATGAGTCGGCAATAAATTGGGTTGTGTTTCGTGTTGATAAGTACCTGGATAAACAATCGCCGACTTTAAAGTCGTATATTCCCCAGCAAACTTCTTTTTAATCACCGCTGTACCATCAACTCGAATCCCGACGTAATAAAGCGTTTTACCATCTTGATAGCGATTAAAGAAAAACACCCCATTGGATTGATTCCGGTTCGGACTCTCTGAGGTATTGATATTTTGAATATTAAAAAACACCTGTTGATTAAAGTTTTTAAACTTAACTCGTGTGACTAATCTTAATAAATTTTGTGGTCGATAACCGTTGTCGGTATCAACAGGATTAGAGTCGGCATATAGGTTACGAAAGCTATCTGAATTGGCTAATTGTCCCTGAACGGTGCTGAGAAATTTGCCGTTTCGTGTCAGTTGTCCACCTGAGTTTAACCACCAGTTTGGCTCGGTCGATTCACTCATTGCACCGGTTTCATACATCATTGACGGCGTGGTTTGATCAAAATCATCAACCATACCGGAACCGGATGCGATTCGAGAGCTACTACTCAAAAAAGCCATAAACCAATAAGAATAACTAATATAGGCATTTCGCATAAACAACCATCCTGTTTTTTATTTTAAATACTATTAAAGTCGCCAAACTTTAATACCTGCCGCTTCCATTTCTGGCACATTAAAACTCGATTTAACGTCGATTAAACAACCACCTTTAATCAGTTTTTGTTGAAAATCATCAGTCGATAACTCATTAAATTGTTGATGTGAAACTGCCGCGACAATGGCGTCTGCTCTTGGCATATCATTCCACGGTAATAATTTGACACCATATTCATTCATCGCTTCTTCATGGTCGGCATGAGGATCATGAACAAATACATCCACACCATAAATAGCTAACTCATTAATCACATCAATCACTTTTGAGTTACGCAAATCGGCACAATTTTCTTTAAAAGTAAGACCTAAAATATTAACTCTTGCGCCTTTGACATAACTACCACAAGAAATCATCACTTTAATGGTTTGTTCGGCAATAAACTTACCCATACCATCATTAATTCGTCTACCCGCTAAAATCACTTGCGGGTGATAACCCATAGTCACTGCTTTATGGGTTAAATAATAAGGATCAACACCAATACAATGGCCACCAACTAAACCGGGTTTGAAATTCAAGAAATTCCATTTAGTGCCAGCCGCTTCAAATACTTCATTAGTATCAATATCGAGCATTTCAAAAATGATCGCCAATTCATTCATTAAGGCGATATTCAAATCACGCTGGGTATTTTCAATCACTTTGCACGCTTCAGCGGCTTTAATACTGCTACAACGATGCACACCAGGAATAACAATTTTTTCGTATAAATTAGCGACTTTTTCCAGCGTTTCAGGAGTATCACCAGAAACCACTTTTAGAATTTTAGTTAACGTATGTTCACGGTCACCAGGATTAATTCGTTCTGGTGAATAACCAACAAAGAAATCCTTTTTCCATTTCATGTTTGATGTTTTTTCTAATACGGGAATACAAACTTCTTCAGTAGCGCCGGGATAGACTGTTGATTCATAAATCACCACGGCATTTTTTTTCATATATTGACCAGCGCACCGACTAGCACCAATCAGCGGGCTAAAATCAGGAATATGGGCACCATCAACCGGTGTAGGTACGGCAACAATAATCACATCTGCTTCTGCTAACACAGCTGGATCAGATGAATACTCAGCATAAATTGCAGAATTCATATCCGCTTCGGATAATTCATGTGCAGGATCAATACCATTTTTACAGGACTCTACTTTTGATTCGGCAATATCAAAGCCAATTGTCCGATTATGCTTCCCAAATTCAACGACTAGCGGAAGCCCCACATAACCCAAGCCAATTACAGCAACAACTGTCATAATTTATCCCTTAATCTAATGAATTTAATTTATATAAACCAAACAATAACTAGACTCAAAAAGCACATTGCTTAGAATACAATTTTTACCAATTACAGTTAAACAATTAACCATGGGATAAAATAATATAGGCCACATCAATCACATTCTGTTCGACAACGAACATAAGATAATTATTTTGCTAGTGACTGGTTTATTTTAGTGACTTGGCTTTCGTCGAAAACCAACTTTAGATAAAAATAAAAACAATATTTGTATTTTTTAATAAGTACAAAAACAGCAATAATACTTATTTCTGTTTTATTGACATTGATTTTATAGGCTAGATATTTGAACAACGTTGCGCCTAACCAAGAGGATAGCTCGGTAGGTTTTTGAGGCTGATTTTGAGGTTTAGTAACAGCCTTTATAGACTGTCACTACAGAAAAGCTAAAAAGTAGCTATTTTTGAACTGCTTAGAATTTCTCGACTTCCGCACAAGCCGAGAAAACGGATCTAGTTTGAGGGTTGTACGGAACCGCAGCTCCTTGACCGTGGAATCTATTGTATCGAACTGGATGATATACAAGATTTTGGTGGTCAAATTGAGCATCCTGCAAAACACATATCAACGATTAACTCTCACCGCCTTAACCCCATTCACCATCTCATCCCCCAATCGCCCCACGCACTGACTTTGCGCTTTCACCATTGCCGCAGTCTGACTAGCATCGGCATTAATAGCGCATTCAAAACGCTTAGTTAACAAAGTCTGGTCTTGCTGTTTAATCTGCCATTGCGCTGATAAACGATTGTCACCGCTGGCGGTTTGATGGAAAGTCAGTACATCGAGCGTGATTTGATAATCAATTGTTTGTCGTGGCGCCCAAGGGTGGCGAACCACTTGTTCAACGCCTAAATCGGCGGCCAATTGCTGTGCCAACACTCGACTTAAATTTTGATCCAAGCGCTCTGCCCAGCGATTTTTTTCATCAAACTGATACTGATTCTCGCCTATCGCTACCACCATTTGTGGCCTATCCAAATACTCAGGTAAATGAATTGGCCCAAGCCCAATCACGGTATTTTTATTCAACACCGTCTCTTGATTGGCCTTAGCTAATGGCGCTTCCAACATATAAAAACGCATTGGTGAAGTGCCGCCGCAAGCGCTAAGTAACAACGCCAAGCTAATCACTAATCCACACTGTTTATTTGCCATAAATAATCGCATTCGGTTGGCGCTCCAAGGATTCGGTTAAATCTTTCAAAGATCGAGAGGCATCACGGATTCCAAACAGCGCTTGGCCTAGCGGTGAATCCGGGGTTGCTAAAGTTTCCACAGCATTGACCGCGTGATGCGATTCTTGTAATAGCTTGGTTGCAGTCACCAAGCTTTGCTCAGTGGCTTTTAATACCGGCAACATTTGCTGCATATTGGCGCGAGTATCGGTCACAGCAGCATTGGCATTGTTCAATAACGGCCCCATTTGCTGGTTCATGGTTAGCATCAGCTGCTGAGTTTCTTGTAGTGATTTTGACAAAGCCGCCAGCGATTTTTTGACATCATCCGATTTCAATAAATCACGGGTTTCGCGCAAAGTTTCCGATAAATCTTTGACCATTTGCTCTAAAGGCAATTGCCGAACTTTGCTAATTAAAGCCTCGGCAGTGTTTCTAATTTCATCGACCGTGGTTGGTACGCTCGGTAACTCTGGCAAATCTTTGTAATTCAAACTGGTTAGATTGCCTTGTTTCTCGTAGTAAAAATTCAAATCCACATACAGCAAGCCGGTTAATAAACTTTGAGTTTCTAGCCGTGCTTTTAAGCCAGCATCAATCAATTGCTTAGTATCTTGTAAGCGTTGCTTATCAGAATGGGCATGGGATTCGCTGCCGGAAAAATAACGCAATAATTCGGGATCAATTTCAATCACGACTGGCTTAAAAATACGCCCTGAAACTGTGTCAATTTGTAGTGAAATTTCTTTGACGTTGCCAATTTGTACGCCTTGCAATTTAACCGGTGCACCGATATTCAAGCCGTTCAAAGCTGAATCAAAAAAAATCACAAAGCGTTTTTTATCTTTAAAAAAATCGTTGCCGCCAAACAGCATGATGCCACTGGCTAATAACACTAAAGCCCCGACCAAAAACGCGCCGATAGCTAATGGTTTAATCGGTTTACTCATACCCTACTCCGGGTTGCTGTTGCGGTGTCCTGCCGCGCGTTAAAAAATTAATCACTTTGGGGTCGTTGGATTCGGCTAATACTTGTTTAGGTGGGCCGCTGGCGATCATGGTTTTGGTTTCTGGATCGAGGAACACCGAATTATTGCCAATCGCAAAAATGCTGGCTAATTCGTGGGTGACAATCACCACCGTCGCCGACAAACTATCTCGCAAGCGTAAAATCAAGTCGTCCAAACGTTTCGAGGTAATCGGATCTAAGCCAGCTAACGGTTCATCAAAAAACAAAATCGCCGGATCAAGCGCCATCGCCCTCGCCAAACCAGCGCGTTTTTGCATCCCGCCACTAATCTGAGCTGGATAATAATTTTCAAAGCCCGCTAAACCGACCAAGGCCAATTTATAGGCAACGATTTCGCGAATTTTGGATTTGGACAATTGCGTGGATTCAGTTAACGGCAAAGCGACATTTTCAGCCAAAGTCATCGAACTCAACAAAGCCCCGCTTTGAAATAACACCCCCGTGCCCTGCAACAACTGTCTTCGCTCGCTTTCAGAGGCTAGACAAAAATTTTGCTCGCCGTAGTAAATATCGCCCTGCGCTGGTGCTTGCAAACCAATCAGATGCCGTAACAAAGTGCTTTTGCCACAACCACTGCCGCCCATAATGATGAAAATATCCCCGCGATTAACGGTAAAATTCAAATCCCGCTGAATCAGATTATCGCCATAAGCCATAGTCAAATTTTTGACGCTTAAACAAGCCTGAGTCATGGTTTAAATCCCCAGCCGATTACACATAATGGTCATAATCGAATCCGCCACCACGATAAACACGATGCTGGTCACCACTGCCGAAGTCGCTGCATCGCCGACCGCCGAAGCACTGCGTCCACATTGCATCCCACGCATACAGCCCGACAAAGCAATCAACACCCCAAATACCGCGCATTTGACAAAGCCAATCACAAAATCCTTCATTTTCACAGCATGAATGGTTCTATCGACATATTCAGCGACCGATACATCAAAGATATTAATCGACACTAAAGCCCCGCCAATAATGCCCATCAAATCCGCATACAGACACAGCAGCGGCATAATCACAATCAAAGCCAACATTCGCGGTAACACCAAAAAAGCCATTGGCTGTAAATTCATGGTTTTTAGCGCATCAATTTCCTCATTGACCCGCATCGTACCGAGTTGCGCGGCATAGGCTGCACCGGTTCGACCGGACATGATGATTGCCGTCATCAAACCGCCCATTTCCCGAGTCATCCCTAAGCTAACCAAATTCGCAATGTAGATTTGTGCGCCAAACAACGACAACTGCACCGCACCGACAAACGCCAAAATCAAGCCCACCAATAAACTAATTAAAGTCACGATAGGTAAAGCCGAAGGGCCACATTCTTGAATATGCAGCCATAAATCCACCGATCGAAAATGACTACGGCCACGAAAAGTGTCATAACCACTCAGTACCATTTCGCCGATAAACTCAACAATATCAAGCGCTTCTTTTTGCCACAGCCTAAGATTAGCTTGTAGGATGCTTGACCATTTTCTCGGTGTTCTGGTGCGTACCTCATGTTGCTCAGGAACAGCATAAACTAGCGCCAGTAAGCCTTGTATCGCTTCGGGTAAAGTGGTTTTATCAACAATAAGATTACGTTTTTCAGCGCTATTGATGATTTTGATAATTTCAGCGACTAACAGACTATCCCAACTACCTAGGTTGAGAGTCGAAAAACGCAGCACCTCTACACCTGGCTGGTTAATAGCTGTGATAATCAATTTTGAATCGGGCACCGCGGCCTTAATAGACCAATCACCGCTTAGTTGAATCTCTAAGCAATGATCTCGGTAATCAGCTTCAATAGCGCAAGGCGGGTTAATCAGTTCTGACATCAAAATTCATCCAATGAAATTATCGGTTTGATTATAAATCAGCACCGTTTTTTGACTATTTAATACTACTAAATATTACAAATTTACTATTACTGGCCACTTGCCGGCAATTACCAAACAATTTTTTAAGGCTGAGATGGTAATTGAGATGACGATTACCAATCACTCGCAATTCGCCACCAGCACGCAATACTTTATGCGCTTGTTGAAACATTTGCCAAGCTATATGGTCGCCAACAGCATGTTGTTGGTGAAAAGGTGGATTGCAAACGATGCAATCAGCACGATTGGCAGTAAAACCATTCAGACAATCAGCAGCAATAAATTGTGCGCTACCGGTTTCTGACAATGCCGCCATAAAATTTTGCTTGGCGGAAGCTAAGGCCATGAATGATTCATCGACAAAGCACAAATTCGCCTGCGGCAGTTGCAGCGCAAGCGATAAACCCACCACACCATTGCCGCAGCCCAAATCAATAAAATCTTGATACGCCGGATTAGTGGGCAAATGTTGTAGTAAAAACCGCGTACCAATATCCAAACTGTCACGGGAAAACACATTGGCGTGATTACTAATCTGTAATTGGCTATCTTCTAATTGATAAACAATCGGATAGGGATTTGCTGGTATTGATAGATTAGGGTCAAGCTCGGCAAAAATCATCCGGGCTTTTTTGACCGCAATTGAAGGCTTAGTTGGGCCAATCAATTTTTCTAACACTTTCCACAACGTTGGCGGCAGGTTTTTCACCATCCCAGCCACAATCACCGTGCAATTGGCTTTTAACAAAGGCCGTAAACGGTGGAGTTGATATTCCAATAAAGCCAAGGTTTTAGGGGCTTTAATCAATAAATAATCAATTTCAGTTACCGGCAAACTCAAGCTATCCAATAAAACCACTGATTCGGCAAGTCGCTGATTGGCGGCTAAATTGAGCTTGGTTGCTTGTTGGGATAAATACGAATCAGAAATCGCAATTGGCTGGTAATCAGCTAACGCCACCGCCAAAGCCCCAAAACTATCATTCACGATGACAATTTTGGCTTGGTTACTAGCTTGACAATGTTCGGCGAAATGATTGAGTAAATACTCATCAGCGGCATCCCAAGCCCGTAACAACTCTTGTTTACGATAAGGCAAACGCAACAGTTGAAACTGGCCTTGCGGGACATTTAATCTATTTTCCATAATGCTATTCGGCAGTTATCAGGCAATCCAATAAGGGTAACAGGTATAATTCAATGATTTCCAATTAATGTAAATTCTAAAACTTGAACTTCGGCAAGTTCAACGCAACACCTGATCCGCTTGTCGAAACCTAATCAGCTTATTTAATTCATTAACCAAGAGAACCACGCATGGCCAACGATATTCGCATTGAACGCTTAAGCGGCAATGCTTTAGTTAAATACATTCCAGAACTTGCTCGGCTTAGAATTGAAGTCTTTCGCGATTTTCCTTATTTGTACGATGGCGATTACGACTACGAAAAAAAATATCTGCAAACTTACATCGACTGCCCAGAAAGCGTAATTGTGCTGGCATTTGATGGCGAAGCGATTATCGGTGCATCTACCGCCATTCCGATGAAATACGAAACTGATGAAGTGAAAAAACCCTTTATCGAAAACGGCTATAACCCTGATGAAATCTTTTACTGCGGCGAATCAGTATTAAACAAAAACTATCGCGGCTTAGGCATCGGTGTACGGTTTTTTGAACAGCGCGAAGCTCATGCTGCTGATTTAGGTGGCTTTAAACATATTTGTTTTTGCTGTGTGGAACGCCCTGTTGACCACCCTCGCCGTCCAGCCGAATATGTGCCTTTGGATGCTTTTTGGAACAAACGCCACTACTTCAAACATCCTGAGTTGAAAACCACTTACACCTGGAAAGATTTGGACGATGAACACGAAACCCCAAAACCGATGACTTTTTGGTTAAAGGAAGATCATGCCTAGAATCGCTACCGCCCAATATGACATCAGCTTCTTAGAAAACTGGGCTAACTTTGAAGCGAAAATCCGCCGCTGGGTGGCAGAAGCGGCCAGCAATAAAGCCGATATTTTGCTGTTTCCCGAATACGCTTGCATGGAGCTGTCCTCTCTGTTTCCCAAAGCAGTTTATTCATCCTTATCTGAGCAATTAACCGCCTTACAAACATTGAAAGACGATTACTTGGCTTTGTTTAGCCGCTTAGCCAGCGAGCATCGGGTTTATATCCAAGCCGGCACTTTTCCTGTGTTGCATGACAATGGCGAGTTTCACAATCACGCTTATTTCTTTACCCCACAAGGTGATGTTGATTTTCAAGAAAAATTGACCATGACCCGTTTTGAAAACGAGCATTGGCATATTTCGCGTGGCTTGGAAATCAAAGTGTTTGACACTGTGTTTGGCAAAGTCGCAATTAACATCTGCTACGACAGCGAATTCCCCCACTACGCCCGTCAACAAGCTGAACGCGGCGCGGCTTTGATTTTGGTACCTAGCTGTACGGACACAGAAGCCGGTTATTATCGAGTGCGGATTGGCTGTCAGGCGCGAGCATTAGAAAATCAATGCTATGTGGTGCAAGCCAGCTTGGTGGGTAATGCTGAATGGTCAGAGGCAGTTGATGTCAATTGCGGCGCAGCGGCGATTTATACGCCGGTTGACCGTGGTTTTCCGAGCAATGGCATTTTGTCGATAGGCGAATACAACCAAACCCAATGGGTTTATGCGGATTTGGATTTAGCCGCGGTTGAAAAAGTACGCTTAGAAGGACAGGTATTTAATTATAAAGACTGGCCTAAGCAGTTTGATTGTCAATAGTCTGGAAAAAGGTAAGACATAAGACTGACAACCAAACCATAATTTGAATTATTTACAATCAGTTAGACAGGCAGATGTTATCAACACTGCCTGTCATCCCAAACAAAAACATCACTTTTCAGTCATCGCCTCAGAGACTCTTTGCAGCGGTCTTAACAAATACTCCAATACTGTTTTGGTGCCAGTACGAATATCGACTGTGCTCACCATACCGGCAATAATCGGCATTTTCTCGCCTTGATAGTCAATCGCGCTGTGATCTAATTTCACGATCACCCGATAATGGCCTTCTTCCAATGCCACTGGATTACCGGGTTTTTGCTGGCGTTCGTCTTTCAAGGTATCAGGACTGACGTGAACAATCTCACCACCAATACCACCAAACTTACCAAAATCATAAGCCGAAAACTTCACCATAGCCCTTTGCCCGACATGCACAAACGCCACATCGGCTGGCTTAATAAACGATTCAACCAATAACTCATCGCCAGCAGGAACGATTTCCATAATATCTTGACCAGCCTGCACCACAGCGCCAATCGTGGTGGTACGAATATTCTTCACCACCCCCGCCATCGGTGACTTAATCACGGTTTGCACCATCAAATCATGGCGAACAATTGAGTTTTGATGGGTTTGCGCCAACTCCGAAGAAACCCGAGTTAATTCATTACCCGCTTCAGTTCTAAAACGATTTTGACGCTCAGAAATTTGGTTTTGAATTTCGGTTTCCTGCCGACGTAAACGGAACAATTCAACATTCGATACCACACCCTGCGCCACCATAGGCTCGGTCATCGCAATTTCTTTTTGCACCAAGCCTAGGGATTTACTCAAACTACCAACCGCATCTTGCATGGCTTTTAAGCGTGAATGATAAATCTCGGTCTCACGATTAATCACCGCATGTTGATTTTTAATGCTGTCAGGAAAACTCAAACGTATCCCTAGCGACTCGGCTTTTAAACGCGCTTCAACAGCAACCAAAGCCACCCATTTTTCATGGACTTCGTTATAACCCGCTTCCATTCGGGTTGGATCAATCTTAATCAGCATTTGATCACGCTCGACTAATTGCCCTTCCTCTACCGCAATCTCAACAATAGTGCCCATATCTCTGGCTTGAATCACCTGCTCTCGGCTCGATGGAATCACCTTGCCTTGGCCTTTGGTAATCTCGTCTAAATCAAAGTAATAAGCCCAAACAAAGGCTGCTAATACGGTAAAAATCACCGCATATAACAAACCGCGACCGGCATACTGCATGTCATCACTATGATGATGTGAATAATGAATCGCCATGATTAAGCTCCTGCTTGGTTAGATACCGAAATACCGGTAGACAATTTGGCTAACATTTCTGCTTTACCCCCTATTGCTAGCATACTGCCACGATCAACAACACCAATTTGATCCACCCATTCCAGCAGCTGAGTTCGATGCGTGACTAATACCAAGGTTTTGTCGCGCAACCAATGACCCAAAACTTGAATAATCCGCGCTTCGGTATTAGGGTCCATCGCCGAGGTGGGTTCATCCAGCAATACCACTCGCGGCGAACGCAACATCAAACGGGCAATGGAAATCAATTGTCGCTGACCACCGGACAAACCGCCGCCCGACTCCGACAAGGTCATATCCAAACCTCGTGGATGCTGATTAACCATATGATGCAGTTCCAACAATTGCAGAACTTCTAAAATATGTTGATCGCTAATCCAAGCATCGCCTAACACCAAGTTTTCACGCAAAGTGCCAAAAAACAACTGGGTTTCCTGACCTAAATAACCGATATGGCGTCGTAAAACCGCAGGATCAATTTGCTTAATATCAATATCATCCAAATATACCGCACCGGCTTCTGGCACATAAAAACCAGCCAGCAAACGCTGCAAAGTTGACTTGCCACTACCAACGCGACCTAACAAAGCTAACTTTTGCCCCGGTTGCAAAGTGACCGACAAGCGATTAACCACCGGAATTTTTACTTCCCCAGGATAAGAGAAATCCAAATCCTCTGCGCGAAAAGCGCCCTTTACCGAATTAGGGGTTAAATAATTACGACCTGCGGCACGGTCACGAGGACGCTTCACTAAGCCATCCAAAGTTTTCAATGACATTTTGGCATGTTGAAAACGTACCGCTAACCCCATCACGCTACCAAGAGGCCCAATCACACGACCGGCTAAAATCACCGATGCAATCAATGCCCCCATGGTCATTTTGTTGTCGTGGATTAAATACACACCCCAAACAATCATGGTGATGTTAACCACCTGCCCCATGCTGGCCATCATCCCCATCATCAAATTGGTCAAGCTACGGATTTTTTGATAAGTTTCAGAGCCTAAAGCGTGGGCTTCGTCCCAACGTTTTTGCAAAAAATGCTCGGCATTATTGGCTTTCACGGTTTCCAAATTCACTAAAGACTCTACCAATACGCTTTGACGTTCGGCAGATTCCTTCATGTTTTCGGCCATATAACGACCCAGAGGAATTTGTACCAATATCCCTAAGATAATGATTAGTGGCATAGCAATCGCCGGCACCCAAGCCAACGGCCCAGAAATTAAGGCGATGATGACAATAAACATCAAAGCAAACGGTAAATCAGTCAAAGTCACTAAGGTGCTTGAGGAAATAAAATCGCGTAGCTGATCAAAATCACGCATGGCATTGGTGAATGAACCCACCGATGCCGGACGATGCTCCAAACTAATCGTCATCATCTCGCGAAACAAAGTAGCGCTAATCGCCAAATCAGCGCGTTTACCACCCATATCAATTAAACGCGCTTTCATCCAGCGCAAGAAAAACTCCATTAAAACCGCTACCGAGGTACCAATCGCCAGCGTCCATAAAGTGTGATAAGCCTGAGTAGGAATCACTCGATCATAGACATTCATCGAGAAAAACACCGAGGCTAAAGTCAATAAATTAGCCACTATGGTCGCCAACATTGACTCAATATAAAAGCCTTTAAAGCGCCATAAAGTGCCCCAAAACCAATTCAATGGCGAATCGCCCATTGGCACTAGAGTACGGGCATTGCCTTGAATCAAAGGCTTAACCAACAACACCTCATCTTCCGCTAAATCATCCAGCATATCCAAGTCCATGCTGCACTCGCCCATCCCGGTTTCCGGCATTAATAAGCGTGCGTTATTACCCTCTTTGGCTAACAAAACAAAGGCTCGACCGTCTTTAAGATTCACTAAAACAGGTAAAGCGACACTTTGCACTTGTGAAGGTTTACTCATAAACCAACTGGTAATAAAGCCGTGACGACGACCAATTTCAGCCATTTCTCCCCGATCCACTAACCCATGCTCATCACGCGCAAAACCATGCGCTAAAGCAGCTGGGCCAATCTGTCTATCATGCAGTGCCGCTAATAAACTAAAGCAGATTACCAAAGGGTCTTCATTAACCACTACTTGGGCTTGAGAATTCTGATTAAACGTTGTCATTTTAGAAGGGTATAAAAATTATTTAGTTGTGTTGGTAAGTAAGAAGCCATCTAGGTTCGATTTAACCTAATCATTTTTTATAATTAGTTAATCTAATATTTTCATAAATATTTTCTGGCAGTAGAGATGGCAACAAAACTTGACATATTAAACTATCTATCGCCGCATGATTGTGAACTTAATGTGACAATAATTTTCCGACATCACCAACCACCGATTCAACACAAATTATTTACAATATATTACATTTTCAACAAGCTGCTATTTGCTGTATTTACGCCTCAATCCCGCGCCAATAGCAACCCACAGCAATGATGGCATCAACACCCACATCAGTTCCGATGCCATCACCTTAAAACCGTTTTCGGTAAAAAAACGCCCGACACCAATCGGAGACACTTGTATTGGCCGAAACGAAAAAAACACTCTTTCCTCACTAAACGGCCAATACAAAGCAACACCAAGCCCGCCATTGGTCATCATGTCCAACAGCGGATGAGAGACACAGGATATAAAACAAAACCAAAACACAATCCACGGTCGCGAGTTGACACGGCGATAAAACAATAGACAAATACAAGCCAGCACCACAGCGAAAACAATGGAATGAGTAAAACCTCTATGTCCCCACTGCGATTGATAGGAAATACCAAATTTAAAAGCAATGACATCCGCATCAGGAATGACAGAACAAATCGAAGCCATTAATAACAGCTTGAAATTTACCGCTTGGTTTTTGAAGTTAGCGTAGAGAACGGCAGGAATAGCTATATGTGAAAATGCGGATGCCATAAGTTTATTAGGTCAATAACAATTATTTTGGCGTTGGTTTATTAAATTAACTTGGCTTGCCATCTCGCAATTGCCACCTCAACCTCTTCATCATGGTCAATAGAAAAGGCAATAAAATCTTGCGTTTTAGGTATTTTTTTAAAGCTATCAGACTTCAAAAATTCTAATAAACATTCATCAAATAATTGCATCAACTCTGCGACAACGCGATGCCAAGATTGATAATTATCTTCCGGCAAACTATCGAATAAATCGGTTAATTGGTTTTCCGTTAAAAGTTGAATAGACTCAAAACACTGAAAAGCCCAATTACCGATATTATATTTAAAATCAGTAATTTGACTATCCAATAGGTAATCGCAGGGATATTTAGCTTGAGATTCGATCAAGCTATTTTCGAAATCTTGTTGCGTATTAAAACAAAGATTCACTTCAGCATATTCTGCATTGCAATCATAAGCGAACGCATAAAAAATCAATTCTGGGTTTTCTCGCAAAAACTGTTCAACTTTATCAACTGTAAAAGCCAATAATGTTTGTTTAATTGCCAAATTATCCATTATATATAAAATTATTTTTTACTAAAATTAATAAATACCAATTCTGAATGCAGTTACTCTTTGTCTTTACATTCAGAATTAAAGAGTACATTTTCAGTGGTTCACCAGGTAAATCTCTAATGTAATTGTAACTATCGTTAGCTCTATAAATTTAAACTTAGCCAGGCACTGAATCATACCTGATACAGCTAAAGAAAAATTATCTTGAGCACCTTACAATCTCGATTAATACAGAGATATAGCGTTTACCAAGCCATGCGAAGTGAAACGTAGTAACAAAATACATTGTTAAAACCCTATGCCATCCTTACAATAAAGCAATGAATATTGAATTTGACCCGATTAAAAACGCCAAAAACATTGCCGAACGCGGCTTGAACTTTGAGCGTGTGGTTGATTTCGATTTTGAAACAGCGATCATCTGGATTGACTACCGCAAGACATACCCCAAAACGCGCATCTCCGCATTGGGTTTGCTGTTTAGCAGAGTTCACTCATTGGTATTCACCGAAACCAAAACCGGCATTCGGGTGATCAGCTTTCGTAAAGCGAATAAACACGAGGTAAAACGCTATGAACAAGCCAGCCAATCCTGAACTGATAGACAACGATAATCCAGAATGGACAGATGACAGTCGATTCGCTTTGATGGATTGCCAGAATCACTAAAAGATAAACTCAGCGGTCGCGGCAAACAGAAAGCAGCGACCAAAATATCGACTACGGTGCGTTTTGATGCTGATGTCACGAAGCCTTTAAAGCAAACGGCAAAGGCTGGCAAACTCGCATGAATGACGCTTTGAAAGATTGGCTAAAGACGCATTCCGCGGCTTAGTTGTTGCTATTACTCCCTGATCGCTCTATTTGTCAGTCTGTAGGGATCGGTGAGTTTACGAACCGCACCTGTCGCGATTGATGCGGTGCACGATGTTTACCGCATCCTATATTTAGCGAAGGTTACGAGTTCGCATGAATGATGCTTTGAAGGATTGGCTAAAGACGGCATTCGGCGGCGTAATTCGCTGTCGCTATTACGCCCTACTTGCTATTGACGCTTAATTTCAAGCTCATTAATACCTTTCAATTAGCTATGAAAAAAAGATATAGGTTGTGCAGAGCCATGCGAGGCGCATCGTATCGCGGTATATCGGGGTAATCAATTGGTTTGTATAAACTTATTCTTGACCCAAGTGTATTCGGTAAAGAGACCTTGCGAGCCATAAGGTAGCGAGATTGTATTTCCATCCATAACAGCATTCTCTTGGCCTGAAAATGTTCCGACTAACTCCCAGTTTTCATCGCGTCCAGCATCCTCTGTTGACAGCGGGGCATGATACTTAACGATATTAATACTGAGATTAACTAAACCATCGCCAACAGCTACAACAATTTCAGGCTCACCATCGTTGTCGAAATCGTGCTCAGCCACTTGAAGGTAATAACCCTCATTTATGTCACCAAACTCATTAAAGCCTTCAAAATCATCAGCAAACTGCAATGGAAGATGTACACCGTATCTAGGAAATATAGCCAAAATCTTTGTTCCGTTAGGATGATCTTGTCCAATAATTAATTCAGTTGGTCTAACTTTCGATTGGTAATTTAATTCGAATATCACATCATCAAATGACGATTTTCCCCAAACCTTTGATTTCGGGATGCTTTGTATCTGATTGTTGACCAGTTGCTTAAGAAGCATACCTTGTTCGGTGGTAGTTGCCTCTTGTTGAACTAGATTACTTGATTCGGTAGACGAAGTTGGAGATTCGATGACATTTTCTTGTTTATACTTCAAAAATCCAAAATATCCCACTGCGGCAATTGTGATCACCATTAGTGCTACAACAAGTTTTTTCATGTTTTGATCCTAATACTTAAGCTTTAGCGTCAAACGGTTTTATAATTGAGTTTAAACTTCCACGCACTTGAGTTGGATAACTTATATACCGTAAGCAGTCATTAGCCAAGTGTAATGGATTTCTGCACCGGAATAAAGCTCACTATTAAGAATTAAGTGCTGCCGTTAGTGTATTCGCAGAAAAAATTCGATTGCCCCCTCCTACACCCCCTCCAACTCATCCCATCTCAAATAAGCCGCACTCAATTCCTCGTCAGTCGCTTTCAACCGCTCCAAACAAGCCGCCACTGCCTCTGCACTTTGCTTATAAAACTCAGCACTATTAATATTTGCGTTCAATTCAGCCTGTAGATTTTCTAACTCCTCAATTTTCAGCGGTAATTGCTCTAATTCGCGCTGTTCTTTAAAACTGAGTTTTTTAACAGGTGCTGATTTGGGTTTTTCTTTTTTAACGGTTTCTTCGGCTATTTTGGCGGCGGCCGCTTTTTGGGTTTTCTCTTTTAAAGCAAACCAATCCGCATAACCGCCAATATATTCATTCACCTGCGCTTCGCCTTCAAACACTAAAACGCTGGTTACCACGTTGTCTAAAAACTCACGGTCATGGCTGACTAATAATAAAGTGCCTTGGTAATCGACTAGTTTTTCTTCGAGAATTTCTAGGGTTTCCAAATCCAAGTCATTGGTCGGTTCGTCCATGACGATTAAATTAGCCGGTTTGGTAAATAAACGCGCTAATAACAAACGATTTTTTTCACCGCCCGATAAACTTTTAACCGGCGAACGGGCGCGAGCTGGGGCGAATAAAAAGTCGGCTAAATACGACATCACATGGCGCTTGCCTTCGGCAGTATCGACAAATTCGCCACCGTCTAACACGCTGTCAGCGACCGACATTTCAGGATCGAGCTGTTCCCGCAACTGGTCAAAATAAGCAATTTGCAGATTAGTACCCAATTCAATCGTGCCTTGAGTCGGTTGTAATTGGCCTAATAACAATTTCAACAAGGTCGACTTACCGGCACCGTTATTGCCGATTAAGCCGATTTTGTCGCCGCGTTCAACCAATAATGAAAAATCTTTCAGTATCACTTTGTCTTGATATTGGAAGCTGACATCGACCGCTTCCACCACTTTTTTGCCGGATGAATCGCCTTTTGATAAGGCTAATTTCGCGGTGCCTTGGGTATTGCGGCGTTCGCTGCGTTCGGAGCGGAGTTTTTTCAAGGCTCTGACACGGCCTTCATTACGGGTACGACGAGCTTTAACCCCTTGGCGAATCCAAGCTTCTTCTTTGGCGAGTTTTTTATCAAACTCGGCATTTTGATTGGCTTCATCTTCTAATGCGGCAGCTTTACGAACTAAATAATCCTGATAATTGCCCGGCCATGAGACTAATTGACCGCGATCTAAATCAATAATCCGTGTCGCTAGTTTTTGCAAAAACGCTCTATCGTGAGTGACAAACAACACCGCGCCTTGGAAGGCTAAAATTTGTTCTTCCAACCAAGCAATGCTTTCAAAATCCAGATGGTTGGTTGGTTCGTCGAGCAATAACACTTCCGGCTCAATCACCAAGGCTCTCGCCAACGCCACGCGGCGTTTCCAGCCACCGGATAAACTGCCAACTTTGACTTCGGCAGGTAATTGCAATTTGCTTAAAATCGCTTCGACGCGGGTTTGAAACGCCCAGCCGTTAGCCGCTTCCAGCTTATGTTGCACATCGCCCAAGGCTTGCAAAGATTGCTCGCTGCCGTCCATGTGGGTTAATAGCTGATGATAAAGGCTGATGGTTTTGCCTAATTCGCCCAAGCCGCCAGCGACCGCTTCATAAATAGTATCTTCAACATCCAGATTGGGCGTCTGCTCTAACCAAGCCAAGCGCAATTCCGGTTGTCGCCAGATTTCGCCATGATCGGCGGGAATATCGCCTGCGATAATTTTCATCAAGGTGGATTTGCCTTCACCATTTCGGCCTAGCAAACCGACCCGCTCACCGGCATCGAGTTGAAAAGCCGCGTTGTCGAGCAAAGCGTGGGTGCCGAAGGCAATCGATACATTATTTAAGCGAATTAAAGGCATGAGTTTTGTAGGTAACGTCTGAGTAAGTCCAAGGCCATGATAGCGGCTTGGGTTTGTTTATAAGTTTGGCTGCCAGCGATGGTATTTTGGCTGCTGAAAATGCCGTCTGGGGTTTGTAAGGCATTATAAAGCACGATGGCTTGCTGCTTATCGCGGTAGTCGCTGGCAGTGCCGGTGTAAAGTTGCACTAAGGCTAAATCGGTTTGTTGGCTTTGTTGTAATTGGCTGGCGAGTTGCTCAACAGAAGTATCATCAAGCGTTTGTAACTGGATCGAAACTGACTTTAACCAATCGCGTCGCAAACAACGAGCAGCAATCAAGCCCTGACTGGCGGTTTCTAATAAGGTAAGGCTGAATTGGCGTTGCTGAATTAAGCGGTCAATCACGGTCAGCAAATCGCCCTCCTCGCCCGCTAAACCATCAATCGCAAACACATAATCGCCAATTAATTGCCGGACTTCTGCAACACAGCCTTGTTTTTCGGTTTCAGGAAAATCAGCGGGAAACAGTAATTTAGTTTGTACTTCATCAACTGCGGCGCGAAAACCCAGTTGAACGGCTTCGGGTAATTTAAGGTCTTGTAATTGTTGCTGAATTGCTGATTCGCCTATGCCAACGCTACGCAAAGTCACTAAGCAATCAGCTTTTAATTCAAAGTGTTGTGGTAATTGCTGGACGATTTGCTGGCTGAACATCGCTTTCATTTCCGCTGGAACCCCAGGTAAAAACACAAACCAGCAAGTTTGAATTTGCAAGGCAAAACCCGGCGCGGTGCCGACTGGGTTATCAATCCGAATTGCATCCTGCGGCAACATTGCTTGTTTGCGGTTGGCGGGGGGCATGATTCTTTGCCGACGAGCGTAATACTGTTCAATCGCCGCTAAAGCGATTGGGTCAAATTGCAAAGCTTGACCGCTGGCAACACTGACCGCTTCGGCTGTTAAGTCATCAATCGTCGGCCCTAATCCACCAGTGCAAATACAGCAATCGGCGCGGTTGGCAATTTCACCGATTAAGGCCACCAAATCCGCTAAATTGTCACCGACTGCAGTGTGGCGTTTAACCGCAAATCCCAGCCCGTTTAGCTGTTGCGATAACCAAGCGGCGTTGCTATCAACGGTTTGGCCGGTGACGACTTCTTCACCTTGAGAAAAAATTTCGGCGATGGGTTTCATAATAATTGGCTATACCAAAACGGCAAACTGAGCAGACTTAAAGCGGTGGTTATGGTGACAGTGGCGGCATACAAAGCGCTATCCAGTTGATAACGATCACAAAACACAATGCCCAACACCATGCTCGGCATGGCTATATCCATCACTGCCGCTGCTCGATAGTCTTGCGCCAAATCCAGCCAATTCACCATCCAAATCGCCCAAATTGGCAGTAGCAATAATTTGATGATTGCAACTGGGGCGATATAGCTCAAATTTCGCAACGGCACTCCGCGCCAACTTAACGCCAAACCTAAAGAAAAAATCATCAACGGTGCCACCGCTGAGGACATTTTGCCTAATAAACCCAATAACCAACTAGGCGCGGGAACGCCGGTTTTGTTGAGTACAACCGCAATCAACGCCGCCCAAAACGGTGGCGCATTGAAAAAACCCAGCCAAGATTTGCCTTGGTCAGCCGCGTGATCTTTACCGTAGTGTCTGGCGATGGCAATGCCTAAGCTAAACACCATCGGCGCGGCGGCGAATAAATCAATTTGAATCACCACCGACCGTGCCCAACTACCGAAGGTTTGTTCTAAAACCGGCAAGCCCAGATAAGTGACATTCGGATAAGCAGCAGCCAAAATCAAAGCGCCAGTTTGTGGATTTTTGAAGCGAAACAGTTTGGCGATCAGCCAACTTAAAACGATACCCACTAAAATACTGGAACAGCCTAGCAAGCTATATTGCAAGGATTGTTTGCCTAACTCGGCTTGCCACAACACCGACAACACCATCGCTGGCAGGAAAAAGTAATAAACAGTGGTGGTTAACACCAAGCGGGTATGGTCGGCCTGTAATTGATTCGGCGAAAACACCCGCCAACTCGCGCCCAGTAACATCAGCGCAGTCATTTGAATTAAGGCGTTGTGCATGTTTATTTCACTAAGTAGCGAATGCGGGCGATTTGCTGTCTGTCCAACTCGGCGGTGCGGGATTGTTGTTGGCACAAAGCGCCTCTAAAGCCCAGATAATCGGCATTGAGCGGCAACAAAACCGTCACATCCGACTCGCGCAAAGACCCCGCCAAACCACTCAACAAGCCCAAGTTGGCACAGCGTTGGACAAAATCGGTTAAAGCTGTCAACGACAAAACATCGGTTAATGAACCTTGGCCTTTGTGCATGGTATCCAGCATCGCACCGCGAAAACCGGCTGTGGCTAAAGCCTCCAAGATTTCAAAATCCGGCTTGGCATCAGCAAACAACACCGCAATTAAAGCTGTGCCTTGCTGAGCAATGGCCGCTAAGTGCTGAATCGTGGCTAAGGTATCGCCTTCGGGAAACAAGCCAATTTTGACAAAATCGACGCCGGTTGCCGCCATCGCTTGTACCGCATCAAACACCGGTTGCGGTTCCATCGCCATATCGCCAATAGTGGCGCTAATAGTAGTTTCAGGGGCTAGTGCCTGAACAATCTGCGCGACAACTTTGTTTTCCAAAGCGCCTAATGCGCCCTGCTCTGGCTGTTTTAAATCGATAATATCTGCCGCGAAACCTTGTACTAACAAGGCTTCGGGTAAGCTATTCACGCTGGCTAACATCGCACTCATAGTAAGCCTTTAGCCTGTTGATGCTGTGCTATCACCGCCATTAACCAATCCCAGGCTTGGCGTTCGCGGTCACCCGCAGTTTTTTCAAAACCAATCCGTAAATAATCCAGTTCAGACTGAATTTTTTCCCAAGGCAACATTTCCAGACGGCTGATTAAAATCGCTGCTTCCAATACTGAATATTGGGCGCGATTAAAGCCTTGAAATGGCCGATGATTGACGCTATGCACCACGCGGCAAATCAGCTTGGGGCGTAACTCATCGTCTTCAACCCGCTGTAAACGCAATTCGCTGTGCGCCAAGCTGTCGCTTAAAAAATAGCCTTTGATGGTTTCGGCGGGGCTTAATGGCCAGTCGCGGCGTCCGGTTAAACAACCAGCAAAAATTCGTACATCGTCGCAGTAGTTGATGACGGCGGTTTCGGTGTTTAGCAGGTTGTCGAGGGTGGTTGAGGGTTTGAATGGCAGGATAATGTAATCATCAGCTTCAACATGGACGCCCATTGGTGCGATATGGGGTTGGCCTTGGTTGTTGATGGTGGTGATTAGGGTTTCTTGGATCATTTTGCGGTGTGTATTGGCCAAACTAAAAAGTGGATTAAAAAGGATTCGCGTTGCGAGGCTTATTTAGATGTCGGTTTCACGAAAAACATCCCTGTTTTTCGCCCTAACGGGTAAATGCCAATCGGCTATCCTGCCGATTGGTCGCACCGACAGGCGAGTTACTTTCTTTTGCATGGCCAAATGAAAGTTACCAAAAGAAAGCCCCACTACTGCCTCTTTCTTCCTGCGCTTCAAAGCCATAGAGAGTTACCTTAAATATCATTGACTTCTTTATTATTGTTAGCTTCGTCATTCCCGCGAAGGCGGGAATCTAGCTGACGGACTTCGACCTCTGGATTCCCGCCTTCGCGGGAATGACGGCATTATTGTTAGTCATCATACTAATGATAATGCCAATCTAATGTCACCCAACACTACTAGATATAGCTACAAAACTTTCATTCTTTACCGCTGATTCCCTATTAAAAATACAAACTATGAGTAAAACATCAGTTATTAACCAACCCACTGCCGTGCATTTCTAAACATCCGCAACCAAGCGCCATCTTCTTGCCAGTCGGCTGGATGCCAAGAGTTTTGCACGGCGCGGAAGCAGCGTTCTGGGTGCGGCATCATGATGGTGAAACGGCCATCGGTGGTAGTTAAGCCGGTGATACCATCTGGTGAGCCGTTCGGATTGGCTGGGAATACGGTGGTTGAATTGCCGTAATTATCGACATAGCTAACCGCAACTGCTGCATCACTTGGATTGCCGGCAAACTCAGCGCGACCTTCGCCATGAGCAACCACCACAGGCAACATGGAACCTTCCATACCTTTGAAGAATACCGAAGGTGAAGCTTGGATTTTCACCATCGCGACACGGGCTTCAAACTGCTCTGACAAATTGCGTTTGAACTGTGGCCAATGCTCTGCGCCAGGAATGATTTCTTTTAAGCCGGACATCATTTGGCAACCGTTACAAACCCCTAAGCCGAAAGTATCTTGGCGGGCAAAGAAGGCCGCGAATTCATCACGGGCTGTTGGGTTAAACAAAATTGATTTCGCCCAGCCGCCGCCAGCACCTAATACGTCACCGTAAGAGAAACCACCACAAGCCACCAAGCCGGTGAAATCAGCTAAAGTCACACGACCAGAAATAATGTCGGTCATGTGAACGTCAATCGCCGCAAAACCAGCACGATCAAACGCCGCCGCCATTTCGACATGACCATTCACACCTTGCTCACGCAAAATTGCGACTTTAGGTCTATGGCCGTGGGCTAAATGGGCAACGATATTGTCGTTGAGGTCATAAGTTAATACCGCGCTTAAACCTGGATCGTTATCATCAGCAATTCGCTCAAACTGTTGTTTGGCGCACTCTGGATTGTCACGCAAAGCTTGCATCCGGTAGCTGACTTCTGACCAAGTTTGTTGTAATTCAGCCCGATCAGCGCTGAAAATCACTTGTTGCTGATGGCTAATTTGTAATCTCTGACCAGCAACCACTTGGCCGATGACATGACAGTGATCAACTAAACCGGCATAAGCAAACACTTGTTGCACAATAGCTAAGTTTTTATTGGCAACTTGCACTACAGCACCTAGTTCTTCATTAAACAAAGCCGCTAAATAGTCCGCACCTAAACTGTCTAAATTCAAGTCAACGCCTTGACGACCAGCGAACAGCATTTCGGTAACGGTGGCTAATAAACCGCCATCCGCACGGTCGTGATAAGCCAGCAACAAGCGGTTTTGGTTTAAGTTTTGAATCGCCTCAAAGAAGGCTTTGAAAACTTCAGCATCGTTTAAATCCGGCGCTTGATTACCTAATTGCTGATAAACCTGCGCTAAAACCGAACCACCTAAACGATTTTTGCCTTGGCCTAAATCGATTAACAATAAACTGCTGTCAACCGCTTGCAGTTGTGGGGTTAAGGTTTTGCGAACATCATCAACTGGCGCAAAAGCGGTAATGATTAACGACAGCGGCGAAGTCATGGTTTTTTCGCCAGCGTCATCTTTCCAAACCGATTTCATCGACAAAGAATCTTTACCAACCGGAATCGCAATCCCCAAAGCGGGACACAATTCCATACCCACCGCTTTAACGGTATCAAACAACACCGCATCTTCGCCCGGACTACCGGCAGCAGCCATCCAGTTAGCGGATAATTTAATGTCATTGATGCTGTCAATTCGAGCAGCAGCCAAGTTGGTTAAAGCTTCGCCAATCGCCATTCGGCCTGATGCGGGGCCATCAATCAAGGCGATCGGAGTACGTTCTCCCAACGCCATCGCTTCACCGGTGTGCGCGTAAAAACCAGAAGCCGTCACCGCAACATCCGCGACAGGAATTTGCCAAGGGCCAACCATTTGATCGCGAGCCACTAAACCGGTTACCGAACGGTCACCGATATGAATCAAAAAGCTTTTATCAGCCACGGCTGGGAAAGCTAAAACCCGCTTCACCGCTTCGCTTAAATCGACATTTTGTAGCGCCAAGTCAGGCAAGTTTTTAACGACGCGAGTGACATCACGGTGCATTTTCGGTGGCTTGCCGAATAAAACCGACATCGGTAAATCGACCGGTTTACCGCCTAACCATTCATCGCTCAGGGTTAAATGTTCTTCGTCAGTCGCTTCGCCTATCACCGCATATAAGCAGTTTTCACGTTCGCAGAAGGCTTCAAATTGCGCCAATGATTCTGGCTTAATCGCCACCACATAACGCTCTTGGGCTTCGTTACACCAGATTTGCATTGGTGACATGCCCCAATCAGCATTCTTTACTTTGCGAAGTTCAAATCGACCGCCGCGATCACAATCATGAATAATTTCTGGCACCGCGTTCGACAAACCACCGGCACCGATATCGTGAATCGAAATAATCGGGGTTTTGTCGCCTAAAGAATTACAGTGGTTAATCACTTCTTGGCAACGACGTTCCATTTCTGGGTTTTCGCGCTGAACTGAAGCGAAATCCAATTCTGCGGCACTTTCACCGGAAGTTTGTGAAGACGCTGCGCCACCGCCCAAACCGATTAACATCGCAGGGCCGCCGAGAATGATGATCAAGGAACCGGCTGGAATCGGATGTTTATCCACCAGCATCGGGCGAATATTGCCCATACCGCCAGCGATCATAATTGGCTTGTGATAACCACGGAATTGATTGGCTTCGCCAGTTTCAGCGTTTTGTTCAAAGCTACGGAAATAACCAGCAAGGTTAGGACGACCAAATTCATTATTAAACGCTGCGCCACCGATAGGACCTTCGAGCATGATATTCAACGCTGAAGCAATTCGTTCCGGCTTACCGTTGTCAGTTTCCCAAGGTTGTTCGAAACCGGGGATTTTTAAATGTGAAACGCTAAAACCAGTCAAACCGGCTTTGGTTGCCGAACCACGACCGGTCGCGCCTTCGTCACGAATTTCACCGCCAGAACCAGTTGCCGCACCCGGATGAGGAGAAATTGCGGTTGGGTGATTGTGAGTTTCGACTTTCATCAAAATATGCGCCGGCTCTTCAACATAGCCGTAAGCATGACTATTAGCATCGCGGATGAACACTTGCGCGGTCGAACCTTCCATCACCGAAGCATTGTCGCTGTAAGCCGACAAAATCCCTTGCGGGTTTTGGGTGTGTGTATTACGAATCATGGCGAATAAGGATTTTGCTTGTTCCTCGCCATCAATAGTCCAGCTGGCATTGAAAATTTTGTGACGGCAATGCTCAGAGTTGGCTTGAGCGAACATCATCAATTCAACGTCAGTCGGGTTACGACCTAGTTGGCTAAAGCTGCTGGTCAAATAATCAATTTCATCAGCCGATAATGCCAAGCCTAAGCTGGTGTTGGCTTGAACCAAAGCCTTGCGGCCTTGTTCAATAATCGCCACAGTTTGTAAAGGCTGCGGGTCATGAGCTGTAATTAAAGAATTTAATTGAATGCGATCAATAATTACTTGCTGAGTCATTCTGTCATGCAGCAGTTTTTTTATATTTTGCTGTGTTACGTCCGATAAGGAATAAGTAGCTGCAATAGTGTATTCAACAATTCGTTCTATACGAAAAATATCTAATCCACATCTTCGAGCTATCTCTGTCGCTTTACTAGACCATGAAGTGATAGTACCTATTCTAGGCACAATCCAAAACTTATCACCTTGCAAAGGTGTAATCGGTTCAGCATAACCGTAATCTAAAAGCCGTTTGAGCATACTAAATTGGTCTTCACTAAAATTATTAACACCTGATAAGTCTTGATAAATCAAATGCTGATATTGCGCAGTAATAGCCGAAATTTGGCTATCAATCGCTTGAAGTTCGGTCAGCAATTTTTCAATGCGGAAACGGGAAAGTGCGGAGGTTCCTGGAATGGTCAACATGTCAGCCTTGGAATCGTGGGTGAAGCGAGTTGCGAAAGTGTGAAATTAAATCGCCCGTTAAACGGGCGATTGTTGATCAAATAATTGTCAAAACCGATTATGGTGCCGGTTTATCACCCGCCGCTGCTGGCGTTGCTAGATCTTGATTAATCGCTTCGGCAATTAATTTAAGTAAGTTGGTGGCGACTGAATTGGATAAGCTTTTGCCATCGCTGTCTTGAATCGTCACTTCGGTCGATTGTGGGGCAATTTCTTGCAAACTAATCCGATATTCTTGTTCGTTACTTGGGTCTGCGCCGAACATAAAATTCCATTCATCCCAAAAATCTTTGTCTTCGGCTTTAACCGCATGAGGGTCGAATTTGATATAGAAATAACCTTTATCAATATTACGTTCGACAATTTCTAGTTTTTGGCGACTTAATGCTCGACCGACTAAACGCGCCGATTGAGTTTGTGACTGGTCGATTTGTAAGCTACTGACACCGGAGCCAGCGGCTTTTGTAGGCGGTGCCTTAGTTTCGGATTCAGCTTTTTTCGCCGGTGCTGCCGCAACCGCTTTAGCTTCGTTAGTTGCCTGAGCCACCGCAGCTGCGGCCATTTGCTCTGGTGTGCGTCCGTTCGCCACCGGCATCGCTAACGATGCGGTTTTAGCTTTTAAATCATCGGGAATAATTAAGGGCGCGATTTCTGATCTAAATTGATAATCACGTTCTTTATCAGGGAACCAGCTTTTAATAGTGCTACATGCTGTACTGAATTGCAGCAATACCAATATTGCTAAGCCTCTATTAATGATGGTTTTATTCATGCTGTGATCACACCTGCTTGCTGCATTGCTTGACGAACTGTCGCTTCACATTCAGGGCTTAACCAAGTCAGCGGTAAACGAATCCCTTTGCCCATCAAGCCCATTTCTGCCACCGCCCATTTCACTGGGATAGGATTGGATTGAATGAATAAATCATTATGCAAACCGGTCAATTTGACGTCGATTTCTGCTGCTAACTCAGCGTTGCCGTTGATAGCTGCCATCAACATTTGGTGAACTAATTTTGGCGCCACATTACCGCTGACGGTGATACTGCCATTACCACCTAATAAGCAAAATTCGCGGCTAGTGGCATCATCACCGGTATAAATCGCAAAATCATCGCCGACTAAATTACGAATTTGTTTAACCCGCTCTAGTTTGCCAGTAGCTTCTTTAACGCCAACAATGTTGTTGATTTTAGCCAATCGACCCACCGTTTCCGGCAACATATCGCAAGCAGTACGGCCAGGGACGTTATAGAGAATTTGTGGAATATCGACTGCTTCGGCAATCGCTTTGTAATGCAGATACAAACCTTCTTGAGTCGGCTTGTTGTAGTACGGTGTGACTAACAAACAGGCATCGGCACCGGCTTGTTTGGCTCTTTGGGTTAATTGAATTGCTTCGCGGGTGCAATTAGCACCGGTGCCAGCAATCACGGGAATCCGGCCAGCGACCGTATCTACCGTCAATTTAATGACTTGGCAATGTTCATCTTCATCTAAAGTGGCTGATTCACCTGTGGTGCCCACTGCAACTAAGGCATCTGTGCCTTGCTCGATATGGAATTCAATTAGCTTTTTAAGGCTAACTTCATCCACCGCACCGTCCTCGGTCATCGGGGTTACTAGTGCAACGATACTACCTTGAATCATGCAATTCTCTCATTCGGGTGATACAAAACTGGGTCATTATAACAAGCTAAACTCGAAAACCCAGTTATTCAAGCGCATTGGGCTTAATTCGGGCATACCAGCCGTAATACAAAGCATAAGCCACCAAGAACACTAAATAGCCTGACCATAAAATATCCGAGACAAAATGACCGCCCGCCGTCATCCGCGTGAAGCCCATGGTCCAAGCCAAACCCAAGGTTAAAGCCAGATAAATTAACTTATGGTTTTGCGCCAAAAAATACACCGCAAAAAAAGCATAGCCGACCGAACAATGCCCGCAGACAAAGGATTTATCGGTGGTGTGGCCTAATTTAACCGGCGGCACATATTGAAACTCACCGCCAAACTCTTGGATATGCACCGGACGCGGCCTGCCCCAATGGTCTTTAACAATCAAATTCACCACCACCCCTGGCCCTAAAGCAATCACCAGCAAAATATACAAAGCTTGGCGACGATAGCGGCGACTGTGATCGTGAACATGACTTAACAAGAACACCAATAAAGCACCGCCACCGACGGCGACAGTGAAAGGGAAAGCGTAATCAAATAACAGTTTTAAAAACCAAGCATGTTGCAAAGGCCAGACGTCATTAGGATTTTCAGGATGGTAGAAAATCGATGCCAAACGGTAATCCCAATCGGTTAGCCAAAACACCAAAGTGGTGATACTGGCTAAAAACAACACGGTGATTAATTCATAAAAACGACGTTGATGGGTCATATTAATGGTCAGATTGTGATGGCTGCGCCGACTTTGGCCATGCCTGTAAATTTTCAGCGAGATATAAAAAATACGATGAATTGGCTTTATTGGGATTGGCAATTTCCGCTACCAAACGAAAACTAGCAAATGCCGATTTTAAATCAGCCGGGACCTGATCCGCGCTTTCGCTAATCACAAAGGCGTTTTTACCGACAAATTTTAACGGCCCTTCCCAAACTTCGTATTGCGTCAAAACCTGCCCACTGGTATCAAAACGATATACCGGCGGATGATCGGCTAAGTAAAAGCCTAATTGACTAGCTAAATAGCGATGACCTAAAGCCACCACGAAACTATCATGCAAATCAGGTAAGGCAGTTAGGCGTTGCTGATGAATATCAACCGCCACTTGCTGCCAGTTTTTGAAGCGTTTAGTCGGATCAAAAGCGGTGTTTTGCAAATTGAACAGCTGTAGCAACAACGGCAAAATGCAAGTCATCACCACCATCAAATAACCCAATCCCAAGCCAAATTTCAAGGTTTTCTGCCATGCGCCCGCTTGCCAATAACCGGCTAGTAAAATCAAGCCACTAAAGTAAAACGGCATCGGCCAATTGCCCTGCACTTTTTGCAGCAAACTCAGCACTAAAATCACCAACAGCAACAACGGCCCCATTAACCATAAAAAGCGTTGTTGTGCGGTTAAGGTTTTGAATTTAATCGCTGCATGAATACTGACGATTACCACCACAGCAAACAAAATCGGTGACACCAACAACACTTGGTAGAGCAAAAAGTCCAGCGTATCTTTCAAATGCTGAGCAAAACTCAGTGCTTCTTTATGTTCAAAATGGCCTTTGCTATGCCCAAACATCACCCACTCATGCTGTTGATTCCAGAGCAAAATCGGCAAAGCCGCTAACAAAATCGGTAGCAAATACCAGAAAAATTCGCGCTTCAAGAACCGTCGACGCGATGGCTCGATGATTAAAAATACTAACACCAACAACGGCAAAGCAATCGCTACCTGCTTGCTTAACAACGCAGCACCACCCGCAATCCCTGCCCAAAGCCAAGCCCGACTAGCACCATCAAACAAAGCTTTTCGCAGGTAATACAAACTCATCATCCAAAAGCAATACAGCGGTGGATCGATGGTCATCAAGAAATTGGCCAACATATTAATCGGCGTTGCCAAAACCATCAGCAAGGCAAATGCCGCCGCTCGTTGTCCGTAAAAGGCTTTAGCAGTCGCGTAGAAATACGCTAGAAAAACCGTGCCTAAAATCACGGTCGGCAAACGCACAGTAAAGGTGTAATCGCCCAATAACCAAGTGAACGCGCCAATCAGCCAAGCCACCATCGGCGGTTTGCTGTAATAACACCAATCCGGTTGCCGCGACCAATCCCAGTAATAACTTTCATCGCCCAGCAAATCCAAGCCATTCAAGGCTAAAAACCCCAAACGCAAACCAGCCACAGCCAATAGCAGCGTCAATAAATGTTTATTAATCCAAGCCAGCGATTTATCCAGCATCAAAACCTGTTACTCCAATTTTTCAACATACTGTAGCTGCAACTGCAAACTACGCTGATTACGAAATTCGTTGACGTCCAATTTATAAGCGGCATTGATTTTGCGACAACCTAACCAATGCTCGGGTTTATCGGCAAAAAAAGCGATAGCATCGATCAACAAATTGCTAAATGGCATACGCAACACGAATTTCAAATGTTGCTGACCAACAATCCGGCATTGAATCACATCAAACACGCCATCAAACACCGGCTCTGGAAACGCCTGCCCCCAAATCGCGGCTTGTTGTAATTGCTCAGCAAAAGCTTGGTTTAGATGCTGTTCAGTCAATTGCCCATCCGTCCAAACCTTTTGCTCTAAATCGACTTGCTGTAATTTCGCTTCCACGGTTTCCGCGAATAACAACACAAAATGCGGATAATCACGCAGCTTGATGGTTAAACCTGCCGCCATTGCATGACCACCAAATTTACTCAGCAATTGAGGATGAGCAGCGGCGATTTCACTCAAGACATCACGAATATGCACACCGTTGATAGATCGTGCTGAACCTTTAATTTCACCATCATCTGCGGGTGCAAAAGCAATCACTGGACGATGCAAACGGTCTTTAATCCGCGAGGCCAAAATCCCAATCACACCTTGATGCCAGCCGTCATCATAAAGACAGACACCGGCTGAAACGTGCTTTTCATCCAAAGCTTTCATCTCGGATAACAACGCCATCGCTTCGGTTTTCATCTGGCCTTCGATACCTTTGCGATCTTGGTTCAAAGTATCCAATTGTTCGGCCATATCCCGCGCCAGTTCAACATCATGGGTCAATAAACATTGAATCCCCAATGACATATCGTCCATTCTGCCTGCGGCATTTAAGCGTGGGGCAATCGAAAAGCCCAAATCAGCCCCGTGAATACTGGCTAATTGCTTGCCGGCAATTTCTACCAAGGCCTTAATCCCCGCATGACATTGGCCGGAGCGAATCCGCAATAACCCCTGATGTACCAGAATCCGATTGACTTGATCCAAAGCCACCACGTCAGCAACCGTGCCCAAGGCCACGTAATCCAATAATTGCGCCAAATTCGGTTCGGGGATGGCGTGTTGTTCAAACCAATGCGCTTCACGCAAACGAATCCGCAACGCCATCAGAACATAAAACATCACCCCTACCCCAGCAATATTGCGGCTTGGGAATTTGTCATCAGGCAAATTGGGGTTAACGATGGCATCGGCATCAGGCAACTCAGTACCCGGTAAATGATGATCGGTGATTAACACTTTAATGCCAGCGGCTTTAGCGGCTTTTACCCCATCAATACTGGAAATACCGTTATCAACGGTAATAATCACATCCGGCTGTTGCTGCTTAACCAGTTCGACAATTTCAGGCGTCAGGCCATAGCCGTATTCAAACCGATTCGGCACCACAAAATCTAAGCGTTTGGCACCGAGCAAAGCCAAGCCTTGCATGGCTAAAGCGCAACTGGTAGCACCATCGGCATCGAAATCGGCGACGATACAAATCGCTTTCTGGTTGCGAATTGCACTGAGCAATTCATCGACCATCAACTGCATCCCGCTTAACAACCACGGTGAAGGCAGTTTGCTTAAGCTACGTTCCAGTTCATCAGTTTTTTTGATGCCGCGCGTACTGAAAATCCCTTGTAAAACCGGATCGAGTTCGGATAACGCTGAGGGATTGCCACTCACTGGACGCGGGGCAATGGCTTTTTTGATGCCTTGTAGATACATTTGATAAGTTCGCGACTAACGTCGTAAAGAAAAAGCTTTGACCGTAAACTTCAAAGCTAATGAAGTGAAAATTTAACGTATGACTTGAATATCAAGATTCAGATTTTCAGGCACATTCAACCACGCTTTATCAGCTGTCAAAACCCGATAACGACCTAACAATGCGAATGCAAGACAGGCTCTATCACCCAAAGATAATCCCAACGACCGAGTAACAGACCATAATTCAGCAGCGCACTCTGCTTCTTCAACGGAGAAATTGACAATTGTTAACCCCAGCGATTCCAGATCGTCACGCAAACCATCAACATCAACCCTTCGAAACAGACATTTCTGCATAACTTCCGACCAATTAACCGTACTGATAACACTATCAGCAATCACGTCATCAACTAAGGCAGCTCCAGGCTCATTGTGTAGAAAGGCTAATAAAGCAGAAGCATCTAAAACGACTTTCATTAAATCAGTTCCAAATCAGCATCTCGACGACGCTCGGCAATCAGCTCATCTACCAAACTCAGATCAGCGGGAATATTGGCAAAACGTTGCCTTACTCGTTGTTTAACTGTCTCACGTTTCTCCAGAATTAAACGCTCACCATCGACTCTGGCAACCATGGCCGAGTTTCTACCAAAATTAACAGCTTGCATTAATTCCACAGGAATCACTAAGTGTCCTTGAGTATCAATCTGAATTTCTGCTTGCAACATACAACCTCCTAAGCTTGCTAAATAGCACGTAAAACCTCGGACAAGCTTATAGTGTAACGAAGTAACCAAATTTTTGAGTCGCTACAGAAATAAATTACCTGCTATTCACTTTTCAATGAAAATTTAATTGGAACTATCACCCGAGATTCTATCGGTTGGCCATTTTTATTGGCAGGCAAGAATCGCCATTTAATAACCGCAGTCAAAGCCGCATCATCCAGTCTTATATAACCACTAGATTTAAATACCGCCACTTTCTGAGGAGTACCGTCCGCATTAACTAAAACACTTATAAGCACCTGTCCTTGTTCATTGGCTATTCTGGATTCTGTAGGATAAATCGGCTGTTGATTGTAGAACAAACTCGCTCTACTCGGATCGGCAGAAATAGGACTAATAAGCTTGTTTTTATTATTACTCGCAACATCTTCAGGTTGGACTGTTTGAGGAATACGGATTCGAGCTTGGCTCAATAATGCTGGTATATCAAAACCATCACAGTTATTAAGCCATCCATCGCATTTATGTACGGTATCCGCTAAGCGGTAATAAGTTTGCGCAGCATCCAAATAGCCCAAATTTTCTGCTGCGGCACCTAGATAAAAATAAGCTAAATCTTCCTTATATCCAACTCCAGCCACTGCATAAACTAAATCTTTCCATAGACCATTATCGTAGAAAATCTTTGCTTCTCGTCTAATAGACCCAAACCCACCAGCACAGGAGGGTGAGTTACACGTAAGCCTGATTTCACCGTTTGTAAAAACTGAATAAATATCTGAAACCGCCTCACCTTTGACATTTACAGGGCCTGGAGCTGATGCACATCCTGCTAAAAACAAGACAACTATCAACAATAGGTAATTTGCGATTTTTAAATGACTTGTCCAAGTTTTAATCATAATTTGGTGAGCATCCAAAAGGTGGCGGTAAACAACGTGAGACCTAGCAAAAGCCTTAATTTTTTGAGAACACTTGTCCTAAGCACTAAAAAACAGTTTGATTAGATGTATTCGGTAACACATTCAATCTATTCGATTTTCTAGCCTATATTTCCGAAGCCTCAAGTAATGCTCAACTAATGAGATAAGGTGCATAAGCCTTAACGTTATGCACCCTACCAAAAACATCAATTACATATTATCCAAAATCGCTCTTTTCACAGCGTCTAACGATGCATCAATGGTCACCGGATGCGCGTCTTTGCATTGTGCAATCGCAATGTCAGGATCTTTAATACCGTTGCCAGTCAAAGTACAAACGATAGTGCTGCCTTCTGGGATTTTGCCAGAGGCGATGTCTTGCAAGGCACCCGATAATGAAGCTGCTGAAGCAGGTTCACAGAAAATGCCTTCGTGTTGTGACAGCATTTTTTGTGCTACCAAGATTTGCTCGTCGGTTTGTGAATCGAACCAGCCTTTTGATTCGTCTTGAACTTTCCAAGCCAAATCCCATGATTGTGGATGACCGATACGGATCGCGGTAGCGATAGTTTCTGGGTTATCGACCATTTTGCCGACCACGAATGGCGCAGCACCAGCCGCTTGATAACCGCACATCACTGGACGTTTGTTAGTCACCGCTTTGTGAGTCGCGCTGTCGGTCGCGTATTCGCTGTAACCTTTCCAGTAAGCAGTGATGTTGCCAGCATTGCCAACAGGTAGGCAGTGATAATCAGGCGCGGTGCCTAATTCATCAACAATTTCAAACGCTGCGGTTTTTTGGCCTTCCAAACGGTATGGGTTAATCGAGTTAACGATGGTCACCGGTGCATGGTCTGCCACTTGTTTAACCAAAGACATACCGGCATCAAAGTTGCCGTTGATTTGGATAATTTGAGCGCCGTACATCAAGGTTTGCGCCAATTTACCTAAAGCGATTTTGCCTTCTGGGATTAAAACGAACGCTTTGATACCAGCACGAACTGCGTAAGCAGCAGCAGCAGCCGAGGTATTACCGGTTGAAGCGCAGATAATCGCTTGGCTACCCGCTTCAACGGCTTTAGTGACCGCCATAGTCATACCGCGATCTTTAAACGATCCGGTTGGGTTAAGACCTTCAAATTTGACGTAGATAGTGACGTCTTTGCCAATCAATTTTGGAATGTTGTGCAATTGAATGAGCGGGGTATTACCTTCACCTAGGCTGATTAAGCGGGTGCTATCTGAAACCGGTAAACGGTCGCGATAATGTTCAATCAAGCCGGTATAACGTGTATGTGCTGCCATTATTTATCCTAAAGTTTCTAAGCGAATACGGGCGACTTTGCCGCTGACAGTTGCCAGCGCTTCGATTTCCGCGATCGCGGCGTTCATTTCTTTTTCGAGTGTTAGTTGAGTCAACATGATGATAGATACCGATGACTCACCTTTGAGTGGTTCTTTTTGTATCAAGGCTTCGATGCTGATGTTGTGTGCGGCCAAAATCCGAGTGACATCGGCTAATACACCTGGCTTATCTTCGGCAGTTAGGCGCAAGTAGTAAGCGGTTTTAATATCGTCAGCCGATAAAATCGGCAATTCAACCACTGAATCGGCTTGGAATGCCAAATAAGGCACGCGATTTTCAGGCGCGGTAGTCATTGCCCGCACCGCATCAACCAAATCCGCTACCACCGCTGAAGCGGTCGGTTCTGCACCGGCACCAGCACCATAGTACAAGGTTGGGCCAACAGCATCACCACAGACCAATACCGCATTCATTACACCATCAACATTGGCGATTAAACGACGGCTTGGGATTAAGGTTGGGTGAACGCGCAATTCAACACCGTTTTCGGTGTTACGGGCGATACCTAAATGTTTGATTCGATAACCCAAAGCTTCAGCATATTCAACATCGGCACGGGTAATTTGGGTGATACCTTCGGTAAACACTTTGTCAAAATTCAACGGAATGCCAAAAGCGATGGAAGCCAAAATGGTTAATTTGTGACCTGCATCAATCCCTTCAACATCGAAAGTTGGATCAGCTTCGGCATAGCCTAAAGCTTGGGCTTCGGCTAATACATCAGCAAAATCACGGCCTTTGTCGCGCATTTCGGTCAGGATGAAGTTGCCTGTGCCGTTGATAATCCCCGCCAACCATTTGATACGGTTGCCGCTGAGGCCTTCGCGAATTGCTTTGATGATAGGAATACCACCCGCAACTGCCGCTTCAAACAACACCATCACACCTTGTTTGCTGGCTTCGGCGAAAATTTCGTTACCGTGCAAAGCAAGCAAAGCTTTATTGGCGGTAACAACGTGCTTGCCGTTGGCAATCGCGGTTAACACCAATTTTTTGGCTAAGTCGTAACCGCCGATCAGTTCAACCACAATCTCAATGTCGGGATCGTTAACAATCTCGAATGGATCGGTGGTTAAATCAATATCCTGAGTGTCGCAAATACGTTGCAGACTCAAATCACGCGCTGAGGCACGCGTGACGACAATCTGCCGACCTGCGCGGCGAGCAATTTCCTCGGCATTCCTTTTCAGTACATTGACGGTGCCACCACCGACAGTCCCTAATCCTAAAACACCTACTTTTACCGGCTTCAAACCTGACTCCTACTGCTAAACCAAAAATGGCGGCGATTATACAATGACGTTATCTTTCTTGAGCATATTGCGGATGCTGCGAAGCGCCTGCCGTGTTCTATGCTCGTTTTCGATCAAACTAAAGCGAATATGGTCATCGCCGTATTGACCAAAACCAACACCTGGCGAAACCGCTACTTTGGCATCGATAATTAATTTTTTAGCGAATTCGATGGAACCCATCGCTTTATAAGCTTCTGGAATTGGCACCCAAACAAACATGGTGGCTTTAGGTTTTTCGACTTTCCAGCCCATCGCATTTAGACCATCGCACAACACATCGCGGCGAACTCGATACATTTCGCAAATTTCTTTAACGCAGTCTTGTGGACCTTCCAAGGCAGTAATCGCCGCGACTTGAATCGGGGTGAAAGTGCCGTAGTCCATGTAAGACTTAATCCGAGTTAATGCTGACACCAAAGTCGGATTACCGCACATAAAGCCTACCCGCCAGCCTGGCATGTTGTAGCTTTTTGATAATGAGAAAAACTCAACCGCAATCTCTTTAGCGCCAGGCACTTGCAAAATTGACGGTGCAACATAGCCATCAAAGACGATGTCGGCATAAGCGATATCGTGAACTATCCAGATATTATGTTCTTTACAAATCGCTACCACTTTCTCGAAGAAATCCAATTCCACGCATTGGCTGGTTGGATTGCCAGGAAAGTTAAGAATCAACATTTTTGGCTTAGGCCAGCATTCAGCAATTGCTTTATTTAATTCTTCAAAAAAATCGGTCCCCGGTGTTAATGGCACATGGCGCAAATCAGCACCGGCAATCACTACGCCATAAGGATGGATTGGATAGGCTGGATTGGGCACTAAAACCACATCGCCTGGGCCTAAAGTAGCTAATGCTAAATGTGATAAACCTTCTTTAGAACCGATAGTGACAATCGCTTCGCTGTTGTAATCCAAATCGACATCGAAACGGTTTTTGTACCAAGTACAAATCGCTTTGCGTAATCGTGGAATACCTTTAGAAACTGAATAACGATGGGTATCACCACGCTCGGCGACTTCCAGCATTTTTTTCAGAATATGCGGTGGTGTTGGTTGATCAGGATTGCCCATCCCAAAATCGATAATGTCTTCACCATCCGCTCGGGCTTTGGCTTTCAGTTCATTAACGATATTAAAAACATAAGGCGGGAGACGGCTGATACGTTGAAATTCTTCCATTAACGACTCTTGTGGCAAGTTTGATAAATTCTAAACAAAGGTGGCTAAGGTACTGGTGTTACTGGGCATTGTCAATTTCAACAAGCTGAAAACAGCCCTTAACCAAGCTAAATCACTGTTCTAATTGACTAGGATTCGCCTCTGTTTGAACGGCTGACTCTTGTTTGTGCTGATGAAGATATGAGCCTCCGACTAAAAAAATCAGCACAATCATATAAACAACCGCTGCAATATTTTTGGCTCTACGTGTAGCCTGGTCATCTCTACTTTTCATAGCTTAACTATTCAAATACATTAAAATTAATAAAAATATTATTTATAAATAACACTAATCCAGATATTAAAAACCTGAAATCTATTTACCTTAAATTAACAAAAAACTGATAATCGCAATTCAGATATCCGATAGATTCAATAAACTAGCTGCAGATTAAGCTAGCCTATGAATAATTTAATATCATGCTATGCTTTAGTTACATAAAACCAACATCAAACTGAATCATGGACAAAACTCACTCACCTCGTCTTGACTCAGATATTCAAAAAATCAAGATGGACTCAACACTAATTAACAACACACCAATCATCATAGGCATTGGGGCCTCTGCTGGCGGCCTAGAAGCACTCGAACAATTTTTTAGCTCTATCAGCACGACCAGCAATGTCGCCTTTGTGGTAATTCAGCATCTTGACCCCACTCAACCGGACATGCTTCCAAGCCTATTACAGCACATTACCAAATTAAAGGTGGTAGAAGCGAGCGAGCGAGTTAAAGTCAAACCAAACTGGGTTTACGTCATTCCACCTAACAAAGACTTATCAATTTTACATGGTCGGCTGCTTTTACTAGAACCGATTGCTCATCGGGGCTTTAGATTACCGATTGACGGTTTTTTTCGTGCCCTTGCCCAAGACCAAAAACAAGCAGCAATAGGTATCGTGCTATCAGGCATGGGCTCCGACGGCACCTTGGGGTTACGAGCAATCAAAGAAAATGGTGGCTTAGCTTTAGCCCAAAAACCAGAATCAGCCAAATTTGACAGTATGCCGCTCAGCGCCATTGATGGAGGTCTAGCCGACATCATTGCTGAACCCAACGAAATGTGGACACAAATTATCAATTATATTAAAACAGGTTGCCCCAATTTATCCGACATCTCAGAGCCTATTTTGACGTTAAAATCACAAAGTGCTTTAGATCAAATTGTCATTATGCTACGCGAACGCAATGGCAATGATTTTTCGCTATACAAAAAAAATACTATTTATCGCCGCATAGAACGCCGCATAGGTTTACACCAAATCCAATCCATTATGGAGTATGTGCACTATTTGCATGAAAACCCACAAGAATTGGATTTATTATTTAAAGAATTATTAATTGGCGTCACCCAATTTTTCCGAGATCCGGCAGTATGGGATATACTAAAAACCAATATACTGCCTGAACTAACCTTAAACCATGATAAAAACAAACCAATCAGAGCTTGGGTCGCAGCCTGTTCAACCGGAGAAGAGGCATATTCACTAGCCATTATCTTCAAAGAAGCATTACTCTCAAATCAATTACCAAATTCACTTAAATTACAAATATTTGCAACCGACCTTGACCAAGATGCTATAGAAATAGCTAGACAAGGTTATTATCCATCCAATATTAAAGCCGATGTATCTGCGGAGCGATTATCGCAATTCTTTACGATTGAAGGTAATGGTTATCGAATCAATAAAGATCTACGGGAAATGGTGATTTTTGCTCCACAAAATCTAGTCATGGACCCACCATTCACCAAACTAGATATATTATTCTGCAGAAATTTATTAATTTACCTTAATACCGAGCTTCAAAACAAATTAATACCCTTGTTTTATTACACACTAAATACCAACGGTGTCTTATTATTAGGTAACGCAGAAACAGTTAGCGGTTTCACTCATTTATTCAGCACAGTCGACAATAAATCACGCTTATATCGACGAATCCAATACCCATTTCCTATCGGCATTGAATTCCCTACCAAATACTTACCATCGATATCTATTAACCAAGGTACCGAGCAAAAACCACCGACCATCGCCAATATACAAACATTAGCGGAACAACTTTTACTACAACAATTTACACCAGCAGCTGTATTAGTTAACTTTGCTGGAGATATATTATTTATTAGTGGCCGTACAGGTAAATACTTAGAACCTGCTGCAGGCAAAGCTAATTGGAATATTCATGCTATGGCGCGTGATGGCATTCGCCACGAATTATCTGCCGCATTAAAAACAGCACAACATCAAACTCAAGCGGTAGAAATTAAAAACTTAACCGTCGAATCTCACAATATCAACCAATCAATCAACTTAACTGTTCAGGCAATTAATAAACCAAAAGCTTTAAATGGCATGTTAATTGTTGTATTTACCGATGTACCTCGCCCTGAAACTAAAGAATCACAGGAAACCGGTAGTAATGTAGAGCATCATAAATTACAAACCGAATTAAAACGCACCCGCGAACAATTGCAATCAGCTTATGAAGATATGCAATCCTCGCAAGAAGAGCTGCGATCCGCCAACGAAGAACTACAATCCACTAACGAAGAACTACAGTCATCGAACGAAGAATTAATGACATCTAAAGAAGAAATGCAGTCATTAAATGAAGAATTACAAACTGTAAATGCTCAATTACAAGCCAAACTAGACGATTTATCTAGGGCAAGCAACGATATGAACAATTTACTCAATAGCATGGAAATTGCCACCATATTTCTTGACAATGCCTTACATATACGTCGATTCACCAGCAATTCAACCAATTTGTTTAAATTAATCAATAGTGATTTAGGTCGCCCACTATCAGATATTGTTAACGATTTAGATTATCCACAATTGCAACAAGATGCCGAAGACGTGCTTCGCACCTTAATATTCAAAGAAAAACAAGTTACTGCCAACAACCAACGCTGGTTCAAAGTACGCATTATGCCTTATCGAACCCATGACAATATTATTGATGGCGTAGTGATTACTTTTATTGACATCTCTGAAACCAAACATTTAGAAGCACAACTACGAGAAAAGTCTTAATAAAATAAATTGCTTATGTGCTGTAAAACACAGACAAGCTATAAAGTATGACTCTATACTGACATAGCACTTTTACATCACAGCCTAGGAATCTAGCCATGAGCATGTCAATTTCTACGATTATATTTACTATTCTTTTTTTAATGTTGTTAGGCGTACTACCGGTTTGGTCACATAGCCGACAATGGGGATACGCTCCCACTCAAGTAGTAGGCTTGGTTTTAATCATTTTATTGGTCTTAGCTTTAATAGGAATTATTTAATCTATATTGCCGATATTAGTTTTTATATCGGCAATACTATTCCCAAAGCAGATTAATAAAAAGTTTCAAACTTATTACCTTTTCTCAGTCCAGCTCTTTTATTTGAACATTCTTTTGAAAACTCATCAGAACATTGCGCTTGCATGTCTTTATTTAACTGAACACCAAAGACTTTTTCATCAATCATCGGTTTTGAATCAACCATCTCAAATTTTGGATTGACTGGCACAGGATTGATTTCGGAAACTGCGTTAACTTTTTTAGGCAATGGCAAAATACAAGCGGTCAATAACTGAATATCAGGTAATAAATAATTAGACAACAATCCACCATTTTGTCCATCACTAAATTTATAAATAGCGTTTACTGGTATATTATTAGCGACATCAGCAGACTTGAACTCGGCTAATACATTAACACCTAAAGTTTGATTACCGACCAATCCAATCAAATCACCCGAAGTGACTTGCGCTACGACATTACCATCGTAGACTTTATCTTTAGCTTGTGAGCCAATCATTATCAACGGCTTAGGCTGAATAGCGCCAATACCTGTGACCTGATTCACAATCCTGTAGTTATTGGCATCACTACCTGACAGCAATAAATTATTTAAGGTGTATGCCAAACTAGTACCGACATTACTTTGATTATTTTCAAAGCTACCGTTAGCGATTACATTGACTTGATCACTATAAAAAACACCATTAGTAATTAGATTAATATTCGAGAGTAACGCTGTTCCATCATAAATTTTCGATAAATTGCTTGCTGATAATGTTAAAGGCGCTTTATCTATTTGCAAACTGCCGTCCACAAAGCTGAGGTTGTAGTTGCTATCGGTACCACTGGCCACACTGCTGTAGGTACCGGCATTGGTGCCGGTACCGCTGGCGGTCACATTAGTCAACACCGCTTCGGTTTCACCATTCACCAAGCCGGTGGCGGTAAAGCCTGTCACGCTTTGATCAAGGCCGTTGTAAACCTTAGTCAAGTCGCTATTAGCCGTGACGGTGGCATCGGCTTTAGCGATTTGCAAGCGACCATCCACAAAGCGAAGGTTGTAGTTGCTATCGGTACCACTGGCCACACTGCTGTAGGTGCCGGCATTGATGCCGCTGCCGCTGGCGGTCACATTAGTCAACACCGCTTCGGTTTCACCATTCACCAAGCCGGTGGCGGTAAAGCCTGTCACGCTTTGATCAAGGCCGTTGTAAACCTTGGTCAAATCACTGTTGGCGGTGACAATCGCATTGGCTTTGTTGATTTTCAAACTGCCATCAATAAAACTCAGGTTGTAGTTGCTGTCGGCGCCGCTGGCAACACTGGTGTAAGTACCGGCATTGGTGCCGGTACCG
>CAIXED010000044.1 GCA_903918375.1 uncultured Pseudomonadota bacterium | reverse complement strand
TTATCGCCTCGCTGCACACGACGGACTAAATCTTGATCCAATTGTTCGCTATTGTTGTGTTCGTTCACTAAACTAGTATTGATAATGGAATGGACAGAATTAAACCGCATTAGTTCTAGCAATACAAAAAAAATTACCATATCGGCAAAACACGTTATGATTTTTAAAACCTTTATTGATTAGTCAGAACCTTACCTTGAGCAATAACAATTCAAACAACTCATCACAGGCTTATTACGACATTCTGATTGCTGGCAGCGGTGGCGCAGGACTGAGCTTAGCCTTGCATTTAGCCGATAGCTACAAAGTCGCAGTCCTTTCCAAGTTCGAACTAACCGAATGCAGCACTTTTTACGCCCAAGGCGGTATTTCTGCGGTATTTGACGATCAGCATGACTCGATCCAATCACATATTGAAGACACGCTGATTGCTGGTGCCGGTTTATGTGACCCTGAAATTGTCCGTTTAACCGTGGAACAAGGCCGAAACAGTATTGAATGGCTGCGATTACAAGGGGTTAATTTCACCGAAGAACATACGGCTAATGGCAAACAACTGCATCTTAATCGTGAAGGCGGCCATTCGCATCGCCGTATCGTTCACACCGATGACGCCACTGGCAAGGCAGTATCTTTATCATTAATTGACCGCGCCAAAGCTCACCCAAACATTAGTCTGCTCGAATTCCACAATGTTGTGGAATTAATCACCGCTGAAAAACTCGGTGACAGCGAACAACGGATTAAAGGCGCTTATGTTTTAAACATTAAAACCGGCAAAATCCAAGCGATTGCCGCCAAAATCGTCGTGTTAGCCACCGGCGGCGCGAATAAAGTTTATTTATATTCCACCAATCCACACAGTTCCTCTGGCGATGGCATTGCCTTGGCATGGCGGGCGGGCTGCCGAGTTAGCAATATGGAATTCATGCAATTCCACCCCACCTGTCTTTATCACCCCAGCGCTCGTTCATTTTTAATCAGTGAAGCAGTGCGCGGTGAAGGTGGGCATTTAATTTTGCCGGATGGTGAACGCTTCATGCGTCGCTACGATGAGCGAATGGAATTAGCGCCGCGCGACATCGTTGCCCGCGCTATTGATAGCGAAATCAAAAAACACGGCATTGATTGCGTGTATTTAGACATCAGCCACAAATCCCGCGATTTTATCCAAAAACATTTTCCAACCATTTATATGCAATGTTTGGAGCTGGATATCGACATTAGCCAACAACCGATTCCGGTCGTACCTGCCGCCCATTACACCTGCGGCGGTGTATTAACTGACAGCAATGCCCGCACCGATATTCCAGGACTGTACGCAGTCGGCGAAGTCGCGTGCACCGGCTTACATGGCGCCAATCGCATGGCCAGCAACTCATTATTAGAGTGTTTAGTATTCGCCGAACAAGCCAATCAAGACATTCGCAAACACATCGAACAAATCCCCAAACCCAGCCAATTACCGGAATGGGATGAGTCGCAAGTTACTGATTCTGATGAGGAAGTAGTGATTGCTCATAACTGGGATGAACTACGCCATTTTATGTGGGATTACGTCGGCATCGTTCGCACCAACAAACGCTTGGAACGGGCGATGCACCGTTTAGCCTTGTTGAAAGTCGAAATTGCCGAATACTACGGAAAATTCAGAGTCACCAGCGATTTACTGGAACTGCGGAACTTGGTCATCGTTGCTGAATTGATTATTCGCTGTGCCCAACAACGTAAAGAAAGCCGTGGCTTGCATTACACCAAAGACTACCCAGACACCGACAATCAACATCCGGCACAAAACACCATTTTGATGCCCGAAAAAGCCCCAAAAGCCTAAAAATGAACTCCGAAAAGGCCTTACAAACCTTACGCAGTGTCTTCGGCTATGATCAATTTCGCGGTCAACAACAAGCAATTATCCAAGCGATTTTAAGCGGCGACGATGTTTTAGTCTTAATGCCCACCGGCGGCGGCAAATCGCTGTGTTATCAAATCCCTTCCTTAGTCCATGACGGGGTTGGGATTGTGATTTCGCCATTAATCGCCTTGATGCAAGACCAAGTCACCGCTTTGCATCAACTCGGTGTCAAAGCCGCCTATCTCAATTCGACCTTATCCTTAGAGCAAGTTCGCGAAACCGAGCGGCAACTACTCAATAACGAATTAGACCTGCTTTACATCGCCCCCGAACGCCTTAGCAATAGCCGCACCCAAGCTTTATTTGCCCAATGCAAGATTGCTTTATTCGCAATTGACGAAGCGCATTGCGTGTCGCAATGGGGCCATGATTTCCGCGCTGATTATTTGCAACTATCGATTTTGCATCAACGCTTCCCCAATGTGCCGCGCATCGCCCTCACCGCCACCGCTGATGAACGCACCCGCCAAGAAATCATCAATCGCCTAGCCTTAGAACAAGCACAAGTGTTTGTCAGTGGCTTTGACCGACCCAACATCCGCTACCGGATTGTGCAAAAACAAAACGCTCGCCAACAATTATTAAGCTTTATTCGCAACGAACACGCTGGCGACACAGGGATTGTCTATTGCTTATCGCGGAAAAAAGTCGAAGAAACCGCCGATTGGCTGAATCAAAAAGGTCTCAAAGCCCTGCCCTATCATGCTGGCATGAGCAATGAATTACGCCAGAAAAATCAGCACCAATTTTTAATGGAAGACGGTTTGATTATCGTCGCCACCATCGCCTTTGGTATGGGTATCGATAAACCCAATGTCCGCTTTGTGGCGCATTTAGATTTACCGAAAAGTGTTGAAGCCTATTATCAAGAAACCGGCCGCGCTGGCCGTGACGGTTTAGCGGCTAACGCTTGGATGGCTTACGGTTTGCAAGATGTGATCACCTTGCGGCAAATGCTGGGCTCATCAAATGCCGACGAAACCCACAAACGGGTCGAATATCACAAACTCGATGCGATGCTGGCTTTGTGTGAAATGGTCAGCTGCCGCCGTCAAGCTTTACTGGCTTATTTTGGCGACCATCTGCCACAAGGCTGCGGCAATTGCGACACCTGTTTGGAACCGGTCGATACTTGGGACGGCAGCCTTGCCGCTCAACAAGCTTTATCCTGCATCTACCGCACCCAACAACGCTTTGGCGTCGGTTATTTGATTGATGTGTTATTAGGCAAAGATGACGAGCGGATCAAACAATTTGGTCATGACAAACAAACCACCTACGGCATCGGCAAAGCCTTAGACGAACAACAATGGCGCTCGGTGTTTCGGCAATTAGTCGCCAAAGCGCTGGTTGAAATTGATGTCGAAGGCCACGGCAGCTTGAAACTCACCGATGCTTGCCGTCCGGTATTGCGCGGAGAACAAACCTTGATGCTGCGTAAAGACGTCAAAACCGAAAAAACTAAGCGCGATAAAAACGACCGCCGCCAACCCAGCGGCAGTGCTGACAGCGCGCTTTGGAACGCTTTACGCGCCAAACGCCGCGAACTCGCCGATCAACAAGATGTCCCACCGTACATTATTTTTAATGATGTAACGCTCATGGAAATGGTAGACCGCCGCCCTAGCAATCATCATCAACTCTCGATGATTACCGGTATTGGCGAACGCAAATTAGAACTGTATGGCGATGAGTTTTTAGCGGTATTAGCCGAGTTTTCCGACCAAAAAGACGATCACAGCGAAGTCAGCGACACGCTAACTGAAAGTTTGAATCTATTCCGGCTAGGTTACACAGTTGAGCAAATTGCCAAGCATCGGCAACTCAGTGAAGACACGATTTACAACCATTTAGCTAAAGTCTTGGAAGCAGGTTTAATCAATTTAGACGAGGTACTGACTTTATCGGCTGCTGAAATCAGCGAAATCGAAACCGTTTTACTAGAACTGCCTGAAGCCCAACGCAACGCACTAAAACCGGTTTATGAGCAATTAGGCGGTGCTTACAGTTATGGGATATTACGTTGCGTTAGAGCGGCATTTCAGCGGCGAATTCTCTTATAAATCAACAAACTGCATCAATTCTTGCAATTCTTTAGCTTCTAATTCGTAGTAAGCATGAGCTCTGACTCGATCTGGTAATACTACCGCGCCATAACGTACCCGAATCAAGCGGCTAACTTTAACCTCTTGCGATTCCCACAAGCGTCTAACTAAACGATTACGGCCTTGTTTAACGGTGACGTAAAACCATTTATTCGCGCCTTCTCCGGCATAAAAACGCAGCTCATCAAAACGCGCTGGGCCATCTTCCAATTCGACACCGGTTTTCAGGCGCTCAATCATTGCATCATCGACTTCGCCCAAAATCCGTACCGCGTATTCACGTTCTACTTCGCGAGATGGATGCATCAAACGGTTGGCTAACTCACCGTTATTAGTCACTAATAACAAACCAGAAGTATTGATATCCAAACGACCGACAGCAATCCAACGCCCAACTTGTAAGCGTGGCAATTGGGTAAAAATCACTGGACGCCCTTCAGGGTCGCGGCGGGTAACTAATTCGCCAACCGGTTTGTTATAGACCAAAACTCGGGTCGGTTGATCAGCGTATTTTTCCCATTTCACTACCCGGCCATTGATCTGCAAATAATCACCGGCTTTTAGATGGTAGCCCAATTGCACTGGCTGACTATTGACGGTTAACCTACCCTCTTCTATCCAACGCTCGATTTCGCGGCGTGAGCCTAAACCAGCACGGGCTAACAGCTTTTGAATCCGCTCTCCGCCTTCTGTAATCGGTTTAGTGGAGAGTGTCACCTTCGGTGGGGTAAACGGACGCGGTCTGCTGGTCTTGTTGTTCGGGCGAGCCTTCGGATTGCTCGGCTTGGCTTTGTTGGAATTGCTCGGTGTGGTTGGATTCGAGCTTCTCGAATGGGTCGGTTTGCGATCTTTCACGTGGTTCCTGCTCAGGTTGCGGTTGAGTTGCTTTGCCGAAATCTAAGTCGGCAATTTCCATTAAGGCTGGCAACTCACTTAATGAAGTTAAATTGAAATAGTCTAAAAATTGTTTAGTGGTGCCGTACAAAGCCGGACGACCTGGGACTTCTTTGTGGGCGATTACCCGTACCCATTCACGTTCCAACAAAGTTTGCACGATGCTGGTGCTAACGCTGACGCCGCGAATTTCTTCAATTTCGCCACGGGTAACCGGTTGTCGATAAGCAATAATCGCTACCGTTTCCAACAAAGCTCTCGAATAGCGGGCTGGTTTTTCCTCAAACAAGCGAGTAACCCAGTGCGCCATGCCTTCTTTGACTTGAAAGCGATAACCACTAGCCAGTTGTTTTAAACCGACGGGACGGTCTTGATAATCTTCGGCTATCGAGCGCAAAGCATCTTGAATGTCAGCACTATTCGGCTGCTGCCATTCGGGAAAGGTTTCTTGAATCTGCTTGATGCTCATCGGTCTATTGGCAGCAAATAGCATGGCTTCTACGATGCGTTTAATGTTCACGTCGCACTCAGTGGCTGGTTGGTTTAAAGTCGTGGTTGGTTGGCTTACAGGCTGCTCAAGCGGCAAATTAACTGGCGCTGATGAATAGCTCCAATCCTGTTTTGAAGCCAACATAGCCGGTAATCTTGGGCTACGGCGGCGAACAACAAGATGAGTTGGATAATGCTGCCAACCCTCACGACTAGATAATTGTCTGGATAGTCGCACCGCTTTACGAAGCGTTTGATTCGAGGGTTGTTCAAGCGCTTCAACAATTTCGATAGCCGGTTCAACGACTTCAATAACGACGGGTTGCAGATATTCCCAACCATTTTTGTCGGCCAAATAACTCGGCAATCTTGAAATCCGACGTTGCGGTGCTGGAGTCTGCTCACTTTCGATTGCTTCAGCGATTTCGACAACTGGCTCAATCGTATCGCTAACGGCGGCCAGTGCTGACCAGTTTTGTTCCGAAAGCCGTTGTTTTGGCAATCGGCTAACTTTACGCCGTGGCGCTGGCAGATAAACCGTTTCAACGAGTTTGGCTTTAGGTTTGCGCTTTGCTCTAGGTTTAACCGGTGCAACATTTTCGCTAATCTCTAGCCCAGAATTATCAACTACTAACTCGAACTCTGACGCTGAGATCAGCGTAGGGTTCAGGCTGGAAGATGTCGATGATTCCTTCTTTGCTGAGTTCAAGGACGGCAAGAAACGAGACAACCACTCCGTTTTTTCCTTCACTTCGGGTAAAACACGCTGCGAAAGGGAGGAAATCTGCCCCGTTAAGTTTTTCCAAAATGGCTGCCATTCGTTCACGGACTGATAGGGGTTCTTTGGTTATTTGATGGTGAGTGAGTCGTTCGGCTCGTTTTAAAACATCTTGAAACGCTAGCAAGATGTCTTTCAAATCGACATCCGGAAATTGTTGCTGCACTGCTGATACCGCTGAAGTATCAACAATCGCTTCAAAGGTATCGCGCTCTTGTCTGGGTAGCAAATCAATTTCTTCCGCCACCCGTTTTATCGCTTCGTATTCTTGCAGTTTACGAATCAAAAATGCCCTTGGATCATCTTCCTCGTCTTCGCTTTCTGGCTGTCTGGGCAGTAACATTCGCGATTTAATTTCAGCTAATAAAGCCGCCATCACTAAATATTCCGCCGCCAACTCTAAGCGCAATTGATCCATCATTTCGATATAGCCGATGTATTGATGGGTAATTTGTGCAATCGGGATGTTGAGAATATCCAGATTTTGCTTACGAATCAAATACAACAGTAAATCTAAAGGTCCTTCAAATGCATCTAAAAATACTTCTAAGGCATCGGGCGGGATGTATAAATCATCTGGTGCAAGCTCGTAAGGTTGACCTTGAACCAATGCCAATGGCGCTATTGTGTCGCTAACGATGGGAGCTTGTTCTGAGGCTTCCATGCAGCGTTAAAGCCCAGCCAAGCTAAAAAATAACTGTTGAGCATAAAACATCGGATATTGCAGAATCACGCCTAAAAAATCGGTTGCTAATAACAACAGTAAAATTGCAAAACCAAACCGCTCTAAACGGTTGTATTGCCAAGCCCAATAGCTAGGCAAAATGCCAGTCAAAATCCGGCTGCCATCTAAAGGCGGGATGGGTAATAAATTGATTAAGGCCAATACCAAATTGATGCTGATACCCGCAACACCGCTATAAATCAGTGGCAAAGAAATGAATTCATATTCATGAAATATCACCCCGACCCGTGCTAATAATGCCCAAAAAACCGCCATTAAAATGTTAGATACTGGGCCAGCCAAGGCGACAAATGCCATGGCTTTTCTAGGATTTTTAAAGTTCCGTGCATCAACTGGCACTGGCTTTGCCCAACCAAAAATAAAGCCGGTAAAGGTTAATAACAACAGGCCAGGAATAATGATGGTGCCGACTAAATCAATGTGTTTTAAAGGATTTAGAGTTAAGCGGCCTTGATGGTAAGCGGTATTGTCACCAAACTTTTTTGCCACCCAACCATGAGCAACTTCGTGAACGGTAATTGCAAATACCACCGGCAAAAACCATACCACCACGCGCTGAACGACAGTCAATTCATCCATCATGTTTATTTCTCCAACATAGGCGCAAGTCCTATGCCTTGTCTGATAATGTTCATTTCACCGTCATAGCAGGCAATCATGGTTGTTGATTGCGGTTCGATATAACCCACACTCATCACCAATGCCAACTCATGTTCCAAAATTTGGCGAATTTCGTAAGGATCGGGCATGGCTTCGGTTTCGTCAGGCAGAATTAAGGTTGTCGTCAATAAAGGCTCGCCTAATTCTTCCAATAGCATTTGCGCGACTTTATGATCGGGAATTCGTACACCGATAGTTTTCTTTTTCGGATGCTGTAAACGCCGTGGCACTTCATGGGTAGCGTCCAATAAGAAAGTAAACGGCCCGGGAGTTAGCTTTTTAATCAGCCGATGAGCATCATTGCCCATTTTGGTGAAATTGGAAACTTGGCTTAAATCACTGCACATTAAGGTGAAATCGTGTTTTTCATCCAAGCGGCGAATCCGGCGGATGGTATCCATCGCAGTTTTATCACCAATGTGACAGCCTAAGGCATAAGCAGAATCGGTGGGATAAACAATCACGCCACCTTTATTGATAATCTCAACAGCTTGTTTAATTAAACGTAGCTGGGGATTTTCGGGATGTATTTCAAAGAATTGGGCCATTAGCAACAACAATCACCGCTTATAAAACAGGTTTCATTGTACCCTATCTTTCACTTTGCTTTTTTGCGACTTTATCGCGCAGATAAACCGGCATCGCTTGTTCGACCGCAACCGCCAAACCATTAGCAAAGCCATAAGCACCTAATTGGGCAATGCAAGCGGCATGAGGCCAGATTTCACTTTCAACGCCCAACACTCGCTGCGCTAAACGCTGGTTTAAAATTTCAGGGTAAACACCCCAACCAGAACCCACCGCAAAACCCGATAAATCAGGAAAAATCACCTCAGCCGCTGGTGTCACCGCTTCTTCACCGATTAACTCAGCCAAACCTAAACCATTGCGCTGAAAACAGCCCCAAAAAATCTCATCCATCCGCGCATCCATCGCAGTAAACGCCAAATCAGCATCCGAATTTTGGTTGAAATAGCCTTGAGCAATCGCCGCTAAAGTCGAAACAGGCACCACCGGCAAATCAGCGCCCATCGCAATACCTTGCACCACCCCACCCGCAATTCGCACCCCAGTGAATGATCCCGGGCCACGACTAACAGCAATCGCATCCAATTGTTGCGGCTTCAATTCAGCCGCTGCCATCAATTGATCTATCATTGGCAAAATCAATTTGGTATGTTCGCGCGGTGCTAGGGCAAATTGTTCTTCAATTTGACCATCAATAAATAATGCTGCAGAACAGGCATCGGTAGAGGTTTCAACCGCTAACAATTTCAAGACTTTTCCTCAATCCAAAAAAATTGCTGCACATCGGCAATATCCCGACTGCGCTTCATGGCTGGGACGCTGTCTAAAAACAACTGCCCATAAGTTTTTTTCAGCAAGCGCGGGTCGCAAACCATTAACACCCCGCGATCCTCAACATCACGAATCAAACGCCCCACGCCTTGTCGTAACATGATGATGGCGCTGGGTAATTGATGTTCAAAAAATGGATTGCGACCTTGTTGTTCCATCGCCGCCAACCGCGCTTTTAAAACTGGATCACCCGGCGAAGCAAACGGCAATTTGTCGATAATTACGCAAGACAAAGCATCCCCACGAACATCGACACCTTCCCAAAAACTCGCAGTTGCCAATAACACCGCATGACCGAGCTGTTTAAATTGCTCCAGCAACACGCCTTTGGATTTGGTGCCTTGTACTAATAATGGGTAATCAATCCGCCCTTCTAATAGCTGAGCGGCACGCTGCAAGGCGCGATGACTGGTAAACAGAAAAAACGCCCGTCCGCGACTGGCTTCTAAAACCGGCACCACGAACTCGATAATTTTGTCGGTAAATTCAGGATCACTCGGCTGCGGCAAGCCACGCGGATGATAAAACAAAGCTTGATTTGGATAATCAAACGGACTTTCCCAGCTTTGACTTAAAGCACCACTTAAGCCCAAATTTTTGGAAAAATGCACAAAATTATTTGCGACACTCAAGGTTGCCGAGGTAAAAATCCAAGTCGCTTGATGTCGATTCATAAAACTACGAAATTCTTTGGCAATATCCAGCGGCGTGCGGCTTAAGGTAAACGATTTGCCATAGGTTTCGTACCACTTAATCCACTGGCCATCTTGATCATTAATCAAGGTTTCCAATTGCATATCCAAGGCTTCCGCGCGATCAAAACAGGATTCCAAGCCTTTACTGCGAACCGAAGCTCGTTCCAATTCATTAGTTAAGCGGGCTAATTGCTTTTGCAAAGATTCCAGCGCCGCTGAAATTTTCGGGTTATCAACAATTTCTTGCCAATCGCCACGCCGTAATTCCAAACCAAATGCCAAACGCAAATCTTTGACTTCATGCTGCAAATCTTCGCAAGCCGTCCGTAAATCCGGCATATCTTTGGCATCGGTGAAATATTCCGCCAAGCTGTCATCAGCCAAATCGACCAACTGCTTGCCACTAATCGTCACCCCTAAAAAATTAGAGGCGGTATCGGCTAATTGATGCGCCTCATCAATCACCACCACTTCGGCATCGGGCAATAATTCGCCAAAACCGGTTTCGCGAATTGACCAATCAGCACACAGCAAATGGTGATTCACAATCACAATATCGGCTTCTTGCGCTTGTTTACGAGCTTTGATTAAAAAACAATCCGCCGAATCAGGGCAATTTTGACCTAAGCAATTATCAGGGGTTGAAGTGGCGTTAAACCAAATCGGATCGCCGTCATTGACGTCGGCAACTTCGGAAACATCACCGGTTTTGGTGCGTTTTGACCAAGCTTTGATATGCGCTAAGGATTTAGCATCGTCTTGACTGTAACCAAACGCTGAATTTAAAGCCTGTTCTAAGCGATAAGTACATAAATAATTAGCGCGGCCTTTCAGTAAACTGGCTTTGAACGGATAGCGAGTTAAGGCTTTACGAATCAGCGGTAAATCTTTATTAAACAGCTGATCTTGAAGGTTTTTTGTGCCAGTGGAAACAATGACTTTTTTGCGGGAAACAATCGCCGGAATCAGATAAGCAAAGGTTTTGCCGGTACCAGTACCGGCTTCGGCGATTAAGTTTTGCTGGCTTTCAATAGCATGAGCAATTTGCTCAGCCATCTCGATTTGGGCGTCGCGGGGTTTATAACCGGAAATAACCGCCGCTAAAGCGCCCTCATCACCAAATAATTCGCCAATAACAGTCACTTAAAACGAACCATTAATGACCGAAGAAGCTTTCTGCTTTAGCTTTAGCGTCTTTTGCACCTTGGAAATTTTGCTGATTTTGTCTGGCTTCAGCAATTAACAACCAACTTTTGCGTTTTAAATCCAAATCGCTACCCGCCAACAAAGCCGCTTTGCCAGCCAAGTCTTCAGCCAATTTCGGTTTACTTTGCTTCAAACGTAGCTGAGCTAATTTATAAGTTAGGGTCGGATTACGGGAGTCAATCCGTAAAGCACGCTCTAACACAACCACTGAACCATCTAAGTCACCACGATCACGACTACGATCAGCATCAGCAATTAAAGCCGTTACAGCCGGTGAGGTACCCGATGGAACCGCGACATCTTCGACATTAATAGACAACACCTCAGGGGCAATATTCGCAACTGTAGCAGGTGTTGGTACAATGGTATTGGCATTAGCACTTGGAATGCTTGGTGTCGGTATTGTTGGTTGCCCCCCAGCAGCAGATAGCGCTGGCTCTGTTGGTACAACACTCTGTGGCTGTTGAACCTGAGGCTGATTAGCTTGAGGCATTAATGACTCACCTTTAAAAGCCGGTGTTGTCGGTTCAACTTTAAAATTATTACGACCGCTATCAATTGCGTATGTGGCAGTCCCTGTTCCAGGTGCTGGCTGAGTCGCTTTCTTAGCTGTACTCGCAGAAGGGGCTTTTTTAGCCGCAGCTTTTTTGGGTTGTACTTTTTTAGGCGTCACTTCATCATCAGAGTTGGAAAATAAGCTACAACCGCTTAAAAACATTGATAACACAACTAACACTAGCAAAGATTTATGTTTCATCAACAATTTCAATCTCACTGAATTAAAGGTAAAAGATTAGCTAAAATCTGTATTTTTCAGACAAACTTTTAGCAGAAATAGCCGGCAATTCTAGTTTAATTACTTAGTTAATACAAACCACCGATCTCGTGACCTAAAAAACAGACACCCTTCACTATTAATCGTGTGTCTACATTAGATTTTGAGCAGAGTCGCTCTATCATTCCCAACACTAATCAACAGAAACTCGACTTAAACGGATTGAGAATATTTTTTTGCCTCAATTACTGCATCATTAACACTCCAGAACATTTTGTCCTTAAATTTTATCTCGGCTAAATTGAGTAATAATTGACTGATAGGATCTTTAACACGAGCTAGTAACAACAATTTTTGCTGTTGTTGAAGCTGATCAGAAAACTCAGCTAAACATTCAGCAGCGGTACTATCAAGATCAGCGCTCTCTTCGAGACTGACAATCAAAACATCAATATCATCACCTGCTAACAGCCTTTTGTTTGCTTCGGTCAAAATTCCATCAACACTAGCAAAGAACAAAGGCTCTTCTGGGCGTAATATCAGTATTTGACCATGCTTCTTAGCGGTTGGATGATTCTTGAGATCAACATAATCTCTAGTATCGTCAAGTTCTGCCAATTCTCTGACCACTGGTTTACTAAAGCTTCGTATGGCGGAAACCAATGACAAACAAATTGCAATCAACATCCCATGCAATACCCCAAACGCTAATACGGCAATCACAGCGGCAGTTGCCAAATATTGATCGCGATTCAAACGCCATAGAGAAATTAAAGCTTTAGGATTTAAGGCGTGACTTAATGCATTGATAACAGCAGCAGCAACCAGCGTTTCAGGTATTGTGCCAATTAATTGTTGCCCAAATATAGCCATAAGCAATAAAACCACTGCCGCACATAGCCCTGCAAGTTTAGTCTTTGCGCCTGCTGCTTCATTGGCAGAACTACCGGTAAAACCGGCACCAACTGGCATACCTTGCAACAAACCAGAGAATAAATTGGCTATGCCTAATGCTGACAACTCTTGCTTAGCTTCAACTGACATACCGTGACTTAGCGCTAAACTCCGAATACTTCCCCAAGATTCAGCAACAATGATAATCAACAGCCCTAAGGACAACTCCGCTAACTGTAGCCACTGATCTAACGGCAAATCTGGCAAACTTAATGTCGGTGGTTTGATTGAGACAGTCCCAACCAGCTCGACATTCATTGCACTTAAATTAAAATTTTCACTTAACAAAATGCCCGCAACTAACACTAAAAACACACTAGGCAGATTAGGCCAGCGTTTCAGCACTTTTAACAAAACCAAAGCCACTAAGCCGATGACGGTAGCCCATATCGAGCCTTCACCGCAATGCTCTAGTAACTCCATAACAATGGGAACAGGCGAGCTAGCATGTACCGAAATACCAAAAAACAATGGTAATTGTTTAGTAACGATGGTGATAGCCAATGCAAATGAAAACCCGTGCAATACCGGCCTGGAAACAAAAGCCGAAAGCCCACCTAAGCCTAATTTAGCAACAAGGAATAAAACCGCCCCTGTTGATATAACCAATGCCACACCTAAACTAGCCGCGATTTGAGGATTTTCAGGATGTAGCGACAAAACGACTGCGGCTAATAGAGCTGCCGCTGATGAGGTCGGTGCAACCACTGCAAAAGGACTACCACCAAGACAGGCATAACATATCAAACCGACAATAGCAGCAGTAATCGCGGCCTGAATGGGTAAATGAGCAATAGCCGCATAGGCTACTGCTTCGGGTAATAAAATAAACGCTACCGATAAACCAGCAACTAAATCGCCAATTGAAAACTGTCTTTTAACCATCGCTATTTTAGGTTTCATGTTTTTCCTTATTCTCAGCTAACAACAGGGACATTAGCTGATTTAAACTTCAACCAGTCAGCCTGTACTTGGCAACTATAATTCAATGCGTATTCAAGAACGGCATTTTGCCAATCATTACGGCTACCGAAAGCCTGCCATTGATCAGCCGTTGCCGAACCTTGCCAGCCACCGCTACGAACATGCATCCATGCAACGAGATGTGCCATTGAATTTACCGCTTGTTCCAGTTGACGAAATTTGCCATTCCAATTTTTCAGCCTTAACCGATCTTGACTCGGCATTAGTTCTTTTATAAAAAACGATCGATTGCCATCTTGGATAGACGCTAAAAATGCAGGAGCAATGGCTTGACTTCGCTGTTGCAACTTCACTACTCGCTCCGATTCGTTTCTCCATATCGGCTGAGGTGCGCTTACATAAGATACAAGCGCAGAACCCGGTTGATATTTCACATCTAATAAATAGTAATGTTTTGAATCGTTGATAAGAACGACATAACGCTCTAAACCCAAACTACCAAGACCAGCGATACGTTTAGCAACATCATGCACACTAAAAAATTCGGGATTGGGTTGTGTCTCAGCAAACCGCGCAATCAGCGATCTAATATGTTGCTGCTCCGCTGGAGACGCCTCGATAGCTTTACGATTGTCAATCTTTAATAGCCTTTTACCATCTTGCTTAACAGTCCATTCATTCAACAAATCTGAGTAGGAACGATGTTTGAGATTTTTAAGTAAATCCCGAATCATTCCATCGGCAATAGACCGCTCAATCCAACGAGGCTTGCATTCACGGAGTTCACGACTGTAGTTGCTCAAGAAATTTTGGCATAAGGCTATAACCAAGTTTTCCTCGATACCAACATTTTTTGCCGCTACTAACACACTACAAAGAAAACGTGTTAAATCCCAAGTACACGGTGCCAAAACTGCTTCATCAAAATCGTTAACATCAAAATAGGTGAGCCGATTGTCACCACGGTAGGAACCAAAGTTTTCCAAATGTAAATCGCCGCAAATCCAGGCTAAAGGTACATCATTCAAACTAGAGTTTTGAGGCCAATCTTCATAGAACAAATGGTTCGTACCTCGCAAAAAGGCAAAGCTATCTTTACCCATCGCTTGATATTTCATGGTTAGCCGCTGCGTATCTCTTCCTTGATTAAAGGCTTCAATCCGCTGCCATAAATCTGAACTATTCATAACTTACGTTCCTAATATTATTTATACTGAAATGTCATATTTCAGAAATTATGTTTGAGATACACAGATGATTAACACCATGAAATTTCAAAAAGATGCGACTTATTGCTCTTAAGCACCTGATTAGTATCAAGCTCTCAGCCACAAGACATTAATTAGCCAAAGATTAGGCTGGGTATAATTAAAGTGGCAAAAATATATTTTTTGCAAAAATCAATGATGATAAAAATAACTTCCGGGATGATTCGCTTTTTTAATAACCATAACAAGTCCATTTGATCTCGATTATATTTTGATTTTCCAAGCCTAGATTGCGGATCAAACAAGTGGCATTAGTAAATTGATTACAACATAACGTAATCTCTCGCCAATACTGCCGCATAGATTACAGTTCTAACATAGTTACAAATACATTAGCAATACCAAGGAAATCATAGCAACACCAAAACCAGTAATGAATTGAATTTATTGACGTAAGACTCACCTCGCCCTAGTAGAACAAAGATATAAAACTATTTTTAACTTGCCGTTGGATACATTATTTAGACCGCTTATCACGTTCGGACTGCAATGACTTATGGCGTAAATCGACATAATTACCGCCAATCCATTGCCAAAATGTCGCGCCAGCTTCGACACTGGTGCTTAATAGTTTGACCTGAATAGCACCATTACTACTAATATCGATAATCTGGGCATCAATATCGACCATCGGTTGATTTGCTACCACGCGTTTATCGGTTTCAAAGCGGAAAGTCACCGTCTCGCCCACTTTAAACAGCAATGGCTTTTTAAAACCACCTAAAAACTGCAATTGGTATTCGGACACTGATTGAAACGGCAAAACAAACTCGTTATGCCAGCGGAATGGTGGGCATTGAATTGGCCCGCTGCCTTTGGGAAATTTGACGGTGTAACCATCATCGACTTTAGCAATCACCGAGCCTTTGGTGTAAATATCGCGGCAATTGGTTAAGACTTGGTCACCTGCTTGGAAATCGATTTTGGGAGCCGCTTGGGCCGCAAAAGAACTAGCAATACTGAGGATTGCGATCATTAATACTCTCATACGGCCTCCTGATAATAGCGTTAGGCTTGCTTAAAAATTGACGGTAATAGTACCACGCACCATTCTCGGTTCAACGGGGTGTTTCATAACACCATTCCCAGTTTGTCCCCCATAGGAATAATCATAAGCATACGCAATATCGTTGCTTTGCGAACCTAAAATATTGAATACATCGACTTCTAATTTATATTGTTTTTGTTTGTAACCAGCACCGATATTGACGATGTTGGTATCACCCGACCAAAATGTACCTTGTTCGTCCAATGGCACAACACCAAAATGACGAAAGCGCACGGTGCTAAACAATCCATTGGGCGCTACAAATGTTGCCCCAGTACTAACAACCCGTCCTACTGAATTGGGAACAAATGCGTTATTTTCAGCATAACGAGCAGTGGTTAAAGCGTAATCAGCATCCAAGGTTAACCAATCAGTCGGTTTGTAGTAGTTGGTCCACTCGATACCATAGCGATGAGATTTACCATTCACTTCGGTATTCCCTTCATCGCCCTTAAACACCAGTTCTTGGCTGGACTCCAACCACCAAATCGCGAAAGTGCTATTTAAACCTGGCACGAAGTTACTGCGAATCCCCGCCTCACCACCACGCGACCAAGCTGCGGGACTAATTCTTGCCGCTGACAAGCCCGTATCAGGATTAATAACGGGGTTACCATTACTAGGGTCAAGTTGTAAGGTTGTACCTCTGGCATCATTTGAATGGTAGCCATAACCAATATTGGCAAAATATTCTGTGTCATACCAAGGACCAACTACTAAACTCAGCTTTGGACTAATCATTGCTTTTCCACGACTACCTGAATTAGCAGCATTGATCAAAGGATCGTGATTTTTGTTATCAATAAGGTTGACATCATTATTAATAAAATCACCGCGCAAACCAGCAATAGTTCTGACTTTATCATGCCAATGGGTTTGGTTTTTGAAATAAGTACCGACCGTTGTGGTACCAACATTAGCTAAACTGACGTTGCTGACTAATTGTCTAGCTTGGGTATGATCCAAACCTAAATCCATAATTTCATCATGGCGAAATTGCAGACCAAAAGAGCTATCCATCTCAAAGCCTAACAATTTGTGATAACGAGTGTGCTCAATATCAGCACCGGTTTGTACTCGATGCTCGAACTGATGAATTTGATCACCATGAACTGGATCATTGAAATTGCCACTAAAGTTAGAAAACAAACCCACATCGTAATAAAGCGCGTAAATATTGGCTTCGTTTTTCCAATCCTTGCCATGATTCCAAAGATTGGTCGAAACACTATAGCGATTGGTTTTACCGCCATCGCTTGGGTCCATGGTGCCGTAAAGCCCTAAAGTACCGTTATCAATCAAGTTCTGAGGAATTTGATTGGTTGCCGTCCAGCTATTGGTATAACCTTTGGCATTCACCGACATGCCCCAAGTGCCTTGATCAATGGTGTAACGCAACATACCGTTAAACTTTTTGGAATCTTCCGGCTGTTGCCAAACCCCATCATAAAAATTAAATTCGCCGGCATACAACAAATCACCAATACCGACTTTATTAGAATTAGCCACCAAAGTCCGGTAATAACCAAACTCACCACCGGTAAATTTCAAAATCCCTTCTGGCAAGCTATCCATAGAAAACATTTTGCTATAACCCGCCGCCGAAAAGTCACCCACTTCGGCGTAATACGGGCCTTTGCCATATTCAATTTTCTTGACCAGCTCAGGAATAATACTGTTGATATCCATATAACCCTGCCCATGAGCATGGGTAGGCATGTTCATCGGAATACCATCGACATAAGTCGTAAAGTCAGTACCATGATCCAAATTAAAGCCACGCAGATAATACTGATTCGCCTTACCTGAACCACTATGCTGAGTAGCAACAGCCCCAGGCACCACTTCCACTAATTCAGCGTTGCGTGATAAAGGTCGATATTCAAACTGCTTTTGACTGACCTCGCCTTGCGAAGCAGAACCGGTAACACCGATCAAGTTTTTACCTCGTCCATCTTCCTCTACTTCAATAGCTTCCAACTCTTCAATTTTGATAGCGTTTTTAGCTTGTTCAATGGAGTTAATCGGCTGATCTTTGGTAGCCGCCAACAGTTCAACACTGCTTAGCCCCAAGATAAAGCCAATACTAATCGCTAGTTGCGTGGGTTTGATTTTATAGTTATACGCATTCATTGCTGTTCCTCAACTAAGCATTGATAGGTTAAATTTCAAAAACGAGGGTTCGCCAAAACTGGCAGTTTGAATAGATCGGCGAACAAGCGAATTTAAGCTGGTAAGCACAAAGAAACGGGGATTTGAAGCACAAGCAAGACCAAGACGATGCTTGGCATCATCGGCAATCAGGGAATTCAATGGGTGGCTATCAGAATTGCCAAAAGCGGTTTTGGCAAAGGCCGATTGAAAAACTGGATTTTCAATGGCTAAACTAGCGAAGGGGGAAACGAATTTTGTAACTAAAACAACACGAACTGGCGGCGAAGTAAGCCCTACGCCACTGCTTAAAAAAGCCTGTCCAGGTGTGTAATTAATATCGGGAAAATAGTGTCTAAAAATACCGACACTGGTATCACGATCATCGGCCGATAAAAACCATTGCACAAAACCATGATTCAAAACATCGTCATCCGGCGGACTGGATAAAAGCCAGTAATCGGGCTGATGGCTTATTTGTAGCGCTGAAACAGCAAGATTTACCGCCTGAATTGAATCGTTAATGCTGATGTATTGGTTTAAATTAGCCTCAAACGCCCTAACCTGTTTTTCATGCTTGTCGATCATCAACTCGGCAGATTCAGCCAATGCCGCGCTAGATAACACCATGCCTAATAAACCGGAAACCGCCAACACCACTAATTTGGCAACCAAAATACCGGCACCGTGCAACAACAAAGTAGCCAGCATAAAGCCGAGCGTGTAAGAAATCAGACTGGCTGAAGTGGAAATTTCCTGACCATGGGCGAAGCCGTGGAAGAAAGCAAAGAAGGCAACAATTAGAACATTAATTTTGCCGCTAAACCGTACTTTGCGAGTAATCAAGACGCTAAAAACCGCGCAAGACAACAGAATAATACCCTCGACACTAGGAATATCTAAGCCCGAAGCCCCTGCAATACCCCCCAAACTCATTACCGCCACAAACGCTAAAGGCAATTGCCAAACCGCATGACCGCGTAATTGAGCCGCCCAAACCCCAACAGCGAGCATGGTGACTAAATGATCCCAGCCCATTAAAGGATGACTAAAACCGTTTACCCAACCGATACCATCAAAACTGCTAAGTTGTTGAGTTAAAAAAGCTAATAAAAACAAAAATGGCAAAGCAACTGTCAGCAAAAAGCCTTTGGAACCCAGTCCAAAAACAGATAATTTGCTAGAAAAGTTAAGTTGCATCAAGGTAATTAATCTAGGTAAAAGTTTATTTTTTCTTGGATTCTAGGGCAGTTTTAGTAGAAAGTCACATATTTTGGTGCAATCTCTTGAACTGTTGCCGGCTGAACTTTACATTCTTTTGCAAATTCTAAAGAACATTGCTTTTGAATTTGCTCATTATTTTGTTGGGTGGTCACCAATTCATTAACCCCAGTTGCGCCTGGAGTCTGATAATTCGGATTAACAGGTACAGGATTTAACAAGGAATCACCACCAGCCGCATCAGTAATCACAAATTTAGCATTACCAAAAATCACATTATAGTTATCAAGATCGCTGATATCCCCAACCAATTGAAGATTAGGCGCGTAACTACCTAGTTCAGTGCCTGCGCCCGCACCGACTGCTGTACCAACTTTATCACCATCAATAAAGCCTTTTTTAGTAATTGTATCGGTTTGTTGCGAACCATTGTAAACAACAGTTTTGCCATCTGTTACGACAGACGCATCTTTAGGCGTAATTGTTCCTTTGCCATTCAACGTAGCTTGCTGAACAAAGTTATAGTTTGTTGTATCATCACCAGCAACCCCAGCCACCAACGCTGCGCCAGACAAAGTCACATTATTGGCACCAGCTCCATCTGTGCCACGCACATTTTTACTGTCATACGTGCCCTTAAGGTTGGCAGTATCTAATGCTACGTTGTCATCAGCAATCACCTTGTTATCGTTAGCATTACCTAAACCAGCGCCAATAGTTGATAACACGGCAACACCTGTCAAATTAGCATTGGTATCAGCATCGTAAACTTTAGTGCCCACATCCACACCGCTATATGTAACGGTTTTAACTGTGATGGTATTGTTACCATCGATAACCGCTTGCTTATCATTGAATTTGTAGTTAGCGCTATCATCACCGCCAACACCAGCCACCAAGGTTACGTCAGATAAAGTCACATTATTGGTACCAATTCCATCTGTACCACGCACATTTTTAGTGTCATATTGACCAGTAACAGCACCGCCTAATGCCACTTTGTCATTAGTCATCACTTTGCTATCAGTCGCATTACTGCCACCAGTCAATAACGTCGGTGCGCCATGCACCACCGCGTTTGTCGTGCCGTCGTAAACCTTACTATCAACACTTACACCGTTATAACTCACCGCTTTTTGAGCGACATCAACCTTAACCTTACCTTCATCACCACTGACAAATGCTACCGTGTACTTACCATTCGACGCAGGAATGTTATAAACATAGCCAGTATTGCCATTGGCAGCATTGGCTTTCAAATAATCAGCATTACTGTAGTGAGCATCTGCAACTGGAATATTGCCAGTCATGCTATCAATCACCGTCGCAGCTGAAACATGGAACTTAACATCGTTATGGTTCGCATCTTTCATTGTGCTAGTTAATTGATTAATCACCCCACCAGTCTTATTGGCATCCTTCATTGCGCCTTGCACATCACCCCATAAAGCTGCGCTTTGTCCGTTTTTGGTATTTGCGTCACCGTAGGTGCTATTGAATGTTGCACCATTCAATTCATCTTGAAGATTGACACTTACTTTTTCACGGAACATCACTTGCGCTGGAGCGCCACTAGCAATGGTTGTGCGCGTAGCGCCAGTCATGAAAGCCACATTTGACTCTGCGTTTTGTTTAATAAAACCACCCGCACCATCTGATGACGAGCTATCCAAATACAAATCAGCTAAATTAGCACTATCAAGATTTGATAATGTACCTGTTGCAGTCGCACTGCCTGAATAGATATAAGTTTTACCAGGCAATGCATTGCCTTGTGCAATCGTGTTGCCCGAAACAGTTTTAACTTGACCACCACCGCCATTACCAGCTAGCAAGTCAGAACCAGCCGCAATAATCACATTGCCTGTGCCATTGTTGATGATTTTTGGCACGGTTATATTGCCGTTACCCACCGTGGTGAGCGTTACGTCGCCATTGCCATTTTGGGTCAGGGTATTGGTCACCGAGCTAGTATTGATATTCCCAGCCCGTGCATCTAGCTTGATGGCACCAGCTGCGTTGTTCAGCGTGACGCCATTCAAGCCAATTGCATCTTTACCAGCTGTAGAGGCTGTGCCAGTGATGGCGACACCGTTGTTACTGATGATGCTAACCGAACTTGCACCAACTACATCAAAGCCCACACCTTGACCAGCTGAAGAAGTACCTGAAATGGTGAGTGCATTACCCGCTGAGAGCGCGCCACCATACATGTAGAAACCATTGCCTATGTTCTTACTGGAACCACTCAGATTCAAGTCACCAGACGCTGTAAATTTTCCACCAATGCCAGCACCGTAATAACCTAATGTGTAGCCACTCGCACCTTGAGCAACAGCGTTCATGGTTACATCTTTGCCCTTCACTTCCGCCCACGATTTCACAGCGGCATTAGGTACACTTGCGGTATCTGAAGTAAAGGCACTTAATCTGACATTTCCAGCAGTCGATTCAATCTTACTAGCGATGCTCAACGCTGTGCCAGTGAGTGTTGTTGATAACAGATAGATATTATCTGTGGCCGTCAATCCAACCGTTGAATTAACCGTACCAACAGTCAAATCACGCTCATTGAAAAGTGCGAAAGACTTGACCTTACCGGCTAACATGCCGATTTTGTTGATCGAATTGGCGGGTTGAAGCGAGACCGTAGCGGTGTTGCCCAAAAACTCAACTTTGTCGGCTGTAATCCCTGCAAAGTTGTCGGCCTGACTGATGGTGCTGCTTGCACCTGCGCCATTAAGCGTGAGTGTTTTGCCTGCAGCAATAGTTAACGCATCATTCACATAAATATTGCCACCTGTTTGCAGTGTAATGTTGCCCGTAGTTGCATTGGTGCTGGTAGCACCCGCCACATGGATTGCCCCATTGCTACTCGTGTCACCAATCACAACCTGCCCAGCTTTGATGAGACCCAGCTCCGCGTTGGTCAAACCCATTTTGCTTGCCACCACATCATCGGCACCCAGCTGGATTTCCCTGCCAGACGTCAGTGTTTTCACAGCGACGGTTCCGGTTCCAGCATCAACACTGGCCGTGTTTTGGATCATGACCGTATCGCCCGTCATATTCAGGCTGAAGCCGCCTGTATCTTTTTTGATGACCGATGAGCCAGCCTGCCCCAAATTAATCGTTTTGCCAGTTAAATTGACCGTGGTGGCATTTTTAGCTGTCAGTACTGCGCCATCATAAAACTGAACCTCTGAGCCTTGCAACGTGACCGAACCACTGTTGACGTTCAAGTTGGCTCTAAGGAATGTTTGCTTAGCATTGGCGTCTGTGCCAAAAATGACATTGCCATTTGTATTGACGTTTGTAGTCGTTGGTGAAACAAACCCAAGTCGGATGCCACGATAACCGGCGTTGGTGTTGTCGCCTTTGAAGTGCATGGAGCCAGCGCCACTGTTTAAATTAAGTGTGGCGCCATCTTCAACATAAACACCTGCTGATGCATTGCCGATCGAAGAGCTAATGCCTTCAAATATGCTCGCTCCAGAGGAGTTAAAAGTGGTGCTTCCATTAAATGCGATGCCGTTTGCGTCAGTGGTTCCAGGTCGTTTCTGGGTACCCTTAACATAGATCTCTTTGGCAGTGATACCGGAGCCACTATTGAAAACCACACCACTGTTGTTGCGACCACCACCCGTGTTTTGGTTTGTACCGTTCAATGTGACATTACCATTGGTGGTGATGGTACTGTTGAGGGTAATACCTTTGCTGTTGGCGTTTGCTGCATCGACGCCTTGGAAGTTGCCTTTAGCTGTCATGCTGACGTTGACCAGTTTGGTGCTATTAACCAAATCGGTCGTGATGGTGGCACCTGCGTTTTGGATAATCCCGTTATCGGCGATTAAACTCAAGGTTGCATCGGTAGCGCCTGTATTTTTGAACGCCAATGCATTGGCAATGGTGATGTTGCCTGCGCCCGTAGCGTTGCCGGCATTGGTGGTTTGGATGGTGACATTAGTCCCCGCGTTGATAGCGTTTTGAATAGTATCAACCTTCACATTACTAGTTGTTCCAGCCACACCATTGGGCGTGATGCTGACAGGAGCACCAGTAATAAGACTGTCAGCAGCTGATGAGATTGTGATGTCAGAAGGGTCCAGCAACCATTGTGCGGCTTTGACTGTAATACCATCCGTCGCCAAATAATCACCAGACGTTTCAACAAAGCCTTTCTTGCTCTCCAATCTAGCGCCACTCACATCAGTCGCTTTCGCTAATACGCCAGTTTGCGCATCACGACCAATAATAATATCGCCGCCTTTGTTAGCCGCATTACTGCTATTCGCTGTAATACTGCCATCAACCTTAATTTCACCGTTATCGGCTAATAAAACAGCTTTACCCGCTTGTTCACCGCTAGTATCAATTTGGCCGGAATTTGTAATCGAAGCCATCGCATGGTTAGCGGCTGCGGCTTGTAGATAAACATCACCGCCTTCAGTGACGATCACACCGTTTTTGGTGTTTTCAACCGCCGCATTGATGCTTCCCGCACTTAATTCCATTTTGATTTTGCCGCTTGAGGTCATCGGAATAGCAATACTATCCGCTGCGCCTAAAGCCACTGTGCCGTTGTGAGTAATGATTTTGCCGTCGTTAGTGACTTTTGCACCTAACAGGGCAACATAGCCGCCATCTTTAGCTTCGATAGTGCCGTGGTTGACGATTTCACCTTGAGCACCATTG
>CAIXED010000043.1 GCA_903918375.1 uncultured Pseudomonadota bacterium | reverse complement strand
TAAGCCGCATCTGTCCAAAATAAATGGGCACCAGCTGAAAGATAACTAAGTGCTTCCATGTATTCAGATCGTGCCAATTTTAAAATGCCGCGCTCAGTATTAATTCGATAGCGGATTAAGGCGCTGTCATAAATTTGAACTTCAGCTAAAAAACTATTTGAAGCTTGTTGGTTTTCGACAGGAAAGGCTTTTACTGCTTCAGCGTAAGCATTTAATGCACTGCTTTGATCACCATCGCGTAGCGCTAATTTGGCTTTTATCCAGAAGCTTAATGGGCTTGGCGATACTTTAACTAAGCGCTGAGCCAGATTAAATTGGCCTTTGTTATAAGCGGCAGCGGCTAACCAATCGGTTCCAGCGATATTGTCGATGCCTTGGTCTTCAATGCTGGTGATGATTTTTTGCCAGAGTAATAGCTGAGAATTGGATGATGAAAAGCTGTCTTTATTTTGTGGATCACTGATGTCGATAGCTAGATGTTGATTATTGATTGCAGATTCGCTGCTGATCAATGAGGTAAATGGAGTAGCAATATCTTTTGTATAGAGATGGGCAAACAGTAAACGCTGACCGAGTGGATTGGCGAGTGCCTGAGTTAATAAGGTCGGTTGATCGATTATTTGATTGGCAATAATGCGTAACGAGTCTTCAGCTGATTTGGAGTCGTATGATAGTTGTTGTAAATACAGTTCAATAGCCGGTATCAGCTCGTTAGATTCCAAATGAAAAAGTGCTTGTTCACCAAAACTGGCAACCGCCAAGCCTAATGGGTCGGGATAGCCTGCTATCACTAATTGCCGCGTAGTTTGATAAAACTGATTAACTTGCTGAGCTTGATTTTGATAATAAGCGATTTTTCCGAGCATATAGGCTGCCCATACCGCACGATTTTGATTGTTTTTTAGGCTCAAAATTGCGCTAAAGCGTTGTTTGGCTTTTTCTAATTTTTCGTCTGCCGCTGCTTGCTTGAAATCAACTGCCGCTGCGGTATAGAGTCTAATGTCTTCTGGTAAGCCTTTGCCGATTGTATAAGCTTTATCGCCATCGGGTTGCTTACGCATTTCCCGGATTTGAGTGGCTAATTCTGTGCTTAAACCTTGTTGTTCAATTGTCTCTCGGGGATTGCTTGCTTGATATTCATAAGGCGCTGTTTCTACTGCTTTAAGCGCATATTGTGGTTTTGGCGCTAATTTTCTGATTTCTTGTGCGAATAAGGCCGGTGGTGTTTCTGTCAGCGCTGCATGACGTTGATTAGTTAAAATGGCAGGAAAATCAGGACCACAACTGATGCCGTTAGCCGGGATTAATAAAAACAGACCAAGCGTTGTAGTGATTTTGATAGCTGTCTTAATGCACATGGATTTCAAACTCTTCAGTAGGGCAGCGTACCCAGCCAATCAGGCTTTGATGATGAGCGCGCAAGTTGGTTGGTTGTAGTAAAAAATATTGAATTAACTGTGTTGAGCGTTGCATTTGATATTGATTAAGTGCGTCAGCAGCAATACACGGTTGAGAGCTGATGACATCAATATGTTGAGGCGCTTGACTGTCTATTTCGCCATCATTGCTTAAAACTATATTATACAAGCCTTTCTTATCGGTACTGACTGCCTTGGCGCTCAAGCTTGGTGTCAGTGGTTCACCGTTGATTACCGCTTTCCAAGAGCTTAAACTCCAAGAGCGTTGATCGTCGCTAGTTGGTAATCGAAACCAGATGACGCCATTCATATTAAGCGGTGGATGTAAACGCCAATCATCTAGTAACTCAGCGACCGAGGTGGGGGCAATTGATAGTTCGTGGGTATTTTGACTGATTAAACCTTTGTTTTCTTCACTTTCCACTGCCAGTATTTGGCCATCTTTATCCCAAGCAATTCGTGAGCCATAGTTGGCCAATGCTGCTTTAAAAGGAACAGGACTAATTAACGAAAATTGCTTAATCCAATCTGCGGCTAATTTAGGAGCAAATAAGCCTTGTTGAGGATTAGAGACTGAATGAACTTGTAAAACTGCTTCATCGACTTGGCTTAGTAAATCGATTAGTGAGGATTTAGATGACAACCAAGTTGGTAAAGTAGTGATTAATAGTTTTACAGATTGTCCCTCTAACCGTTGTCGTAATTGGCTTAAAAATTTTGTATAGTCGTTCAGCTTGCTGGTCGGGCAATCGTAGTCAATTTCTAAACCGCTTACCGATAACCCCGCATTATGCCAGTGATTTAGAATGTCGAGACTGGTGTTAATGACGGTTTCAGGTGCCCAATTAGACAATTGTCCATTGATACGAATGACCAGTGTCAGCGGTTTTTGTGCTTGTGCTAAGGCTGCAAAATCGGCATTAATGGCCATTAATTGTCCGTGCTGATTAAGCTCAGCGCCTAAAACATGCCAACGATTAATCCAAGGTGTTGCGGTGACTAAGGCCGATTTTAATGCCGGTGTCCATTGATGCTGCCAGATATAAGCATCGTGAATGATAGCTTGTGTATATTTCGGTTGCGGTGGCGGTTGGCAGGCTGATAGCCCCCAGCAAACACTGATAATCGTTAGTAATCTAATCGAATACTGAATTGTTTTACGTGGCATAGATGAGATGAAAGTGAGTAAACAAGGTTTAATTAGATAATTGATTTGATCTCGGCAATTATCTTGGTAACCTGTAGGTAACGACTGTTAGACGATTATTTTACGAACAGAAATACAAAATCCAATATGAAAACATTAAACAAAAAAATTAAAAAAAATGTGACGTTGATTTGTTTCGGCGCTTTGGTTTCCACTTTTAGTAGTGCTTGGGCCGAATCTGATATGCAGCTTCAAGAAAAAGCGCTTAAAGCGCGTGAGTTAATCCGTCGTGGTGAGATGGGTGATCATGCGGAACACGCTAATCACAACGAAAACGCCGATCCAACTTTAGGTTATCGTGGGGTTTTCTATGGTTACTTGCCATGTGACGAAAAAGATTGTGACGGTTTGAAGATGACTATGTCATTAAAACAAAAGAACAATTACCTGATCGTTAGCCAGTACGCTAAAGCCGCGAACAGAGAACATTTCGAAAAAGGTAAATACGAGTGGGATGAAAAAGCCAAACTTGTGACCTTAACACCGAATAACAATGGCCCTAAGCGTCAGTTCAAAATCGAAGACCAAGCAGCGTTGGTATTACTTAACAGCGATGGCACAGTGCCAACTCGTAATAAAGACGATTACACATTAACTCGTAACGACAGCGATAAATCCAAAACTCGCGAAGTGCATATTCATTAAGGTAATCAGCATAAGGTGCATCAGCGTTAGCAATGCATCTTTTGGTTAAAGCCTCGTTGATCCTCCGGTCTTCGGGGTTTTTTATTGCAAAGTATTTTTAAATGTTTTCAGTTAATAACTTAATCTAAAACCCAGTTCAGCACCGCGTCCTGCTTCTGGCGCAAAGTTACGCAGATAAGACGTTGAGTTACGAATATTTTCATTCAGCAAGTTATTAGCTTTGGCAAACAGCATCAGTTTGGCATTTTCTGTGGCTTTGAGTTGATAGTTAACGCCAACATTCAATAAAAAATACCCAGCTGTGGTGGTGTCAAATTCGCCAATATAGGCTTGATCATCGGCTCGGGTTAGGCGCAGATAGCTGGAGAATCGGTTTTGGTTGTAATCCAACTGCACACCATAACGCAAAGGTGGCATTCTGGGAACGTTAGCACCGTTACGGAATTGACCACGGGTGTAATCGCTGAATAAGCTTAAATCCAGCAAACCATAATGATTTTCCATCATAGGGAAAATTAATTTAGCTTCGTAGCCTTTAAAAATCGCATCGGCTTGAGCGCTTTGTAACACCGCCACACTGCCAACACCTTGTTCATCGACAAATTCACCGTTTCTTTGTTGATAGATGTAATCACCCGCCCAATTGTGGAATAAATCCAGCTCAGCTCTGAGCCAGTCGGTTTTAAATCGATAACCTAAATCGAGGTTATAAGCAGTTTCTAGCCCAAGATTAATGTCACCGTGTTCATAACTGCGAGTGGCGTCATGATAGCCATTGGCTAACAGCTCCTGAACTTGCGGCGCTCTTGAGGAGCGGGTCATGGCTAAATTCAAGCTGTTGCGTTGATCCAATTTCCATAAAGCCGAAGCAGAAGCGCTGACTGGGGTGTAATTCAAGTTTGCAAAACCATCGGCTTGAATGCTGGTTGGTTCAACGCGAGTACCGAATTGATAACTGACGCTGCCCAGTTCAAATGACTCTAAAACGAAAGCACTATAAGTATTGATGTCGGAGCGTGGGACGATACTTTCGCCAGTTGATTTTTCAATGGCATTAAAGTCGCTGGCTTGGGCTTGAAAGCCAACTACGCCCTGCAATAGTCCTAAATCTTGATGAGCGATTTCTAGGCGGCTTTCATAAGATTGGTTGGTGTAAAAAGCACCAGCCTCACCATTAGCAATTTCGGTGTGTTGATAATCAGTGTAGCCAAGGCGAGTGCGGATAGTTTTGGCGAATTTGAATGGATTATTTAACTCGCTTTTGAAATCGTATTTTTGCTGGCGTAAAGCGATACGGACTTTTTCTTCACCGTTGCCATTCGGTGCAATGCCGTAATTGTTATCAAGGTTGTTAATCGATAGACCAGCAAAACCTTGTGTTCCAACCCAAGATAATCCAGCTGAACCACTGATAGCTTCCGCGCCGGTGTTGTTCAAATAGCCTTTGGGGTTGTCTACGACGGTTAGTGATGGATCGGTTATCGCCACTTTAGCGCTATCAATACCGTTTCCACCGATGTCCATGTTATTGCGGTGTCGATAGAAACCATCGAGGTGATAAGCCAGTTGGTTTTTGCCGCCTTCGATTTTCATGGTGGTGCTGGTTTCATCGCTAGTGGAGTCGAAGCGTTGTTCGAGTCCTCCG
>CAIXED010000042.1 GCA_903918375.1 uncultured Pseudomonadota bacterium | reverse complement strand
GAGTTACGCACTGCGAAACGGTCACCGGCTTCACCGTTGATGAAGGTTTTACCGCCGGAAGCACCGAACAGAGCAAAGTTACCAATCAAAACATTTTCACCGGCCAGATTAGAACCACCGCCTGGTGATTTAATCACGATGATGCCACCGCAAGCGGTTTTACCAACACCATCATTACAAGTGCCAGTATGTTCTAAACGAATCCCATCGTTATTGAATGCGCCATAGCTTTGACCTGCAGAACCATGGGTGCGAACCACGATAGTGTCATCAGCCAAATAGCGGCGACCGTGTTGGTTGGTGTAAATAATTTTAGAAGCCGCGACTTGTTCGGCAGTCAATTGATAAGCCAACAAACGCTCTAAATCGATAGCAGTTTGACCGCCAACGGTTTTATTGCGGTTGTTGAGTTTGAATTCTGGGCCTTCAACAACGACTTTGCTTTGGCCTTTGTCGAATAACTCGCTTTTAACTTTGGCGAAGATTTGGTCATCAATCGCAAAATCTTTTTCCAGATAAACCGGTTTGTCGATTTTGATTTCGGTGACTTCGGCTAACAGTTTTTGCAATTGAATTTGACCGACCATGCTGGCGTGGTCAACTAAATGCAATAACTCGGTTTTGCCGCGAATTTCTTGCAAACTGCTGTAGCCTAATTCGGCCAGAATTTCGCGTACTTCGTGCGCCAAGTTCATGAAGTATTGGGCTAAAACTCTTGGGTCGCCTTTGAATTCTTCGTGAGCGGTGGTTAAACCCGCTGGGCAGCGGATGTTACAGTTTTTCGCCATCACGCAACGTAGCATCATCAATGCGGTGGTGCCGAACTCAAACGAGTCGCCACCTAAAATCGCTGATTTGACTACGTCTGCACCGTTTTGATGGGCGGCACTGCAACGTAACGTGACTTTTTCGCGTAAGCCATTTAAAGCTAACGCTTGATGAACCTCGGCGATACCAATTTCAGGTGAACGGCCAGTGTTTTTCAAGCTGGTCACAGCCGCCGCGCCAGTACCACCAGTATTACCAGCGACGTTAATCACGTCAGCGCCGGCTTTAGCGACACCGACTGCAATGGTACCGATACCTTCTGATGAAACCAGTTTCACAATGACTTTTACTCGCGCTGCTTTGGCGTCGTGAATTAACTGACCTAAGTCTTCAATCGAGTAAGTGTCGTGATGTGGAGGAGGGCTGACCAATTCAACTTTAGGTGTACCGCCACGTAAGGCCGCAATTTCAACCGAGACTTTAGGGGCAGGTAACTGGCCACCTTCACCCGGTTTTGCACCTTGGCCGATTTTGATTTCAATTTCTTCTAAATTTGGATCAGCTAAGTAGCCTGCCCAAACCCCGAAACGGCCAGAAGCGAACTGTTTGATTTTGCTGGAACGCAATGTACCAAAACGGCTGGAATGCTCGCCACCTTCGCCGGAGTTGCTCATACTGCCAGCAATGTTGGTGCCTTGAGCGACTGCTTCGTGAGCTTCTGCCAACAACGCACCGTGACTCATCGCGCCAGAGGCGAAAGTTGGGGTGATTTGGTGAGCAGGTTGGACTTTATCTAAAGCGATACGGTTGCGAGCTGGGCGAATATTGCTTAAGTAATGGTTTGCTGTGTCGTCGCTGTTTTCAACGCTGATTGCGGTTTCGCCAATGCTTAATGCAATAGCGCTGAAACGGGCTTTTAAGTGCGCGGCTAATTGCTCTAAACGCGCTTTGCTGCTGTTTTCAGTCAAGCTAATTTCAAAGCCTTGAGCGGTCGCTTTAACGCTTAAACCACGTACCAAGAAATTGTTATTACCTTGCAGGTTTTGACTGCTTAACACGCTGTCAAAATCAGCTTGGCTATTCGCGTTGCTGACGTCAACAGGGAACTCCATCACGTCGCGCAAAGCGGCTGGACGGCTGATGCGTTCTTGATTCAAGTTACGAGTAAAGCTGCGATAAGCGGGTGTGACGCCAAATGCATCAATTTGTTCTGGGGTACGTTTTTCGTAACCAAAATCCAGATAGGCGGTATCGCTGACTTCGGGTGACTGTTGTTGAGGGATATATAAAATCGCCTCGTCAGTCATGTTGATGTATTCACGGACCGCGGTGTTACCAAAAGTATGGCCGGCACCTTCGTTACGTTCTTTGAATAGACCTAAGAATGGAATATCGTTTTCGCCAGTCACTGTTAAGGCTTTTTGATGCCATTCAGTCGCACTCGCTGCGATGTCGGCATAACGCACACCGCCCACAGATGCGTGGATATTCGGGAAGTACGGTTTTAAATGCGGCTCGTCGGTATCTAAATAGTTAGACTCGAAGAATTCGCCGCCGATATAGCTTTCTGCGGTACATAGGCCGAATTTGCCCATGGTTTTCATCAACGATTTTTCAACGCCTTTTTGGAAGTTGTATAAGGCTTTTTGTTGTGCGGCAGTGTCTGCGTATTCAGTGATAACACGGTTGTGAACGCTGAGTGGGCAGATTGCTGAAGCGCCGAAACCTAAAATAGTCGCTACATCGTGTGGGCTGGCGGCTTGTCCGGTTTCCAAAATAATCGATGAGTTAAAGCGCAAACCTTGTTTAACCAAATGTTGGTTAGCAGCAGCGATTAACAACAAAGCTGGAATCGCGGCTTTATCTTTGCTGATGCTGGCATCGCTCAGGATGATGATGCCGTTGTTGTCCAAAGCCGCTTGTTCAACTTGTTGGCAAACCGCTGATAATGCTGTTTCCAATGCCGCTTGGTTTTTATCGGCATCGTTAAAATCAGGCGTGTAAAGCGCATCTAAAGTGATGGTTTTAACTTGAGTTTGTCTGCGAATTTGCTCAAGTTGTGTGCGTTGCAAAATTGGTGAGTTAATCACTAATTGTTTGCTGTTTTCGGCAGAGAAAGTCGGTTTTGCGCCTAATGCCACCCGTAATGTCATGCCGTCACTTTCACGTAATGAATCGAGTGGTGGATTGGTGACTTGAGCAAAGCGTTGGCTAAAGTAACGCGACATGCCGCCTTCGGCTGCGCTCAAAGCATTGGGCGTTAAGCCGTAACCCATCGCGGTGACTTTTTCCAAGCCAGTTTGCAAAATAGGGTCGAGCAAGAATTTAAAGCTTTCTTGGTTTAACGAATAAGCGGTGTGACGTTGGTCTATGCTTAAATCGTGAGCATTGCAAATTTCCGCTAATTCAACTTTTGGTAATTCAGTTAAGTGAATACAGCTGTTTGCTAATAAAGCTTTGTAGTCTTTTTGTTTCGCTAGACGGCTTAAAACTTGGTGGCTGTCATACGATTCGCCAGTGCTGTGATCGAAATACAGCATGCCACCGGCTTCGATACGACCACGTTTTAAGACTTGTTCGGCAGGGAAGTCGATTTGACCGGCTTCTGACATAACTGCCAAGTATTCGTTGGTTTCCACTGAACGTAACGGTCTTAAACCTAAACGGTCTAAACGCGCACCGACGCGAATACCATCATTGAAAATCAATGCCGCTGGGCCGTCATTTTTCTCTTCGTACAAGCTGAAATATTCCAGCATAGCGCGAACATCATCTGGCAAAGTCGGGTCGTTTTCCCAAGCTGGCGGCATCATCGCCAAAATCGCGGTGACGATATCCAAACCATCTTCGTTGATGCGGCGGGTTAGGGTTTGGTCAAGACGACCTGAGTCAGATTGTCCAGCTGGAAATACAACGTGCTTGTTGTTTTGACGGGCAATCGCGTTTTCGCTTAAGCGGTTTTTCTTATCGGTATTCAACTCACCGTTGTGCGCCATATAGCGGAACGGTTGCGCCATCATGGTAGCGGGTGCTGTGTTGGTTGAAAAACGGGTGTGGAAGAATAGGGTGCTGATTTCGTGATCGGTATCGTACAAATCAACGAAATACGGAATCACTTCAAATGAGTTCAAGCGACCTTTGTAAACTTGGGTGCGTGAGCTCATTGATAAAGGGTAGAAGCCTTGTAATTCAGGGCGGGTGAAGCCTTCAACTTCAATCGTTAATAATGCTGATTGAATGTGGCGTTCAAACTCATCATGAGAAGCGGTTTTTAATGCGGCTGGGCGGCCAAAAATCACCTGTTTAATCGGTAATTGTGCTCTGACAGAAGCTGCATTCAGTACCGAATTATCAACCGGCACTTCGCGCCATTTAATAATTGGCAAATCAAATTCAGCAAAATGTGCTTCAACTAATTGCGCGGCAGCAGAATCGTAATGGGCGTGGTCTTCTGGAAAGAAAAAGTTAGCGACGCCAAAATCACCCAGCTTTAAATCAGCGATACCGGTTACTTTGCGGAAAAAATTTAAAGAAAGGTCGATATTAACCCCAGCGCCATCACCAATCCCTTCGGCGCTCATGCCGCCACGGTGTGGAATTGTGCACAAGGCTTCGTGAGATTTCACTAAAACATCGTGAGTTTGCTTGCTGTCCTTGCGGGTAATAAAACCAACGCCGCAGCTATCTTGCGATAAATCGGCATCGTAAAGCATATTGGTTGATGTGCTTTCCTGATTTTTTTTGATCATTGCTATCCAGATCCTTTCTTGCTGTTTAAATGCGTTATCAGTTTGGCTAACCGATAATGGCGTTTATGGTTTTTCTGCTTGCTGCGTGTTAGAGTCAGCAAAAACAGCGAAAACCTTGCATATTTATCCTGATTTTCAGTCAGTGAAACTTTCCAACTATAACACGCGACGGGGCTTCTGTCATTCGGACAAACATGCAAACAATAGCGTAATCGCTGACTTTACTTTAAAAAACTAAGCTAATCCTGTGATATTGATATGAAACAAGAATTTGATGTGGTCGTTGTTGGTGGTGGTATGGTCGGCGCGGCAGTGGCTTGTTGCCTGGGTGGCAGCGACTTAAAAGTGGCTGTCATCGAGTCGCAAGTGCCAGAAGCTTTTGATGAACAACAACCCCACGATTTACGTGTGTCAGCTTTAAGCATTGCTTCTAAACATATTTTAGAAGCGGTTGGTGCTTGGCAAGGCATTATCGACAGACGCAGTTGCCCATTCAAACGGATGCGGGTTTGGGAAACCGCTGGTGACACCACTTTTAACAGTGATGACATTAAATACCCCGAATTAGGCCACATCGTCGAAAACCGCATTACCCAATTAGCGCTTTTAGAGCGTTTACCAAGTTTCGACAATATTCAATTATTGATGCCGGCCACCATCACCAAAATCAACTACAACGGTAGTGATTCGGAATTGGTTTTAGCCGATGGTCAGGTATTAAATGCCAAATTATTGATTGCCGCTGATGGTGGTCAATCACGGGTTAGACAAGCGGTGGGCTTAGGTGTGACTAGCTGGGATTACAACCAACACGCTTTAGTGATTTACATCGAAACCGCCTATCCGCAACAAGACATCACTTGGCAACGATTTGTTTCCAGTGGCCCGCAAGCCTTTTTGCCATTAAGCGGTAACTACGGCTCTATCGTTTGGTATCAATCACCGGATGAAGTGCGCCGTTTAAAAGCCTTGTCGAATCAACAATTACAAGCCGAGTTAGTTGCCGCTTTCCCTGATTGCCTTGGCGAAGTTAAACAAATTTTAGGGGTTGCCAGTTTTCCATTAAAACGCCAACACGCGCAAAGCTATATCAAACCGGGTGTGGCTTTGGTGGGCGACGCAGCGCATATGATTAATCCATTAGCCGGTCAGGGCGTGAATATTGGTTTATTGGATGCGGCAGCTTTGGCCGAGGTGTTAATTCAAGCCCAACAGCAAGGCAAAAATATTGCCGATATGACTGTTTTACGTCGCTACGAAACCCTGCGCCGCAATGAAAATCTGAAAATGATGACCTTGATGGATGTGTTCTACCGTTTCTTTAGTAACGACATCTTGCCAGTCAAATTATTGCGTAATCTTGGCTTAGGTTTAGCGCAACGCATCGGCCCAGCGAGAATCAAGGTGATGAAAGCTGCGATGGGGATAGAAGGTAATTTGCCTAAATTGGCGAAAGGTGAATTGTTGCTATAAGGTGGATTGCTGAAATACGAGGTAGTTTAATATTACCTCGTTGATGCTCATCCGCTTTATCGATTAATTTCGATAGAGAGTTTACGTATTTTTTATCTAACGATTAAAAAACGCTTTAGTTTCAAAAATACTGTTAGCAAAACTCTGACCTTGCCATTTAAGACTGCGTTTTAGAACAAAGTCAAAGCGAAATGGATGGTGCGATTGTAATGTCATTAAAGGCTCAATTGCATTTGTTTCCAACAATCCTGAATCGACAAATGATTTGGCTGATATGAGTGGTAAAACGCCAGTTAATGGGTAGTCTGAGCCATACAGTAATCGATTATGCCATGCAGTTTGTGTCAGCAATGTTTTTACAACCTCAATTTCTCTGTTTCGCAACACAATAGCTGAAATATCACCGTATAAATGCTGTTGCCATTGCTTGTCTTCCATCATTGCTGAAAACAAATCGAAGCTTCTGACTTGTTTTCCTTGGTCGTTAATATCATTACCAATACTAGCGCAATGAGCTACGACGACTCGTACTCCTTCATCCATAGCATGTCGCAAACGAAGAGGATTACTGTAAATAGCTTGATTAGCTCCATGTAAAGCCTTTTCTTCTCCGCCATGACTAATAATCGGTATATTTAATTTGGCCGCAGTTCGATAAAAGTCCTTACAAAGCGGCGAAGATGGATCAATCCCCATCACAGAAGGCAACCATTTAATAGCTTTTGCACCTTGTTCAACAGCTTTTTCAAGTTTCGCAACGCAATCTTTTCGATAGGGATGAATACTAGCCACCCATTCTAGTCTCTCAGGATAACGTTGTGCTAACGATTGTGCATATTCATTAGGAACAAAAAAAGCCGTATTAATATGATCAGCATCACCATTAGCACCATGAACTTTATCAAATGCATATAACATTGCTTTGGCACCTTTGGGCATGACTTCCATTAACGCCATTAGTCTGGATACAAAGGCGATATCTTGTTCGCCGCTATTCCCTGTGCAAGCGGCATTTTCATAAGCTAAATGTTGTATATATTGAATAGGATGTAACAACGGATCACTAAGGTCGGAGCTTAGTGTTATGCCGCTGTCGCTATCACCTGACCCGACAATATGGGCATGACAATCCCACCAATTTTCTGGGTTTATGCCTTGCCAAGCGTTTTCTTCTAATTTACTTGTTGATATTAATCTTGGGTCGAGACACTCATTGATGATTTTTGGAAAAGCTGAGACTGATCGGCTATGCATTAGTAAACCGGTAGCTGACAACTTTAAAAAATTGCGGCGTGATTGGTTCGTCAATAATTCGGTCATACTTATGCCGGTCAGTTGTGGTTATTTAGTAAAGCGGGGGGTTATAACTATGTCACAACCCAGCCGCCAACTATGATTGATGATTATTAATCAGCTACATCATGAAATACATTCTGTACATCATCTAATTCGTTACATAAATCCAAAAACTTTTCAAACATCACCAAATCATCACCGGTAATACTGTTGTAAGCACGAGGGATGAATTGAATTTCGTCTACTTCAAAATCTAATTCGCCAAAAGCATCAATCAAGGCTTGTTTGGCTTTGAAATAATCAGCTTGAGGGGTGAAAACGGTGATTTTGCCTTCGTCGTTTTCGACATCGCTGACATCAACATCAGCGCTTAACAAAACTTCTAATACGCTATCTTCGTCGTCATGTTTAAACGCCAAAATCGCCGAATGATCGAACATGTGGCTGACTGAGCCAGGGGTGCCGATTTTGCATTTGGTTTTGGTGAAGCATTGGCGGACGTCGCCGAAAGTACGGTTTGGATTGTCGGTTAAGCAATCGACAATCACCATGCAGCCACCGGGGCCAAAGCCTTCGTAACGGGCTGGGGCAAAATCTTCACCGCCGCCGCCTTTAGCTTTATCCAAGGCTTTTTCAATAACGTGGCCAGGGACTTGATCTTTTTTGGCGCGATCAATCAAGCCGCGTAAGGTTAAATTGCCGGATGGATCGATGCCGCCTGATTTGGCGCAGACATAAATTTCACGGCCATATTTACTGTAAACCTTGGTTTTTGCATCGGCAGTTTTTGCCATCGATACTTTACGGTTTTGATACGCTCTACCCATCGGGCTGTTGCTCCATTAGTTAACAAAAATGGGCGGATTTTACAGATAACTATTTATATAGGGAATTTTTTAGTCAGCTGCATGGCTGGCTTTAAACGGTTTTTGTGTAGTTGTAGCGGGGCGATTGTTGAATAAATCGGGATTAACTATTTGCGAAATGGGGTGATAAATGCCGCTCAATTTAGTCTGTAAGCCGTTACAATAGCCCGTAAGCCTTGATTTACGGTTATTCGCATTTTTTATATAGGAATTGATTCATGCTGACACAATATCGACAACATGTTGCTGAACGCGCCGCTGAAGGCGTTGTGCCTAAACCTTTGGATGCTACACAGGTTGCTGCTTTGGTTGAGTTGTTAAAACAGCCAACTGCTGGTGATGAAGCGGAAATTTTAGATTTGTTGGTCAACCGGATTCCAGCAGGGGTTGATGAAGCGGCTTATGTTAAAGCCAGTTTTTTAACCGCAGTGGCGAAAGGTGATGAGCATTCACCGTTGCTGTCGGCTGAAAAAGCCACAGAATTGTTGGGCACCATGTTAGGTGGTTACAACGTCGCGCCCTTGATTGAATTGTTGGATAACGCTAATTTGGCAGCGATTGCCGCTAATGCTTTGTCACATATTTTGTTGATTTTCGATGCCTTCCACGATGTACAGGAAAAAGCTGAAGCGGGTAATGCGTTTGCCAAACAAGTATTGCAGTCATGGGCTGATGCTGAGTGGTTCACCAGTCGTGCAGCAGTGGCGGAAAAATTGACCGTTACTGTTTTCAAAGTCAGCGGTGAAACCAATACCGATGATTTATCACCCGCACCGGATGCTTGGTCGCGTCCTGACATTCCATTACACGCCAAAGCGATGTTGAAAATGCCACGCGATGCGATTACCAATGCCGAGCAACAAATCAATGACTTGAAAAGCCAAGGTTTTCCAGTGGCTTATGTTGGTGATGTGGTTGGTACGGGATCATCGCGTAAATCGGCGACTAACTCAGTGTTATGGTTTATGGGCGATGATATTCCCTATATTCCTAACAAACGCGGTGGCGGGGTTTGTATTGGCGGCAAAATCGCGCCTATTTTCTTCAACACCATGGAAGATTCCGGTGCCTTGCCGATTGAATGCGATGTTACCCAATTGAGCATGGGCGATGTGATTGATATTTATCCTTACGAGGGCGTTGTTAAACGTCACGGTACCGATGAAGAAATCTGCCGCTTTGCTTTGAAAACTGAAGTGATTTTGGATGAAGTTAGAGCAGGTGGTCGGATTCCGTTGATTATTGGCCGTGGTTTGACCGATAGAGCTAGACAAGTATTAGGATTGCCGGCTTCAAGTGTGTTTAAGCGTTTGGCGGCTAGTGCGGCGAGTGACAAAGGTTATACCTTGGCGCAAAAAATGGTCGGTCAAGCTTGTGGTGTAACTGGTGTCCGTCCAGGCAGCTATTGTGAACCGAAAATGACGACTGTGGGTTCGCAAGATACCACTGGCCCTATGACTCGCGATGAGTTGAAAGATTTGGCCTGCTTGGGCTTCTCTGCCGATTTGGTGATGCAGTCATTTTGTCATACCGCTGCGTATCCAAAACCAGTCGATGTGGCGATGCAACACAGCTTGCCAGATTTCATTATGACTCGTGGCGGTGTGTCTTTACGTCCGGGTGATGGAGTGATTCACTCTTGGTTAAACCGGATGTTGTTGCCGGATACTGTCGGTACTGGCGGCGATTCGCATACCCGTTTCCCGATTGGTATTTCTTTCCCAGCTGGTTCTGGCTTGGTGGCGTTTGCGGCAGCAACCGGCGTGATGCCTTTAGATATGCCAGAATCGGTGTTAGTGCGCTTTACGGGCAAAATGCAGCCGGGAATTACCTTGCGCGATTTGGTAAATGCGATTCCTTATGCAGCGATTCAACGCGGTTTGTTGACGGTTGATAAGCAAGGTAAGAAAAATGTGTTTTCTGGTCGGATTTTGGAAATTGAAGGCTTGCCGGATTTGAAAGTCGAGCAAGCGTTTGAATTGTCTGATGCTTCGGCAGAGCGTTCTGCTGGTGGTTGTACGATTAAACTCAATGAAGCGCCGATTCGCGAATATCTGAATTCAAACATTACTTTACTGCAATGGATGATTGCCGAAGGTTATGGCGATGTGCGGACTTTGAAACGTCGGATTGCCGCGATGCAAGATTGGTTGGCTAAGCCGGTGTTATTGGAAGCGGATGCCGATGCTGAATATGCAGAAATCATTGAAATCGATTTAAACCAAATCAGCGAGCCGTTGCTGGCTTGTCCGAATGATCCCGATGATGTGAAGCCGTTATCTGAAGTCGCTGGTACCAAAATTGATGAAGTGTTTATCGGTTCTTGCATGACCAACATTGGCCATTTCCGTGCTGCTGGTAAGCTGTTAGAAAAAGCCGGTAATTTGCCAACCCGTTTATGGGTTGCGCCGCCAACAAAAATGGATCAAAGCCAATTAATCGAAGAAGGCTATTACGGCACGTTTGGTAAAGTCGGTGCGCGGACCGAAATGCCGGGTTGTTCATTGTGTATGGGTAACCAAGCACGGGTGGCGGAAGGTTCGACAGTGGTTTCCACTTCAACCCGTAATTTCCCGAACCGTTTAGGTAATGGCGCTAATGTTTATTTATCATCGGCAGAATTGGCTTCGGTGTGTTCTTTATTGGGCAAAATCCCTACCGTTGCCGAATATATGCAATATGCTGAAGTGATTGAGCAAAGCAGTGCTGATACTTATCGCTATTTGAATTTTAATCAAATCGATAGCTATCAAGCCAAAGCCGAGCAAGTCGCTTAAGTTAATTTTGGGAGCAGCCGACATGGAAAATTTGGATGAAAAACGCAATTCGAGTCGTTTAAAACCGAATTGTGATATTCAGTACCGTCGCGCTGCTGCCGGAGAGTTTCAGTTCGGCACCTGTATTACTTTGAGTGGTGGCGGGTTGGGCTTTTTAGCGAGTGAAAGTTTTGATGAAGGCTTGGCGTTGGAAGTGCAGATATTGCCATCGTCAAGCATCGCACCGCCAATGACGGCTTTTGTTGAAGTGATGCGTAGCGTTAAACGAGCCGATGACAGTTATAAAATTGCTGCTGTTATTAAAAGTATTAAGGGTAATTAGTGGCTTAATGTGGCAATGCGAAGAATAGTTTGAAAAGCATGGCCAGAATGCCTGTTGATATTGCCAAGGATAAACCGACCATCCAACGTATTAGCTTCATTTCGCCGTTGATTTCTAGCCGCATTTCTCGCATTTCAGTTCTAACTGTATTGATGTCGCCAGTAGTTGCTAATTCTTGCGAACCAGAAGCAAGTACATCGGCCAATGCTTCTGCTTTGGCGTGGTCTCTTGGTATTCCGGCTTTTTCTAAGCGTTCAACAAACTTTAATGTGTCGGAGGTAATCGTTGTCATGGTCGCCTCAGTCTGTGGAGTGTGTCGAGGTTAGTCGTGTTTGCCCGAACTGTCAAATCCTTAAATATTGCCGATTCTTGCAAAACTAACTGATAGAATCCCTGTTGGATTATCAAATTTATAAATTATGTACATCATCACCAAAGAAATTTATTTTTGCTACGGACACCGTTTGATGAATCATTCCGGTAAATGCCGTCATTTACACGGTCATAGCGTCAAAGCCAGCATTAGCATCAAAAGCGAACAGCTTAACGACCAAGCGATGGTTTGTGACTTTTCCGATGTCAAAGACTGTGTCGAAAGCTTTATTAACCAAGTTTTGGATCATAATTTTTTAGTCCACAAAGACGATCCCATCATTCCTGCTTTACAAGCCAATAACGAACGCTTTTTAGCAATTGACGAACATCCAACCGCCGAAGTATTGAGCAAAATGATTTATCAATACGTGAAGCAACAAGGCTTCAATGTTGATCAAGTGGTGTTATGGGAAACCGCCAGTGCCAATGCCTGTTATCGTGAGGACTAAACGTGCATTTGGTCGAGCCGATCAATACCTCGTTGTGTCTGGAAAAAATCTGCGAATCTAATTATCAAAAACTGTTTCGGTTAATTCCTGATTTGTCGACATTTCAACAAGCGGCGATAGGTGCTAACGATAGTAAACCGGCTTTGTATTTAGCGGTTTTGGAACGTAATCCTTACACCTTAACCATTGAATTAAGCCATTGTTTTGATAATCCCTTATCGGAATTGATGCTGCCAGCGGTGAAAATTCGTATCTATTTGGACGCGCAGTTGGCAGAGGTGATTCGGGATAACGATAGGCCGGATGTCAGTCGTGTTTATCAAAACCCGGGGCGGGTGGTGGAAATTCAGACTTATAAATGGCGGCTGAATTATTTTCTACAAAAATGGTTGGATCATTGTCTAAAAACCGAATACCGGTTTAGTGAAGCGGCTTAATTTAACGCTGCTGGCAAAAAGAATTCGGCTACCAACAAAGGTTGATTGTGTATCGCATACACGGTTCGCCGTCCCCAAGTGGCTGTTTCAATCGGGTTATTGGCTTGTTGCTGCTTAGCCCAAATGGTTGGCTCGACACGACTGAATTGTCTTTGTCGCAACTCTAAATCACGATAAGCAAAAATCACTTCCCCTAAAGGTCGGCTGCCTAAATGTGACAGTTTACGCTGGGCAATTTCGATGGTTGGGCGCGGCATAATCGTGCGCGCTAACACCAAGGGCTGGTGTTGGTTATGCAGCATGACTTCCCGCACTAACTGGTAATCACTGGCGGGTTGCTCAAGTAATCGCGATTCATCAATAAACGCGCGTCGCCAGCCTTGAAACAATACCGATACCGCAAACTTTTCACCGTGAATTGCTCGCAAGCGTTTGGTTAAGGAGCCGGTTTCTTGTAGCCAAGATTGAAGTTCGGCTGTTAATTGACGTTGTAAACCACAGTCGTGCGCGTGCCAGCGTGGGGCTTGGTTAAACAGGAAGCTGTTGTTTGGCAAGGACTTATCTCAGTTAGAACAGTTAGCGGTTGCCAACGTAAGGATTATTGAGCATTTCTTCGCCAAAGGTCGACATCGGCCCGTGTCCCGGCACAAAAGCAACCTCAGCGCCTAAAGGCCATAGCTTGTTTTTAATTGAGTTGATTAAGGTTTGGTGATCGCCTTTAGGAAAATCAGTACGGCCAATTGAGCCTTTGAATAATACATCGCCAACCCACGCCACGTTTGCCGTTGCACTGAAATACACCACATGGCCGGGTGTGTGGCCTGGACAGTGAATTACTTGTAATACTTCATTGCCGACGTTAACCGTATCGCCATCGTTTAACCAACGGTTTGGGGTAAAACTGTCGCTGTGAGGAAAACCAAACACGCGAACTTGTTCGGGTAGATTTTGTATCCAAAAATCATCGGCTTGGTGTGGGCCGATAATTGGTAAAGCGAGTTTTTCTGCCAATTCAGCAACGCCGCCAACGTGATCTAAATGGCCGTGAGTGACTAAAATCGATTCCAGTTCTACGCCTTCTTGTTTGACTGCAGCTAATAACAGCTCAATATCGCCACCAGGATCGATTAAAGCGGCTTTGTTGGTTTGCGGGCAAATCAGCAGACTACAGTTTTGTTGATAAGCGGTGACCGGGATGATGCGATATTTCATGGAAAGTGCGGTTAAATTCTAAATTGTCGATAGTATATCGTTTAAAACTATCGGCTTTGAGTAACTATTAGTTTTTACGCCTTTAATAGCGCGTGTTTTTTTAAAGTCAAGCGCGGTCGGTGATACAATAAAAGCCTTTAGGATTCTTTGATTTGCAACCATGATGCTATCTTTTCGTTCACCTGTTAGTTTCTTTATCGGCCTGTTGTTAGCTTTGACTGTTCAATCCAGTTTCGCCGCAAGCCCCATCTTTACCCCAGCCGCACCCAGTGTTGCTGCCAGTAGCTATTTATTAATGGATTTTAATAGCGGTCGCGTATTAGCCGAAAAAGATTCAGATAAACGAGTAGCACCTGCCAGTTTGACCAAAATTATGACGGTTTACGTCGTATTTAGAGAGTTAAAAGCCGGTCATTTGACCCTCGATGAAAAAGTCACCATTAGCCAAAATGCTTGGGAAACTGGTGGCTCGAAAATGTTTGTTGAAGTTAACAAACAAGTGCCGATTGAAGATTTATTGCAAGGTGTGGTGATTCAATCCGGTAACGACGCCAGTGTCGCTTTAGCGGAACACGTTGCCGGTAGCGAGCAAACTTTCGCCACCATGATGAACGAACAAGCGGCTCGTTTAGGTATGACCAATACCCATTTTGAAAACAGCATGGGCTTGCCGACTGAAAATCATTATTCCAGTGCTAGAGATTTAGCGACTTTGGCGCAAGCCTTAATCAAAGAATTCCCAGAATACTACCGATGGGATTCGCAAAAAGAATTCACTTACAACGGCATCACCCAACAAAATCGCAACCAATTGTTATGGCGCGATCCATCGGTTGATGGCATTAAAACCGGTTTTACCGATGATGCCGGTTACTGCATGGTGGCATCGGCTAAACGTGAAGATATGCGTTTAATTTCAGTGGTCATGGGCACTGCATCGGCGAATGCCCGCGCTAACGAAAGCCAATCATTAATCAATTATGGCTTCCGCTTTTTTGAAACCCATCGTTTATATGAAGGCGGTAAAGCTTTAACTGAAGCAAAAGTCAGAAAAGGCGAAACTTCAAAATTACAAGTCGGTTTAGCCGAGGACTTTTATGTTACGGCACCGCGTAAACATTTTAGTGAATTAAAAGCCGAAACTCAGTTGGATAAAGCTATTGTTGCCCCTCTTAACAAAGGCGATGCTGTCGGTAATTTAGTGGTGACATTAGAAGGTGAAACCGTAGCTAACAAGCCTTTGGTCGCGATGGATACTATCGCTCAAGGTGGCTTATTCCGCCGTTTATATGATGCCGCAATGGGTTTATTGGAGAAATAATGTCTGACAAAGTGTATTTAAATGGCGAATATTTGCCATTGTCCGAAGCGAAAGTTTCGGTTCTTGATCGTGGTTTTTTGTTTGGTGATGGTGTTTATGAAGTGATTCCAGCCTATGCTGGCCGCTTGTTTCGATTAGAAGATCACATCGTTAGATTAAACAATAGCTTGGCTGGCATTCGTTTGCCACTGTCTTATAGCGTTGCTGACTGGCAAGCAATTTTTCAACCGATGCTTGATAGCAGCAAAGATCAATACATTTATCTGCAAGTCACTCGTGGTTATGCGGCAAAACGTGACCACGGTTTTCCAGAACAAATTGTCCCAACTGTGTTTGCGATGTGTTCAGAGATTAAACCGTTTGCTGGTCGTGTTAACGGCATTAAAGCGGTGACGCTGGACGACACCCGCTGGCAAATGTGCAATATCAAAGCGATTACCTTATTGGCTAATATCTTGTTACGCCAAGAAGCTTTGGATCAAGATTGTGGTGAAGCGTTGTTGGTTAAAGACGGCTATGTCACTGAAGGTGCTGCCAGTAATTTATTTGCAGTGATTGATGGTGTGTTAGTAACACCGGCTAAAAATCACGAAATATTACCGGGCATTACCCGCGATGTAATTTTGGAATTAGCAGCTACTAACAACGTTGCTTATCGTGAAGACGTTATTGCCCTAGAACAACTAAAAGCTGCTAGTGAAGTCTGGGTGACCAGTTCCACACGCGAAATCGTGCCAGTGATTGAATTAGACGGTGTTGCGGTTGGCGAAGGCAAGCCTGGCCCAGTTTGGCATACGGTTGATAATCTATTACAAACCTATAAAAAATCCTTGTCATGAGCGAAGTCGAAACCGAATCCGAGTCATTGCTGAAATTTCCTTGCGAGATTTCGATTAAAGCTATGGGTAAGCACAGTGAAAACTTTGATTTAGTGGTGGTCGAAATCGTTCGTCGTCATGTTGATGATATTCGTGAAGGCGCTGTCACCTCTCGTGCTAGCAGTGGTGGTAAATATTTAGCGGTTACCGTAACGATCGAAGCCACCAGTCGCCAACAATTGGATGCCATCTATCAAGGATTGACCGATCATCCTGAAGTGTTAATGGCACTTTAATTGCCCGTGATAGCTGTTACTGAACTGCGCCAACTAGGCTTGCAAGACTATGTTGGCGTTTGGCAGCAAATGCAGCAATTTACCGCCTCCCGCAACGCTGAAACGCCTGATCAAATCTGGATTACCGAACATTTACCGGTTTATACGCTGGGCTTGAATGGCAAGCGTGAACATCTGTTAACCGCTAGCGAAATTCCTGTTGTCGATACTGATAGAGGCGGGCAAATTACCTATCACGGCCCCGGTCAAGTAGTGATTTACCTGTTAGCAGATTTAAAACGCTTAGGTTTTGGCCCTCGGCAGATGGTGTCAATTTTAGAAAACGCTGTGATTCAAACCCTAAGACAATACGGCATTAAAGCTCAAGCCGATGCTAAAGCGCCAGGGGTTTATGTCGATGGTCAAAAAATCGCCTCATTAGGTTTACGAATTAAAGGTGGTTGCTGTTATCACGGTCTGAGTATCAACAATCAAATGGATTTAAGCCCCTTCCAACACATCAATCCCTGCGGTTATGCTGGCTTGCAAGTCACCCAGCTGGCTGATTTGGGCGTCACTATTCACAATCACGAATTGGCGGTTCCCATCGTCGATTACATTATCAAGGCTATCGAACCATGAAGTTGAATGCGCCTTCTCGCTTAACTCCCGAAACTCATCAACGTAACGCTGATAAATTGTCACGGATTCCGATTAAAGTCGAAAAGCCAGAAACCGTGTTACGTAAACCCGATTGGATCCGCATCAAACTGCCCAGCGGCGACAAAGTTAATCAAATCAAACAGTCTTTGCGCGAAAACCGTTTGCATACTGTCTGCGAAGAAGCGGCTTGCCCGAATTTAAGCGAATGCTTTAATCACGGCACCGCGACTTTTATGATTATGGGTGATATGTGTACTCGTCGTTGCCCGTTCTGTGATGTCGCCCACGGTAAGCCGCAAGCACTTGATCCGCAAGAACCAGAAAACCTTGCCAACACTATCGCGGCAATGGCGTTGAAATATGTGGTGATTACTTCGGTGAATCGCGATGATTTAAGAGATGGTGGAGCAGGGCATTTTGCCGCCTGTATTGAAAAAATTCGCCAGCAAACCCCGAACACCACGGTTGAAGTTTTAGTTCCCGATTTTCGTGGCCGCATGGATGTTGCTTTGGATATTTTAGAAAAGCAGCCTTGCGATGTGTTCAATCACAACCTAGAAACCGTGCCCAGACTTTATTTGGAAGCGCGTCCCGGTGCTGATTACCACACCTCATTAAAACTGCTACAACAGCATAAACAACGCTTGCCAGCGGTGCCAACCAAATCAGGTTTAATGCTCGGCATTGGTGAAACCGAGCCGGAAGTGGTGCAGGTGATGCAAGATTTATTGGATCACGGTTGCAGTATGTTGACCCTTGGCCAATACCTACAACCCAGCAAAGACCACTTGGCGGTTAAAGAATACATTCATCCCGATCAATTCCAACGCTACGCCGAAATTGCCAAACAACTTGGATTTCAACAAGTTGCCAGTGCGCCATTAGTTCGCTCTTCGTATCACGCCGATTTACAAGCTGCCGCTGTCATGTAAATCACCTATTGCAGCTGTTACACTCATTCTTGTTGGTTTTGCAGTTTAACTTTTAAGGATGAGTTCGATGAATATTCAATTTGTTGGCAAAAAACTGTTTGTATTAGACACCAATGTTTTGATGCACGATCCCGCATCAATCTTTAGGTTTCAAGAGCACAACATCTTCATCCCGATGGTGGTGTTAGAAGAACTGGATCACGCCAAAAAAGGCTTATCGGATGTTTCTCGTAATGTTCGCCAAGTCAGCCGTTTTTTAGATCAATTAATTCAAGATGCCAACCAGCAAACTATTAACGATGGTTTGCCGTTATCGAAAATAGGTAATAGCTTAGCGGGTGACCATGAACAGCATGGTCGATTATTTTTTCAAACTCACCAACTTTCGCATTTGTTACCGGCAGATTTGCCCGGACAAATCGCCGACAATTCAATTCTTAGTACCGTTTTAGCTTTATCCAAAGAATTTCCCGAAGTAAACGTGATTTTGGTGTCAAAAGACATCAATATGCGCATCAAAGCCGCCGCCCTTCAAATTAATGCCGAGGATTATCATAACGATCAAGCGATTGATGATATTGATTTGCTGTATAGCGGCTGGATGGCTTTGGAGTCTGATTTTTGGGAGCAGCACGGCACCAAAATGGAATCATGGCTGGAAAATAATATGACCTATTATCGGATTCATAGCCCTGTTGTTAAGGAATGGTATCCCAATCAGTTCGTCTACATTGACGATGATTCTGGGTTTGAAGCGATTGTTAAATCCTGTGATGGCGAAACTGCCGTATTGCAATTGGCTATTGATTATCGAACTAAAAATCATAGCGTTTGGGGTATTTGCGCCAAAAATCGTGAACAAAACTATGCCTTAAATGTACTGCTCGATCCCAATATCGATTTCGTGACTTTATTAGGCACAGCTGGCACGGGTAAAACTTTGCTCGCTTTAGCCGCTGGTTTGTCGATGACGCTAGAGCGGAAAGCCTTTCAAGAAATTATCATGACCCGTGAGACCATGCCGATGGGTGAAGATATTGGTTTTTTACCCGGTACAGAAGAAGAAAAAATGGCGCCTTGGATGGGGGCCTTGATCGACAATTTAGAGGTGCTTGGTAGTCGTTCTGGAAACACCGATTGGGAGCAAAGCGTTTCGCAAAACATGGTGATGAATCGGGTCAAAATTCGCTCGCTGAATTTTATGCGTGGCCGGACTTTTTTAAATCGCTATCTAATTATCGATGAAGCGCAAAACTTAACCCCGAAACAGCTAAAAACCTTGATAACAAGGGCGGGGCCGGGGACAAAAATTATCTGTATTGGTAACTTAGGGCAAATTGATACGCCTTATCTAACTGGCACCAGCTCTGGATTAACTTATGTGGTTGATCGTTTTAAAAGCTGGGAAAACAGTGCCCATATTACTTTACGTCGTGGTGAACGCTCACGATTAGCGGATTTTGCTTCCGAGAATTTATAGTTTTTATATGTGCGAAATCGCACTGTTCCTGAATATATTCGTGGTTAGTCTTTTACCAAACAATGAAAAGTTGTTTGGTAAAAGTGGCGAAATTTCAGGAAAGATCAATGAAAAACAAACAAAGACAGCAGTCGGTTAAAAATAAGGGCAATAATCCGATTAAAGTGGCATTGGATGAAGATTTTGAATTAGACAGCTACGCCGTTCAGAAAATGGAGAATGCACAAACTGGCTCAGGCGAGTTTAAGGAAAAGATTAAAAAGGGGCAGAGGAGAGTTTGGTATTAGATTGTATCTGCTAACCGTAAACCATCAAGGAATCACCAAAAATACCCGCCAAATCTCATGGGACCGCCTTTTAACTGTCTGATCTATTTTCTTGAAACCACTGCAATTGTTTTTGTAAGCTCACCACTGTCCCGACAATGATTAACGTCGGTGGCTTAATATCATCCGCTGCAACTTTTTTCGGCATATCGCTTAGCGTGCCTGTAATCACTCGTTGATGTTGGGTAGTACCTTGTTGAACGATGGCGATAGGGTGGTCTTCTGGGCAGCCGTGAGCGATTAACTGTTGGCAAATTTCCGGCAACCCCACCAAACCCATGTAAATCACTACCGTTTGATTAGGGGCGGCTAATTGTGGCCAATTCAGGTTGATTGAGCCGTCTTTTAAGTGGCCGGTGACAAAGGTGCAGGATTGGGCATGATCGCGATGCGTGAGCGGAATGCCTGCATAACTGGCACAGCCGGTTGCCGCAGTAATTCCGGGTACCACTTGGAAACTGACACCATGCTGAACCAAGGTTTCGATTTCTTCGCCACCGCGACCAAAGATAAACGGATCTCCACCTTTTAAACGCGCAACCCGTTTGCCTTTTAAGGCTAGATTGGCAAGCAATTCGTTGATTGAGTCTTGCGGCAGGCTGTGGTTATCGCGTTGTTTGCCAACATAAATCTTTTCCGAGTCGCGTCGAGCTAAATCCAAAATTTCCGCTGAAACCAAGCGGTCGTAAACAATTACATCCGCTTGTTGCATCAAACGTAGCGCTTTAAACGTCAGTAAATCAGGGTCACCCGGCCCTGCACCGATTAAATACACTTCACCTTGGTTTTTGCCTTGTTCGGCTTGCAAAATTTTGTCACGCAATTGCTGTTCGGCTTGTTGAGTTTTACCTGCAAACACCAATTCGGCAATACTGCCTTGCAAGACGTTTTCCCAGAAAATCCGTCTTGGCGCACCTTCTGCAATGTATTGCTTAACCATCGGTCTAAATTGGTCGGCTAAAGCGGCCAATTTGCCAAAGCTGGCGGGAATTGTTGATTCAATCTTGCCGCGTAATAAACGCGCTAATACCGGTGATGAGCCTCCTGATGAAATGGCGGCAATCACTGGCGAACGATCAACAATGGCTGGAAAAATAAAATTACACAGTTCTGGATTGTCGACCACGTTAACCAACAGATTTTTTTGTTTGGCGGCTTCGGCAATGGCGATATTGGCTTGACGATTATTGGTGGCAGAAACCACCAAGCGTATGCCCTCTAAATCGCTTTGTTGAAAAGCTCTTTGATTGATTACTAATGAATGACGTTTTTGTAATTTAGCCACCGTGTCGCCAATTTCTAAACTGACGACGGTAATCTTTGCGCCGGCTCTGGCTAGTAATTCGATTTTGCGAGCGGCAATTTCGCCTGCGCCTACCACTAAGCAGGCTTGTTGTTTCAGGTCGAGGAAGAGCGGGAAGTAATCCATCTTTGCGTTGGTCTGCATGGTTTCAGTTGATGGTATTATAAAGTCTGTTTCGATTAGCTATTAAAAAAGCGATTTATGATGGAATTTGATTTAGAAGTAGATGCCAGCGGCCTGAATTGTCCTTTGCCGCTGTTACGATTAAAAAAAGCAATCATGGAAGTCGAGAGCGGCAAAGTGATTAAAATTATCGCCACCGATCCGGCGGCGCATTTGGATTTTGGCGTCTACCTTGAGCAAGCAGGGCACACGCCGTTAAAAATCCTTAATCAAGACCAGAAACAGATTTTTTTCATCCAAAAGAACTAATTAGTCCCTTAAGCTAATCACTGGCCAATTCGCTTGTTGCGCGGCTTCGCGCAATTTGTCATCAGGATCAACCGCGACGGGGTTGTCGACTAAGCGCAGTAATGGCAAGTCGTTATGCGAATCGCTGTAGAACCAGCTGTTTTCTAAGGATTCGGTCGAATTGGCCAGCCAGTCGTTGAGTTGTTTCACTTTACCTTCTTGGAAACAAGGCGTGCCGTGAAATTTGCCGGTGTATTGACCGCCGATAAATTCCGGTGTGGTTGCCAATAAGTTATCAATGCCAAATAACTCGACGATAGGCGAAGTGACAAAGCGATTGGTGGCGGTAATTACCAGTAAGGTGTCACCTTGGCTACGATGTTTATCCACTAAGGCTTGAGCGGCTTGTAATTTAATCGGTTTGATTAATTGCTCAACAAATTCTTCACGCCAGTGATGTAATTGCTCGGCATCGTGTTTGGCTAATGGCGCTAGGGAAAAATTTAAAAATTCGACAATGTCCAGACTGCCTTGTTTGTAGTCTTCGTAGAATTTTTTATTGGCGTGTTCGTATTGGTCTTTATCGACAATGCCGCGATCAACCAAAAACTGGCCCCATAAATAATCGCTGTCATCGGCAATCAAAGTGTTATCGAGATCAAAAATCGCTAAGCTCACGGTCAACCTGTAGAAATAAATAAAAACAAAGCGGCTTGTGGCTTCCACCGCTGATTTGTGGAACAATTGCACCATTCATTTTAATGGTCGGCAGCTTTCAATTCTTATCTAGCAATTGAAAACTGGTCGCAAATAATACAGGTTTTTTACATGATAGACTCGAAAGGATACCGGCCGAATGTCGGGATTATCCTTTGCAATGACGAGGGTCGTGTGTTTTGGGCAAAGCGTAAAGGCGCTAATTCGTGGCAATTTCCGCAAGGTGGGATTGATTGTGACGAAGATCCAGAAACAGCGATGTATCGGGAATTGTGGGAGGAAACCGGCTTGCGCTCTGAACACGTTGAGCTTTTAGGCCGCACTCGCTACTGGCTACGTTACAAGTTGCCAGATCGTTATGTCCGCAAAAACTCCATGCCGCTGTGCATCGGTCAAAAGCAGATTTGGTTTATTCTGCGCTTGCTGACCGATGAAGATAATGTGCGTTTTGACTGCGGACAAAAGCAAGAGTTTGATAACTGGCGCTGGGTTGATTATTGGTACCCGCTGAAAGATGTGGTGTATTTCAAGCGCCGTGTTTATCGTAAAGCCATGGATGAATTGGGCGAGTTGCTGATTGATGAATCGATTAAGGTTAACGCTGAAGGTTATTTGTTGGGTAAATAGCCGCTTAGTAATGATGCAGATTAGTGTCTAGTCCGGTTAATGCTTCATCGATTCGGTAACAATCTGAGTTAAATTGACCGTCAGCTAATAATTCAAACACCCGATAACCCGGCGGCGTATTAGTCACTGTAAATTCAGTGGCTTGCGGCATAAACTGAATGCAAGTTGCCGGTGCGGAAAACACTGCCATTCCTTGATAATTTTCAGCGATCACTTGGTGAACATGGCCGTTGGTTAACACTTTAACCTGCGGATATTGGCTGATAATCGCTAAAAACGCCTGACTATTCTCTATCATCATCCCATCCATCCAGCTGCTATTGACGCTTAAACTATGGTGATGCACTGCAATTAAGGCTGGTAAATTTGTTTTTAAACAATTAGTTAGGAAACTAAGTTCATCTTGATTCAAGTAGCCTATCGGGCTGTTATCTTTCTGGCTATTCAGACAAATAATCTGCCAGTCATCCAAAATCAAGTGTTTACAACAACTCACCAGCCCTTGATTCAAAATCGTCTGCATCAATTGCCAATCATCATGGTTGCCAGGTAAGCAAACTGTAGGTGTTTGATAAGATTGTAATTTTTCTAAAATCCGTTGATAAGAATCGGGGCAGGGGTCTTGGGTTAAATCGCCACTGATTAAAATCAAATCAAATGGCCCGTGATTTTGCTGGGCGTGTTGTAACACTTGATGGAAATAATGTTCGGTATTGATGCCTAACAAGGTGTCAGTAATTCTAGGTTGTATGTGTAAGTCCGAGATTTGTAAGAGTTTTTTCACAACTAAAAGTGATTCAGTAAAAAGATTAATCCACTATAACACAGCGATTTGTGCGGATGTTTCGAAACCAACCGGCTTTCATGTACACTGCCGCCTTTCAGATTTTCGGCTCTAAGCCAGCAATATCAGCATTCAAGGAGACAATATGCGACGATTAAAACTCACCACACTAGCCTTTGCTACGCTGTTTGCCAGTCAGTTACAAGCGGAAACAGTATTTGTAACATTGGAAAAAGATAACGCGATTGCGGTGTTGGATCCTGTTGAAGGCAAGTTAGTTAAAACCGTCAATGTTGGCCAACGACCACGCGGCATTGCTTTAAGCCCAGACCACAAACAGTTGTTTATTGCCACTAGCGATGACAACACGATTCGTATTTTTGATGCCGCCAGTTTAAAAGAACTAGGCCGCTTACCGTCCGGCGAAGATCCTGAAACCTTTGCTTTAAGTCCTGATGGTAAGTTGATGTATGTTTCCAATGAAGATGACAGCCAAGTGACTGTGATTGATATTGCCAGCAAAAAAGCCGTGCAAAAAATTAAGGTCGGTGTCGAGCCAGAAGGGATTGCCGCTAGTCCTGATAATCGTTGGTTAGTTAGTGCTTCTGAAACCACCAATATGTTGCACTGGATTGATACAAAGTCGCGGCAAATTGTTGAAAATACACTAGTTGATCCTCGCCCGCGTGCGGTTAATTTTACCGCTGACAGCCAACAGCTTTGGGCAACCTCAGAAATGGCTGGCACGGTGATGGTGTTAGATACTGCCAGCAAACAAATTGTCCAGACTATTAAATTGGAAGTCGCAGGGATTAGCAGCGATTTAATTCAGCCGGTTGGTGTAGTGATAGATAAAGACCGTCATTACGCTTATGTGGCGATGGGGCCAGCTAATCGGGTTGCAGTAATCAATGCCCAAACCTTGCAAGTTGAAAAATACCTTTTAGTCGGACAGCGAGTTTGGAATTTGGCCTTTTCACCGGATCAAAAACAGCTCTACACCACAAACGGCATCAGCAATGATGTGTCGATTATTAATTTAACCGAGCAGAAAGTGGTCAAATCAGTCGCAGTCGGTCGTTATCCTTGGGGTGTGGCGGTAAAACCATGATTGCATTATCTGTCGAAGATTTAAGCTTTGCCTACGGTGCTAAAAAGGCTTTAGACCATGTCAGTTTTAATGTCGAAGCCGGCGAATGTACGATTTTATTAGGGCCCAATGGCGCAGGGAAAAGCACCTTGTTCTCCTTGATTACACGGCTTTACGATAGTCGCGAAGGCAAAATTGCCTTATGTGGATTTGATCTTAAGCACAACAGCGGTCAAGCCTTAGAACGATTAGGGGTAGTATTCCAACAAACCACCTTAGATCCTGATTTAAGCGTGAGTCAAAATTTACGCTATCACGCTGCATTACATGGCATAGGTCGAAAAGCGGCTGATTTGCGGATTCAGGAAGAATTAGAGCGTTTGAATATGTATGAACGCAAAGATGAAAAAGTGCGTTTGTTGAATGGTGGTCATAAACGTCGTGTAGAAATTGCTAGAGCTTTGTTGCATAAGCCAATGATTTTATTATTAGATGAGCCAACAGTGGGGTTGGATATGCCCAGTCGACAAGCGATAGTAGAGCATGTGCATCGCTTGGTAAAAGAGCAAAATTTAGCGGTTTTATGGGCAACGCACTTGATTGATGAGATTGCAGATGACGATAGTTTGGTGGTTTTGCATAAAGGTCAAATCAAAGCCAAAGGTTACATTAACAATGTACTGCAAGCTAATGATTCTAAAGATATTGGACATCTCTTTAAACAGCTAACTCAAGGTCAAGTGGCATGAAATTACTGCATTATTGGCTGGCAATGACTGGCATCGTTGGACGTGAATTGTTACGGTTTTTACATCAGCGCGAACGCTTTATTTCGGCGTTGGTAAGACCTTTGGTTTGGTTATTTGTGTTTGCAGCCGGTTTTCGAGCCGCATTAGGGATTGCGATAAGCCCGCCGTATGAAACCTATATCTTGTACGAGGTTTACATCACCCCTGGGTTGATTGGCATGATTCAACTGTTTAACGGTATGCAAAGCTCGTTATCGATGGTTTATGACCGTGAAATGGGCAGTATGCGGATGTTAATGGTCTGTCCTTTACCGCGTTGGTTTTTGCTGTGCAGTAAATTAATTGCTGGCACTGCAGTATCGGTTTTACAAGCCTATGCATTTTTGGGAATTGCTTGGTTGTATGACATTCAAGCACCGTTGATGGGCTATGTCTGGATTTTGCCAGCTTTGTTGCTATCCGGCATGATGCTGGGTGCTTTAGGTTTGCTTTTATCCTCATTTATCAAGCAGTTAGAGAATTTTGCTGGGGTAATGAATTTTGTGATTTTCCCGTTATTCTTCATGTCGACTGCCTTGTATCCGTTATGGAAAATTAAAGAATCCAGTGAATGGTTATTCACATTGGCGCAGTACAACCCGTTTTCGCAAGCAGTCGAGTTAATTCGTTTTGCACTATATGAACAACTGAATTTACAAGCTTTGCTGTTTACCGCAGTGGCATTCTTGATTTTCATGAGTGCAGCGATTGTCGGCTATAACCCATCGCGGGGAATGATGGTCAAAAAGGGCGGTGGCGGCTGATTTTGTTTCACGGGAAACTCTTAATAAACTGCTTTATTTAACATTAACAATGTTCTGCAAGTTACTTTAAGTAAGTCTTATAAGATAATGATTTAATTTATATTTCATGGGGATTTTATTTTGAAAACTGTTTTGATTACCGGCGCAAATCGTGGCTTAGGTTTAGAGTTTGTTCGTCAATATGCGGCAGCGAATTGGCAGGTGATTGCCGCTTGTCGCCAACCCGATTCGGCCACTGAATTAAAAGATTTAGCCAAGCAATATCCACAAATTCAAGTTGAAGCCTTGGATGTTGCTGATTTCGCTCAGATTGATGCTTTATCCAGTCGCTTGGCAGGACAAGCAATTGATCTGTTAATCAATAATGCTGGGGTTTATGGTGATGCAGCTGGCAAAGGTTTTGGCAATTTGGATTATCAAACTTGGCAACAAACCTTAACCGTCAACACGATGGCGCCAGTTAAAGTCACTGAAGCTTTTTTGAGCCAGTTAGAAAAGGGCACTGATAAGTTAGTGGTGGTAATTAGTAGTTTGATGGGCAGCATTAGCGATAATGGCAGCGGCGGCAGTTTGCTTTATCGCAGCAGTAAAGCCGGTTTAAATGCGGTGATGAAGAGCTTGTCGATAGATGTTAAACCGCGTCAACTGGGCGTGTTAATTTTGCATCCAGGTTGGGTTAGAACGGATATGGGTGGTAAAAACGGTTTGCTTGATGTCGAAGAAAGTGTGACCGGAATGCGTCAGCAAATTGAAGGTTTTCAATTTGAGCAGTCGGGCAGTTTTGTAAAGTATGACGGCAGTTTATTGCCTTGGTGATGCTGAGCTTGATAGCCTTTAAAAGGCTATCAAGCATCATTTTAAGCTAAGCTAAACAAGCTTATTTGTCACATTTGTGTTCTGAACCACAGCAATCTGACATTGAGCCACCGTGTTTTTCACAATGAGCCGCGCCACATTCGTGAGCAGCTGCACCTTTGTGATGAGCACAATGTGATTTGTCGCAGCTTTTAGCGGCAGCGGCTTCGTGGTGAGCGCAATGCTCAGTACCGCATTCATGGGCTTTCGCATCAGCATGTTGTGAGCAATGTTGAGCACAGGCTTGGTCTTTAGCGCCTGGGTGTTCTGCACAATGTTTGGTGCAATCGTGATCAGCAGCAGGGGCTTTGCAATGTTCGATGCAAGCTTTGTCTTTTTTGCCTTTGTGTTTAGCGCAATGTTTTTTGCAGTCGTGGGCAGCGGCTTCTGCTTTGTGTTTAGCACAATGTTCGTGGCTAACTGGCGCGACTGGAGTGGCTACAGGCGCTACTTCAGCAACTGGTGCTACTGCAGCAGGGGCAACAACCGCTGGTTCAGCGACTGCTTCTGTTTTTGGAGCTGTCTCACAACCGGTTAATGCCAAAACCGCAGGCAATGTTAAAGCAAGTAATAAGTGTTGAATTTTCATAGGGCACCTCTCAGCCAGATTGATAATGACTTCATTGTATAAGCTTATCTTATTCCCGCAAATTAAACTGTGTTAAATAACATAGTTTAATTTTTGCGTTTTTGTAATTGATTGATTATCAATGGTTTTGATGATTCCATGAATATTGTTATTAGCAAGAAGCCTGCACCAAATGAGGGTGAACTAAGCTTTATTCTGACAGCGTAGAGTAAATGTTATTGGCCCATCATTAATCAATGCCACCTGCATATCGGCACCAAATTGACCAAATTGACAGCTGGGATAGATTTTAAGCGCTTGTTGTTGAACGTAATTAAACAGCACCAATCCTTGTTCCGGTGGCGCTGAAGGGCCAAAACTGGGGCGATTACCTTTTTCAGTATCGGCGGCCAAAGTAAATTGCGGGACAATCAGTAAACCGCCATTAATATCGCGCAAACTCAAATTCATTTTGTCGTTGTCGTCAGCAAAGATACGGTAGTTCAATATCCGCTCTAACAATCGATCCGCTTGTTGTTCAGTGTCATTTCGCTCGACTGCTAACAAGGCCATGATGCCTTGATTGATGACGCCAATATCGATGCCATCAACAGTGACTTTGGCTTGGCTAACTCGTTGAATAATGCTAATCATGCTTATTTTTCAATATCTTATATCAACAATGTAATAACGCAATTCACGTTCTGCTTGGCGAAATACCACTTCGTCATCGAGATTCTTCTTTAACAAAGCCCGCGCCAACGGCGAATCCAAACTAATCAAACCACCGCTAGTATCAATTTCATCGGCACCGACGATACGATAAGTCACTTCCTCGCCATCCATCGTTTCCAACGTTACCCAAGCGCCAAAAAATACTTGATTTTGATTGCTGGGTTTTTCAGAAACTATGGTCAAACTGGGTAGACGTTTTTGCAAATAGTGAATCCGCCTATCAATTTCACGCAGTTCTTTTTTGCGGTAAATGTATTCAGCGTTTTCAGAGCGATCACCTTCAGCAGCTGCAGCAGACAAAGCCGCAGTCACATGCTTGCGACGTTCCCAAAGCTGTTTTAACTCGGCTTCCAAAACTTGATAGCCTTGAGCGGTAACATAAGGTGATGATTTAGGACGCGGCGGTCTCCAGCGCGACATGTTTTTTCTCGGCGGGTATAATAGGGTTTCTAAATTTAACTGATAAGGCGTTTATGCAAATCACCGACAACACAGCTGTTTCATTTCATTATACCTTAACCAACAACAGCGGCGAGCAGCTGGACAGTTCGATTGGTTCTGAGCCATTGTTGTATTTACACGGCGCTGGCAACATTATTCCTGGCTTAGAAGCTGCCTTGTTAGGCAAAAAAGCCGGCGACAAACTCAATGTTTCTATCGAACCAGAACACGCTTATGGTTTGATTGACGAAAACATGGTGCAAGTGGTTTCTAAAAAAATGTTTGAAGGCATGGATGTTGAAATTGGTATGCAATTTCATGCTGATGTTAGCTACGGCTCAGGTGTTATCACTATTACTGCCATTGATGGCGATGATGTCACTATCGACGGCAACCATCCATTAGCGGGTGAACATTTGAATTTCGACGTTGAAGTGGTTGATGTTAGACCTGCAACTGCTGACGAAATCGAGCATGGCCATATCCACGGCACAGGCTGCCACCACTAAAAGCAGCTTTATAATTCGGCCAAATTGATTGAATTTGGCCGGTTTTTGTCTTTAAAACCCAGCTTAAATATGGACACAAATCAAGACGAACCCATTTGCCGCTGTAGCGGCACTACTAGCGAACAAATTGTTGCTCTGATTAATCAAGGCATTAAAGATTTAGACAGTATTTCTCGTAACACTGGCGCCTGTTCTGGTTGTGGCGGTTGTGAGTTTGATGTTGAGGAATTAATTGCTAACTCAATTCGATAAGATTGGCGATTGCATATCAACTAATCGGCACAAAGCATTGCAAACCCGCCAAATACTCACGGTACTCATATAAAACTGCCGTTGAATCGCGTTTTCTTCCATAGTCAAAATATAGCCATTGGTTGCCATAGCAATCGAAATACGCGCTGATTCGGTGATGATGTTTTGTGTTTGTGCACGGTAAACCGCATCAACCAAACGTGTACACAATAATTTTGCATCAGCAAATTGCAATACCATTGACACGGGCGGCAAGCGACTCACATTATGAGCAAACACAAACTCCAGCATAATCACGCCATGATTGTGAGCAGAAAACCTAAGTTGGGCAATGTTTCGAGTTTCTGGAAATAGAAAAGCCCTGTCATCCAGATCGACAGAAATGATTGATGCCGATGGATTATCTTTCAACGTATCCACTGTCATAGTTTTTATACCTACAGTTTTAAAATAATCGCCATTATTGAATTATTTTGCTGTTTATCAAAATCCTAACCAAATCTATAGCCTGACTAAGGTAAATCATGAATAGTAAACCAGCCAAGACCTCTGTACCTATCCATCCGATCATCGAAAATCGTTGGAGTCCAAGAGCATTTGATGCCAATAAAACCATCGCTGATTCCTTGTTAATGTCAGTGTTAGAAGCGGCACATTGGGCACCTTCTTGTATGAATGAACAGCCTTGGCGTTATTTGGTATGCGTTAAAGCGCAACAGCCAGAGGCATGGCAAACGCTACTGAATTGTCTAGGTGAAAAAAATCAACAATGGGCAGTTAATGCACCGATTTTGATATTGGCTGTGGCGATGGATTATTTCAATAACACTGACAAACTTAACCGTTGGGCAGCTTATGATACCGGGGCTTCTTGTCTGAACTTATGTTTACAAGCAACAGCCTTGGGATTGGTAACACATCAAATAGGTGGTTTTGATATTGCGACAACCCGCTCGGCATTTGCTTTGCCCATCAATGTCACGCCTATGTCAGTCATTGCCTTGGGTTATCAAGCCGAAGCGTCATTGTTACCAGAACTATTACAAGAAAAAGAATTGGCTGATAGACAAAGAGCACCAATCAATCAGCGATTCTGGTTTGGCAATTGGCAGTCATACTAGCGAGCAATTCCAGCGTCGGATTTACTGATTAGTAATCACTAATAGCTATCAAATGTGTTGAGCGTCTACTGAGTCATTATAATCCTAGCTAATTCAAGGTTTAGCTTTGATAACAATGACTCGAAACTCAATGGAATTTTAATAATGCGCACAATTCGGATTTGGCAGTTGTTGTTAGTCGGTCTGTTAGCAACTGCGATAGGGTTGTTTTTATGGTGGCAATGGCCAAAAACCGTCACTGTAGTCACCGCCAGTCGTGGCCCAGCTGTCGAAGCGATTTACGCAACCGGCACTGTCGAACCTTCTGTCACTTTACCGATTGCTTCACGCCAAGCCGGACATTTGCTAGAGCTGGTGGTTGATGAAGGCCAAACCGTCCGTAAAGGTCAATTGCTGGCAAGATTAAATGACAGTGATTTAACCAGCACAGTGACTGAACTGGCTGTTCGCGCTAATTTTGCTCGCCAATATTTTGAACGGCTACAAACTTTAGGCCAGCGTAATCTGGTTGCCAAACTGGATATTGATCGCGCCAAAGCCGATTTAGATGCCGCGGTTGCCAGCGTTAATCGCGCTAATGCCTTACGCGATTTTATGACCTTAACCGCGCCTGCCGAGGGCTTGATCATCAAACGCGATGGTGAAATCGGCCAATTTATTCCCGCCGGTCAGCCGATTTTTTATCTGTCTTGCTGTGCGCCTTTGAGAATCACCGCCCAAGTCGATGAAGAAGATATTGCCCAAGTCCGCGTTGGGCAAGCGGTGGTGTTACGTAGTGATGCTTTGCCTAAACAAGTGTTTGATGGCTTGGTTAGCGAAATTACTCCAAAAGGCGATCCGGTGGCGCGTAGTTATCGGGTGCGGATTAGTTTGACTGATCCTGGTCAATTGCAAATTGGTATGACTGTTGATGCTAATTTGATTGTCGAAACACGCGACAACGTCTTGTTAGTGCCAACATTCGCTATTGATAACAACGCAGTTTGGGTTATTAGCGACAATCAGCTTCACAAACAAGCGGTAGTGACTGGTATCACTAGCGCCGAGCGTACCGAAATTGTCAGCGGTTTAGCGGCAGACAGTCAGATTGTCACTACCTTATCCGCCGATTTCCGCGAAGGCCAAGCGGTTCGAATCCAGAGTAGCCAACCCTAATGCCGATTCAACTGCAAATTGCCTTAACCCATTTAACCAGTCGCAAGCGGCAAACCTTGGTGTCTTTGTCGGGCGTGGTATTGGGCGTGGCGTTTTTCTTGGCGGTGTCGGCTTTAATGCGCGGCTCGGAGCAAGATTTCATCAAACGCTTGGTTGATAACAGTCCGCACATCACGGTTTATGACGAATATCGCCATCCACAAATCCAACCCGCGCAATTACGTTGGCCGGACGGTGCGGTGCATATTCAGCATTTAACCCCTAAAACCGAAGTGCGCGGGATTCGTAGCTATCGCGAAAAACTGGCTTTAATTGAAACCTTGCCCGGCTTACGAATTGCACCGGTTTTGATTGGGCCGGTGGTGCTGAGCTTTGCGGGGCGAGATCAAGCGGGCAGTTTATCGGGAATTATTCCTAGTAAGATGAAAACCGTTTCCACCATTCAAGAAAAAATGCAGCAAGGTAGTTTGGATGCCCTGACTGCGAATCCCAATGGCATCATTATTGGTCGCGGCTTGTCAGATAAATTCCAAATTGGTTTGGGGCGCAATCTCAGTGTCGCTACTCAAGATGGCGGTTCGCGAGTGATGAAAGTGGTTGGCATTTTTCGCACCGGCAATGCGATTTATGATGAAAGCCAAAGCTTTGCGAATTTAAAACGCGCACAAGTGATGTTCGATAGACCGAATCGGATTAACCGTTTCATCATTCAGCTGGATGATCCTTATCAAGCGCGAGATATAGCGCATCGCATCGAAACCGCCATTGCCTATAAAGCCACTTCTTGGACAGAAGCTTCGGAAGATATTTTAAGTTTGCTAACCGTTCGTAACATCATCATGTTTAGCGTGGTGTTGGCGATTTTAATTGTCGCTTCATTCGGGATTTACAACACCTTATCAACGATAGTGATCGAAAAAACCCGCGATATTGCCATCCTTAAATCAATGGGCTTTCACGCCAATGATATACGGCTGATTTTCTTGTTTGAAGGCAGCATTATCGGTGCTATCGGCAGTGTGTTTGGGCTATTGCTGGGCGCGGGTTTAATGCACATCTTGTCTACTATCGAAGTCAAACCACCGGGGGTTACCGAAAAAGCCTTTTTGCCGATTTGGTGGGGGATAGAGCAATTTGAGCTGGCGGTTTTATTCGCGCTGTCATCTTGTATCTTAGCGGCTTATTTGCCAGCAAGACGAGCGGGTAAAGTCCATCCGGTGGAAATTTTGCGAGGGGCTTAGGTGAGTATTTTAAAAGCCGAAAACTTAGTTCGCCGCTTGGTCGGTGAAATACCTGTGACACTGGTTGACGATATTAGCCTAGAGATTCAGGCTGGCGAGTTTGTTTGTATCATGGGGCCGTCCGGTTCCGGCAAATCATCGTTGCTGTATTTATTAGGTTTGCTTGATGTGGCAAGCAGTGGTCAGTTGTGGTTGGATAACGAAAATGTCTCGCGGCTTAATGAAGATCAATTAGCCAATCGTCGTTTGGAAAAACTCGGTTTTGTGTTTCAGTTTCATTTTTTGCTGGCCGAATTTACCGTGTTAGCCAATGTCACGCTGCCGATGCGCCGCTTGGGACGATTAAGCGAAACCAAGCTTAATCAACGTGGAATGGCTTTATTAGATAGCTTGGGCGTTGCTGATCAAAGTCATAAATATCCGCATCAACTCTCCGGTGGTCAACGGCAACGAGTGGCGATTGCCCGCGCTTTAGCTAACGACCCTTTAGTGATTTTAGCCGACGAACCGACTGGTAATCTCGACACGGCTTCTGGTGCCTTGGTTCAGCAAATTCTCCGCGATTTAGCCCATCAAACCGGTAAGGCGGTGGTGGCGGTGACTCATGATCCAGTGTTTGCTAGTTCAGCAGATCGGCGAATTATGCTGATTGATGGCAAAATTAACCCTGATTTGTCGTGATGATGATCAAACCAATTAATTGTTTCTAACTTGTTATTGATATAAGTAGTTAAATAAAAGTAAACAGGATGGGAACTCTGAATCTTGCTTGCCACTTAAGCCGTTCGTGCTGAGCTTGTCGAAGCATGAGCGGCGAGGGTTAGCGGATGACCTCGGCTTTCCCGTTCATCCTTCGACAAGCTCAGGACGAACGGGAAAGCCTTAACTTGATTGCCAAACAATCAAGATTTTAATTGCAAAATGACCGATTTAATTTTATTCAAGTGCTTAAATGAAAAAACTACTAAACCAAAGCTTTTTAACCAATTTTATTTCCGTTTTAATTATTGTCGCTGGTTACGTCAGTCCGTATTACCCCGAAACTTTAAAAGCGATTGGCTTTTTTGCTTTTTCTGGGGCAATTACCAACTGGTTAGCGATTTATATGTTGTTTGAAAAAGTGCCGTTTTTATATGGCTCAGGGATTATTCCAGCCCGATTTGAAGAATTTAAAGCGTCAATTAAATCACTGATGATGCAGCAGTTTTTTACCGTCGAAAATATCGAACAATTCATCGAAACCGAAGAACAGCAAGGTAGCAAAGTATTGAATTTAGAGCCTTTATTGGATGCGGTTGATTACGACAAAGTCTATGAAGCCTTGGTGTCGTCAATTATGACGTCCTCATTCGGCGCTATGTTAATGATGATGGGCGGCGAAGAAGCTTTACAGCCATTAAAACAACCGTTTATCGACAAAATGCAGGGCACTTTACAAGAAATGGTCAGCTCCGAGCGTTTTACCAATGCCTTACAAAACGGCCTCAACGCCCACAAAATCGGCGAACAATTAGTTAGCAAAGTCGAAATGGTGATTGATAAACGCCTTAGCGAATTAACCCCGCAAATGGTTAAAGAAATGGTGCAAGCAATTATCAAACAGCACTTAGGCTGGCTGGTGGTTTGGGGCGGTGTGTTTGGTGGAATTTTAGGCGCATTGTCGGTGTTTGCTTAATCGGAGCCTGATAATGCAAACAGTCGAACTCGCTTTTGAACAATTTGGCGCACCACAAACCACCACGCCATTACTGATTTTGCACGGCTTTTTTGCCTCGGCGCGTAACTGGCGCGGCATCGCGAAACAGCTTGCTGAACAGCGGCAAGTTTATGTATTGGATATGCGTAATCACGGCGCGTCGCCTCATGCCGCAGTGATGGATTATCCGAGCATGGCCGCTGATGTGATTGCCTTTATGCAGCAACATGATTTAGAACAAGCCGATTTTTTAGGCCACAGCATGGGCGGCAAAATAGCCATGTGGCTGGCTTTAAATCATCCTGAACGCGTCAATAAATTACTCATTGCCGACATTTCCCCCGTTAGCTACAGCCACAGTTTTGACAACACCATCCAAGCCCTGCGGGACTTGCCATTAGCGGAATTAGGCAACCGCAAACAAGCCGAAGAATGGTTGGCAATCGCGATTGTCGATTTAGGCTATCGGCAGTTTTTGCTACAAAACCTAGTGCTGGAAAACGGGGTTTATCGCTGGCGGGTTAATCTGGATTATTTCCACAACAACGCCCATTACATTGTTGGTTTTCCTGATGGCAGCGGCTTAAATCCTTATCCTGATTCGGTGTTATTTCTGTCCGGTGAAGCATCTAGCTATATTCGTCGCGATGAGATTTATCAATGGTTTCCGAAAGCCGAAATTGTTGAGCTGGCGGGAACTGGGCATTGGTTGCATGTTGATGCGCCGGCGGTGTTTTTGGGGTTGGTTGGGGATCAGTTAAATAACGTCTAGGCAGTGACGTTATTTAGATGCTGGCTATTCTCCCGTCTGCCGCGCCGAGCACCGAAGCGTTTGCTGGGAATAGCCCGTTAGGGTCGCCGCATGGATGCGGCGAGTTGGCAAAGGGACAAGGAAGTCCCTTTTGCCAACCCCCAGCAAACGCTTCGGAGCGCAGGATGCAAGCGGCGGTCGGGTGGGCTTTCTTTTGGTTACTTTTCTTTGCCCAAACAAAGAAAAGTAACTCGCTTGTCGGTGCGAGAACCGACATTCAAACAGCTTCGCAACGCGAAACCTTTTAAAAATCGAGTACAGATGACGCTTTGATAGCGTTAGGTAACATTCATACTTATGACCAATATAACCTTCAGCATCACCGATTACCCCACCATCCGCCGAACCCTTTTCGATCTCCATACTCGGATTTACAAAAATTCCAATGCCGATGAAATCAAAACTTGCGCTAAACATTTAGGCTTGTGGCACAAAAAAGCCGTCAATGCGAACAACGATGTTGAAGTCGAGTTGTTGATGGATTATTGGCTGTATGGCTTGCAACCCAACGGCTTCAATATGGCCGAAAAATATTTGCGGTTGCATAAAAACCAGTTGACTGGGTTTGAGCAAGCTTTGTTGTCGCGAATGCGATTGGCTCGATATTCGGTGTTTCAGGTGGCAGAAACCAATCATCTCGACACGCTAACTGTGGTCGATGTGTTCATCAAAAATCGCTTTAGCTTAATTGACCAGCATTTAGCACAATCGGCTGGAACAGGGCAGGTAATGGCGGGTTATTTGATTGATTTGGGTGATTTTTGCCTTCAATCCGGTGCGGTTTTGCCACTTAATAAAGCTTTATTGCAAGCCGATGAGGTAATTGACGCTTTGGAGCGGGTGGGTGATGAGAATTTGGCGGATTATTTGCTGATTCCAGCTAATGCGGCGAAATTGGCAAGAGCGATGATTTCGACTTCGATTCGTTTGGGGTTTACTGGAAGTAGTCGTTAAATCAAGCTATCGCGTGATAACATTGTTATTACCTTGAGTGAGTGGTTTTATGTTGAGTCAGTTAAGAAAAATTGGTAATTCTCGCGGCATTATTATTCCTGCTGCCTTGCTTGAGGCTTGCGAATTAGGCGATGAAGTGGATTTGCGCGTTGAAGGAAAAACTTTGGTGATCGAAGCTTTAAATGCACCGCGTAAAGCTTGGTTTGACAGTTATAAGCCAGAGGATAATGTCGATGCTTTTGCTTGTTTGCCGATTGATGATGCCAGTGAGGAATGGCAATGGTGAAGCGTGGTGAAGTGTATTGGGTTAACCTTGATTCTACGGTTGGCCCCGAAATCAAGAAAACGCGGCCTGCTTTGATTGTGTCGCCGGATGATTTAAACCAACACTTACCGCGCGTGATCATTGCGCCACTGACCATTAAAGGCCAAATGCTAAGCTGTCGTCCCGAAGTGATTTTTGATAATCGTAGTGCTTGGATATTGCTTGATCAGATACGTGCAGTCGATAAGCGCCGACTGCTTGGCAAAATGGGGACTATTGATGAGTCATTTTGGCATCCGATTTTGTTAGAAATGTTGGCTTAAGCTTGATTAAACCAAACCAGTAATAACGGATGTTGCGATTCCTTAAGACGTGGTAATTCCCGTTTTTACGGGAATTACGGCTTAAATTACAGTATCTACCCATTTCAACCCAACCCCCAAAACTCATGAGTACCCAAGACCTTGTCGCTAAACGCTGGAATCTTTGTAATTTATTGCGGGATGACGGTGTTACCTACCACGAATACATCAACGAACTGACCTTTTTGGTGTTCCTGAAAATGGTGGAAGAAACCGGACAAGATCAGCTAATCCCCGCTGGCTGCCGCTGGACTGATCTGGAAGCCATGAATGCCGCCACCCGTCTGGAAGCTTACAAAAAAATGCTGGTCGATTTAGGTTCTCACGGCTCCTTGATTACCCAAGCGATTTTCAACAACGCCCACCATTACATCCAACAACACAACGACGTTAACGCCCTCAACGATCTCGTTCCCACGCAGCGCGTGGGAACGAGAAAGGCTTTGGAGATTTGATTAGTGAGTGATTTACCAAATAGTTGGATAAATGTGCAATTAGGCGATGTTATTGACTATGGAAATATATCAAAAGCCGAGCCAGCGGAAATTGCCGGAGATGCGTGGATTTTAGAATTAGAGGATATTGAGAAAACGACGTCTAAATTGACACAGCAAGTTTTGTTTTCCGAACGACAATCAAAAAGCACCAAGAATAAATTCGAAAAAAACGATGTCCTTTACGGCAAACTTCGGCCCTATTTGGATAAAGTCATTATTGCAAATGAATCTGGCTATTGCTCAACCGAAATTATTCCAATTAAATCTGGCAAATATCTTGATAATCGTTTCCTTTTTTATGGATTGAAACGAAAAGAATTCATTGATTATGTATCCGAGGTTTCGCATGGACTCAATATGCCCAGACTTGGAACAAAACAGGGGCAGCAAGCACCATTTGTATTGGCTCCCATAAACGAACAAATCCGCATCGCCAACAAACTCGACAGCGTACTCGCCAAAGTTGATGTGGCTCAGGCTCGTCTGGAAAAAATCCCCACTTTGCTAAAACGCTTCCGGCAATCCGTGCTTGCTGCGGCTACTTCGGGGGAGTTGACAAGGGAGTGGCGAGGAATATGTGAAAGCCGCGATGAATTTCTTACATGGAAGTT